>NZ_JAKVUA010000001.1:0-623481 GCF_033978845.1 Tenacibaculum sp. 1B UA
TAACTACTACCCTTTAAAGTTCCCAACTCTCAACTAAAAGATTTCTCACCTCCGTTCCACTACAGTTCGAAATGACAGCTATTAATTGTTATGATATGAAATAAACAACCTGAACGTCATTCCGAACGACAAAGGAGGAGGAATCTCACTAATAGGAGTAACTACTACCCTTTAAAGTTCCCAACTCTCAACTAAAAGATTTCTCACCTCCGTTCCTCTACAGTTCGAAATGACAACTATTAATTTATAACATGAAATAAACAACCTGAACGTCATTCCGAACGACAAAGGAGGAGGAATCTCATCAATAAGAGTAACTACTACCCTTTAAAGTTCCCAACTCTCAACTAAAAGATTTCTCACCTCCGTTCCACTACAGTTCGAAATGACAACTATTAATTTATAACATGATATAAACAACCTGAACGTCATTCCGAACGACAAAGGAGGAGGAATCTCATCAATAAGAGTAACTACTATCCTTTAAAACCCCCAACTCTCAACGAAAAGATTTAGCTCCGCTGAACCTTACGGTTTCTCACTTACGTTCCTCTACAGTTCGAAATGACGTACGTTTTGTCATTTCGAGCGATAGCGAGAAATCTGCTTAATTCTAGTTACGAATACCCTTTAAAATTCCCAACTCTCACCAATAAGAGTCACTTCGATTAGTAAGCCTCCTTTACAAACAACAATAGATTATTTATATTTGGAACTCCTGTTTTACAGGAATACAGTAACACCTATTAAAGTAGGTTGACTAAAATTTTAAAGCTGTCAATTCGAGTGAATTTTGCGATTGAAAAGAGCATAATTTGTATCGAGAATTTAGGACTTAGACGCTGGAATAGTTCTCGATAGCTCTACTGAGCGTAGCCGAAGTAAAATTTTTATCTCGTTAGCACTTGATAAAAACCACTCGAACTGACATTGGAAGTTAATTCCGTTAATGCATTCACAAACACTATGAACAAAGAACAACTATTAAAAGAACTCAACTTTAAAGCCGTACGAAGCTCTGGTGCGGGCGGACAGCATGTAAACAAAGTATCCTCTAAAGTGGAATTAAGTTTTACTATTGAAGACTCGTTAGGGCTCTCGGACAAAGAAAAAGCACTGCTCCTTAAAAATTTAGCTAACAGACTCTCTAAAGAACATACACTTATACTAAGCTCACAAGAAAGCCGCTCACAACACCGTAACAAAGAATTGGTTACCGAACGCTTTTTTAACCTTTTAGCACAAGCCTTGGTAGTACCTAAAGTACGTAAAGCTACCAAACCTAAAAAAGCAGCGATTGCCAAACGATTGGATGCCAAAAAACAACAGGCTGAAAAAAAAGAAAACCGAAAAAAGTTTCGGTTTTAGTTTCTATTTAACTTTTATTTATACATTATTTTTTCAATGCAAAGTTGCTTTTATTTTATCCTCTAAATTGTTGTTAATATCAAGGATTTCTTATAAAGCATCTGCTGAAATCCAATTTCTAAAAGGAAAAAGATCTGGTTTAGATTTAATATTTAGCGTTCCTGATTTATAAGTACTATATGTCTTACAATTTGGTAAGTTTTTCTTTATACAACTAATAACTGCCTTTCTAGGATGTTTTTTACTTCCATTTGCAGAAACCCAGAATTGATTAGGGTTAAAATTACCAATCCAATTTGTACTAACATTTCTTCTACTCCCATGATGCGGTAATTGGCAAATATGTAGGTCTCTTATATCATAACCATTACTTTCTGCTGATTCAAAAGAATCAATTCCTGCATCTGCGGTAAACAAGTATTTACGTTTACTCGAATCAACAAATTTTGTTAAAACAGATGTCAAGTTTTCTGCAGAAGCATCATTTTTCTCGTCAACTATATTGCAAGAATTTAAACCTTCTTGAACTTCATTGATTTCACTTTCGGGTTGAATATTAGAACCTGATGTTTTTAGGTTATCAATGTTTGTAAAATAACCAAGTTGTTCTAAATAAAATGCTTTTGAAGGTCCGACAAATTCAAATAAACTGTGGTCTAATTCGCTGTCAGAAAACGCTGAAAGTTTCGATATACCATATTGGTCAAGAACATTACTTAAATCATCAGATTGTTTTAATGATTCGAAAAGCTTTTGGACTCTTTTATTAGAATACCTATAAGATTCATTTAATGTTCTAATCTCATTCCTTTTCGCTTCTTCTATGTAGTCGGTTGGGTCATTATAATAGAACCGTGCAATCTTGTTTTTGAAGTAATGAACTAAATCTATTAATCCTCCAATATGGTCAGAATGAGGGTGAGTGTTGATAATCAATATTGGACTGTCTGACGAGATGTTAGGCATTATATAGGTTTCATAATGCTCAATTATTGTTTTTGCATCTTTTGGATTGCCTCCATCAATTATTGTTACATAGTCAGCGTTTTCTTCTTTTGTCCATATTATATTGCAATCTGCATTTCCAAGCGATAGCATATCTATACTAAAATCCATTTTTCCTTTATTTTTTTAAATATTGTTCGAATAAAATCTTTGCGTAGTATTTACCATATCTTTTAATCAAAAACTTACTCAAAATAATTGGCAAAATGTAGACACTTAGAAATACTAAATTAAGTTTGAATGCAAATGGATTTGGAAAAGTATATTGAAACAAAAAGATATTAATTATTGAAATTACAGAAGCTAAAACACTACCTCCAATCAGATTTCTCACAAAGCCATATTCAATATTATGCTGAAGTAGCATTGTATTATCTCTAGTCACATTTCTAACTTGAGCCACAGCACTTGCAATAGTTTTTCTGGCTTCTTCTTCGTTCTCATTTTCAGAATTTGAATCTAGTAAGTGAATATTAAAGTCAGCAGCAATCTTTTGCACTATTTGAGATTTTATTGATTTCGCCAAAGTGGTATCTGAATTAAGAAGAAAATTAGTAGTTGGCATATTTAATTCTTCTTTAAAGAATAAATTTTGGAATAGTTCTTTTGAAATTAATCGATTGATTTGCACAAGGAAATAGATTATTGCAATCGAAAGAGTTATGTCACTAGCCCACTTATACCCCTCTAAAAAGATCATAAACTCTATTAGTTTATCGCTAAAGCCAAAATAATACAAACTAAGTATTGGAATCGAAGTTAAAATTGTCGAAAACAACCTAGCTTTTATGTAATATTCGTTTATTTTCATTTATCGTCTCTTTTCTCAACTTGCAGGTAACTCGTTATATACCAAACTTTAGTTCTTTTATCCCGATAAAAACATGGAATATCATAAGGTTTAGCAATTTTTTACGCTATCAAATATATCAAATCCAATACTTTGTTAAAAGTAAAGTTATTAACGAGTTACTATTATTTGTTAATTAATTATAAAAAAGCTAATTGCTCTTACAGTTCTTGCGAACCTAATACAAAGTATCTACACATTCTTACGGAATCCCATAATCGCAGCTATTTAGGTAATAAAAGTTGTTTTTTAGAGTAGTAACGGTTCTTTATATCACAGTTTTGGGTCGCTAATAGTACGGCATGCTCCGTTAACACCACGGCACGGGTCGCTGATATCACGGCATGCTCCGTTAACACCACGGCACAGGTCGTTGATATTACGGCATGCTCCGTTAACTCCACGGCATGGGTCGCTGATATCACGGCACGCTCCGTTAACACCACGGCACAGGTCGCTGATACTACGGCACGCTCCGTTAACACCACGGCACAGGTCGCTGATACTACGGCACGCTCCGTTAACACCACGGCATGGGTCGCTGATATTACGGCACGCTCCGTTAACTCCACGGCACGGGTCGCTGATACTACGGCTATCCTCCCACTCTTAAATCTGTATGGATTCAATCCAACGCTCTCGGTCTACGTAGTAACGGATTATCACTTCGAGTAAAATTATTTGAAATGAAAATAATTTTGTATCGAGAAGTAATAGCCTAGTTCTCGATACAATTTTTAACTCATTATCATTCTTAAAAATCACTCGAACTGACAATACACAAAAAAAGTATTCGCAACCAGTGTAAAAGATATACTTCTGATTGTCTGAATGTTAAAAAAAAGCAAAAATTGACCTTCGCATTTGTTTTTTATACCCCAACACTATAATTTAGAAGCGGTTAAGAAAAAGAAACTAACAAAATGCTATGATTGTATTGCTAAAACCATCTAATTTTTTATGGATTTTTAACTAGTGGCAAGGGGCTCTCCTGCTATTATAATCTTGTTGTTTCTACTTATTACCTATGGGTAGCGTGTTTTACGCTTCCCTAAAAACACACATGTAACTTAAATTAAATATTAATATGGAAACCAGAAGAAAATTCAAAGGATCAGATGCTTTTTTAGCTGAAAGCGCACGTACAATTTACAACCTATTTACGCAAGATTTGGAGCGTTTTACCGCTTTCAATGCCCGATTTACAAGCGAATACGCGGCGGCTTTTTTACATCAGATTGATGCGGCAGATACGGTAGTTACCGATATTAGTACCTTGGCGAAACAAGGAGTGGAAACGCAAAAGGTGTTGATAGAAATGCAAAATGCTAGTCGTGTGTATAATCGTATAAAGAGTCATGCTATGTGGGCTTTTCCTGATAATCCTGCGGTATTAAAGGAGTTTACAACTGGTTATAGAGATGCGAGCAAGAATCAGCCTAAAATGTTGGTGTTTTTAGAAACGTTAGAAAAGGTAGTTACCAACTATTTAGATGATTTGACCGATGTAACGAAAGGCGGAATGCCTGCATCTATTGTGGAAGAGTTGGCAACAATTAAAGACGAATTAAAGAGCGCGAACACGCAACAAGAGGTGTATAAAAAACAGCGTTTGGTAATTACTCAAGATCGTATTTCGGCATTGAACGATTGTTATACAACGCTTGTTCAAATTATAAATACGGCTCAGTTAGTATTTGCCAATGAACCTGCAAAAAGAGCACAGTATAGCTATCGTCCAACTACTGGAAGCAGCTCAATTACTGATTTTGTGGGACAGGTAGCGCCTAATGAAACCAAGGTAATTACTCAGGTATCGTATGACAAAGAGAGTTTTATTAGTTTTGAAAACAGAGGGGAAACCACACTACAGTTCGACATTAGTACCGACGAGGTTACCCTAAACGGCAATATGGTTGAGCTGGAAAGTGGTGCTATTAATAATCAGCCAATGGAATGGTTACTAGCGGATGTTGCCAACGGCACCAAAGTGAATATTTTGGCGTACAATCCGTCTACTACCTCAACGGGAAGTTATTGGGTTAGTACGGATGTGTAGTACCTAGTTTATAAATGTTAAAAGCAATTCTCTGTTGAGAATTGCTTTTTTTATGTATATCCATTTTAGTTCACGCACTTTTTATTTATTTTTAATAGGAGTTCATGAATCTTCGATTTCTTTGCTTGTCCAAAGAAAACGAACCAAAAGAAAAAAGTCTTTTACGAGGATTTTTTTTAACCTTGTTTAAAATCGTCTGAAAGACGGTGCGAGGCAAAGCTCCTGAATCTCATCACTTTTTCAAACTATTCTACGTAAAAGGGTTTTGAAAAACTTTGTTTTTTAAATCTCTTTTTTTATTCTTTTTTCTCTTTTAAGGTTTCCTGAAATAAAGTTATTTCTCCAGTATTTTTTATTCCTAATTTAGGTGGCGAGGTATGTAATGAAGATTCAATTAAATCTTTAGCTCCATTAATACTATAAGGAAGCCCAAAAGCGACTACTTGAGGTGTTATTTTAGTTTTTGTATCATAGATTTTACTTTTAATTGTTGCCAAAGATTGCATCGCTGTTTGAATGGTACTCTCATTTATTCTATCTGGAATAGGAATTATAGGAGATACATTTTCCCCACTAATACCTAATGACTGTATAATTAACGTTCCGCTTAATCTATTTTGAGAAGCAGCAACCCCTAAACCATATAAACTCCCTAAATTCACAGAATCTTTTAGCACTGTTACTGATGCCTGAATTCTCAATCCTATACCAACATAAACAGGTATTTTAATATTATGGTTTTGAGATTTATCTAATCTTAAATTTTGGTTTTGAACCTGTAACTCTGCATTAAACTCATTTACAGAACCATAATTAGTGGATAGTATTTGTTCTGATAATAAAACGTTTTTAGATTTTAAATTATCTGGAATTTTTAAAGTATCTAATCTTTCTCCTAAAAAATTATAATTATTCCTCACATAATCAGCATACTTTTTTGTTGTATAATTTTCAGAATATCTTGCTGGAATTGCAGTAGTAATATATTTTATATAATCGATGATTACAGAATAACTTTCACCATTTCTAGCAACATTAAATGTACCAAAAGTTAATGAGCCGCTCTGATTAACTCTACCTACAGCAACTCTTGTTGCCTCGTTTGGAAATTCAGATATAATATCTTTAAAACTCAATGTGTCATTTTCTTTTTCTACTGTTAGCTGAATAGGATCAATAGGTTGATAACCTTTCATAACAGTTGTTACTCTATTAGCTCTCTTGTTTAACTCTTCTAAATCAGAGTTTTTATTTAGCGCTCCGCAACTGGCAATTAATATTGTAATTACAATTAGTATTATTTTTTTCATTTGGTTATAGTTTTAGATTCTTAGTTTCGACTATATTTCGAGATTGAAAAATACTTTTTAGATACCTTCAAATTACATCCATATTTTTATATGTAAACAACTATCTCTTTTACTAATTATAAAACTAAAAAAACATCCTTACAAACAACCATAAAAACCCTTAAAACCAAACATTTAAGCAATAAAAGTTAGTTTTTTCATCATTAATGTGACAAATAAAGCAAAAGCAAAACCTTATAAAACAAAAAAGACACTCCTAAAAAGAAGCGCCTCTTAAAAATATTGATATTTAATTATCTTTTACAACGGTATGTTCCCGTGTTTTCTATTCGGTCTTTCTACCTTTTTACCTTCTAACATCGCAAAAGCTTTAATCAGTTTTCTACGGGTGTCTTGTGGTAAAATAACCTCATCCACAAATCCACGTTCTGCTGCACGGTACGGATTCGCAAATTTATCGGCATACTCCGCTTCTTTCTCCGCTAATTTTGCTTCGTGATCGTCAGCTTCGGCAATTTCCTTTTTAAAGATAATTTCACTCGCTCCTTTTGCTCCCATTACCGCAATTTCTGCACTAGGCCACGCAAAGTTCATATCGGCTCCAATGTGTTTTGAGTTCATTACGTCATACGCTCCACCATAGGCTTTACGGGTAATTACACTTACTCTTGGCACGGTAGCTTCACTTAGCGCATACAATAATTTTGCTCCGTTGGTAATAATAGCGTTCCATTCTTGATCGGTTCCTGGTAAGAATCCTGGTACATCTACCAACACCAATAACGGAATATTAAAGCAATCGCAAAAACGGGTAAAACGTGCTGCTTTTTTAGAACTGTTTACATCCAAACATCCTGCTAAACTCATCGGTTGATTGGCAACAACCCCCACACTTCTTCCTCCTAAACGCGCAAATCCAACGACGATATTATCGGCATACTCTTTATGGATTTCAAAAAACGAATCTGCATCAGCAATACCATCAATTACGGCACGCATATCGTACGGCTTGTTGGCATTATCTGGAACAATGTTGGCTAATTCTTCTCTAATTTCATCGCCTAATTCAAACGGTAATTTCGCTGTAGTTTCTTGATTGTTCTGTGGCATATAACTCAACAATGTTTTAATGTCTTCTAAACATTGTACATCGTTCGCTGCCGTTAAATGCGTTACTCCCGATTTGGTTGCATGCGTACTTGCGCCTCCTAACTCTTCCGAAGTTACTTCTTCATTGGTTACTGTTTTTACTACGTTAGGTCCCGTAACAAACATATAACTTGAATTTTCTACCATAACGGTAAAATCGGTCATGGCTGGAGAATACACTGCTCCCCCTGCACAAGGTCCCATAATTGCTGAGATTTGTGGGATGACTCCTGATGCTTGTACGTTTCTGTAAAAAATATCGGCATAACCACCTAACGAACGTACGCCTTCTTGAATACGTGCTCCACCAGAATCGTTCAATCCGATTAATGGTGCTCCTACTTTTACCGCTAAATCCATAATCTTACAGATTTTTTCGGCATGTGTTTCCGATAACGAACCTCCAAATACCGTAAAGTCTTGTGCAAACACGTACACTAAGCGTCCGTTTACAGTTCCATATCCAGTTACCACTCCGTCACCATAAAATTGCTGATTTTCCATTCCAAAATCGGTCGTTCTATGCGTTACTAAAATGCCTACTTCTTCAAAAGAACCTTCATCTAAGAAATAATTAATACGCTCGCGGGCGGTTAATTTTCCTTTTTGATGATGACGGTCGATGCGTTGTTGTCCGCCTCCTAACTTTGCTTCGGTAAGTTTATGTTGTAATTCTTCTATTTTAGATTTCATCTATATTCTTTTTTTGGGCGTTCCCCAAGGGTCGGGCTTTCCGCTATATCTTTTGTTGGTTCTCGATACTTGCTCCGCAAACTCGAACTGACAACAAAAGGATGCCGCTGCAAATGCTTTGCATTCAACGAAACACGTAAAATACAAATTATTGAGTTAATCCCTAACGCACATTATGTATTAACAAGTTTTTAAAATACGTTGCTCTTTTAAATACTGCTGTAAGGCAACTTGTGCAGCAATCTTCGCTTCTTTTTCGTATCCTGCTTCTAACAACTCAGGTGTGTAATACTTCTTTACAAAATGAGTATCGAAATTCCCTGAGGTGAAAGCTTCGTGTTCGCATACGAACTTTCCGAACGGCAACGTAGTTTCTATTCCTTTTACCTTATAATTGCTAATGGCTTGTTTCATTAACTCAATAGCTTCTTCGCGCGTATTCCCATAGGTAATCAATTTAGAAATCATCGGATCGTAATAAATAGGAATCTCCATTCCTTCTTCAAAACCATCATCTACACGAATATTTTCTCCTTTCGGATGTTGATAGGTTTCCAACACTCCAATACTCGGTGCAAAATTATCTAACGGATCTTCGGCGTATACACGTAATTCTAATGCGTGTCCGTTAATTTCTAAATCATCTTGCGTGAATGATAGCTCCTCTCCTCTTGCTATTTTTATTTGCTGCTCTACCAAGTCTACTCCCGTAATAAGTTCCGTAACTGGGTGCTCTACTTGTAAACGTGTATTCATTTCTAGGAAGTAGAAGTTTTTATTTTCATCTAATAAAAACTCAACCGTTCCTGCTCCTAAATAATCACATGCTTTCGCAACTCTTACAGCTGCAGCACCCATAGCTTCTCTAATTTCTGGAGTCAACACACTCGATGGTGCTTCTTCTACTACTTTTTGGTGGCGACGCTGTACCGAACATTCGCGTTCAAATAAGTGTACTACGTTTCCGTGAGCATCTGCCAACACTTGGATTTCGATATGACGTGGTGACCCTACATATTTTTCTATAAATACAGAACCATCTCCAAAAGCTGATTCTGCTTCTGAAATTGCACGCTGCATTTGTTCTTTAATATCGGCTTCTTTTTCAACAACACGCATTCCTTTTCCACCACCACCTGCTGAGGCTTTGATTAAAATCGGATACCCAATTTCATTTGCTACTTTCGATGCATATTCTACATCAGTTACTGCTTCATCAATCCCCGGAACCATTGGAATATCATAGGCTTTTACTGCATCTTTTGCAGCCAATTTGCTCCCCATCACTTCAATAGCGTGGGTTTTTGGCCCTATAAATACAATTCCTGATTTTGCTACGGCTTCTCCAAAGGCTGCATTTTCACTTAAAAATCCGTATCCTGGGTGAATTCCATCTACACCTAACTCCTTCGCTACTTCAATAATTTTATCTCCTAATAAATAGGATTGATTCGAAGGTGCAGGACCAATACATACCGCTTCGTCTGCAAAAGTTACGTGTGGTGAATTTCTGTCTGCTTCAGAAAAAACTGCTACCGTTTTAATCCCCATTTTTTTTGCAGTACGCATTACACGCAACGCAATTTCTCCTCTATTTGCTACTAATATCTTTTTCATATTATTCCATTTCTATTAAAACCGTATTCTTTTCTACTTTATCACCTACTTGTATAGCAACCGATTTTACAACTCCGTCTCTTGGTGCTTGTAAGGTATTTTCCATTTTCATGGCTTCTAACACCAAAATTCCGTCACCTTCTTTTACTTCTTGACCAATTTCAACATCAACAGAAACAATTAACCCAGGCATTGGTGCCTTGATATCGTTTTCTTTTTTCTCTGCAGCTACTTCTAATCCTAATTCATCAATTAACACATCTAATTCATTAGAAATATTCACCTCATAGGTGTTTCCGTTGATTTGAATGGTGTATGTTTTTTGATTGAAATTTGTTTGAAGTATGGTAGCTTGATACGATTGGTTCCCCTCAAGTACATGGTAGTTGTTTTTTGATTTTTCTACTATATCTAGCGCCTCAATTTGCGCTTCAGTAAAATCAAAATCATGCGTTTTATTAACGCTCGTTTTAAAAGATTTACTCATAAATATCTGATATTTTCACCACTAAAATATTAAAATTACAACGGAATGCATTGAGTTAAATCTATAAATTGGCTAGAATGTTTTTTTACTTCCTTGATTACTTTCTATCCATTTACTAACAACCTCAGAAAAACCCGCTATTTATCGCTCTTTATTCATATTTCATATTTACCTTTGCACCGTTCTCATAAAGGGGTGCCTTATTTGAATTAAGAATTGTGGAATTACGAGTTTTGATTATTAAAATAATTCGTAATTAATCATTTATAATTCATAATTAAATTCAGGCTGAGATCATACCCAACGAACCTGGAACAGGTAATGCTGTTTAGGGAGGCGATAATCGCCATTTGGAAAACAATTGTTACGAGAAATTTGTTTATAAACCAAAGAATACTTTGTTGTAAACTACTTGTAATGACAAATTTTAATTATTCAATGTTTAACTAAAGAATAATTACCTCTTTTTATTCGATTTTGTTTTTATAAAATGAGACCGATGTCTTTTATCAAGAAAGTGAAAATAGTAGCTTTTTTAACCGTATTATTTACAACGTTAACTACCAGTGCACAACAAATGGTTACTTTATCAGGTAACGTGATTAATGGTAATCAAGAACCTTTAGTAGGTGCCACCGTAGCAGTTAGAACTCAAAACAAAGGGACTTCTACCGACTTTGAAGGTAAATTCAAGTTAAACCTACCAAAAGGAACGCATATTATTGAGGTTTCTTATGTTGGTTTTAAAAGCACTTCTCAAGAGGTTGAAATTACCAACAACCAACAGATTACGTTTCAATTAATTTCTAATGAAACTGTGTTAGATGAAGTCTTAGTATCTGCTGTTCGTGTAAAAGCAGATGCACCCGTAACACACTCAAACCTTGGCAAACAAGAAATTGAAAAACGTAACTTAGGGCAGGATATTCCTGTGTTACTAAACTATTTACCTTCTGTAACATCCTCGTCAGACGCTGGTGCTGGTGTTGGTTACACTTATATTCGTGTACGTGGTTCGGATGCTTCTCGTGTGAACGTTACGATTAACGGAATTCCGTATAACGATGCCGAGAGTCAGGGTACTTTTTGGGTAAATATGGGAGATTTTGCTTCGTCTACCCAAAGTTTACAGTTACAACGTGGTGTAGGAACGTCTACGAACGGTTCTGGAGCATTTGGAGCTAGTTTAAATATTTTAACCGATGCTATTTCGGAAGAAGCTAGTGGAGAAATTTCAAATGCTTTTGGTTCGTACGGAACAAGAAAACACACCGTAAAGTTTACCACTGGAAAATTAAATAATGGATTTGAGTTTGCGGGTCGTTTGTCTAACATTTATTCTGATGGCTATGTTGACCGAGCTTTCACCGATTTAAAATCATATTTCTTACAAGGTAGCTATACAGATGACAATACGTTGATTAAAGCCTTAGCTTTTGGAGGTAAACAACAAACTTATCAAGCTTGGTATGGCTTAAGTGCTGAGCAATTACAAGAAAATCGTCGCCAGAATCCGTATACCTACGATAATGAAACCGATAATTATTGGCAAGATCATTACCAATTACATTGGAATGAGAAACTCTCTGATAACTGGTCTACCAATATTGGATTAAATTATACCAAAGGAGAAGGGTATTTTGAACAGTTTAAAGAAGATAAAGATGCTGTTGATTATGGTAATGTAATTGTTGACGGAAGCGATGTTATTGTTCGTCGTTGGTTGGATAATGATTTTTACGTAGCTAATGCTAATGTTACTTATAAAACTGAAAATTTCGAGTTAATTTCTGGTGCTTCTTATAGTAATTATAAAGGAGATCATTTTGGTGAAGTTATTTGGGCTACACAATTTGCAGATGGTGCTAGCATTAGAGATCATTACTATTTTAGTGATGCTAAGAAAAATGATATTAGCGTTTTTTCTAAAGCTACTTTTAATGTTTTTGATAACTTAAAAGCTTTTGTTGATGTACAAGGTAGATTTATTGATTATACAACTGGTGGATTTACTTCTGATTTGCATCCTTTAAATATTGATACTTCATACAGTTTTTTCAACCCTAAGTTAGGTTTTACTTATAGTATTAATAAAGAAAACAGTATTTATGCATCGTATGCTCGTGCGAACAGAGAACCTAATCGTGATGATTTTCAAAATGGCCCGAATGTACAACATGAAACCTTAGATGATTTTGAATTTGGATGGCGTTTACACAATAAAACGATTCAATTAAATACAAACATCTATTACATGTCGTACGACAATCAATTAATTCAAACTGGCGGATTAAATGATGTAGGTGAATATTTACGTAAAAATGTGAAAGATAGTTATCGTTTAGGGGTAGAAATTGATGCTAATATTAACGTTTCAGACAAATTTAGCATTAACCAAAATCTTACAGTAAGTAGTAATAAAATTAACAATTTTATGTTAGACCGTGATGGTGTTCAACGCAATATTGAGACTACAAATATTGCTTTTTCTCCAAATATTATTGCTGGAAATGCATTGGTTTACAAACCTACACGAGGGTTACAGCTTTCTTTATTATCTAAATTTGTTGGCGAGCAATATTTGAGTAATACCGATACTGAAGCTTCTAAATTAGATAGCTATTACGTGAGTGATTTTAATGTTAGTTATGAGCTTAAAATGAATAAAATTTTTAAATCTATTGTGTTTACAGGATTGGTAAACAATCTTTTTAATAAAGAATATGTTGATAGAGGATATACCTATTTAAATACTTGGGATACTCCTGGAACTTCTTTTGAGGTCCAAGGATACTTTCCGCAAGCTACTAGAAACTTTTTAGTAGGTGCAACGTTAAAGTTTTAAAAGGTAAAAGAGTTAAGAAAAAGTAAAACCGAAACAATTGTCTCGGTTTTTTTATGCTCTTGAAAATTAACTTATAAAGACTAACTTCGTTATCGGTAGATATAAGTCATTAAAACAAGCTTATATTCTTAATTACATTGACATTATTAATTTTGAAAAAACATAACAAAACAATGAAGCCAAAACTATTTTACTTTTTACTATGGATGATAGGATTAAACAACACTAATGCTCAAATTGGTAATCTATTTACAGTTAGTAATATTAAATATAAAGTTTTAACACAGAATAATACCACCAATATTGGCACTGTAGAAGTAGCTGGTGATTATGAAAATTACGCTTATGCTGGGAACCCTAAACTAAGCCTACCTGCTACCGTTATCAGTGATGGTATTACCTATGCTGTAACCCATATTGGAAAAAATGCTTTTAAAGAAAGTTTTAGTGGAAGCGGTAATAATGTATTAACTCATGTTGATTTATCGAGGGCTACTAACTTAACTAGTATTGGAAGTAAAGCATTTGAAAAATGTATAAAGATTACTTCTATTCACTTTCCTAATAATTTAACTAGTATTGGAGTTAATACTTTTCGAGACTGCTCATCTTTAACTTCTATTTCTTTTCCAAACAGTTTAACCCGTATTGGAAATGGTGCTTTTCAGTACTGTACTTCCTTAATTTCAGCAGATATTTCCCATACAAAAGTAACCAATATTGGGCAAAATACTTTTTCTGGTTGCTCCTCCTTGACTTCGGTTATTTTCCCAAATAGTTTAACCAATATTGGCAGTGTTGCTTTTATGAATTGTTCCTCTTTAACTTCAGTTACTTTTCCGAATGTTTTAACTAGCATTGGGCGCTCTGCTTTTCAGAACTGTTCTTCCTTAACTTCAGCTGACTTGTCTCTTACAAAGGTAGCCAGTATTGGAAGAGGTGCTTTTCGATACTCCGCCTTAACTTCGGTTACTTTTCCGAGTAGTTTAACTAATATTGGACGTCTTGCTTTCGAAAGTTGCCTCGCTTTAACTTCTGTTCGTTTTTCAAGTAGCTTACCTCGTATTGAAAGTGATGCCTTTTATGGCTGTACTGCCTTGTTAAATGTATCAGCAAAAGTACCTGAGCCTAATATAACTACCTTACGAAAAAAGGTATTTTTAAGCGTTAAACCATATTGAAATATTTAGTGAATTAAAACCCATTCGCTAATGATAAAATTCATGATGAAAGACACCCTTATAGCAAAGCGAATATTAATAAATCAAAAAAAGTATTTCTCATTTTTTCATTAACTTCCATGGTTATTGGTATTTAAAAATGAAATAACGCTGTATAACAATGGCTATAAGCAATTGCTGCTACTCGCTTACTAGGGAAATTCCTACAAAAATTCCGCAACTACTCATAGCCCAACCGATAGCGAAACACAAAAAATCCCGAGTATACTACTCGGGATTTTCTTTATTCTTTATTTTTCTCTGTCCATTCTAGGTACCCTCCTAAAACATTGTATACTTTAAAGCCTTTTTGAGCAAGTAACTCACTTGCCTTTAAACTTCTTCCCCCTGAACGACAATAAAGATATACTGGTTTTGTTTTATCTAATTTTTCTAAAGCTTTTCCTTCAAAATCGTTACCAGTAACGTCTATTTTAATTGGGGTTTCGATAACTCCTCCAGCCCACTCTTTTGGAGTTCTAACGTCTAATAACTGTACGTTGTCTTCATTCTGTAAAACTACTTGTAAGTTATCTATAGTAATGTTATTTACCTCTGTGTTTTGTGGTTTACACGACAATACCACCGTTAAAAACAAACCTACTAAAAAAATACCTTTATTCATTTTACTTATTTTAAGGTTGATGGACATACCGTTGCTGTTCTTGGAATATCAGTTTCTTTAATCGCTTTATACCCTCCAGCAACATCAATGATGTTATGGAATCCTCTTGCTTTTAAAATAGATGCTGCAATTACTGAACGGTATCCTCCAGCACAGTGTACGTAAAAATCTTCTTTTGTAGGAAACTCTTCCACATGTTCGTTTAAGAAATCTAACGGTGTACTTGGTACATCTACAATATGTTCATTTGCATATTCTCCTGGTTTTCTAACATCAAAAACAGGAGCTTTTTTCGTAACCGCTTCTGCTAAAATAGCTGCAGAAACAGAACGCAATGTATCTACTTCTTTTTCTGCTTCTTTCCATGAATCAAAGCTTCCTTCTAAATATCCTAGTACATTATCAAAACCAACGCGAGATAAGCGTGTTATAGTTGTTTCTTCTTCTCCTTCTGGAGTCACTAATAAAATTGGTTGTGTAACATCTTTAATCAATGCACCTACCCATGGAGCAAATGTTCCTCCTAAACCAATAAAAATTGATTGTGGTATAAATCCTTTAATAAACTCTGATTGATGACGTACATCTAAAATTAACGCATCGGTTTCATTTGCTGTTTTTTCAAAATCTTCTACCGATAATGCTCTTGCTCCACTTTTGATAACTTCATCGATAGATTGATATCCCTCCTTATTCATTTTTACATTTAAAGGAAAATACTCAGGTGGAGGTAGTAATCCGTCTGTAACTTCCTTCACAAATTCTTCTTTCGTCATATCTGCACGAAGTGCATAATTGGTTTTCTTTTGATCGCCAATAGTACCAATTGTTTCTTTGCTCAAGTTTTTACCACAAGCTGAACCTGCTCCGTGTGCTGGATATACAATTACATCATCTTCCAGCGTCATAATCTTTGTACGTAAACTATCGTATAACAGTCCTGCTAACTCTTCTTGTGTTAAATTTGCAGCTTTCTGTGCTAAGTCTGGACGACCTACATCACCTAAAAATAAAGTATCTCCACTAAAAACAGCATGATTCTTACCGTTTGCATCTTTCAATAAATATGAAGTGCTTTCCATAGTATGTCCTGGAGTATGCAATACGGTAATAGTAATATCTCCTAACGTGAACACTTCACCGTCTATTGCTATATGAGCCTCATAGTTCGTTTTCGCTGTTGGTCCGTATACAATTGTTGCTCCTGTTTTTTCTGCAAGGGTAACATGACCACTTACAAAATCTGCATGAAAGTGAGTTTCAAAAATATATTTGATTTTAGCGCCATCTTTCTTAGCCCTATCTATATAAGGATCTACTTCTCGTAACGGATCTATTATTGCCACTTCTCCATTACTTTCTATATAATAGGCTCCTTGTGCTAAACAGCCTGTATAAATTTGCTCTATTCTCATGATATTATATATTATTTATACGCTTGATGTATATATTGTGCGTATTTCTTCTGATTTTGGTTATCTCCTGTTTTATAGAATTTTACGGCACCGTTGGCACGCATAAAAAAGTGATCTAGACTTACTACGTCTAATAAACCTCCCCTAAAAAAAGCATCTCTTACCGGCCCTTTCACTCCTGCGAAATAAAATTGAATATTGTGTTTATTGAAATAAATAATACGTTCTTTTAATATCTCTATTCCTGTACTATCTACTCTATTAATACTTTCTGCATCTAACACAATCAATTTTAATGCCTCCCTTTTTTCTTCTGCCATTTCGTCCAACTTATCTCGAAAATAGTTTGAGTTTGCATAAAATAACTGTGCATCAAAACGAAATACTAAGATTTCTTCGTCTAAAATAACTTCCTTAAACCTATTTTTATTACGATAAAAGTCTGAATTTGGTACTTTACCTAACTCAACTACATAGGGTCTAGAGGTTCTAAAAATTAAAACGATTAATGACAGCACTACTCCAATTAAAATTCCGTATTCAATTCCAAAGAAAATGGTAGCCAAAAAAGTAGCTAGGAGTAGCCAGAAATCTAAATTATTAGCTCTCCACAGCCTTCTAGCTTCCTTTATATTTATTAAGTTAAAAACTGCGACTATAATTATTGCTGATAAAATAGTTTTTGGTAAATGATAAAAAACGGGAGTTAAAAAAAGTAAGGTAAACACTACTAAAATTGCTGAAACAATTGCTGAAATTCCTGTAGTACCTCCTGATTCCCCATTGATAGCAGAACGAGAAAAACTTGACGCTGACGGATACGATTGAAATAATGACCCTACCATATTACTTAACCCTAAGGCTACTAACTCTTGGTTTGGCCTTACTCTATACTCATCTTGTTTGGCTTCCAGCGTTTTTCCAATTGAAATCGTTTCTAAATACCCTACCATAACTAGTGTTGCGGCTATTGGCATTAATTCACGTATTAGAGCTACATCAATTACTGGCATTGAAAATTTTGGTAACCCTGAAGGAATATCTTTTACGATGGCTACATCGGAAAGTTGTGTTCCAAAAAAACGTATGGTTACTATTCCTAGTATAACAACTATTAAGGCATTTGGTATTTTTTTATTTACTCTCCTAAAAACTATAATAATAGCGCATGCTATTAAGCCAATAATTGTGGTGTTTGTTTTAAAATATTGAAGTCTGAAAAGAATATCTTCCAACAGTACATGAATTTGATCGCTCTGTACAAACTCTACTCCAAATAAGTTTCTAAATTGATTTAACCCAATAATTAAAGCTACTGCAGATGTAAATCCGGTTATTACAGGTCTTGATAAAAAATTAACAATGAATCCTAATCGGAAAATTCCCATTAAAAACTGAATGGTTCCTACAACTAATGCGAGGAGTATTGCTATAGCAATATAACTTTCAGAACCTGTTAACGCTAAGGTAGAAACTCCTGTTGCTACGATTAATGAATCCATAGCTACTGGTCCAATTGCTACCTGACGTGATGTTCCAAATATAGCATACATCAACTGAGGCATTAAAGCTGCATACAATCCATAAATAGGTGGTAATCCTGCAATCAATGCGTAGGCAATACCTTGTGGAATTAATACAATAGCGACGGTTACACCTGCAACTACATCACCTCTTAACTGCGATTTTTTATAGTTGGGTAACCATTCTAGTATCGGTATGAGTTTTTTTAGTAGTTCCATTCTATTTAAAAGAGCTCTCCTTGACTAGTTCCTTTAATTTTTCCCAAATGTTTATATGCCAAATCAGTTACTTCTCTTCCTCTTGGCGTACGCATAATAAACCCTTGTTGGATTAAAAAAGGTTCATATACTTCTTCAATTGTTTCTGCGTTTTCAGCTACTGCTGTCGCTAAAGTTGTTATTCCTACTGGACCTCCCTTAAATTTATCGATAATGGTAGATAAAATTTTATTGTCCATTTCATCTAAACCATGTGCGTCTACATTCAATGCTTTCAAGGCATATCTCGCTATTTCTATGGTAATGGTACCATCACCTTTAATTTGTGCAAAATCACGTACTCTACGTAATAATGCGTTAGCAATACGTGGAGTTCCTCTACTTCTACCAGCAATTTCTATTGCTGCTTCCATAGAAATAGGCATTTTTAAAATAAATGCACTTCGCTGTACGATGGTTGTTAATAATTCTGTTGAATAGTAATGTAAACGACTACTGATTCCAAAACGTGCTCGCATAGGAGCTGTAAGCAATCCTGAACGTGTAGTAGCTCCAATTAATGTAAACGGTTCTAAATTAATCTGAACTGTACGTGCATTGGGCCCTGATTCGATCATAATATCGATTTTATAATCTTCCATTGCTGAATACAAGTATTCTTCTACAATAGGACTTAATCGATGAATTTCATCTATAAACAGAACATCTCGTTCATCTAAATTGGTTAGTAGACCTGCTAAATCTCCAGGCTTGTCTAATACTGGTCCTGAGGTAACTTTAATCCCCACTCCTAATTCACTGGCTAAAATATGTGCTAAGGTGGTTTTTCCTAAACCAGGAGGTCCATGAAACAGGGTATGATCAAGTGCTTCATCTCGTTGATTGGCAGCCTCAACGAAAATTTTTAAATTATCAATTGCCTGCTCTTGACCAGTAAAATCTTCAAATGAAAGCGGACGTAGTTTCTTTTCTACATCTAACTCTTCACTTGAAAAATGAGTATTATCAGGGTTTAGGTTTTCATTCATATTATTGCAAATATACTTGAAATAAAATGTTTGTTTTGTAATATATGTTACTTAGCTCTTTTCTATGCTAAAATACATATTATAAAATCTTGTAATAACCATAGAAACTTAAAAAGCCTTCCAAATTGGAAGGCTTTTTAAGTTTGCATATTTTTATTTTAAGATGGTTCTTCGCCATCTAATAATGGTACATTTTGTGGTACGAAATCTTTTCCGTGTACATACTCACCATTTTCATCTGTTTTACTGTAATCGTAAGCCCATCTGTGAACTTCAGGAATTGCTCCTGGCCAGTTTCCGTGAATGTGTTCAACTGGAGTAGTCCACTCAAGTGTATTTGCATTCCATGGGTTTTGCGTTGCTTTTTGACCTCTGTACATAGAGATAAAGAAGTTTGCTATAAAGATTAACTGTGCAAAACCTCCAATAATAGCCATAATAGTCATAAACACGTTAATGTCAGCTAAATCATCAAACATTGGAAAGTTTGTATTTGTATAATAACGACGTGGTAAACCAGCTAACCCTATAAAGTGCATTGGGAAAAATACTCCGTAAGCACTTATTATTGTTAACCAAAAGTGCCAGTATCCTAATGTTTTATTCATCATTCTACCATACATTTTAGGGAACCAGTGATAAACACCAGCAAACATTCCTAATAATGCTGATACTCCCATTACTAAGTGGAAGTGTGCCACTACGAAATATGTATCGTGAACATTAATATCTAATGCCGAATCTCCTAATACTAATCCTGTTAAACCTCCTGTTACGAATGTAGAAACTAATCCGATAGAGAACATCATTGCAGGATTTAACTGTAGGTTACCTTTCCATAAGGTAGTTACATAGTTAAACGCTTTTACCGCTGATGGAATTGCAATTAATACTGTTGTAAAAGTAAATACTGAACCTAAGAATGGATTCATTCCAGATACGAACATGTGGTGACCCCATACAATTGTAGATAAGAATGCAATTGCCATGATAGAACCAACCATTGCGCGGTAACCAAAAATTGGTTTACGTGCGTTTGTTGAAATTACTTCTGAACTAATACCTAATGCTGGTAATAAAATAATATATACCTCTGGGTGACCTAAGAACCAAAATAAGTGTTCGAATAATACTGGCGACCCTCCTTGATAATGTAATACTTCACCAGAAATAAAGATATCTGATAAGTAGAAAGAAGTACCAAAACTTCTATCAAAGATTAATAATAATGCTGCTGATAATAATACCGGGAATGAAATTACACCAATAATTGCTGTAATAAAGAATGCCCACATTGTTAATGGCAATCTTGTCATTTTCAATCCTTTTGTACGTAAGTTTAAAACTGTTACGATATAGTTTAACGACCCGATTAATGATGATGCAATGAAAATTGCCATAGACACTAACCATAATGTCATACCTGTACCTGAACCTGGAATTGCTTGTGGTAATGCAGATAATGGAGGGTAAATTGTCCATCCTGCTGATGCTGGTCCTGCTTCTACGAATAATGAAATAATCATTATTACTGATGATAAGAAAAACAACCAATAAGATACCATGTTTAAGAATCCAGAAGCCATATCACGAGCTCCAATTTGTAACGGAATTAATAGGTTAGAGAATGTACCACTTAAACCTGCCGTTAATACAAAGAATACCATAATTGTACCGTGAATTGTAACTAACGCTAAGTACATATCTGGATTCATAATTCCATCTGTTTGATGGTTTCCTAAGAATGCTTCAACAATTGAAAACGATGTATCTGGCCATGCAATTTGTAAACGAAATAACATAGACATGAAACCTCCTATGATACCCATAAATATACCTGTAACAAGGAACTGTTTCGAGATCATTTTATGATCTTGACTAAAAATGTATTTAGTTACAAATGTTTCTTTGTGATGATGATCTGACATAATCTATATCTTTATATACTTTTTAAAAATATCTTATTTAATTGCTTGAGCTAATGTTTTTTGTTCTGACAACCACTTGTTGTATTCTTCTTCTTCAACAACAGTAATTTTCATTTGCATATTGTAGTGAGATGCTCCACAAATTTTGTTACACAATAATAAGTAATCAAACTCGTATGGATCTTCTCCATTAGCTTTTCTAATTTTGTTAATTCCCTCTGTTTTTGCAATTACCTCAGAATTCTGGCGCATTTCAGCTGTAGTATACTTTGGCGTGAATGCGAATTGAGTAACCATACCTGGAACACAGTTCATTTGCGCTCTAAAGTGAGGCATATAAGCGGAGTGTAATACATCTTGCGAACGGAATTTAAATAACACTTTCTTACCTTTAGGTAAGTATAATTCTGTTACTTGTTTATCATCCTGTGCACTTGGATCAGACATATCAACACCCATTGTGTTAATACCTTTGATAAAGTTTACATTACCTAAACCTAATTGGTTGTCTTCACCTGCATAACGTGCATCCCAACGGAACTGTTGAGAGTATACTTCAATTACAATAGGGTTTTCATCGTCTCCAACATACATAATGTTGTTCCAAGCCCATAAACCATATCCAATTAATAATACAATTGTTACTGCTGGAATAGTTGTCCAAATTAATTCTAACTTGTGACTATCTGCATAAAATAATGCCTTGTTGTTTTTGTTTCCTCTATACTTATATGTAAAGAAGAAAATTAAGAACTGCATTCCAAACTGAACGATTCCAATCAACCAAAAAGTAATATTGAAAAGGTTGTCATCATGCTCTCCTTCGATAGAAGCAGCTTCTGGTAACATGATTACGTTCATGGCAATTAAGCAGTAAATCATCATTGCATATAGGAAAGCCAGAAATCCTAGAGCATATTTACCTTGTTTTTCGTTGTCTTCATCTGTAGCAATTATACCACGGAAATTCATTATACGAGTAATTTGCCAAAAACTTACTCCAATTGCAACTGCTATGAAAATATAAAATAAAGCGAGCATATTATCTAAACTATTTGTTTATTAATTCTTTTTATTAATGATGATTACTATCTTCTCCTCTGTGTTCGATATTATAGTAATGATATGTTTCACTCTCGTGTAAATATGGGTTACCTTTTGGTACTGGGTTTGCCTTAGCAAATGCACTGAAAGTAGCGAAAATGAATAACCCTACAAAGAATAACAATCCACTAACTTCACCTATTCCGAATCCCCATTGACCTCCAACTGTTCCAGGCATAACCATTACAAATAAATCTATATAGTGACCTGCTAAAATTACAACACCTCCTAGTATAACAAACCAAGGCATGCTCTTAAAATCACTGTTAATTAATAATAGTATTGGAAAAACGAAGTTCATAACTACCATCGCTAAAAATGGTACTTTATATTCATTAAAACGTAATAAGAAGTATGTAGTTTCTTCTGGCATATCAGCATACCATATTAACATAAACTGAGCAAACCATAAGTAGGTCCAGAATACTGAGAAACCAAACATAAACTTAGCTAAATCATGAATATGACTATCATTTACTAATGGTAATACACCTTTTGAACGTAAGTAAATAGTTACCATAGCTATTACTGTTAAGGCAGATACTAAGAAAGTAGCTAATACATACCATCCAAATAATGTTGAGAACCAGTGTGGATCTATTGTCATAATCCAATCCCAAGAAGCCATACTTTCAGTAATCATAAAGAAGAATAAGAAAATTACAGAAATATTATAGTTCTTCTTATGTAATTTTAAATCTCCATTGTCTTGTTTAATAGAATTTCTTCTAATAATAAAAGTATAAGCGTTCCATACTACTAGATAGAAAATACTTCTCATTAACCAACCTGGTGTGTTTAAATACCATTTCTTACCATCTACAATAGCATCGTAATTTGGACTTGTGGGGTCTACAACTCCTTCTCCCATCCACGTAAATAAATGGTTCATGTGCATTGCCGTTGCTATTAAGAATACTAACATTAGTATACTAACATAGTGTAAGTTTGAAGTGATAGCTTCCATAACTCTAAATAACACAACAGACCATCCAGACTGTGCTACTCTTTGAGAAGCATAAAATGCTAATACTAATAATGTGATTCCTAAAGAAAATAATAAAGCAACATATAAAGCAGACCAAGGTCTGTTTTCCATTTGGTGTAAAGCATGTTCTGCGTGAGCATCTCCGTGATCTTCACCATGAGCTTCTGCTACTTCAGTATGTGCTTCAGTTGTTGTTTCATTTGCTTCATCAGCTGCAGCTTCTTCATGAGTATCTTCGGCTACGTGTACAGCTGAACTGTCTTGTGCTTGTGTATTTTCTGTAACTTCATCTGAGTGCTCTTGCTCACTATTGTGTGCTACTTCTTCAGTATGTGTCGCAATACTATCTGCAACATGTTCCTCTGTTGTCACCTCTTCTTCATGCTTTTCAACTTTAGCTTCTTCTGCGTGTTCCTCTTCAGCATGATCTGCTTTCGCATCATGACCTCCATGGTGTGCATCTTGTTTTGCTAAAATTTCTTTTGCTTCTTCTAATGTTTTAGGAGCTGATAAGAAACTATAACCTGTTCCTAAAAGTCCTACAGCCATTAAAACAATAGCAAGCATTTTTAATTTTCCTGAAAACTGGTACATATCTTAACTATCTATTATAGACTTATTTTAATTCGCTTCTTAATTTTTCTACGTATTGTACAACTTGCCAACGCTCATCGTATCTTAACTGTGACGCATGAGACCCCATTAAATTTTTACCATACATAATTACATGATAAATGTTACCTGGAGTTAATTCTCTATCTGCGTAATTTGGAATACCATTGAATTTATCTCTTTGAGATAATACTCCGTTTCCATCTCCTTTTGTACCATGACAAGACGCACAGTATATACCGTATAACTCTTTACCTTTTTCTAAGTTTGCTTCAGTTGTAGGTAACGGGTTTTTTAATTCAGCTTTTGCTTTTTCATATCCTTCATTAGTATCTGGAATATCATAAGCTACGACCCCGTTTCTACTTACAGTACCTGCTACTGGTAATTTATTTACCATTTCTTTATTTAACCCCTCAGCTCCATTTACATCATAAGGTACAGATACGTACATATCTGGCATAAATTGTACTTGTGGTTTTCGTTTATCGTTACAAGAACTTAAGCTTGTTGCTGCTACAGCTAAAGCGATAATTATTTTTAAATTCTTCATATCTCTTTATTAGTGCGTTTCTACTACGTTAATTTCTACAGCTCCTGTTGTTTCTAACAATGACACTAACTCTTCCTCACTCCCTTTAACAGGGATTTCCATTAAAAAGTGATCATCTGTAGTTCTTGGGTCAGGATTTTCAGCTTCTTTAAATGGCCAAATCTTACTTCTTAAGTAAAAAGTAATTACCATTAAGTGTGCTGCAAAAAACACTGTTAATTCAAATAATATTGGCACGAAAGCTGGCATATTAGCTGCCCAAGAAAAATTTGGTTTTCCACCAATATCTTGAGGCCAATCAGCAATCATAGTATACCATGTTAACCAAACTGCTACTGATAAACCTGTAATACCATATAAAAAAGCAGTAATCGCTAAACGTGTTGGTGCTAAGCCCATTGCTTTGTCTAATCCGTGTACTGGAAATGGACAAAATACTTCTTCAATGTGATGATTCTCTGCTTTAACTTTCTTAACGGCATCCATTAAGATATCATCATCATTATATAATGCGTGAATTACTTTATTAGTGCTCATTGTTCTCTTCTCTTGATTTTTTAAAATTCTCACCTGATGATTTCAAAATAGTCTTAATCTCCGCCGTAGGAATTACTGGGAATGTTCTTGCATATAATAAGAATAATACAAAGAAGAATCCTATAGTTCCTACAAAGATACCTACGTCTACAAACGTTGGCTCAAAACGCCACCATGTAGATGGTAACTGTCCTTTACTTAATACAATTGCGATGATATCAAAACGCTCAAACCACATACCTATATTAATTACAATAGAGATAATAAAAGACCAAATAAAGCTTCTTCTGATTTTTTTGAACCATAATAATTGTGGAGTGAAAATATTACAGATTAATAATGACCAGAATGCCCATCCATAAGCTCCTGCTTCTGCTCCAAATGATAAGTATGTATAATTTTCATAAGGAGACCCTGTATACCATGCAATAAAGAATTCTGTTGCATAAGCTACTGCTACAATACCTCCTGTTAAGATAATTACGATGTTCATATATTCAACGTGTAAACGTGTAATATATGCTTCCATATTCGTAACCTTACGCATAATACCTAATAAGGTTTGTACCATTGCGAATCCTGAGAAAATCGCTCCTGCTACGAAATAAGGAGGGAAGATTGTTGAGTGCCATCCTGGGTTAATAGAAGTAGCAAAGTCCATCGATACAATTGTGTGTACAGAAAGTACTAATGGTGTTGCTAAACCTGCTAATACTAATGATACTTCTTCAAAACGTTGCCAATCTTTTGCTCTACCTGACCATCCAAAAGATAATAAAGCATAAATTTTCTTTTGAAAAGGTTTTACAGCTCTATCACGAATCGTTGCAAAATCAGGCAATAAACCAGTCCACCAGAAAACTAATGATACCGATAAATACGTAGAAATTGCGAATACATCCCATAATAATGGAGAATTAAAGTTTACCCATAGTGATCCGAATTGGTTAGGAATTGGTAATACCCAGTATCCATTCCATGGACGTCCCATGTGGATGATTGGGAATAACCCTGCTTGAAATACCGCAAAAATTGTCATCGCTTCTGCAGAACGGTTAATTGCCATTCTCCATTTTTGACGGAATAATAAAAGTACTGCAGAAATAAGCGTTCCTGCGTGACCAATACCTACCCACCATACGAAGTTGGTAATATCCCATGCCCAACCGATGTTTTTATTTAATCCCCAAACACCGATTCCTGTTCCTACGGTGTAAAAGATACATCCAAATCCCCATAACATTGCTGCTAAAGAAATATAGAATGCTATATACCAATTTTTATTTGCTTTCCCTTCAATAGGTCTAGCAATATCTTCAGTAATATCATGGTAACTCTTGTCACCAAGTATTAAAGGTTCTCTATAAGATGATTCGTAATGAGACGACATAAATCTATATACTTATTAATTTTACTATTAGGCTTCGTTTGTATTTCTTACTTTCACTTGATACACTACATTTGGTTTTGTACCAATATAATCTAACACGTGAAAAGCTCTTCTATCTTCTTTTAATGCTGCAACTGTATCTTCTGAGTTGTTTATATCTCCAAACACCATTGCTCCAGTAGAACAAGCAGATGAACATGCTGTTTCAAACTCATCTTTCTTAACAGCTCTACCTTCTTTCTTAGCCTTTAAGATAGTAGCTTGCGTCATTTGGATACACATAGAACATTTTTCCATAACTCCACGAGAACGAACTACTACGTCTGGGTTTAACACCATTTTTCCGTACTCGTTATTCATGTTAAAGTCAAACTCGTTGTTCTCAGCATAGTTAAACCAATTGAAACGACGAACTCTATATGGACAGTTGTTTGCACAGTAACGGGTACCTACACAACGGTTATATGCCATTTGGTTTTGACCTTGACGACCATGTGATGTTGCTGCTACCGGACATACTGTTTCACATGGTGCGTGATTACAGTGCTGACACATCATAGGTTGGAAAGCAACCTGTGGGTTTTCTGCTGGATTTTCTAAAGCATCAAATAAATCTCCTTTACTTAACTTTAATACTTTTTCAGTATAACGTCTTTCAACTTCTTGATTCGCTAAGTTTGGGTTTTCTTTTTTGAACTGCTCTAAAGTTATGTGAGGTTCACCATTTTCATTTTTCTCGTATTGTTTATCTTCAACAGTAGAAGAATAATAACGATCAATACGTAACCAAGCCATATCTCTACCAACTCTCACTTCATCTTTACCAACAACAGGAACGTTGTTTTCAGCGTGACATGCAATAACACATGCTCCACAACCTGTACAAGATGTTAAATCGATAGATAAGTTAAAATGGTGTCCTAAAGTTCTATCATGTTCATCCCATAAGTCGATTTTACTTCCTTCAACTTCTTGATGATCATAAGAAACCATAAATGGTTTATTCCAAGTATGCTTAGGATCTAATTTTTTATTATTTACTTCTTTTAATGAAGCTTCTCTTAAGATATCGTGACGACCAGCTAAAGTACTTTGTACTTGCATACAAGCAAACTTGTGCCATCCTGAAGCTTTTTCAATAGAAACATTGTATTGAACATTGTTTCCGTTTTGGTAGAAAGGATATGCATTAACACCTACTTGCATTTCTGACTTTAACCCTTGAGTTCTACCGTAACCTAATGCTAAACCAACTGATCCTTTTGCTTGACCTGGTTGTATAATCACTGGAATCTTGTTAACTGTAACTCCATTAACCGTTACATTAGCATAGTTACCATCAATAGCACCGTTATCTTTCACTGGATTTTCAAAACCTAATTCTTTAGCATCAGCCATAGAAACAGTTAAGTAGTTATCCCAAGAAGCACGTGTAATTGGATCTGGTAACTCTTGTAACCAAGGGTTGTTGGCTTGTTTACCGTCTCCTAACGCTGTTGATGAATATAGGTTCAATTCGAATCCTGAAGCATTATTAGCATTTCTTACTAATTGAACTGCTGCTGCATTTACATCTACTGTTGATTCAAAAGCTATTTCTTCTTCTGTAGCAATGTTTTCAGCTTTAAAGAATCCATCATGTAATGCTTGATTCCATGAAGCTCCTCCTAATACATTTGTACTCCAAAATTCTTTTAAAGTATCGTAATAGTTTACTGAACTTCCTGACCATTTTAACAACACATCTTGAACTTGACGTGTATTAAATAATGGTTGAATGGTAGGTTGCATTAAACTATAAACACCTTGTTTTGCCATAACATCTCCCCAACTTTCTAAGTTATGAGGCGCTGGCAATGTATATTGTGTAGCATTAGCTGTAGCGTCATCTTGAGTAGATAATGCAACAGATAATTTTAAGTTCTTAATTCCTTCTGCTAAATCAGCTGCATTTGCTAATGCATATAAAGGGTTTACGTTGTAAGTAATTAAACCTTTTACTTTACCTCCTTTAACATCTGCTACTAATTGAGCTACTTGAGTATCGTTACCTTGACGTCTTAAGTTCAAAATCTCTGTATCGATTACCTCACTATTTAATGCTTTATTAATTGCTAGTGCTATTAATTGTGCATTTTTATCATTTAAACCAGTAACCACAACTCCTTTTGAACCTGCTTTTTTAAGGTCTTTAGCTAATTGCTTAACCTCAGTATCAAAAGCTGTTGTTTTTGAAGGAAGGCTATTTCCTGTTACTTGGTTGTATAAGTTTATTAAAGCGTAAACTTGTTCAGATGGCTTAGCAACAATTCTTTTATCAGCATTTGCTCCTGCTAAAGACATGTTAGCTTCTATTTGAACATGGTAAGACATTTTACCTGTCTTTACTCTACGACCTTCTACATAAGATTTTTCATATCCTCCTTGCCAATCTCCTAAGAAATCTGCTCCAATAGATGCAATAACCTCTGCTTTAGTAAAATCGTAATCTGGTAAAGCTCTTTTACCGTACATAGCTTCAAAAGCATCAGCAGCTGCACTTTCTGAAATTGCATCGTAAACTACATGCTTAACATTTGGATAAGCAGTGATAAAATCAGCAATTACTTTTTCAGTAGAAGGGCTTGCTAAAGTACCGGTTAAAAACACTACTGGTTCGTTAGTATCTTTTAACTCATTTAATTTAGCAATGATTTCTTTATCTGCATCTGCCCAAGAAATTTGAGTTTTCCCTTTTCTAGGTTCTTTTAAACGTAATTTCTCATCGTATAATGATAAAACTGACGCTTGGGTACGTGCGCTAGTTTCTCCCCATGCCTCTTTGTTTGGCATAATTTGAATTGGACGTCCTTCGCGTGTTTTTACTAATACGTTTGCAAAATCAAAACCATCTGCAATAGTAGTTGCGTACCAATCAGCAACACCTGCTACGATATCATTTGGTTGCACTACATAAGGAATTGATTTTCTTACTGGACCTTCACAAGCTGCCAAAGAAGCTGCTGCAGTGGTAAATCCAACATATTTCAAGAAATCTCTACGTGATGTTGATGATGTTTCTAAGGTTTCTTTGTCGCCTAAAAATTCATCTGTAGGAATATCTTGTACAAACTCATTATTACGTAGCGTTTCAACAACAGAACTACCTTTTAGTTCTTCAACACTTTGCCAGTATTTTTTGTTTGAAGCCATTTATATATGTGTTTTTCTACTTTCTAATTTGATTAATAGTGGCACTTACCACACTCTTTTCCTCCTAATTGCGCAATAGTTACTTGCTCAACACCGTACTTTTCTGCCAATTCTTTATGAATTTTAGCATAGTACTCATTACCTTTTAAGTCAACCTTAGTCGCCTTGTGACAATCAATACACCAACCCATTGTTAATGGAGAGTACTGATACACTTCTTCCATCTCCTCCACAGGCCCGTGACATTTTTGACAAGCTACACCTCCAACCGTTACGTGTTGTGAGTGGTTAAAATATGCAAAATCTGGCAAATTATGAACTCTAACCCATTTAACTGGCTTAGTATTACCTGTATACTCTAATTTATCTGCATCCCAACCTGCCGCTTCATAAATCTTAGCGATTTCTTTATCTAAATCCGCTTTTACTAACGTATGATCATCCATTACGACTTTAGTATCATCAGCAACTTCTGAAATATTCTTATGACAGTTCATACAAACACTTACTGAAGGAATCCCAGATGTTTTACTATGTTTAGCAGATGAGTGACAATATTGACAATCTATCTTATTGTCTCCTGCGTGAATTTTATGTGAAAATGCAATTGGCTGAATTGGCTGATAACCTTCATCAACACCTATTTTAAACAACGTACCAAATAAAAAGTAAGCTGCTATTAAAGCCCCGAAAATTACTGTTAATACTTTTAAAAATGTATTTTGCTTAATCCCTTCCCACAGCTCAGCAGTTTGCCCCATTAAACCTGGGGTTTTTGGAGCTCCTTTTAATTCACTAATAGTTTTTAATAAACTACCAATAATTAAAAAAGCTACAACAATTGCTGCTGCTAAAATATACAACAACCACTTTGGTGCCTGATCTCCCTGAGTTTCACCTGTAACCTCAGCTCCAGCAACTGCAGCTTTCTTTACCTCACCAACAGTTGTATAATAAAGAATATCATCAATATTTTGATCTGTTAACTGCGGAAATGCAGTCATGTTAGAACCATTATACTCCTCAAAGATGGCTATTGCATCTTTATCTCCAGAAGCTCTAAGTTCAGCATTGTTTTTAATCCAAGCTTTCAACCATTCGTTAGTTCTTTTTTCTTCAATCCCAGCTAAAGCAGGACCTACAAGTTTTTTATCTAACTTGTGACACGAAGCACAAAGAGACTTAAATAATTTCTTCCCTTCTTTTTGACGCGCTTCGTCAATATCTTGTGAAAACGCCGAAAAACTTACTAAGAAAACTAAAAAGAAAGCTAAACTCCTTACTAGAGTTTTGGTTAATCTACTGTGATGATTCACACTTTTCATACTATAAAATATAAGTTTTGTATCTATTTTGGTACAATTTTTTCTGTTACATCATTTTAAAAATAAGTACACAGAAAGTTGCACAAAAGTACTACTTCTGTCTAAATTGTGAAATGTTAAGAGAATCCTAATCTGTAATTTATACTAATTCTAAATAAACCACGTTAACAATGTATTAACTGACAAGTCATTACTTTTGTAAAAAGATTCAAAAAAATGAAAAAACACAGCATATTAATTACTTTTTTACTTATTATTTCTGGTAGCATTCTTAATGTTAAAGCCCAAGATAAACACACTGAAAATAAAGACATTATTTCCTTAATAGAAAAAAAACGAGCTTATAATAAGCAAAATGGAAGTGGGTATAGAATCCAATTATACAACGGATTAGAAAGACGCGCAAGAATCTTACGTAATAGATTTCGAATTGAATATCCTGATGTTTACACAAAGTTAACCTACAAAGCTCCTGAATGGAAAATACAAGTAGGAAATTATAAGACACGCTTGCATGCCGATAGAGCCCTGAATGAGATTCGTGAAAAGTTTTCTGGTGCCATTGTAGTACCTATGTAATTAAACATAATTTTTACAACATAAAAAAGAGTAATCGAACAAACGATTACTCTTTTTTATTTACTGGCTAATTAATTATTAATAAGCTCTTTTATCACTTCCTTCGTAAAAGTTTATGAATGCTTGATTCACCACTCTGTGACCTCCATCTGTAGGATAATCTCCTGTAAAATACCAATCTCCTAAATTATCTGGACATGCTTTATGCAAACCACTTACTGGTTGGAAAATCACTTCTACTTCAGCTTTAATTTCGGCTGTTTTTAGCATCTGAGCAATCTTTGCTGAAACTTGTTCATCTGTAAAAGGTGCATAAATTTCTTTTACATAGTTTACAACATCTTTGTCTTCGCTATTTTCTTGCTTTTTACATTTTTGATACACTTCATCAATAATATGATATTGATCTGTCTCTTTCAACAATTCTAAAGCTGCTTTAAACGCAATAAAATCGTTTATCTTAGCCATATCAATACCATAACAATCTGGATAGCGTATTTGAGGCGCAGAAGAAACTACTACTATTTTCTTAGGATTTAATCTATCCAAAATCTTAATAATACTTTTCTTTAAGGTAGTACCTCTTACAATACTATCATCAATAATCACCAAGTTATCTGTTGGCTTTACCACACCATAAGTTACATCATAAACATGTGCTACTAAATCATCACGACTACTATCATCAGTAATAAACGTACGTAACTTAGCATCTTTTATAGCTATCTTTTCGAAACGTGGTCTTTTTGAAAGAATTTCAATAACTCTTTCTTTTGAAAGCTTTCCTTCTCCTGCTAAAATCGCATCTGTTTTTTGTTGATTTAACACATCTTCAGCAGCTTCCATCATTCCAAAAAATGATGTTTCCGCAGTATTAGGTATGTAAGAAAACACAGAATTTTCTATATCACTATCAATAGATTTTAAAACTTCAGGAAAAACATACTTTCCTAAATTTTTACGCTCCTCATAAATTGATGCATCGCTTCCTCTTGAAAAATAAATACGTTCAAAAGAACATGCTTTTTTAGGTTTCTTATCTAAAACAGGAGCCATTGTTGTTTGACCATTTTTCTTAATAATCAACGCATGACCTCTATCTATTTCCTTAATTGTATCAATCGGAACATTAAATACCGTTTGAATTACAGGACGTTCCGAAGCCACCACCACTACTTCTTCATCTTCGTAAAAAAATGCTGGACGAATCGCCGAAGGATCTCGTAACACAAACGCATCACCATGACCCAATAATCCTGCCATAGCATAACCACCATCCCAGTTTTTAGCAGATCGTTGTAAAATACGTTGAATATCTAAATGTTCTTCAATAAAAGGAGATGCATCTTTTTTACTAAAACCAGCTTCTTTTGCTTTTAAGTATAAATCTGACACTTCAGATTCTAAAAAATGACCTATTTTTTCCATCACAGTTACTGTATCAGTAAACTCTTTTGGGTGTTGTCCTAAATCAATTAAATCATTTAATAATTGTTTAGAATTTGTCATATTAAAATTCCCTGCAACAATTAAACTTTGATGTTTCCAGTTGTTTTGACGTAAAAAAGGATGCACACTCTCTATAGAGTTTTTACCGAATGTACCATAACGAACGTGTCCTAAAAACAAGTTCCCAAGATATGGTACGTTTTCTTCTTGCCATTTTACATCATCAACCTTATCTGGGTTCTCTTCAAAAACTCCATTGATTCTATGGTTAATTTTTCCGAAAATATCTTGTATTGGTTGTGATTGGTTGGAACGTATTCTACTTATGTATCTTGTTCCAGGCTCTACATTAAATTTTATACTTGCTAATCCAGCACCATCTTGTCCTCTATTGTGCTGTTTCTCCATTAACAGGTACATTTTATTTACACCATAAAACGCGGTACCATATTTATCTTTATAGTACTGTAATGGTTTCTTTAAGCGAACCATTGCAATTCCGCATTCGTGTTTAATAGCGTCACTCATTTAATTTCAAGTATTTAGTTGTGTTGTAGTTTTTGTGTGTTGTATAAAAAAATCCGCAGCAAAAAGCGCGGATTTGTATTTTATGATAGTGCTATATCAAATTGTGTTAATTCTTTAAAAGCTTGTAAACGTGCTTGTACTTCTTCGCTCGTTAGTTCTTCCATTCGTTGTGTTCCGAATTTCTCAACACAGAACGATGCTAAGTTGGATCCGTAGATAATTGCGCTCTTCATGTTTTCAAATGAAATATCTTCTGTTTTAGCCAAATACCCACAGAAACCTCCTGCAAAAGTATCTCCTGCCCCTGTTGGGTCAAACACCTCTGCTAATGGTAACGCTGGTGCAAAGAACATGTTCCCTTCATTAAATAATAAAGCTCCGTGTTCTCCTTTTTTAATCACTACATATTTCGGTCCCATCTCATGAATCTTCTTAGCAGCATTTACTAATGAATATTCTCCACTTAACTGACGTGCTTCTTCATCATTAATCGTAATAACATCTACACGCTTTAGCACTTCGTGTAAATCGTTTAATGCTATATCCATCCAAAAGTTCATAGTATCTAACACTACTAACTTAGGTCTTTCATTCATTTGATCTAATACCGATGCTTGTGTTAATGGATGCAAATTACCTAACATTACAATAGATGCATCTTTAAATGCTTCTGGAACTACTGGTTGAAAATGCTCTAATACATTTAATTCAGTTACTAAAGTATCACGAGAGTTCATATCGTTATGATATTTTCCACTCCAAAAGAATGTCTTTCCTTCTTTTACGATTTCAACTCCTTCAGTGTTAATTCCTTTTTCGTTCATCATATCTAAGTATGATTCTGGAAAATCTCCTCCGACTACAGAAACCACTCCTGTTTGCACTCCAAATTGTGAAGCTGCTAATCCAACAAACGTTCCTGACCCTCCTAAGATTTTATCAGTTTTTCCAAATGGTGTTTCTATAGCATCAAATGCTACAGTTCCTACTGCTAATAATTTACTCATAACTCTACTTAATATTCCTTTACCTAAGGAAATGTATTTGTTTCATTAAGTCCTCTGTAAATCCCTAAGACTTAAAAATTTACTAATTCTACTCATTAAGGCTTAAACTCTCATGTCAACTGCCTTTTTTATCGTAATTTTGCGTCTTTAATTAAAAACGGTCTTTTTGACTCTGCAAAAATAGTTTTAAAAAATGACTATCAAAGAAATACAAGAAGAAATTATTGACGAGTTTTCAATGTTTGAAGACTGGATGGAGCGTTATGAGTACATTATTGAGCTAGGTAAATCGCTGCCATTAATAGATGAAACTTACAAATTAGATGAAAACCTGATTAAAGGTTGTCAATCGAAAGTATGGTTACATTCTGAATTAAAAGGTGACATCATTGGGTTTACTGCCGACAGTGATGCTATATTAACCAAAGGAATTGTGGCGTTATTATTGAGGATTTTTTCTGACCAAACACCTAAAGCAATTTTAGAAGCCGATACTAACTTTATTGATGAGATTGGTTTAAAAGAACACTTAAGCCCTACTCGTGCTAACGGATTAGTGTCTATGGTAAAGCAAATAAAAATGTATGCGATTGCGCAACAAAGTAAGTTAGCAAATTAAAGAAGCAAGAATTATGACTGAAGATAAATTAGAAGAATTAGGAGATAAAATCGTTCGTGTGTTAAAAACAATTTTCGACCCTGAAATACCTGTTGACATATATGAACTTGGATTAATTTATGATGTTTTTATATCAGAAGAGAATGATGCCAAAATATTAATGACATTAACTTCTCCAAATTGTCCTGTTGCTGAAACATTACCTGTTGAAGTAGAAGAAAAAGTAAAAACCTTAAAAGAAATTAACAATTGTGAGGTTGAAATTACTTTTGATCCTACTTGGACACAAGACATGATGAGCGAAGAAGCAAAATTAGAGTTAGGGATGCTGTAGAACTCTTAGTAAAACTACAAAAACATAAAACGCACAACTTTAAATCTTTTCAACAAAAACATGGCAGACGAAATTATAAATAGAGTTGCAAATAGTAAGCTTACAACGGTAGATCTTGAGGATTTTTACCCTGAAGGTAGGCGTATAGTGTTTGACATTAAGGATTGGTTATTTGAAGAATTGATTCTTCGTGAAAAGGACTTTAGAGAGTCTGTAAAAAATCACGATTGGTCTCAATATCAAAACAGTTATGTTTCTTTAACATGTTCTACTGATGCTATTATTCCTTCTTGGGCTTACCTTTTATTAACCTCTGAGCTTATCCCCTTCGCCAAAAAGGTTGTTGTCGGTGATTTAACAGTCTTAGAAACTGTAATTTTTCAAGAGGTAATTCAACAGTTAGACACTTCTGAATATAAAAACAAGCCTGTAATTATTAAAGGGTGTGCAAATAAACCTATACCACCTTCTGCATACACTCTTTTGATTGAAAAAATTAAACCCGTAGCTAAAACCATCATGTTTGGCGAAGCTTGTTCAACTGTACCACTTTACAAGAGAAAAAATAATTAGTCTTATAGGATTCCTCAACTTAATTACAAATGAAAAAACTGTTCTTAATCTTGTTTTCTTGTTTCTGTTTTTCTGTAGTTTCTCAAGAAACTAAAAAAGATAGTGTCTCTTCTGCTGGTTTAGAAAACTCACCTTTAGATACTAGTTTTGCTTTCTACATATTTAACAAAAGAGTATTTGCAGAACCTTTAGTAAAAAAAAACCCACCTAAAAAATGGACTGTTACTGGAAAATATACTTTTCTTTTCAATCAGTCATCTTTTTCTAATTGGGCAGCAGGTGGAAATAATACTGTTGCCGGAAATATGACACTTGGTTATGATTTCAACTATAAGAGAAAAAAATGGAACTGGGATAATAAAATTATTTCCGCTTATGGGTTGAGTTATATAGATGGTCAAGGAGTAAGAAAAACAGAAGATCAGTTTGAATACAACTCCTTATTAGGTTTGAAAACTTCAAAATTGTGGTTTTTATCTTTTTTTAGTAACTTTAAAACACAGTACACCAAAGGTTATGATTATAAACAAGAACCTAAAGTAGCTGTTTCGGATTTCTTTTCTCCTGCATATTGGAGCTTCGGGCCTGGTATGTTGTGGAAACGAAATGATGACGCTAGAATAAACATAGCTCCAGCAACTGCTCGTTATACTTTTGTTTCTGATCAATTTTCTGGAAAATATGGTGTGGATGAAGGTAAGAATACTAACTTTAGTTTAGGTTTTAACCTTTCTGCTTACTTTAAGAGTGAAATAATGGAAGATGTGACCATGGAAAGTATAGTAGCTATATATTCAGATTATTTAAACAAACCTCAAAATATTGACATTGATTATCAGTTAAACATCATTGTTAAAATTAATAAAAACCTATCTACAAATCTCAGCTTGCACACCATTATTGACGATGATGCTTCAAGTAGAGTTCAATTTAAAGAGGTTTTTGGTCTTGGTTTGAATTATATTTTTCATAAAACGTGACTTTTGTCATAACAACATTGTCTAAATTTTGAGTTAAGCGTACTTTTACGCCCTCAAAAAATTAATTTAAAACTATTAAAATGAAAAAATTATTAGCTATTGCTGTTTTGTTTGGAACATTAACAGCTAACGCTCAAGAAGAGAAAAAAGAAGAGCCTAAAGAAGGATGGAAAAAAAGTGGTAATATCTCTTTTCTATTCAATCAATCCGCTTTCAATAATTGGTTAGCTGGGGGTACGAACAATATTTCTGGCACTCTTGGCTTAAACTATGATTTTAACTACACAAAAGGTGATTGGACATGGGACAATAAATTGATTGCTTCTTACGGTGTAACAAAATTAAAAGGGGAATCTTTACAAAAGACAGATGACCGTTTAGAATTAAACTCATTAGCAGGAAAAAAAGCGGGTGGATACTGGTATTACTCTGCTTTTTTTAACTTTAAGACTCAGATGTCCTCTACCTATGTTTCTGGCGAGCAAACATCTCATTTCTTTTCTCCTGCCTACTTCCAATTTGGACCAGGTATGTTATGGAAAAAGCATGATAATTTAAAAGTAAACATTGCTCCTGCAACTTCTAAATTAATTTATGTACATAAACATTTAACCGATTTTGGACCTGCTTTTGGAGTAGAGCAAAATGAAACCACTCGTTATGAAATAGGTGCTGCAGTTAACGTATATTACAAATTAGAGGTAATGAAAAATGTATCTGTAGAGAACATCTTAAACCTTTACAGTAATTATTTGGAAGACTTTCAAAACGTTGATATCGATTACACTCTTAACGTAGTAATGAAAGTTAACAAATATTTATCTGCGAACCTTTCAATGCAGACAATTTATGACGACAATGCCTTTAAAGGGTTCCAAACTAGAGAGGTGTTTGGTTTAGGAGTGAATTACGGTTTTTAAAAAAAACAAAACACAATAGTAAAACCTCAAGAACATGTTCTTGAGGTTTTCTTTTTATGTATTTTAGCTTAAAAATTTAACGAATGACATTATTAATTGTTTACGCCACATTATCTATATTTTTCTCTTTTTTATGTTCTATACTAGAAGCTGTTCTGCTAAGTGTTACCCCAACTTTTGTTAACCTTAAAAAGAAAGAGGAGAAGGCTTACGCAAAAGATCTTGAAACATTAAAAAAAGATGTGGACAAGCCTCTTATTGCTATTTTAACTGTAAATACTGTAGCACACACCGTAGGAGCTATTTTAGTTGGTGCCCAAGCGAAGAAAATATTCAGTGATGAAGGAAATGGTGTTTTTATTGTTTCTGCTATAATGACAATTTTAATTTTAGTCGCTTCTGAAATTATTCCTAAAACTATTGGTGCTACTTACTGGAAATCTTTAGCTGGTTTTACAACCAAAGCTTTAAACATACTTATTTTCTTTTGTAAATACACCGGTATTATTTGGTTATTGCAGCTATTTACTAAGATGTTTGGGAAAGGAGCACATGGTGAAAGTGTTTTAAGTAGAGAGGACTTCTCTGCCATGACCGATATTGCCGAACAAGAAGGTGTTTTTCATGAAAGTGAAGGTAAAGTAATTAGAAATATGCTAAACTTTAAAGAAGTTCAGGCCAAACACATTATGACACCTCGTACGGTACTTACTACCGCTGATGAAAACCAAAGTATTGAATCTTTTTTTAATGAAAACAGACCTTTACGTTTCTCCAGAATACCTGTATATGCTGAAAACTCAGACAATATAACTGGTTATGTTTTAAAAGATCAACTATTACTTTCCTTGGTTGATAACAAAGGAAATGAGCCTTTAAAAACAATTAAGAGAGAAATTATTATAGCAAGTAGAGAATTATCTATTCCTAATCTATTTGAAAAACTAATTGAACAGAGAGAACATTTGGCTTTAGTTGTAGATGAATATGGAGCTGTTAGCGGTTTGGTGACTCAAGAAGACGTTATAGAAACTCTTTTAGGCTACGAAATAATGGATGAGAGTGATAATGTAGCTAACCTACAAAGCTTAGCTAGAAAAAGCTGGGAACAACGTGCTAAACGACTAGGAATTATTAATGATACTGAAAACGAATAGCAAATTTTAAAAAGTTTGTAAAACAAAAAAGAGGTATGAATAAATTCATACCTCTTTTTTTATTATATATCTTAACTATCTCTAGTCATTAATTGTCCAAGAAACATAGTACATAGAACCAATTAATCCAGATCCTGGCGCAACCATATACTCGTTGCCTGTTAAGTTAGTTCCTCCTAGTTTAAACCTTGATTTAATAGCAGGTACTCTATAGTTTATTTGCGCATCTAATACCGTTCTTGCATCTACTGTATCATCTAAGAAGCTTGACTGCCAATAGAACTCATCTTGCCATCTTAAATTCACATTAAACCCAAAGTTTTTAAACAAGTTTGGATTTCCAAACATTACTTTTACTTGATGCTCTGGAGTATTAAATCCTGCTTTAAAAGTAGGATCATCTCTTTGATCAAAAACTAATTTTGAATATGTATAGTTAGCTCCTAAGTTAAATGTCTTAAATACTTTTGTATTTACCCCAACACCTACACCATACGAATCTACATTAGCTGATGTATTTGTATTAAGAACAAACGAAGTATAATCTCCATTATCTATTGCTGCATCAGCTTGTGCATCTGGTGTTCCATCAGCCTCTAAACCTCCGTAATTAGCCACAATAACATCTTTAAATGCTACAAAATCATTATACTGGTTGTAATAACCATTAATATCTAATTCTAATATATTTCTACTATTTAAATCGATAATACTTCTATATCCAACTTCATATGAAGTAACCTTTTCTGGTTTAATTGGATTCACATCAAGTTTAACTCTATTATTTCTTCCAACTAATGCATTTCCAAAAGCCTGTCTGCCAGTAATTTCACTAGTAGTACCATCTTGATTAACTACAATAGTAGAAAAACGATCTAGGTTTTCTTCTGAAGTACCTAAAATATACTTACTTGGTCCTGAACGTAATCCAAAGTATTGCTCTAAAGTACTTGGATTTCTAAATCCTGTTTGATAAGAAGCTCTTAAAATATGGTTTTTTGATTCTCCTAAAGAATAATTTAATGCTACCCTTGGCGAGAAGTTTCCTTCAAAGTTTTTAGATTTATCATAACGAACAGATCCTGTAAACTTTAATCTATCATCTAAGAATTTCTTTTGAATTTGAGAATAAACCCCTATCATATCAAACTCTATACTACTATTTTCATCAGTAAATAAAGTTCCGTTTGAATTAATATCAAATTTACGGTAAGAACCTCCTATTTGAATCTCTCCCCAACGGATAATATCTTTAAAGTTATAATTAGCATCAAAATGGTAAAAAGAAGTCTCATCTTTTAATCCTGCTCCCCCCTTGTTTATTGGAGTATTAATTACCTCTTCTAAAGCTGTTTTGAATTCAGATGATCCTGGTACAAATCTATTTCTATTTGCAAATCTTCTTGCATCAGCATCGTTAAGAGGTGTATATCCTGGAACTGTTAATGCTCCACTATATATACCAGCGTATTCTTGATACCAATTTTGGGTTGGATTGTATTTTTCATTTAACGCAATAGCTGCGAATCGTAAATCGTGACTTTTTCCTGAGTCATTTCCTGTATAATATCCTCTTACAAAAAAGTTTCTTCCTTTAAGCTCTAACTTATACTGCTCGATAAAATATCCTTTTTGAGAGAATCTATTTGTTCCTTGATATGTATTATCTCCACGAGAAAAACGAGAGTTTACTATAATTTCTAATGCATCATTTGCCCACGGTCTGATATGAATAGATCCATCAAATTTTAAGTTATAACCATTATAATTAGTTAAATCTTTTTCTTCGTACCCTGTTCTACTAACATTCATAGAAGGTAACGCTGGATCCAAATCATTTAAATTAAAATTAAAATCATCACCATATACATTTACACCATCATAATCAGTGTTTGCATCTCTATCTCCATCAATAGCTGTTCCTCCAATTCCTGTGGTGTTTCTGGTATCAACTGCATGCCATTCTTCAGCAGAAAAATAAGTTAAATTAGCTTTTGCTGCAACATAATCATTGAACTTATATGCCATACGAATTCCTGCATCATAAAACGGATTGTTTCCTGCTGCTTCTTGCGACATATTACCAGTTTTGATATAAGTACTTATACCTGTATTATCAAAAGGATTTTTACTACTCATTAATAAAATACCGTTAAACGCATTTGCTCCATACAAAGCAGAAGAAGCTCCTGGAAGGATTTCAACATTTTTAACATCTAAATCTGAAAGCCCCATAATATTTCCTGCTGAGAAATTCAACGCTGGTATTGATGTTTCTACTCCATCAACTAACTGTACAAATCGAGTATTATCGAAAGTAGAAAAACCACGAGAGTTTACAGATTTAAATCCGTAATTTGCTTCACGTGATTCAATTCCTTTTAAGTTTGCTAATCCGTCATAAAATGAAATTGATGTATTTCTTTTAACATCAATAACTCCCATTCTTTCAATAGTTACTGGAGATTCAATAACTCGTTCAGGAGATCGAGATGCTGAAATTACAACTTCATCCAGTGCTACACTTTCTTTTAAAATTACATTCACTTCTTGATCTAATGAAGTAATCTCAATTACTTCCGTTTTATACCCAAAAGCAGAAACTTGCATAGTTATAGGGTAAGTTGACTTAACTTGTAAGCTGAAATTTCCTTCAAAATCAGAGGTTGCCCTAGCTTCTCCAGAAAGAATTACTGCATTTGGAAAAGGCTCCAAGTATTCGTCGTAAACTTTTCCATTTACTGTAGTTTGTGCATAAATAGACATACTACACACTACCAAAACTAAGGATAGTAGTTTTTTAAACATAATGTTTATTTTTAATTGATTTGTATTAAGTTATTTGTGATTTATTTACTCATCAAGAGCAAACATAATAGGAAATCCGTATTTTACTGAAGTTTGATCTCCTGACTTTTTAGCAGGTATAAACTGTGGTAGTTGAGATACTACTCGAACAGCTTCATTGTTTAGTAATCCACCATTTTTAGGCCCTAAGGTTTTAATATTCTTAACCTGACCATTCTTGTCAATAATAAAGCGTACCCAAACTTCTCCTTGAATAGATTCTTTTACCGCTTGACTAGGGTATCTGAAATGTTTTTGAATATGCTTTACCATTTCAACATTAAAACAATCTAACCTTTCATTTTTCTTTGCTTTTTTGCATGCAGAAAACAAAGGTATTCTATCAACTGTAGTAAATTTTTCAGCTTTTCTTACTTCTTCTGCTGATAGTTTACTTGTTATATCTTCAAGATTGTTCTTTAAAGTTAACGATTGGTTTAATTCTGTTTGGTTAGTTGTACCCTCTACTGCTGCTGTTCCAGCTCCTGACAATTCAGCAGCATTTGAAACCGCTTTCTTTTTTGAGATTTCTCTCTTTTTTAAATACCTTCTATTAGCCGATACTTTTACAGAAATTTGTCGTGTCCCTTTGTTCTTTTTACTTTTTGGGGCTATAGTACATTTTGTAATACTGTTTAAGTCTAAAGACTCTTCTGGAGTTTCACATACTTCACGTTGTGATACAACATTCGTAGCATAAAAACAAAATATTGTTATTACTAAAATAACTTTTCTCATACCTAAGGGGTTTAACATTTTTCCAATAAACTAATTCTAAGTTTTTATTTGTGAAAAATATGGCGCGCAAAGGTATTCTTTTTTTTATAGAAATTAAATTATTTTAACACTCTAATCTTCAGAGCTATTTAAGCTAAAATTCATGGGAAAACTATACGCTACTTTTGTGTTTTTACCTTGCTGTTTTCCTGGAGTAAAATTAGGTAGTAATAACACAATTCTTTTAGCTTCTTCTTTTAAGAGTTCATGTACATCTACTCCTTCCGTTTTAATATCTGTTACCTTACCAGCTTCGTCAATTACAAAGCTTACAAGTACCTCTCCCTCTATCCCCTTATCTAAGGCTTCATTTGGATATACCAATGTATTAATTATATGATTTTGCATTTCATAATTAAAACAATCTACCTTATCTATTAAAGGATTTGTACACGACAAAAACACAGGAATTTCATCAACCACATCAAAAGAAACAGCTTTTTTCTTTATTACTTTTGTAATTGGAGTAATATTGTACAAACGGCACATCGCTAAATCATTAGTTATTTTCATCAACTTAACTTGATTTGTTTTTATATCATTAGCTAAGCTAATAACTTTTTCAAAGTAAACACGTTTTCTTAAGTGTCTTCTACTAGAGATTGTAGTTACAACAGGAGTTCCCTCATCATTCTTATCTACTTTTTTTTCTATTAAACATTTATCAACAATGTTTACATCTACTGAATGAGGATTTTCAGATGTACACTTCTCTTGTGCTGTAGCAAATTGAAAACCACAACACATTAACAAGAGTATAATTATATTTTTCATCATGATCTATTCAGATTAACACATGGTAACTCAAAAAAAAGTGGTCATTTCATATAGCTTTAAATTTCTGCACTTAAAACTTTATGAATACTTGGTAAGTTAGCTGGTTAAATAAGATTGAATTACTAGAGTAAAAGTTATACTTTCTTATTAGCTGATTGATCTAAATAAAATCGTCTAGATTTTGTTTGTGAAGTTTTATTATTTTTCATTTTCAGGGGGATAAAATGGTTAAAAATATTAATTTACAATCCTTTATAAAACATAGAAAAAACTATGTTAGGGATTATAAATATAACAAAAAAGAACTTAAAATTATAATTCTTTAAGCTCTTTTTAAGTTATTGTTGTGTTTTTATACTGTAAAAAACTAATACTCTTGATATAAGAAATCATTATAAGGAAAACGTTGAATATGTATTTTCTTTACTTCTTCATACGCTTTCTCTTTAAAATTTTCTAAATTATCTTTATTCAAGGCTGAAATAAAAATGCTTTCAGTTTCTAAGTCATTCATCCACGTTCTTTTCCAATCTTCTAGTGTATAATGCTCTTTTGTTTTTTCTGTAATTAAATCATCTTCATCAATAGTTTCATGGGTATACGCATCTATTTTATTAAACACCATAACCGTAGGCTTGTCTTTACTATCAATTTCATCCAAAATCTTATTTACAGAAGCTATATGATCTTCAAAATTCGGGTGTGATATATCTACTACATGTAGTAATAAATCGGCTTCACGTACTTCATCTAAGGTAGATTTAAATGACTCTACCAGCTGAGTTGGTAATTTTCTAATAAACCCAACAGTATCCGTCATTAAAAAAGGAATATTCTTTATAACTACTTTTCTAACTGTAGTATCAAGCGTTGCAAATAACTTGTTTTCTGCAAAGACCTCACTTTTACTAACTACATTCATCAAGGTAGATTTTCCAACATTGGTATACCCAACTAAAGCAACACGCACCATTTTTCCACGGTTTTTACGTTGTACTGACATTTGTTTGTCAATAGTTGTTAATTTCTTTTTTAACAAAGATATTTTATCACGAATAATACGACGGTCAGTTTCTATTTCTGTTTCCCCTGGACCACGCATACCTATCCCTCCTTTTTGCTTATCAAGGTGTGTCCACATTCGTGTTAATCGAGGTAATAAATATTGATATTGTGCTAACTCAACCTGTGCTTTTGCTGAACTTGTCTGCGCTCTACTAGCAAAAATATCAAGAATTAAGTTGGTTCTATCTAAAATCTTACAGTCTAGATAACGTTCAATATTTCTAAGTTGTGCTGGCGATAGTTCGTCATCAAAAATGGCTGTTCCTATTTCATTGGACTCTATATACGCTTTTACATCTTCTAGCTTCCCTGTTCCTATAAACGTTTTTGGATGTGGTTTATCTAGTTTTTGAACAAATCGTTTCACAGCTACTCCTCCAGCTGTAAGTGTCAAAAACTCTAGTTCATCCAAATATTCTTCTGATTGCTTTTCATCTTGATGTTGGGTTATAATACCTATTAAAACCGTTTTTTCTGATATGGCTTCTCGTGTTTCTATCATACCTTGCAAAAGTACAAATTTATCAACGTATGTTGTTTAACTTTCTTATCGTATTAAAATCGCTATAATAGCTTTTTTACTGTGCTTTTCAATACTGGTAAAACATCTTTTTCAAACCATCGGTTTTTGGTTAACCAAAATCGGTTTCTTGGTGATGGATGCGGTAATACAAAATAGTTAGGCAAGTATTCTTCAAAAGTGTTCACTGTTTCTGTGAGTGTTCTTTTTGTTTTTTCTTTTAAGTAATAGTTTTGTGCATACATTCCTATTAAAATAATCAATTTAACTTCTGATATTTCTTTTAATAGAGGCTGATGCCATTGTGGTGCACACTCTTTTCTTGGCGGTAAGTCTCCTGTTTTCCCTTTTCCTGGGTAACAAAAACCCATTGGAATTATTCCAAAGTTATTTGTATTATAGAACTCCTCATCAGTAACATTTAACCATTTTCTAAGCTGCTTACCGCTGGCATCATCCCAAGGGATTCCTGATTGATGCACTTTGGTTCCTGGTGCTTGACCTACAATAATAATTTTTGACTTTTTACTAGCAAAAGCTACAGGGTTGGGCTCTATGTGTTCCTCACAAATTTTACATTCCTTTATTTTTCGTAAAAGATTCTCCACACCGTAAAGTTACTATTTATGTATAAAAAAACACTCGATTACATTGTAAAACGAGTGTTTTTTTTAACTTTAATTATTGTAAATCTTAATTATTGATTGCATAGCTTGCGGCATTACCTAAATCTGATAAAAACATTAAAAAAGATTTCATTAATTTTTTTCCCTTTTTGATTAGTAGTTCTTTTTTCATTCTTCTAGTTATTTTATTAATTTCCGTGTGGTAAAATTAATACACAACTACTTGATAGTTAAAAGGTTTTTTACCCTTTTCAGTCTATTTAAACCACTCTTTTTCAATCAGTGAAAAGGGTAATTAAAATTTCAGTAATTATAGAAAAAACCACCTCTACTACTATAAAAGGTGTTTTAATTTGGAAGAAAATCAAAGTAGATCTATTCCTTTTTTAGGAATATAGAATAGCTCTTTTTAAAACTTTATAAAATCATCGAAAGCAATGTAGTAAGGTTTGTCTTTAAAAACAGGTAAATCAACACTTTCAGCATTTGCTATTCCTACACCTGCATACCAAACATTAGCGTTTTGTTTTTCGGCATGTTTTTTAAATGTTTCCATCCACAACACATCATATTCTTGTGGCGATTGTATATTATTTGTCGTTTTTACCAATACAAAAATGGTAGGCTCTCCTTTTTTATACAATACGAACTGTGGATGCTTTTTCAACTCACTATTAACAGCAATAAACTCATACCCCATTTCTTGTAGTTTTGTACCTACGATATTCATCCCTAAATTATGAAGTTCTTGTTCTGTAAGTGCTTGCATTATTTTTTCTTATTGCGTTTGTTATAGTTTTTATCACCTCTTGTTTTAGGCTTTTTATACTTCTTCGCAATTTCTCTTCGGTATGAACCTCCTTGATTTGTTTTTTTATTCTTTTCTTTTTTCTCGTGAAAAGCGGGCCCTGGAATATACTCTTGAGACGTTCTATTCTTATTAACTTCTCCACCTTCTTTTGGACGCTCTTCTTCTGTTAGCTCTTTTGAGATTTCAACCTGCTCTGGAATTTCTAACTTCGGAATCTCATAATCCATCAATTCCTCAATTCGTTGTTTAGCTTCCTGTTCTTTTTCTGTCGCAAATAAAATGGCTTTTCCTTCACGCTCAGCACGACCAGTACGACCTATTCTATGCATATAATTTTCAGGAAAATGTGGTGCATTAAAATTAACCACATGCGTAACCCCTTCTAAATCAAGTCCACGCGCTATAACATCAGTAGCAATTAAAATTCGTTTTTCTCCTTGATTAAACTGCTCAATAGAGCGTAAACGATAGTTCTGCGTTTTGTTTGAGTGAATAACACAAGCTTGAGACGGATATTCTTCTGCAACACAATCAAACAACCTATCTGCATTTCGTTTATTTGGCGCAAACACCAATACCTTACTAAACTCAGATTTATCAAATAATAAATAGTTTAACAGGTTAACTTTTGTATAAAAATTTGGAACATCATAACTTGTTTGCTGAATGTTATCTAATGGTGTTCCACTCACTGCTATCGCTATTTTATGCGGCGCAATAAAAAAATCATCAATTAATGCCTCTACATCTTCTGTCATCGTTGCTGAAAACATGATATTTTGACGTCGTTGTGGTAATAAATCGAAAATGTTTAATAATTGAAAACGGAATCCTAAATCGAGCATCACATCTACTTCATCAATTACCAACTTCTGAATAGATTTTAGCTTCAATACTTTACTTAATGCTAAGTCATATAAACGCCCAGGTGTAGCAACAATAATATCTGAACCTTGCATTACTGCTTCTTTATGACGGTTTAAGTTTACACCTCCGTAAACTCCAATAGCTCGTAGTGTTATATATTTTGATAGCTTTTCAATTTCTTCAACAACTTGTACTACCAACTCACGAGTAGGTACTAAAATTAACACTCTTGGATGTTGTTGTTTAGAAAACTTTAAATCGCGTAATATTGGCAATAAGTACCCGAAGGTTTTACCAGTACCTGTTTGCGCAATACCAACCACGTCTTTTCCTGATCGGATTACAGGAAATGCTTGTTCTTGAATAGGTGTTGGGTGTACAAAACCTAATTCTTCAATTGAATTTCGTAGTGGATTTGATAAGTCTAAATCTTGAAAAGTTGTCATTAACAATAATTTGATGCAAAGGTACAACCAATATTTTGTATATTTAAAGGAGTTAATTCTTTTTGATTATGGAAATACCAAAACGACTAGAACAGGCGTTTATTAAGCTTTATAATGCTTTTCATAACGATGAATTGAATCCTGAATGTTGTTCGGCATGCGCAGTTGGTAATATTTTAGATAACCGAGATAGCTGGAAACATTTAACAAATGGTCATGGTTCATTGAGGTTAAGCTATGTGGGTAGGGTACACCAAAATTTGGGCAGAAAGTTTAATGGTTACACTCCGCTTGAATTACTACACATTGAGAAAGTATTTTTAGAAACATGTGGTTTTACTGTTCCATTATGTTACTACAATCCAAAACCTAAGAACCCTACCAATAAGGAAAGACTGTTTAATGGCTTATGTGCTGTTGTAGCACATTTATCTAAGCTTGAAGATATACCTGACGTTATGGACTATGCTAAAGTTTTTGAATATGAAAAAAATAGTCCTATTTATACGTTTGATGTAATTTATCAATAGAACTCTTAACTGGCTTAGCACATTATTCTTTTCTTTTCAAAATATAAAAACCGATACAAATTTGTATCGGTTTTTTATATAATGTATTAAACACGAAGTGTCTATCCTCCAAAGTCATCAAAACGAATGTTTTCGTCATCTAGACCAAAATCTTCACCCATTTTTTGTACTGCTTTGTTCATTAATGGTGGTCCACAGAAATATAATTCTAAATCCTCAGGACTTTCATGTTTAGATAAATATTGGTCTATTACAACTTGGTGAATAAATCCAACAAAACCATCTCCGCTTTCATCATTAATATCTTTTTTAACCTTCCAGTTATCTTCTTCTAATGGCTCAGATAATGCCAAGTAGAATTTAAAGTTTGGAAAGTCTTTTTCTAACGCTCTAAAATAGTGAATGTAGAATAATTCTGCTTTAGAACGACCTCCATACCAGTATGTTACTTTTCTACCAGTCTTTAAAGTTCTAAATAAATGATAAATATGTGAACGCATTGGTGCCATACCTGCTCCACCACCTACATATAACATCTCTGCATCAGACTCGTTAATAAAGAATTCACCATAAGGTCCAGAAATAGTTACTTTATCTCCTGGCTTTTGATTAAAAATATACGAAGATGCTACCCCTGGATTTACATCCATCCATCCACCTTTAGCACGGTCGAAAGGAGGTGTTGCTACACGAACATTTAACATGATTTCTCTTCCTTCTGCTGGGTAAGAAGCCATAGAGTATGCTCTTTCTACAGTTTCTTCATTCTTCATTACTAATGGCCTTAGGTTAAATTTATCCCAATCAGCCTCAAATTTATCTGGTTCACCAGGATGATCTTGTGGATGTGCAGAAATATCCATATCAGCATATTTTACTTCACATGGTGGTATTTCAATTTGAATATACCCACCTGCTTTATAATCCATTTCTTCTGGAATCTCAACTACAAATTCCTTAATAAAGGTTGCTACGTTATAGTTACGTACTACAGTTGCTTCCCATTTCTTAATTCCAAAAATTTCTTCTGGAATAGAGATATCCATATCTTGCTTTACCTTTACTTGACATGCTAAACGAATCCCATGTTGTAATTCTTTACGTGTAAAGTGAGGCGTTTCTGTTGGTAAAGCTTCACCTCCACCAGAGTTTACGTGACACTCACACTGTACACAAGAACCACCTCCACCACATGCTGATGGTAAGAAGATTTTTTCATTACCTAAGGTAGATAATAAAGTTCCTCCTGATGATACTTCAATTGTTTTTTCACCATTGATTGTAATTTTTACAGGTCCAGATGGTGCTAACTTTTGTTTTACAAATAATAATAAGGCTACTAAAACTAAAAGTACCGCTAAAAACGCTAATACTGTAATAGCAACTGTTCCTCCTGTGCTTACTTCTAAAAATACCATTATTGTGTAATTTCTTTAGTGTTATTAGCTAATTCTTCTGCTTTCTCTTGAGTTGACTCAACAGCCTTTTCTTCTACTTCTTTCTTTTCAACCTTAACTTCAGCAGTTTCTTCTTTTTTACCTGCATCATCACCTCCTGTTAACATTCCACCGAAACTCATAAATCCGATAGCCATTAAACCTGTAATAATGAATGTAATTCCCAATCCTCTTAATGCTGGTGGCACAGATGAATATCTGATTTTTTCACGAATCGCTGCAATTGCTAAAATTGCCAAGAACCATCCGATACCCGAACCAACACCATACGTAAATGATAATCCTAATGTTGGAATTTCACGTGATTGCATAAATAAAGACCCTCCTAAAATTGCACAGTTTACTGCAATTAATGGTAAAAAAATACCTAAAGAGTTATATAATGCTGGTGCGAATTTTTCTACAATAATCTCTACCAATTGTACCATAGTTGCAATCGTTGCAATAAACATGATGAATGATAAGAAACTTAAATCATAGTCTGCATACTCAGTTCCTAACCATTTTAAAGCTCCAGGTTGTAATAAGTATTGATCTAACAACCAGTTTACTGGTACTGTTACTGCTAATACAAAGATTACTGCAGCTCCTAAACCTACGGCTGTTGATACTTTTTTAGATACTGCAAGGTATGAACACATTCCTAAGAAGGTAGCAAATACCATGTTATCTATAAATATCGATTTAAAAAATAATTCTATATGTTCCATATTTTTATAGTATTGAGTATTGAGTAGTTAGTATTGAGTTTATTTATTGATAGCATCTCAATTCTCATATCTAACGTCTCTTTACTATTTTAATCTTCTACTAGTGCTTTATTTCTTGTACGTTGTACCCAAATAATAATACCTACAACGATTAATGCCATTGGTGATAATAACATAAATCCGTTATTTTCATATCCTAAAGCATACAATCCTGTTTTTTCAATAGGATCTCCTAATACTTTAAATCCTAATAAAGTACCTGAACCTAATAATTCTCTAAAGAATCCTACAATAATTAAGATTACTGCGTATCCTAAAGCATTTCCTATTCCGTCTAAGAACGACCTCCATGGCCCGTTACCTAAAGCAAATGCTTCAAAACGTCCCATAATAATACAGTTAGTAATAATTAACCCAATAAATACTGATAAGGTTTTACTTAAATCGTATGCAAATGCTTTTAACACTTGGTCTACAATAATTACTAAGGTAGCTACTACGATTAACTGTACAATAATTCTAATTTTTGATGGAATAATATTTCTCATTAACGAGATTACTACATTTCCTACTCCTAATACAAATAACACCGATATAGACATTACAATAGAAGCTTTTAACTCTGCTGTAATTGCTAATGCAGAACAAATACCTAATACCTGAATTGTAATTGGATTATTATCTGCTAATGGATCAGTAATTAATGCTGCGTCTTTTTTTGATAAAAGTCCCATATTTATTTTAATGTTTTAAAGTAAGGTACGTATAAACCTAGTTCAGATTTAATCATTGCAGCTACTCCGTCACCTGTAATAGTTGCTCCTGCAATTGCATCTACCTCGTTATCATTTTTATCTTCATTCTTTGGATCATTGTTCGATTTAGAAACTGTAATTCCTTTAAAAGAACCGTTACTCATTAAATCTTCTCCAATAAAATCGTCCATAAAATAACGTTGCTTAATGTTAGCTCCTAAACCTGGGGTTTCTCCTTTATGATCAAAGAAAACTCCTTGAACTACCATATTTTTATCCATTGCAACATAACCCCAAATAGCATCCCAAAGACCTTTACCTCTAATTGGTGCGATATAGAAAGTTTTACCTTCTTTTTCTCCAACAAATAATGGTAATTTTCTTGTTTTACCTTCTTTAGCTGCTGTTTGTTGTTTCTTTACATCTATTAAATATGCTTTAGCATCTTCAGAAACATTAGCTCCTTCAATTACTAATTGCTTTTTGATGTACTTACCAAACTCTTCTGCTACTTTATCTTTTGAAACAAATTCAACACTTGTTTCATCATTTTCGTTTACCCCCATAGCATACAAAATGTTTTGTTGCTTCTCGATACGTTTATTAGCATCGATTGTTGGGCGGAGTGATGACGCTGTAAAAGCTAACAACGCACCTACTACTAACACCATTCCTATGGCGAAAAGTACCGTATATAAATTACTATCTGTCTTCTTACTCATAATTAGGCAGTTTTAGCTTTTAAACGTTTTAATCTTCTCTTAACATTCCCTTGAACTACGTAATGATCAATTGTTGGAGCAAATACATTCATTAATAAGATTGCTAACATTACTCCTTCTGGGTATGCTGGGTTAAATACACGAATCATAATTGAAATAAACCCTATTAAGAATCCGTAAATCCATTTTCCTTTGTTGGTTTGTGATGCTGTTACTGGATCAGTAGCCATGTATACTGCACCAAATGCAAAACCTCCAATTAATAAATGCTTCCAGAAATCTAAACTCATTAATCCGTAAAACTTACTTGTTTCACCAATCCATCCCATATCAACTACCTGGTTAAAGATGAATCCCATTACTAAGGCTCCAATAACTGCAGACAGCATAATTCTCCAGCTTCCGATCTTTGTAAAGATTAAGAATAAAGCTCCTAATAAAATTAATAATGTTGATGTTTCTCCTACTGAACCTGGAATAAATCCGAAGAACATATCAGAAACTGAATGATTTAACGGTTGTGATTGTGCTAAACTTCCTAAAATAGTTTCACCTGAAATAGCATCTGCAGTTCCTGCAGCTTCTACAGCTCCTTGAACCCATACTTTATCTCCAGACATCCAAGTTGGATATGCGAAGAATAAGAATGCACGAATTGTTAAGGCTGGGTTTAAGATATTCATCCCAGTTCCTCCAAATACTTCTTTACCAATTATAACTCCAAATGCTACTGCTACTGCTAACATCCATAAAGGTAAATCTACAGGTACAATTAACGGAACTAACATTCCTGTTACTAAGTACCCTTCTTCTATCTCATGTCCTTTGATTATACAAAAAACAAATTCTATTGCTAAACCAACGGCATATGAAACAATTACTAATGGTAATATTTTAACTAAACCTATTAGGAAGTTACTCATATTCCAAAATTCTCCTGAAAAGAAACCTGTTGCGTTTGAAACAGCTTCTATTTGAAGATTATGCTGATATCCTGCATTAAACATACCAAATATTAAGCATGGCACTAATGCCATGATTACTGTATTCATTGTACGTTTAAGATCATCTGCCGACTTAATGTGAGTTCCTCCATGAGTAGTCTCATTCGGCATATATAAGAACGTATGAAAACCATTAAATAGCGGAGCCATTTTAGTCCCTTCATACTTCTTTTTTAAATTATGTAAGTTTTGTTTTAAGCCCATATCTTATCCTAATTCTTCTCTCATTAAATCTAATCCTTCACGAATTATTTTTTGGTGAGGTTGTTTCGATACACAAATAAATTCTGTTAACGCAAAATCTTCTGGTGCAATTTCATAAGCTCCTAATCCTTCCATTTCGTCAAGATCTTTATACATACAAGCTTTTAATAATTGCATCGGATAGATATCTAATGGAAAAATCTCTTCATACGAACCTGTTACTACAAATGCTCTATGCTCTCCGTTAGTATTGGTATTTAAATCGTATGATTTTTTTGGATTTAACCAAGAAAATGTTAATGCTCTAGAAGTAGATATTTTATTAAAAACTGGTTTATTCCATCCAAATAATTCATAATCATCTCCTTCAGGAATAGCAGTAATCAAGTTATCATAGTATCCTAAGAAACCATCTTCACCAACTTCTGAACCGCTTAACACGTTTCCGCTAATTACACGAGCGTTTTTAGCATCTAAATTTCCTTTAACAACATCAGCAATGTGAGCTCCTGCTTTTGCAGTTACATACTGTGGTTTGTTAAATTTAGATCCTGCTAAAGCAACCGTACGAGTAATATTAAACTTTCCTGTTAATAGCAATTCCCCCATAACAACTAAGTCTTGAGGTGTAACCACCCATACAACTTCTCCTTTGTTAATAGGGTCTATTTGTGCTATTTGAGTACTTACATTTCCTACTGGATGTGGCCCTGAAACCTTATGTAGCTCAACTCCTTTCACATCTTTAAATGGTGATAATGTTGAGTTTTTAGCTACAGAAACATGTACTTTACCTGCTGTTAATTTGGTTAATGCTGTTAAAGCAGCTTGTAATTCTGCTTCTTTGCCTTTTAACGCATAATCATAATCTGCTGCTAAAGGTGCACTTGCGTAGGCTGATACAAAGATTGCTTTTGGTGTTTGATTAGGGTTTGCAACCACGTCGTACGGACGTTGTTTTACAAACGGCCAACAACCTGAAGCAAACAAGTGGTTTTTAACCTCTTCTCCAGACATTGCGTCTACATCTTTTTTACCAAAATCTTTGTATGCCTGCTGTGCATCAGCAGTGATTTTAATTGCTAAAACTTTTCTTCGTGCTCCACGAACGATTTCTGTAACTTTACCACTAACAGGACTTGGGAATAAAATACGCTCATCACTTTTTGAATAAAAAAGTGCTTCACCTGCTTTTACTTCTGTACCTTCTCTTGCTAAAATTTTAGGAATAACGCCGTGAAAATCATCTGGCTTTACTGCAAACATACTACCTGATTGAAGTTCGGTAGTTATCTGTTCTGCCTCGCCAACTAGCTTGATATCCAAGCCCTTCTTAATACGGATGTCTTTTGACATAGGAACTGATTAATTTGATTTTCTTAAAAACACGCAAATTTAAAAATTTTGCACCCCTTTGCAGAACAAAACCTTTCTTATCTTTAAAAAACAACATTATTTATATTTATTCTAAATAAAAACCTTGTCTTTGGCTTATATTTTGATACTTTTGTTATATCATGATAAAAACAAAACTCTCTATAATTACCTTTTTACTAGTTGTTTCAACCTTTGCTCAAAATGTAAAAACAGTACAACTACGTCCTAAAAATAATCCCAATTTTTATGCTCCAATTGTTCGTTTAGGTGATGTTTTAAAATTATCTTTTGATGATTTAAATGCTGATAGCAAACAGTACCAATACAAAGTTGAACACATGACTCATGATTGGAAACCTAGTTCAATAACTAGCAACCAATACATTGAAGGTTTTGAACAAAATGAAATCATTAATTTTACCAATTCTTTTAACACACTACAACCCTACACTCATTATTCAGTAGAAATCCCAAATCAAAACACAATTATCACCAAAAGCGGTAATTATTTAATTTCTGTTATTGATGAAAACTACGAAGTTGTTTTTACAAGGCGTTGTGTATTTTACGAAGACATTACCACAGTAGGTGTTGCCGTTTTTAGAAGTAGAAATGCTACAACAACTAACCAACAACAAACAGTTCAATTCTCTGTAAACCACCCTGGTTTACAAATAAACACTCCTTCTCAAGAAATTAATGTTACGTTATTTCAGAATCACAATTGGAACACTGCTCTCACCAATCTTCAGCCTGTTTTTATCAAACCTCAGCAATTGTTATACAACCATACAGTTAAAACTAATTTTTGGGGAGGAAATGAATTTTTAAATTTTGACACTAAATTTATACGAAACTCAAGTTTAAATGTTGCCAGAGTAGAACGTAAAAACCTGTATCACAGCTACCTTTACACAGACGAACCTAGAGTTGATAAAACATATACTTACAACCCTGATATTAACGGACAATTTGTTGTAAGAACCACTGAACGTGATGTTATTGACAATAGAGACAATACTGAAGCTGATTATTCTTTAGTTCATTTTTCTTTAGATACTTTTGAACCTTACGAGAACAAAGAAATTTTTGTTTATGGTGCTTTTAACAATTACGAATTGTCTGAAGAAAATAAAATGACTTATAACACCTCTAAAAAAATTTACACAGCCACACTTCCTTTTAAACAGGGGTTTTACAACTACAGTTATACTACCTTAGACAACAGCAAAAATATTGACTTACATGAGATTGATGGTTCTTTTTACCAAACTGAAAATGAATACACCGTGATTGTTTACTACAAACCTTTTGGTGAAATTTACGACAGAGTAATTGGTGTAGGTTATGGCTTTTTTAACCAAAATAAGTAAGGTATCTATAGAAACATTGACTAAAAACTGAAAAAGAACTATCTTTATCATATGTTTCAGCAAGTTACAAAAGGCATTAAAATCTCTGTAAAAACATCTTTTAAAGGCTCTGTTTACAGAGGACATCGGCAGTATTATGCTTATAGTTATTATGTTTCTATAGAAAATAGCTCGAAAGAAACTGTAAAATTACTTGAGCGTTTTTGGGTTATTTTTGATGCTCTTAACAGTACTGAATACGTAGAGGGAGAAGGTGTTGTTGGCGAAACCCCCATCTTAAAACCTAACGACATTTATAATTACAGATCTAATTGCTTTTTACTTTCTACTACGGGTGCTATGGGAGGCAATTACAAAATGATTAACACAGAAACACTTGAAGAATTCCTAGTAATTATTCCTACTTTTCAATTAACTACCACTTCTATTTTAAACTAATGATTAAAAAAAACAAAGTTCCAGTTGTTAGAGATACCAACTGTTTAAACTGTGGATGCCCTTTTACTAATAATGAAAATTTTTGCCCTGAATGTGGGCAAAAAAACAGAGGTAAAAAAATCACTTTAAGTATTTTTCTTCGAGAACTTTTTGCTGGTTTTTTCTCTTTAGACACTAAGTTTTGGCGAACTCTTATCCCTTTACTAATAAGCCCAGGAAAAGTCTCAAAAGATTATATTGAAGGAAAAAGAATTAAATACACGAATCCATTTCGATTCTATTTAGCTACTTCTATTATTTTTTTCTTAATTATTAGCTTAACCGATAGTTATAAAAAATTCGAAGAATTAAGAATTGGTAGATCGTCAAAAATCAAACTAAACAACAACGATACTGAGGCTATTCAAGTAGATTTGGACTCTATACAAAATGTTGTTTTTAAACAACTTGAAGAACAGGATCCTATTAAAGCTGAACAAACAAAAGCTAAAACTGACTCCACCAAGGTTTCATATAACACAGAACTAGAAACAGTTAAATCTGATCTCGGTAATTCTTTTGACATCGTAAAATTTATGAAATTTCAAAAAGGACATCCTAAAGTCTCTATTGATGCTGCTTTGGATAGCTTACAAGTAAAGAGAAATTTTAGTAATCGTTTTTGGTATTCCCGCGCAAAAGTTTTTAATTCAATTTTTTTAGATAGAGATGAAGCTAAGAAGTTTTTTCGTCAAGTGTTATCGTACTCTTCTATTGCACTTTTTATACTACTCCCTTTATTTACTTTATTTTTAAAATTTATTTACATGAGAAAGAAGTATACTTATGTAGAACACCTAGTCTTTGTATTTCATGTACAAACCGTACTCTTCCTTCTCTTTTCTATTTTTTATATCATAGACTTTTTTAAGCATTCTAACAGCTTTTTACCTGTTTTCTTACTTCTCTTTATGATTTATTTATTTATAGCCATGAAAAGATTTTACAATCAGGGGTATTTTAAGACGTTTATAAAGTACATACTAGCCAATACAATGTTTTTTATCTTAGCTATGCTTGGATCTGTTGCTATATCGTTTGCTGCATTTGCTTTGTATTAATTTAATACTTGTAAAAAAAAGTTTTTTGAAGTGTTTTTAAACTCTACAGCTGCTTCTAACTGGTTGTTATTAGTTACTGACAACTGTATTGTTTTTACTTTATCTAAGTATTTGTTTTTAAAAGAATAAATACCTCTGTCTTTTTGTTGATAGTCATCAACATTAAATAAGAAGTAAAACTTACTGTTTTTGTTAGCTTTTTTAACTAGTTTTTGGTTCTTTACTGATGTGAACCTTAAACCACTCTCTTCACAAAAGCTATAAGTAGTAAACAAAGGCATTAATGTTAATAGGTCTTCATTGTCTACTTTCTGAATCGCTTTTTTTTCTTCTAAATAGCTACATAAACCCTCTCCTTCAACTTCTAAAATTACTTTGGGTGTTATTGTTTTTTGAACTTCCTTCTTTTCAATCTTATTAAAATCATCATCATATTCATAAGTTACAATCGTATCTAATTTTTCTATAAAAGAGGTAAGATTCCCTTCTACTACTCCATCCCATTTACTAATGACAGAATCTAGCGATAGTGTTGTAAGTTTTTTAAATTTATCTTTAAAATCTTTATCTAATCTGTCTGCTACTATTTTAGTATTTAGCTTACCTGATATACTTAGCATTGAACTAACTATAGATGTTGCTTTAAATGACTTAAACAAGTTGTTCTCTTCACTTAACTCTCCTTGAACCTTTAAACCACCTCCATCTGCAGCAAATTCAAAAAAGTCTCCTTGCAAAGTACCTATAACTATTGGCTGTTTACTATCCTTTATCCGCCTTAAGATTAAGTCGTTTTGAGAAAAGTAGTTTTCATGATTTAGTTTAGATAATAGCTGAGGAAGTATTTGTGCTCCTTTATGTTTTTTCAATAGTACTTGCAAAGAATTACCTTTCACTACACAACTTATTACCCCTTTACTATAAACAGTTGTCTTACTTACATTTTTAACTGCAAATCCTTCTTCTTTTAAAGCTTCTTTAAAATTTTGTTTTACAACTATTGGGCTACTAATAAAAAAGTTTTTAAACTCTTGTTCATTAGTATAAAAAAACAAACTAGGAGGCACTTCTACCTCATCTAACCATATTGTTTTCTTTTTTTCTTTTTTGCTTGTAGATTTCTTGAAGTCTAACTGAGAAAGTGGATGTTTTAAGAAACTACAAAGTATATTATACTCTATTTCTCTAAGATTGAGATAAACTATAGTTTTAGCTGAAGTTGGCACTTTTTTTTCATAAATTACGGTTGGATTATATCTAAAAAACCCAACCGTAACTATAATGCAGCATACGATTACTAATATATATGCTATTCTTTTTGTCATTTAGCTTATTTCGCTACTGTATTGATAAATTCTAACAATAATTTTAACGTGTTTTCTTCTGTTCCTTGTGTAGATATTTTTAATTCAGAAGAAATTGTATTACCTCTCATTCTAGACACTCTAAACACACCTTCATTTAAATTCTCTGTTGAAAAACGCATTGCTTCTTTTTCAGACTTATTCATCCATTTATTAGGAATCTTATTTAAAACAGCGTTTGCGTCAACAAAAAATACTGTTGAATTATTTCTAACCAACTTGCTGTGTTTTTTAGTATTAAAATTATTATTTCCTCTAGCAATACTTAACGCATTAGTTCTTGATGTAGTTAAGTACAATACATCATTTTTAATTACTGAATATAGGTTAAATGGTATATCAGACTTTTTAGTTTTAAATTCTACTACATTATTTTCAATCTTTAACGCTTTGTGTTTTTCTCCTAATCTAAAAAATTTACTTAACAATTCCTCTTCCTCTGAACCTATCATTAACGTAAAATCAGGAACAATTTCTTCTTTTGTTTTTGTTACTTCTTTACGCTTGTAATCTTTGTCATATTCGTAAGTAGTGTATTCTACTTCTTGTTTAGAAAAATCGTTCAATACTAAAAGAGCATCTCCAGTAACTAATTTCCCTACTGCTTCTTCATCTATAACTAAAGAGAACAAATCACCTACAATTTCCATTTCTTCTTGAAATTTAGGTAAAATGCCTCCGTACATCTTATGTAATAGTTCCGGATATTCCTTTAACGTTTCTTCAGTGTCTATCGAAATACTCCAAAAAGCTAATGCTTTATCATGATCAAAGCTGTTTACTAAATTGCGACTCATTCTTTTATTATAAATCTTTTTGAAAGATTTCTTCATATCAGAGCTAACCGACATGTCTAATAAAATTCTTGCATCGTTTTTATCAAAAAACAAATTAGCTGTTACTTCTTCAACCCCGTAAATATTTTGATTTCCACCTTCAGCATACATAGGATACAGATACCCCCCAAAAGACTTGAACAAATCTGTCATTAACATACCATAGTTACGAACCCAAAGTGTTGCTGATGCATTTTTCTTTTTACTTTTTTGAAATTTTGTATTAGAAGCAATAGAGCTGATAACATTCTTATTAAATAGGTTTAACACATACTTTTTTGTCCAACCCTTACCTATTCTTTTTCTGAAATTATAGTTATACTCTCTTTCTTCTTTAAGTTTATCTAAACGTTCTTTATGAGTTGAGAAATACCCTCTTGACGCATCACCGTTTACCAATAAAAGATAATCATCGTTCCAAATTCTAATATCACTACGTCCTTCAATGATATTATAGCCTTCCATTCTTCTTATCTTCTTCTTATTTCGTTTACTTAACATTGACTCGAACAACTCTCTATCTTTCAATTCAACATAAAAGTTATGGTATGAAATACTATCAGTTTTACTGAAGAAATAATAAGCATTCGATTTAATATTAATACCAGCATTAGCAACTGAAGACACTTTATCTTCATCACGTCTTCTATTAATATCCTTTAAAATTTCTTTTCCAATAGCATTCTTGTCAATATCTGATACTTCTATTAACTTAAATAAATTTTCTGCATTTGCAGAAATTAACACGTCTACATTGTTAGGTATCTTAGACTCTAATCGTTGAGCTTGTATAACTGTAAGTGTGTTTAAAAACAGTAGTGTAGCAATAATTTTTTTCATCCTAAATTTAATTCTCTAATTGTATTTTATTTTTGATTGTTTGTTTGTTTGCTATGATGTCTTGTGCTTGTAAATGTAACATAATAGCTTTTTTACTTTGTGATATTCTTGCTTGGTTATTCTCTGTCGTTTTTATAGGCGTTTCAAACCTATACACACTGGTGTAAGTAGCAGTTTCAAACACCTTACGGTCTTGATTTTTTGTTTTTCTGAACTCTTTCCCTAAATCAAAATGATGGCTACGTGTAAATATTTTACTCTTTTCATTAAAAGTAAAATGTCTGTTTTTTTTGATAGCTTCTATATGTTTTTTAGAGCTAAAATTAGCTATTACTTCATTTAAAGCTTCCACATTATCAAAATCACATGAAACTGTTACGATGAACTCATTAAAGTTTAACGTATTTTTTACATTATGAACTCCTTTTGTCCCTTTAATCTTAGAAACTATTTCTTGTACTTTTTTTCTTATGGTTACTTTTGAAGGTACTTTATAACCATTTATACTATCAAGTAATAGTATAGAAGCTAGCTTCGTTTTACTTTTACTTAAGTTTATGGTAAGCACAGCACTTCCCGAACCATCTTTATTAAAACTTACTTCTTCAACAAACTCAAAGCAACTTGTAAATAAGAAAATAGAAATTGTAGAGAATAGCAATAATAATCTTTTATTCATAAAATATTTTTTGCAAAGATATTAAATAGGTTTTATTACAAACGAATGATTTCTCCTCCTATTTTGTTAATATTTGAATGTAGATCGTAATAACTCATAGTAAGCTTCTTTTCGTTTTTTATAACTGACGTTACACTCACTGTTTCTACATTTTGACGCTTCATTTTTAAAGAGACCTCTTTACTACCTTTGGTTTCATCTTGATGAAAATTGATAATATCTGACTGATTAAAGTTTCTATTATTTAATAACCAATCGGTAAACCACTCTTTTCTTAACTGTTTCATTTCATCAGTATACAGTGTAGATGACGACCAAATTTTAGGTTTATTATTTAACTCTTGAAAATACTTTTTAGCTCCATCCCAAACTAACTCATAAGCTTTTAAGTTGCTATTCCAATCAACCAAAACAATAGTAAAAGGCTCAATCCCTTCAAAATCAAAATGATTGATTATTTCAACAGGATTCTCAACTTTTAATAATTGTTTTACAATAACACCTCTGCTCATTCGATACGACTCTGCTCTTTGGTGTTTGGTAAATCCTCCATTTAGTAAACAAATCAATCTATTTTTTTCACTTAAACCAATCCATGTACCACCTGCAAATTCATCTTTAGGATAGGTTAACCTTACCCCGTCTTCTAGATACGTTTTTGGTGCAATAGTTTTTCGTTTTGGGTCTTCATCTCTATTCGAGGTTAATATAAAATCATTATCTCCTAAAGGTAAATAAGTTACCGTACACATGTTGTTTTACTTTTAAATAATTCCAGCCTTTTGTCCTTTTAAATATTCCTAAAATAACCGTAACTTTGTCATTTAAGAAAGTCTGGTATAGGCTTTTTCAATAACAAAGAAAGAAATTTAATTCAACAAACAACATACAAATGGGAAAAGGATTTTTTCACGTACCAACTGCCATTAACGAAACCGTAAAAAGTTACGCTCCAGGATCTCCAGAGCGCGAAGCAGTTTCTAAACAATACAAAGAATATTTTAACGGATCTATGGATGTACCAATGTACATTGGTAGTGAAGAAATTAGAACAGGAAACACCAAAAACATGACTCCTCCTCACGATCATAAACACGTGGTAGGACAATATCATGTTGGAGACAAATCGCATGCTGAAAAGGCAGTTGCCACAGCTTTAGAGGCTCGTACAGAGTGGGCACAAATGCCATGGGAACAAAGAGCGGCTATTTTTTTACGTGCTGCTGAGTTAATTGCAGGACCTTATCGTGCGAAGATTAATGCAGCAACGATGGTTGCACAGTCTAAAACAGTACATCAAGCAGAAATTGACGCTGCTTGTGAGTTAATCGACTTTTTACGTTTTAACGTAGAGTATATGACTGATATTTACAATGAGCAACCAAACTCTGACGACGGAATTTGGAACCGTGTTGAATACAGACCTTTAGAAGGGTTTATTTATGCTGTTACTCCATTTAACTTTACTGCAATTGCCGCAAACTTACCAGCATCTGCTGCAATGATGGGGAATGTTGTAGTTTGGAAACCATCTAATAGCCAAATTTTCTCTGCAAATGTAATTATGCAAATTTTTAAAGAAGCTGGCTTACCTGACGGTGTTATTAACATGGTATTAGGAAATCCTGCAGAGATTACTGAGGTAATGTTGTCGTCTCCTGATTTTGCAGGAATCCACTTTACGGGTTCTACAAATGTATTCCAAGATCTTTGGAAAAAAATTGGAGAAAATATCCACATTTATAAAACATATCCAAAAATTGTTGGTGAAACTGGTGGTAAAGATTTTATCGTTGCGCATCCTTCTGCAAATGCTAAACAAGTAGCAACAGGTATTTCTCGTGGTGCTTTTGAATTCCAAGGTCAAAAATGTTCCGCAGCTTCAAGAGTATACTTACCAAAATCGTTAGCTGAAGAAACCTTAAACTACGTAAAAGAAGATATTGCTTCTTTTAAAATGGGCTCTCCAGAAGACATGAGCAATTTTATTACTGCGGTAATTCACGAAGGTTCTTTTGATAAGTTGGCAAAATATATTGATCAAGCGAAAGCTGATGCTGACGCAGAAGTTTTTGCTGGTGGTAACTACGATAAATCAAAAGGATACTTTATTGAGCCAACCGTTATCTTAACTACCAATCCTAAATATACGACTATGGAAACCGAATTATTTGGTCCTGTAGTAACTATTTACGTATATGAAGATGCTGATTGGGCTGATACGTTAAAATTAGTTGACGAAACTTCTGAATACGCTTTAACAGGTGCTGTATTCTCTACAGACCGTTACGCTGTTGTTGAAGCTACTAAAGCTTTAGAAAACTGTGCTGGTAACTTCTATGTAAACGACAAGCCAACAGGTGCTGTTGTAGGACAACAACCATTTGGTGGAGCAAGAGCTTCAGGAACAAACGATAAAGCAGGATCTGCTCAAAACTTATTACGTTGGGTATCTCCTCGTTTAATCAAAGAAACTTTTGTTTCTCCAACTGATTATCGTTACCCTTTCTTAGGATAAGAAAAAAAATTCCGAACTAGGAATCTTACTATAAGTTAAAAGCAACCTCTATGAGGTTGCTTTTTATTTTTTTGAATCTTTTTCCACTTTTAAATATCTTTCGCCAATAAAATTGCTTTTAAAAATGAAATCACTTTCTTTTTTCATCCTTACTTTACTTTTTTTAAGTTGTAGCAAAAGAGTATACATCAATAAAGAATGGAATACAAAAATCGATTTATCAAACTCTAAAATTATCTTTGATTCAAAGATTAGAAATAACAAAACTCTAAACTCAGATTTTCTATTATTTAAATTACCTAAAACTCATTGTCGAGTTGAAGACATTGATTTTCAACCTGAATTTAAGATTTACAATAAATTTCTTAAAGAAAAAAAGCCTGATCACGAACAACTAGCTAACGTACTTCACACGTATTTAAATCAACACTTCGAAATACTCAATTACATGAGAACAGACAAGGATGATTATGGATATTTATTTGGGTTTGTTGTTGAAAATAAAAACAGATATCTATATCATTATCGATTAATTAATTTAAATGGTTACAACTATTTAATTGAAATGAAATATACTTTTAACACATCTCTTAAAACACAAAAGCACTTTAAGAAATTAGTCAAATCAATTAAAGCTATATAAAATCGGTTTAATCTTAAGCTCATTACTTTCTATGAGGTTTTTATTTGTTTTCAAACAGAATTCAACTAATTTCGTTTAGCGTCAATTTGTTTTATTTTAACAAGCAATGAACTATAAAGAAATACTTGAAAACATATATCAAAAAATCGCTCCTATTGAAAATATAGGAAAGTTAGCCACCTATATTCCTGAATTGGCCACCATTGATACTGATAAATTTGGCGTACATATTTCTACTGTTTCCAATACTAATTTTGGATTAGGAAACTTCCAAGAAAAGTTCTCCATTCAGAGTATTGCTAAAGTATTATCTCTTTGTTTGGCGTATAAGCATCTTGGTGAATCTATTTGGGACAGATTAGGTGTTGAGCCATCTGGAAATAGTTTTAATTCATTGATCCAACTGGAAACGGATAATGGTATTCCTAGAAATCCGTTTATCAACGCAGGTGCTATTGTAATTGCTGATATTTTAATTAGTAGTTTGGTAAATCCTAAGGAAGATTTATTGAATTTCATTAAAAGTCTTTCCAAAAATAAAAACATTGACTACTCAGCAAAAATTGCAGCTTCTGAAAAATCGGTAGGCTATCGAAATGTTGCCTTATGTAATTTTATTAAATCCTACGGAAACATATACAACGACCCTGAAGTGGTGCTAGATTTCTATTTCGATTTATGTTCGTTGGAACTGACTTGCGAACAACTTTCTGAATTGTTTTTCTTCTTAGCCAATAACGGAAAAACACGACAAGGTGAACAAATATTAACCAAAAGTCAATCGAAAAGAATTAATGCCTTAATGCAAACCTGTGGTTTTTATGACGAATCTGGGGAGTTTGCTTTTAAAGTTGGACTCGCTGGTAAAAGTGGTGTTGGTGGTGGTATTATTGCCATACACCCTAACCAATACGCCATTGCAGTATGGAGTCCTAAATTGAATAAAAAAGGAAATTCCTACAGAGGTATGCGCTTTTTAGAAGAATTTACTACGCTTTCTGAGCAGTCTATTTTTTAGGTTGATTCTTCCCTTTAATTAAACTAATTTGGTTACCATTAAATACAAATTGTTAAAACAGATTTTTATCTAAAAAATCACACAAACTAAAATCAAATAATTGGAAAAATCATATATAGATTCTAAAGGTCGATTCAGAAGAGGGCATGTAGAATTGTTTTTACAAATTTCAATCGATATTTATCATAGATTATTGAAATACGAAAATGAGTTAGTTGATTTAAGAAAAAAAAATGATTCGATTGCTCAATCAGATGAAGGACTATTTCCTCCAATAGAAAAAATTAGACTTTCAATTCGTATTTCTACTCTTGAAAAAGAAAAGTATAAAAGTAGTATTGAAGGAATTATAATTTTGGCTTCCTATTACGAAGCTTTAATAAATGAAATTGGAAGAATTGAATTAGGCTCTAAATACTATGAGAATCTGGATAAATTAAAAGTTTCAGCAAAATGGGAAATAGTTCTAAAATTGATTTATTCAGAATCTCTTCAAACTGATTCCCAATATTATGAATCCATGATAAAAATAATAAAAGAAAGAAATGACCTGGTTCATTATAAAACTAAAACAATTGAAAATCCAACTTTAAGAGAAACAAAAAAAGGATATGAAATCGCTAATCAACGTATGAGTATTTTTACAAATGCCATAGAGACCTTGACTCAGTTCCATAATGATATTTTAAAGATTGATTGTTCAAAAGGTCTCTTAAAATCATTTCAGTTTCCGAAAGAAATTAAACGTATTTAACCAACGTAAAGGCATTGATTCATCGCAAACAGCTGTTAACGTTGGAAAGAAAATAGTTGACTTGACCAAGAAATCAAGTCCCTAACTCACAACGTCGTAATCCCTACTCCATCAATTCTACTAGATAATCAACATTAGAAAAAAGCCCAAAATATTATCTAAATACTATTTTGGACCTTTTAAATTTCTACAACTAACTCAACTCAATTTTCATATTTAAGTACAACCATTTGGTAGGAATGTTTAATGATTGCCCGTTTACTAACTTATCATAATCAATACCCCAATCTAATAAATTTACTTGACCTTGCAATACCAGTTCGCTAGACATGCTTTTGTATGAATTTCTAATTCCTGTGGCAAAAAACTTCACCTCTTTTTCAACTCCTTTAATAGACATTATTCCGTTAATTTGATACCAATCTACCCCCATCACAAAAACATTCGTAGTTCTAAACGTTATGCTATCGTTTTGATCATTAATAAATACCCCTTTTGTTTTAATTCTTGCAGTTAAATCAGCTTCATCACCTCTGCATACTCTAAATGAGTTTGGATCAACCTCAAACGAAATACGCATGTTTTCTAACGAATTTCCAGCATCCATTCGTACAGGAATGTCTACTTTTAAATCATCTACAATACCTCCAAACGGCGTACTACAATGACCGTGCGTTACAAACATATTAATCGTTTTGTTTTCTACAACTTCGGCTACCTCTTTTTTTATTTCTTTTGGTGTAACTGTTGAAGTACTTTTAGCAAATCCGCTTACAAGCACTATGGCTAACAATGCCCCAACTAACAAAATTCTATTTTTAATGGTTTTCATACTATTCGTATTTAAAGTTTTCATCAAAACTATCGCAACCTTCCGTTAAAAGTGTAAATCAATTGTCAAAAAAGTGTAAAAAGTGCTTTTAACTACTGGTTCATGCCTGTTTAACCTCTTGAAATACCACAAAATAAATTTTTCCTTCTTTGTTTTAGACTACCTTTGCAAAAAAATATTTGAATGCAGTTTACAGACTTACACCTTAATAAATCTATCTTAAAAGCGCTTACGGAAGAAAGACACCACACACCTACTTTAGTACAACAAAAAGTAATTCCGTTAGTACTCAACAAAAAAGATGTGATTGTAGCTGCTCAAACGGGTACAGGCAAAACGGCTGCTTTTGCATTGCCTATTATCAATGAGCTTTCTAAAGAGACTGATGTTGAGAAAAGAGCTAAGAAAATAAAAGCATTGATTATAAGTCCTACTCGTGAATTGGCTATTCAAATTCAAGAAAACTGTAAAACATATAGTAAATACACCAATGTAAGAACTACCGTTGTTTACGGAGGTGTACCTACACAACCTCAAAAAGATATTCTAGAAAAAGGTGTTGATATTTTAATTGCAACCCCTGGGCGTTTTATTGATTTACACAAACAAGGAAGTATTGATGTACGCCAGTTAACGACTTTTGTTTTAGACGAAGCTGATTTAATGCTCGATATGGGCTTTATTGATGATGTGAGAAAGATTGAAGAACTATGTCCGCGTAAAAAACAAACCTTATTGTTTTCTGCCACAATACCTGATAAAGTGAACGATTTAGCAACATCAATGTTGTACAAACCAGAGAAGGTAGACATTTCACCTACTGAAACTACTTCAAAAAACATTGGTCAATTACTGTATTATACACCTAAAAAGCATAAAGTAGATTTGTGTTTGCACCTACTACGTAACACTATAAAAGGACGTATTATTATATTTCGTCGTACCAAATTTGGAGTAGACAAACTCGAAAAAACACTCCAAAAGAACGGTTATAAAGCTACTAGCGTACACGGCGACAAATCACAAAACCTACGTAACCAAGCTATTGAAGACTTTAAAAGCAACAAAGCCAATATTTTAATTGCAACTGATGTTGCCGCTCGTGGAATTGATATTAGGAAAGTAGACGCAGTAATTAATGTTGATTTACCAAACATTCCTGAAACCTACGTACACAGAATTGGTAGAACAGGTAGAGCTGGGAAGTCAGGAATTGCCTTTTCGTTATGTAGCGCTGATGAAACTTCGTATATCAAAGCTATTCAAGAATTCATGGACAGGTCTATCAAAATTGTGGAAGACCATCCATTTCCTCTTGCTAAACCTAAACATAAAAAGCAACCCAATACTGTTAGCAAACACAAGAAAGGAAGAAAATCAGAAGCTTCTAAAAAGAAGAAAAAACGCTGGTATTAAACTTTTTATAAAAAATAACACTGGAAAATAGTTCGTGTTTTATTTATTAATCGTAATATTACGATACAATAATTAACATATGGGATTAACCAAATCTGAAATATTTACTGAAAAGCAAAACCAGCTAGCCACTATAGCAAAAGTACTCGGTCACCCAGCTCGTATAGCTATTATACAACACTTATTTAAATTGAATTCTTGTGTTTGTGGTGATTTGGTAAATGAAATTGGTTTGGCACAACCTACCATTTCGCAACATTTAAAAGAATTAAAGAAGGTTGGTATTATCAAAGGCACTATTGAAGGAACTAGCGTTTGCTATTGTATTAACCCTTCAATCTGGAAAGAAATAAAAACCTTACTTTCTTCTTTTTTAAATCTTGACACAAACAATAAAAACTGCTGTTAAAAAAATTTGAATTTATTAATCGTAATATTACAATAAATATATAAGTCATGAAACTATCAGAAATCAAACAACATTTAAGTACATTAAAAACAATTGCTTTTCAATTACCTGACGGTAGTTTAGTTCCAAATCATTTTCACGTAACTGAAGTAGGAAAAATCACTAAAAACTTTATTGATTGTGGTGGAACTGTTAGAAATGAAGAAGTCGTGAACTTTCAATTATGGAATGCCAATGACTATGACCACAGATTGCATCCTGAGAAATTAGTTCATATCATAGAATTATCAGAAAAAGAATTAAATATTCCTGATTTAGAAATCGAGGTTGAATACCAAGGAAGCACCATAGGAAAATACGGATTAGATTTTGACGGAACCAACTTCTTACTTACTACGAAGCAAACTGATTGTTTGGCGAAAGATAACTGCGGTATTCCAACAGAAAAACCTAGCGTAAAACTATCAGATTTACAAAAGCAAACTGCTTGTGAACCAAATTCAGGATGTTGCTAATATGAAAACACTAAACTCATCTTTATTTTCTGGTATACAAGAAACCCTCTCTGAATTACCAACTGTTTTGGAAGAGCTCAAAGAAGTTTTACAACCTCTTTATTCAATTCATTCAGAAAAAACTAGACAACAAAGAGATAATAAACCTAAATTTTATTTGCACGCATAACTCAAGACGAAGTCATTTATCGCAAATATGGGCACAAACCATGGCTTTTTATTACCAAACTCCAAATGTATATAGCTATTCAGGAGGAACTGAAATCACCGCTATGAATTCAACAGTGGTAGATACTTTGGTAAATAACGGATTTAGAGTTCAGCAATTGTCAAACGAAACCAATCCTGTTTATGCAATAAAATACGCTGATAATGTACCTTCTATAACAGGTTTTTCTAAAAAGTATGATAATGAGTTTAATCCTACTTCAGCGTTTTGTGCTATCATGACCTGCTCACAAGCCGACGAAGGCTGTCCTTTTATAGCTGGTGCTGAAAAAAGAGTTCCCGTTACTTATGAAGATCCTAAATTATATGACGGGACACCTTCTGAAAAACAAAAATATTTAGAAAGAAGTTTAGAAATTGCAGCTGAAATGCAGTATGTGTTTTCCTGTGTAAAAATTAGCCTTTAAATTTCACCGGTAAGTGTACCACTTTTTTAGTTTCGAAGAAATCTTCTTCAAAAAAGTCTAGTAAATTATAAATGGTGGCTTTAGGGAAGTTCGCAAGTTCTTCCGTAAGATCACCTCCTTTTAGATATAAAATTCCGTTTTTAAGTGCATGGTTTTGTTTTTTATGCACTTTATTTTTTACCCAACGTTGAAATGTTTCCATTTGTGCCACTGCTCTACTTACAATAAAATCGTACGTATCATTTACTTCTTCAACACGTCCGTGAGTAGTTTTTACATTTTTTAAACCTAATCCTTCAGTAACTTCATTTACCACTTTTATCTTTTTCCCAATAGAATCTACCAAATGAAATTGTGTTTGAGGAAACAAAATTGCTAACGGAATTCCTGGAAATCCACCACCTGTTCCTACATCCATTACTTTAGCGCCAGACTTAAACTCCATCACTTTTGCTATTCCTAACGAATGTAATACATGACGTAAGTACAATTCATCAATATCTTTACGAGAAACAACATTAATTTTTAAGTTCCAATCTTGATACAATTCTTGCAACTTAGAAAATTGTTCTAACTGCTTTTCTGATAAATTGTCAAAGTATTTTTTTATAAGTTCCATGAAGTCATTTTTTCCGTTGCAAAAATAAAAAACTAATTGGTATTGTTAATTTTTATATAAAAGATATTAATCTAGTTAAAAAGTTAGCCTTTAGCAATAACTGTGAACCAAAAACGTTTATTTTTGCGGTACAAATAAACAACAAATGAAGACAGTAAACTTCTCAAGAATAGATAACGCTAAGTTTTTTAGAACTCTAAATAAAAGAGTTAACACTTACTTTAAAGAAAACAACATTAAGCGTACAGGTAACTGGAAACTATACTCAAAAGCTATTATTATGCTAGCTATGTTTATTGTTCCGTTTATACTAATTTTAACTATTGATATGTCTCAATGGATAAAATTAGCACTTACCGTTTTAATGGGTGTTGGAATGGCAGGAGTTGGAATGAATGTAATGCACGATGCCAACCACGAATCTTTTTCAAGTAAAAAATGGGTAAACAAACTTTTTGGAAGTAGTATATACATTTTAGCGGGGAATGTATACAATTGGAAAGTACAACATAATGTATTACACCACACTTATACCAATATACAAGATCATGATGAAGACATTGATGCTGGTAGAATAATTCGTTTTTCTAAACATGCACAGTGGTTATGGATTCATAAATTTCAAAAATACTATTCTGTATTCTTATACGGGTTGCTAACTATAAACTGGGCAATTACTACCGATTTTAAACAAATGCGCAATTATTTAAAACGTAAATTATCATACGGTGAATTTCCCAACCCGGCTAAAGAATGGACCAAATTAGTAGTTTCTAAAGTAATCTATTATTCACTTTGGGTAATATTACCTATCGCAGTGATGGATGTAACTTGGTGGAAGGTATTAATTGGATTTTTTGTAATGCACTATACTGCAGGTATTATTTTAAGTGTTGTATTTCAATTAGCACATGTTGTTCCTAAAACAGAAATGCCTTTGCCTGATGAAGATGGTAACATGAAAAACACATGGGCTATACACCAATTGTACACTACATCAAATTTTGCTCCTAAAAACTGGTTAGTTAATTTTTATACTGGTGGTTTAAACCATCAAGTTGAACATCATATTTTTCCACACATATCGCACATTCACTACGATAAACTAGCTAAAATAGTGAAAGAAACTGCCAAAGAATTCAATCTTCCATACAACGAATATAAAACTACTCGTAAAGCAATTATTGAGCATTTTAGACATTTAGCTGAGTTAGGAAGAAAACCTCAATTAGCATAAATCAACATACAACATAACAACACAATGTCAAACGCATTATCAAACAGAATTAACAGTTTACCAGTATCGCAAACTTTGGCTATGGCTGCTAAAGCAAGAGAATTAAAAGCTAAGGGTAAAGACATCATTAGTTTAAGCTTAGGTGAACCTGATTTTAACACACCTGATTTTATTAAAGATGCTGCTATTGAAGCCATCAACCAAGATTATAACTCATACACTCCAGTTGATGGGTACGTAGAGTTAAAAGAAGCTATTTGCGAAAAGTTTAAGCGTGATAATAACCTAACATATGCTCCAAATCAAGTAGTCGTTTCTACAGGAGCAAAACAATCAATTGCGAATGTAGCTCAGGTATTATTAAACCCTGGTGATGAAGTGTTATTACCAGCACCATATTGGGTAAGTTATTCTGCGATTGCAATTTTGTGTGAAGCTAAATTTACAGAAATTCCGTCTTCTATTGAGAATGATTTCAAAATCACTCCAGAACAATTAGAAGCTGCTATTTCGCCAAAAACAAAAATGATTTTCTTTAACTCGCCAAACAACCCAAGTGGAACAATTTATAGCGAGGAAGAATACAGAGCACTGGCAAAAGTATTAGAAAAGCATCCTCATATATACATATTATCAGACGAAATATATGAGCATATTAACTACGGAGCTAAGCCATTTAGTTTTGCAGCTATTGAAAGCATGTACGACCGTACCATTACTGTAAACGGATTAGCGAAAGCTTTTGCTATGACTGGATGGAGAATTGGTTTTATTGGTGCTCCTCAATGGATTGCTAAAGCATGTACTAAAATGCAAGGTCAAATTACTTCAGGAACTAACTGTATTGCACAACGTGCAGCAATTACTGCCGTAAAAGCATCTCCAGAAAAAGTACAGTACATGGTAGATGAATTTAAAAAGCGTAGAGATTTAGTTCTTGATTTATTAGGGGAAATCGAAGGATTCAAATTAAATGTACCTGAAGGGGCTTTTTATGTATTTCCTGATATTTCTGATTTCTTTGGAAAAACTATCCAAGGAAAAGAAATTAAAGATGCGAATGATTTTTCTATGTTATTATTAGAAAAAGCAAATGTAGCTACAGTAACTGGTGAAGCTTTTGGTGCACCAAACTGTGTTCGTTTATCATATGCTGCTTCTGAATTACAATTACGTGAGGCAATCAAGAGAATTAAAGAGGTTTTAAGTTAATTAACTTAGAACAATATCATCATTAAACATAAAAAAATCCGTAAGACGTATCTTACGGATTTTTTATTTGAATTTTTAATTAGATTCTTCGTTTTTGTTTTTTTTCAAGAAAGTGACAATATATAAAACAATAATTGATAAAGGTAAGAATGTTGTTTTTAAACTTTTATAAGTAAAAAATTCACTATATTCTTTATTGTAGATAATATAAGAGAGTTCCCATATATAAATAATTAAGCCAAATATTACCCAAACTAAAACAAAATAGTTAAAAACAATTTATTTATTTTCATAGCTATCACAGTGTTTTATTATAAAAAATATCTTTAGAGTTTTCATTCTAGTATTGAATCTATTCGCATTATAAAAATTTATACATAGAGCCACAACATTAGAAAGGAACTTTTAATTTCCTTACTTTTTTCTTTTTAAGCTTCTTTAAATACAACGCCTTCTTATTATAATCAATAAAGGCTTTTCCTACCTCTAAAATATCTGCTCCTATAATTCCATCTACCTCTTCAGCATCATGTTGTTTTAAAGCTGTATTTACATGTGTTAAGTCAAACAGAACCAAATCACACTCATTCGTCTTCCATTTCCCTATTTTAAGTGAATTGTTTTCTGATTTTTGTGTCTCCATATCGGTAGCACCTGCTCCTGCTGCTTTAATTTCACTTTCTTCAGAAATAAGCTTGAAACGTTCTATTAACTCCAATCCAACACACGAATTAGAAGCTCCAGTATCTAAAATAAATCTTCCTTTAACACCGTTTATCTCTGCGTTCAACTGTAAATGATTCGTCACCATTTTTTTAAGTTTTATCTTGATGTACTTCTTTTTTCGTAATACTTTTTTCAAACTTGCCATTTCTCGTACTTTTGTCCCGTAAAGATACAGCAATAAATGATTACAGATACACACACTCACTTATATTCAAGTCAGTTTGACGAAGACAGAAATGAAATGATACAACGTGCTAAAGAAGCTGGCGTTTCTCGTTTCTTTATTCCTGCGATTGATAGTTCGTATACAGAACGTATGTTTGATTTAGAAAAAAATTATCCGAGCGATGTGTTTTTAATGATGGGATTGCATCCAACTTCAGTAAAAGAAAACTATCAAGAAGAATTAGCACATGTAAAAGAGTGGTTAGACAAACGTGATTTTTATGCGATTGGTGAAATTGGTATCGATTTGTATTGGGACAAAACTTTTTTATCGCAACAACAAGAAGCTTTTCGTACTCAAATTCAATGGGCAAAAGAGAAAAAGTTGCCGATTGTAATTCATTGCCGTGATGCCTTTGATGAAATTTTTGAAGTTTTAGAAACTGAAAAAGGAGACGATTTATACGGAATTTTCCACTGTTTTACAGGAACCTTAGAACAAGCTGAAAAAGCAATTTCTTATAATATGAAATTAGGAGTTGGTGGTGTTGCAACCTTTAAAAACGGAAAAATTGATAAGTTTCTAAATCAAATAGATATCAAACATATTGTATTAGAAACTGATTCTCCTTACTTAGCTCCTACTCCATACCGAGGAAAACGTAATGAAAGTAGCTACATAACTAATGTTGTGGATAAGTTAGTTGATATTTATGGATTAACTTTCGAAGAAATTTCAGAAATTACAACGCAGAACTCTAAAAACGTTTTTGGTGTCTAACCTACAAACCACATATTATAAAACTCCTATAGGAATTACCAAAATAGAAGGTAATGAAAATGGAATTCAATCAATTTCTGTAATAGATGATGACATTGAAAATCCAACAAAAGTTCCAACTTGTTTGCAAGAATGCGTTACCCAACTAGATGAATATTTTGCTGGAACAAGAACAGCGTTTGATCTAAAATTGAATCCGAAAGGAACAGTTTTTCAACAATCCGTTTGGGATGAACTGTTAAATATTCCCTTCGGAAGAACTAGATCTTATTTAGAGCAAACCAAACGATTAGGAGATGTAAAAGCTATTCGTGCGGTAGCCTCTGCCAATGGTAAAAATCCTATTTGGATCGTTATTCCGTGCCACAGAGTTGTAGGTTCTGATGGCTCGTTAACAGGATATGCAGGTGGTGTTTGGCGTAAAAAATGGTTATTGGAATACGAAAGTGGAGCAAAACAACAAACATTATTTTAATGTTATTTAGTTAAACTTAATTTCAACTTCTCATAATGAGATTCCGAAACAAGTTCGGAATGACTATCGTCAATTTAAATTGCGTTTTTCACTAAAAAACTTCTTCAACAAAAAGCCACATTCTTCTTCTAAAACTCCTGATATTACTTTTGTTTTTGGATGTAATTTGGTTTCTAAAACAGAAAAACCAAGTTTAGGCTCACTAGCTCCGTACACTATTTTGCCTATTTGTGTCCAGTAACTTGCACCAGCGCACATTTGGCAAGGTTCTAACGTAACGTACAACGTACAACCTTTCAAATATTTCCCTCCTAAAAAATCAGCTGCTGCAGTAAATGCCTGCATTTCTGCATGGGCGGTAACATCATTTAGCAATTCCGTTAAGTTATGTGCTCTCGCTATAATCTGGCTATTAAAAACAATGACCGCGCCCACAGGAACTTCGCCTTTATCAAAGGCTAGTTCAGCTTCCTGTAAAGCTTTTTTCATAAAGTAGGTGTCGTCAAATGGATTCATCAATAAAGCTTTTTGCAAGTATATAAACAAATGTAGCCAAAATTTGTTTGTGTAAACTCTAGGTAAAATACTTATTTTTACCAAAATTTACGATTTGATTTCAATCAATATTTCTAATAATAAAAAAGTTTATTTTGCTTCCGATCAACATTTAGGAGCTCCAACTTCTGAAGCTAGTTTTCCTCGTGAACAAAAGTTTGTTACATGGTTAAATAAAATAAAAAAAGACGCTGAGGCTATTTTTATTTTGGGTGATTTATTCGATTTTTGGTTCGAGTACAAAACAGTAGTTCCTAAAGGCTTCATACGTGTTTTAGGGAAACTTGCTGAGCTAAAAGATAGCGGTATCCCGATTTACTTTTTTGTTGGGAATCACGACTTATGGATGCGTGATTATTTTGAAAAGGAATTAAACATTCCTGTATATCATTCTCCTCAAGAATTTAAAATTAACGATAAATTGTTTTTAATTGGTCATGGTGATGGATTAGGCCCTGGAGACAGAGGATATAAACGTATGAAAAAAGTGTTTACATTCCCGCTATTTCAATGGATGTTTCGTTGGCTACATCCAGATTTAGGTGTTCGATTAGGACAATATATGTCCGTAAAAAACAAATTGATTTCTGGTGATGAGGATGCTAAATTTTTAGGAGAAGACAATGAGTGGCTGGTTCAGTATTGCAAACGAAAATTAGAAACTAAACACTATGATTATTTTGTATTTGGACACCGACACCTTCCATTAGAGATTCAGCTTAAAGAGAATAGTGCTTATTTAAATACTGGTGACTGGATTCAGTATTTTACCTATGCTGTTTTTGAAGATAATGTTTTAAGATTAAAAGAATATTAAAACAAAAGGTTGAAAATATTACTATTCCAACCTTTTAGTCTATAATTAATTCAAATATTAACTTTAAATGTTTTCATTTGCTGGTATTGGCACTGCTGAAGGTACATTATCTGTACTTCTATCGTTAGGTAATTCATCTAATTTATTAAACCTCCTCATATCAACCCATCTATGCCCTTCACCAAAAAGAGAATATCTTCTCTGCATTAAAATTTCATTAGTTAATTCCATTTCTGAAGTTCCTCCTGTGTACGCTGCCAATCCTGCTGCATTTCTAATGACATTGATTGCCATTACAGCATCACTTGGCGAGCTAACCATATTTGCTTCTGCATATAACAATATTAATTCTTCATTTCTAATTACTGGTACGCTTTGAGTATTAGATTGATAAATCCATACATCATGAGTCCCTATTAAACCTGAAGCTTCTCTCGGACTATCTCTTAGCACAACTTTATCAACTCTACTGTCATTTGCCTCAGCATCAGTAACAAAACTTTGATGAGCAACCCTTACATTTGCTTCCTGATTTAATGCTATGAATAGTGGATTAGCTAAATCTGCTCCTGCTAATGAAAAAGTATGATATGCTCCAAGGTTTAAATCTCCATTCATATTAATAAAAGAATCAGCTAATAAGGTTAAGACATTTGCGTAATTTCCCCTATATGCCTCTACTCTGGCATTGAGAGCTTTATTAAACTTTAAAAAAGAAGAAGGTGTGTTAAAACCAGTGTATCCACTTCCTAATTCAAACGGAAAATCAGAACCACCATTTTCAAGATCCGTTGCAGCTTCTGATAATAGATTAAAAATTGCTGTCAAAGCACTTGTATAATCAACAATTGGTCCCAAATTATCAGGATCACTAACATCTAAACGTATTCCATTACCTGCTTGATTATTTGACAACATTAAAAATTCATGAGCCTTTAATGTATTTAATACCCCTCTAGTAGCTGCTATTTCTTCAGCTGAAAAGTCAGATGTAGTATTTTCCAATCCTTGTAAAGCTAGATTAATATCCTTTATAGCTGCATATCTTGCGCCCCAAGGAGCGGTAGTATAAAAAGTGTTATTGTCTAAATTTCCAGTAACAACATCACCTTCAAACCTTGGATCTGAATTTGTGAAATAATAATACTCCCTACCTAATATACTTTGCACATCAACCTGTGTAGCTAGACGAACTCTCATATCCGACAAAACCCCTGAAACAGCTTGAGGTAGTTCCCCTCTAGATAAATCAGAAGATATAGACCCTGTGCTTGCTCCATTTAAACTTTCTCCACCATCAAGTTCACAAGATGTAAGTCCTAGTAAGGTTATTGCTAAAGTTACTATACTTATTTTTTTTGCTATTTTCATTGTTATTCTTTTTAAAATTAAAACTGTGCTGATAGATGGAACATGTATCTTTTAGAAGATGGGAAAGGAGTCACCTCAACCCCAGTAGAGAGCCCGTTTCCTCCAAAATTAGACACTTCTGGATCATAACTATTATAATCAAAAATATTGATTAGATTATTCCCAGAGAAACCGAGTCTTAGACTAGAAACTGCTCCACTAAAAACATTTTCTAACACTTCTTTATCAAAACTATAATACAATCCTAATTCTCTAAGTCTTAAATAAGAAGCATCTTCTACAAAAGGTCTTGCATTACCAGCAAACAAACCATTATTAATCCTATAGGTTCCATTTGGAATAACTCCATTTGGATCTAAAGTAATCTCATCATAATCATTACTAGTTCCCCCAAAATCTGACAATAATTTAGATAAGTTTATATTATCTCCTCCTTTTTTCCAGTGCCATAAAAATGATAGGCTTATATTTTTATATTTTAAAGTATTATTAAATGACATTTGAAAATCTGGCTCAGCATCTCCTAATTTTATCACAGGTGTTCCTGGTCCAGTCGTCCCAACAATTTGAGTTACACTTTTTCCTTCTTCAATTTGAAACTGCCCTAAACTATTACCAAAACCTCCAAGGTTAAATGTTGGAACATTCAGTTTTGTCATTTTCGACCTATTCCTATACCAGCTAATTCCTGAATCCCATGTAAAATCTTCTGAGTCAAAAACCTTCGCATTCAACCCTACTTCAATACCTTTATTTTGGAGTTCTCCAGCATTTACCCACTCTGTAACATACCCCGTAGATGGCTCAATATTAGCAGTCAATAACAAATCTTCTACATCTTTCTTATAATATGTGAATTCTAAAGACAATCTATCATTTAAAAAACCTGCATCAAATCCTACTTCTAATTCTTTTTGTCTTTCTGGTTTTATATCAGCATTTCCTCTAGTTCCTGGTACAATAATACCTACGTTCCCGTCTATTGAAGTATTTCCATATGTAGTATATAAAGAACCAAATGCAGCAAAAGTTCCTGCTTCACCATAAGCCGCTCTCAATTTCAATCTATTAAATCCTTTTTTCTCTCCCCAAAACTTAAAATTATGCAGATTCGTAGCTAAAGATGCTTTTGGATAATAAAATAGCTCATTTGGATCTCCATTATTTGTTGATTTATCTCCTCTTACGCCTAAAGTTGCAATTATCTTGTTTTGATAATTAATAGCCTCTTGAACATAAAATCCAAAATCTTCTTGTTCTAATCTAAATTGATTAACATTTTGATTAGCACTTTGGTCTACATTTGTTTCTGAAGCAATCAAATCTGTTGCTGTTACCCTCACTATATTTTGAGAAAATTGTTCGTTTGTAAGACCTGCTTGTGTTGCGAATCTTAGATCATTTTTTGTACTAAAATTATGCACTAAAAAAGCTGAATAGTTTGAGTTTGTATTTACCGTATTACTAATTGCAGTAAGACCATTTACCCCACCATTATCAGGCCTCATAAACTGTAATTCTTTAGGGAAAATTACAGTAGCTGTAAGAGTATAATGATCTGTACCAGCTTTAGCCACAAATTTTAAACTTGAATTATCATTTCTATACAGATCATATTCATAAGACCCTCCAACAATAAATCTTTTAATTTTTTCGTTGTTAGTCATCAAATCTCTTGTTTGAAGAGGATTTGAAGAATTATTAGGGTGATCTGGATAGTTACCATTTGTATCTGGCAATAAGTAATCCCAAGGTCTTGTCGCTGTTAAAGCTACCCCAATAGTCGCACCTGAGTTATCATTATTAAAAAAACCTCTATCAGCTGAAGAATTTATATAATTACTTGATAATGATATTTTCATTTTTTCATTTAACTGATGCCCTAAATTCAATCTTACTGAAGTCTTATCATATCCTGTATTTTTTACAATTCCATCTTCTTGACTTCTTGAAAAACCTGCAAAGTAAGTTGTCTTTTCAGACCCTCCCGATAAACTTAAATTAGTCTTTGTTATTATTCCTTTTTCTCCAAATAATTCTTTTTCATAATCTCTTAATCTACCAGCATTTTTTGCTGCTGTGTAAAGCACACCTTCTCCTGGAAATTGAGACTCAACTAATTCTTCTGTCCATTTTCTTTGTCCTTGTAAATTAATTATTTCATTAAACCCCACAGATTGTGAAAAATTCACTCTGGCTTTTCCTGTTTTACCTGATTTAGTTGTTATAATTACAACTCCAGCCGCACCTCTTGAACCGTAAATAGCTGAAGCTGAAGCCCCTTTTAATATCTCTATGTTTTCTATATCATTCGGATTAATATCTGCTATCCTGTTAGTAGCATTATCTTGAGAAGAAGCATTACCACCTGTTGAAGCTTGAGAAACTGCATTTAGCCCTCCAGAAGAAATACTGCTATTATCTACATAAACACCATCTATAATATACAAAGGTTGAGAATTACCATTAATTGATGTTACTCCCCTTAACTTCACAGACAATCCTCCTCCTGGTGCTCCTGAATTCGATGTTATCACAGCTCCTGTAAACTTCCCTGCTAAAGCCCCGTCTAATGTTTGTGGTGGTGCAACCCCTGCCAGCTTTTCAGCAGAAATAGTAGCCACAGAATTTGCTAAGTTTTTTCTTTTCACAGTAGATGCTAGCCCCGAGATCACTACTTCTTCTAAAACATCAGAATCTTCTCGTAATGTTACTTGTAAAAAAGCTTCTGTATTAGCTATATTCCTTTCTATTATAACAAACCCTAAGGAAGATATTGTTACTACTGCCGGAAAGGTTTTTATATTTAAGCTAAATTCACCATTCTCATTAGAAGTGGTACCATTTGTTGTTCCTTTCTCTATAATGTTTGCAAAAGGAATACTTTCTCCATTTACATCCACAATTTTTCCTTTTATTGTTTGCCCGTAAACAAAACTAGAAAACAGAAAGATAAGTGCGTTAATTAGCAACGTTTTGCTAAAAGACATTTTCTTCATAAAATTTAAGTTTAAAGTTAGTAGAAGCTAAATTTCATTTTTTTTACTCACAAAAACAAATTATAAACAACTTATTTTCAGTAACATAAAACACACAACCAAAAACTTAACTTTAAAGAACAACACCTTTTAGCTTGTAAATACAAGGTTTAACCAACTTTTAACAACTAAAAAAACACTATTATTGTAGCTTTGTTTCATATAAATTCTAATTTATTTCAATTACTATGGATATAGATGTAAGAGCCATCAATGAAAAAATAGAAAGAGAAAGTGCTTTTGTAGACTTATTAACTACAGAAATGAATAAAGTAATTGTAGGTCAAAAACACATGATTGAACGATTACTAATTGGACTTTTAGGAAATGGACATATCTTATTAGAAGGTGTACCTGGGCTAGCAAAAACATTAGCAATTAACACACTTTCTAAAGCTGTTGACGGAAGCTTTAGTCGTGTTCAGTTTACTCCAGATTTATTACCTGCCGATGTAGTAGGTACCATGATATACAATGTAAAAGAAAATGATTTCTCAATTAAAAAGGGACCTATTTTTGCCAATTTTGTATTAGCCGATGAAATTAACCGTGCGCCTGCTAAAGTTCAATCTGCTTTATTAGAAGCCATGCAAGAGCGTCAAATTACGATTGGTGATGAAACTTTTAAGTTAGATGAGCCTTTCTTAGTAATGGCTACTCAAAACCCAGTAGAGCAAGAAGGAACTTATCCGCTCCCTGAAGCACAGGTAGATCGTTTTATGTTAAAAACAGTAATTGATTACCCAAAATTACAAGACGAGCAGCTTATTATGCGTCAAAACTTAAACGGAAGTTTTCAAAAAATAAATCCTGTAATTTCAATAGAACAAATTATTAAAGCTCGTAACGTAGTTAATGAGGTTTATATGGATGAAAAAATTGAAAAATATATCTTAGATATTGTTTTTGCAACTCGTTATCCTGAAAAATATAATTTAGAAAAACTACAACCACTTATCAGTTTTGGTTCTTCTCCTCGTGGTAGTATTGCCTTAGCAAAAGCTGCAAAATGCTATGCTTTTATTAAACGAAGAGGGTATGTAATTCCTGAAGATGTTCGAGCAATCGTAAACGATGTTTTACGTCATAGAATTGGTATTACGTATGAAGCCGAAGCTGAGAATATAACATCTATAGATATTATCAATTCTATTATTAACGAAGTGCAAGTACCTTAATCAATTATCAATAAGCAATTATCAGCTTAAAATATTTTACTGATTAATTGATAACTGTTAACTGACAATTGAAAATATGGATACAAAAGAGTTACTAAAAAAAGTTCGAAAAATAGAAATAAAGACACGTAAGTTGTCTAATCATATTTTTGGAGGAGAGTATCATTCAACCTTTAAAGGTAGGGGTATGACTTTTTCTGAAGTTCGTCAATATCAATTCGGAGACGACATTAGGGCAATTGACTGGAATGTTACTGCTCGTTATAACGAACCTTATGTGAAAGTTTTTGAAGAAGAACGTGAACTTACCTTGATGTTGGTGGTCGATATTTCTGGTTCTGAATTTTTTGGTACTTCTGAACAATTTAAAAAAGATACCGTTACAGAAATTGCAGCTACACTAGCGTTTTCTGCTATTCAAAACAACGATAAAGTTGGTTTAATTTTATTTTCAGATCAAGTTGAACTGTACATTCCTCCTAAAAAAGGAAAAAGTCATGTGTTAAGAATTATTCGTGAACTTATTGAGTTTCAACCAAAAAGTAGACAAACCAATATTAGTGAAGCTCTCAAGTTTTTATCAAACATTATGAAAAAGAAAGCTATTGTTTTTATGCTTTCTGATTTTATGGATGATGATTATGAACGTACATTAAAAATTGTTGGTAATAAACATGACGTAACTGGCATACGTGTATACGATAAACACGACGAAGAAATTCCAAACCTAGGGATGGTTTCTATGATGGATGCCGAAACTGGAAAAACACAACTAGTTAACACTAGTTCTAAATCAGTTAGAACTCATTACAAAGCAAATGCTTTACGTTTGTCTGATTATTTTGAAACCACTTTTACAAAAAGTGGTGCAGGAACAATTAGCACTAGAGTTGATGAGAGTTATGTACGAAAACTGTTAGGTTATTTTAAACGAAAAGGATAAGAACAAACAATGAAACACAAACTACTTTACATATGCTTGTTTTTAACTTCTTTTGCCTTTGCACAACAACCTCAGGTAAAAGTAGAAATTGATACAACAAACATCAGAATTGGTGAACAATTTCAATATAAAATATCTGTTGACGAAACCGAAAACGTTATCATTCCTAAGTTAGAAAACTTAAAAGGATTGGAGGTTATTGATACATTAAAAATTGATACCATTGAAAACAAGCTAATCCAAAAATATATTTTAACAGGTTTTGATAGCGGTGCTTTTTACATTCCAAAACAACAAATATTTATTAGAAACCAAGCTTACTTAACCGATAGTTTATTAGTTAACGTAGCTACGGTTCCTATCGACACTACTAAAGTTAAAAAATTTCCAATTAAAGGAATTAAAGGAGAACCATATCAACTTGATGATTTCAAACAATATATTTGGTGGGTTATAATAGCTTTAATTGTTATTTTGACACTACTCTATTTCTTTGTTTTCAAAAAGAAAAAAGAACAAGAAGAAAAGATTATTATTCCTTTATTGCCTCCTTATGAAGAGGCCATCCAAAAGCTAGAGCAGTTAGACAAAAAATTATTATGGCAAAATAATCAGGTTAAAAAGTATTATAGTGAATTAACAGACATCATAAGAGGTTATATTGAACGAGAGTTACATGTTCCTGCCTTAGAAAGTACTACTGATGAATTAATTGATGTATTAAAAGATTTCAACGACACAAAGTCAATAGAAGCTCCTAAGGAAATTATTGATAAACTAAAAGGACTTTTACAAGAGTCTGATTTAGTTAAGTTTGCAAAATCGAAACCTTTATCTCATGAAATAGAGGAAGATCGAAAAGATGCAAAGCTTATAATAGACAATTTAAAACCTAAAAAACAAGAAGAAGATGATGAAGTGGAATAATTTCGAGTTTCATAGTCCTGAGTTTTTATGGTTGCTAGTATTAATTCCTTTATTAGCTTTTTGGAGTTTTCATACCCAAAAAAAAGATAGTGCTCAGCTTAGAATGCCAAGTACTAAAGGTTTTAAAGCACAGGGTTCAATTTTGCCTAAACTAAAACCTTTACTACAATTCTTAAGGTTATTAGCATTAACCTGCTTAATAGTTGCTTTGGCACGCCCTAGAAATGTAGCTGTTAGTAAAAAAACTAAGACGAATCGAGGAATTGATATTGTAATGGCTGTTGATGTTTCGGCCAGTATGTTGGCAAAAGACCTTAAACCAAACCGTCTGGAAGCTTTAAAAAGAGTTGCAACTGACTTTATAAACCGACGTCCAAATGATCGTATTGGTATTGTAGTTTATGCAGGAGAAAGTTTTACACAAACTCCGATAACCAGTGATAAATCTATCGTAAAAAGAACCATTTCAGAAATTAAATGGGGGCAGCTAGAAGGTGGAACTGCTATTGGTATGGGCTTAGGTTCTGCTGTTAATAGATTAAAAGATAGCAAAGCCAAAAGTAAAGTTATTATCTTATTGACAGATGGTGTTAATAACGCTGGTTTTGTTGATCCTAAGACTGCTACTGATTTAGCAAAAGGAAACGGAATTAAGGTTTATACTATTGGAATTGGAACTAATGGAATGGCTCCTTTCCCTTGGGCTAAAGATCCAAGAACTGGTAAAATTTCTTTTAAAAACCAACCTGTTGAAATTGATGAGAGCTTACTAAAGCATATTGCCAGCGAAACTAGTGGGAAATATTTTAGAGCAACTAACAACACCAAATTAAAAGAAATTTACGACGAAATCGATAAGCTAGAAAAAACTAAAATCGAAGAATTTAAATATTATAATTACTCAGAAAAATATCGTTTTTTAGTATTTCTAGCAGGAATATTTTTGCTCCTAGAATTCACCCTAAAAAACACAGTATTTAAAAGTTTTATATAAAATTGTGTAATTGTTAAACTGTTTAAAAGTTAAAAAATGTATATTTTCTCTTTTGAAAAATTAGAAGTTTGGAAAGAAGCTGTTAAGCTTTCTAAAAAAACATATTCTGTTATAGAAAATTTTCCTGATTCAGAGGAGTTTGGTTTAACAAATCAATAAAGAAGACTATTTAAAATTAAGAAATACTATATACAAAATTTCTAACATGTTGAATTCTTTACGAAAATCACAGTTAAACGATTAAACGCATCAACAATTAAACTATCCGAAGGATGTACAAACTAGAAGAACCAATATATTTTTATCTTTTTGCAATTATTCCTGTAATAATTGTGGTTTTCCTATTCGTTTTATGGTGGAAAAAACGAACTCAAAAAAAGTTTGCTAATCCGTTGCTTTTATCTAAAATAGCACCAAATACATCAACCTTTAAATCGGTACTAAAACTTATTTTCTTTTTGGTAGGATTATCATTTTTAATTCTATCATTAGTTAACCCTAAAATGGGAACAAAACTAAAAACTGTAAAAAGAGAAGGTGTTGATGTGGTGTTTGCTTTAGACGTTTCTAAAAGTATGTTAGCAGAAGATATTGCCCCTAATAGATTAGAAAAAGCAAAACAAATAATATCTAAAACTATTGATAAGTTAGGCAGTGATAGAGTTGGTATTATTATCTATGCAGGTAATGCTTATCCTCTACTTCCTATTACCACAGATCATGCTGCTGCAAAAATGTTTTTGCAAAACGCAAATCCTGATATCGTTTCAAGCCAAGGTACTGCCATTAACGAAGCACTAAACTTAGCAAACACTTATTATGATAACGATGAGCAAACTAATCGTTTTTTAATAATTATTTCTGATGGTGAAGACCATCAAGAAGAAACTAAACAAGTTGCTCAAAACATCGCCAACGAAGGCGTTAAAGTATATACCGTAGGTGTAGGAACCGAAAAAGGAGGTCCAATTCCTATTAAATTAAATGGCGCGCTTATTGGTTACAAAAAAGACAGAATGGGAGAAACAGTAATTACCCAAAGAAAACCTGATGTTTTACAAGGAGTTGCTGATGCTTCTGATGGACAATATTTTGATGGTAATAAAACTGAAAATCCAGTAGAAGCCATTGAAAAAATTATAGGAAACGCACAAAAAAATGAATTTGAAACAAAACAGTTTTCTGATTATAAAGACCAATTTCAATGGTTTGTAGCTATTGGACTCCTGTTTTTAATTTTAGATATGTTTTTGTTTGATAAGAAAACCAAATGGTTGAAGAAAGTAGATTTGTTTAACGAAGAATCTTAATATGTAGTATGAAAAGTTTACAAAATTTAATATTCATTATAGCTCTTACAGTTTCTGCAATCGTAAATGCACAGCAAGATACACTTAAACTACAACGTGAAGCACGTGCTTTATTACGAGAAGGAAACAAACTATACAATAAACAAAAGTTTAGCGATGCAGCTATTGCTTACCGAAAAGCTTTGGGTAAAAATAGTAAGTATGAAAAAGCAAGCTATAACTTTGGTAATACTTTATACCAAGAAAAGAAATACAAAGAAGCTGTAGAACAGTTTAAAGTAACTACTGAGACTTCAAAAGATAAAATGGCTCAGGCTGAAGCTTATCATAACATTGGTAATGCTATGATGGAACAAAAACAATATGAGCAAGCTGTAGAAGCCTTTAAGAACTCTCTACGTAGAAATCCGAATGACGATGAAACACGTTATAATTTAGCCGTTGCCCAAAAAGAAGTTAAAAAGCAACAACAAAACCAGAAGGATAACAAGGATAAAAATAAAGACCAAAAAAATAAAGATCAGAAAGATCAGAAAAAACAAAACGACAAAGACAAAAAGAACGACAAGAATAAAGATCAAAAAGGCGACGATAAGGACAAAAAAGATGATAAGCAAGATCAGAAAAATGACGATCAAAAAAATCAACAAAAACCTAATCAAGACCAAAAAGACAAACAGAATCAAAAGCCTAAACCTCAACAAGGAAAAATGACTCCAGAACAGATGAAACAATTGTTAGAGAGTTTAAATAATGAGGAAAACAAAACGCAGAAAAAGATGAATGCGAAAAAATCAAAAGGAAGAAAAGTAAAACAAGAAAAAGACTGGTAATTTTACAGTTTTTAAAATCTTAATTATTTTTATACATTTTTGAAAATTAACATGAAGTTGAAAATATACATATCGTTATTAGTTAGTTTTTTTACACTTGCCCTTAGTGCGCAAGACGCTGCATTAACGGCTGCGGTTAGTAAAAATAAATTGGGAGTAAACCAACGATTACGTATTGAGTTTTCTATCAATAAACAAGGAGCCGATAATTTTAAAGCTCCTAATTTCACTAATTTTAAAATAGTTGGTGGCCCTAGTCAATCAGTAAGTCAATCTTGGATTAACGGTAAAGTTTCCTTTAATCAATCATACACTTACATTTTACAACCTAAAAGAAAAGGAGAATTTAATATTCCCTCTGCGAGTATTGAAATTGATGGAAAGACACTCACCTCTAACCCTATAAAAGTTATCGTTCTAGATGCTGTAGACATCCCTAAAAACCCGAACGATCCTAATTATATTGCAGAACAGAACATTCATTTAGTTGCTGAAATTTCCAAATCTCAACCTTATGTTGGTGAAGGTATTTATGTAGAATATCGCTTGTACTTTAGCGACAATGTTGGTATTTACGATAATGCAATTACAGAAGCTCCACAATACAATGGCTTTTGGAATCAGGAAATTAAGCGTAACGGAATGGGTGTTAAAACTGGCACCTATAACGGAGAGAATTATCGTTATGCAGTATTACACAAGGCGCTATTAATACCAACCACTTCCGGTAAGCTAACAATAGACCCAATGAAGATGGATATAGTCGTGGCAGTACCTACTGGAAGGGCTGATTTTTTTGGAAACGTAATTACGCGTCAAGTTCGTAAAGAGTTTTCTTCCGCTAAGAAAGTTGTTAACGCCCGGGCTTTACCTCTTCAAAATAAACCGGAGGGCTTTACGGGTGCAGTGGGTCAATTTTCTTTTGATGTTTCTTTAAGTAAAAACACCTTAAAGGCAAATGAATCTTCACAAATTAAGGTTTCTGTAAATGGTAAAGGAAATTTAAAATTATTTGAACTTCCAAAAATTGAAACTCCTAAAGAACTAGAAGTTTATCAACCAGAAAGAAAAGAAAACGTTCGTATTACAGGAACCGGATTATCAGGCTCAGTTACCGATAGCTATACAGTTGTTCCCGAATTCAAAGGAAAATATAGAATTCCAAAAACTAGCTTTTCTTACTTTAACCCGAAAGAAAAAGTGTATCAAACTATTACTACTGATGATTTATATGTTGATGTTTTAGAAGGAAAAGAAATTCCGACAAATTCAGATGCTAACACAGTAGCTAAACAAGATGTGAAAGTTACGGGTAACGACTTTAGATACATCCAAACATCTACTAACTTACATCCCATAAAGACAGATGATTTCTTTAAATCTACCTTATTTTATGTTCTTTTATTACTTCCTATTTTAGCAATTCCTGTTGGAATCTTTATTCAAAAAAAGAAAGAAGAGCGTGATAGTGATATATTAGGAAATAAGCTACGAAAGGCAGACAAACTCGCCAAGAAATACTTATCGGAAGCACAAAAGCAATTAGGTAATAAAGAAGCTTTTTATGAAGCTTTAGAAAGAGCCCTACATAATTATTTAAAAGCAAAACTAGGTGTAGAAACTTCTGATATAAGTCGTGAAAAGATTACTGATTTATTAGCTAATAAAAACGTTAATAAAGAAACTATTAATAGTTTTATTCAAGTATTTAACAACTGTGATTTTGCTAGATATACTCCAATTACCAATGTACAAATGAAAGAGGAGTATGAGAAGGCAAAACAAGTAATAACGCAATTAGACAGACAATTATAATGAGAAAGTTAGTTATATATTTATTCTTATTGGTGTCAATTAGTACGTTAGCACAAAATGCCAATGATTTATTTACAAACGCGAATTCTTTATATAAAGAAGGGAAGTACGAAGAAGCAATTAAACTATATGAGCAAATAGAAGATGAAAATTTAGTATCATCAGAAGTGTATTATAACTTGGCTAACTGTTACTATAAGCTTAATAAAATAGCGCCTACTATTTATAATTATGAAAAAGCATTACAATTAAACCCTTTAAATGAAGATGCTAAAAATAACTTAATTATAGCAAAGCGTTTAACTCTTGATAGAATTGAAGCATTACCCAAATCAGTTTTTCAAAGGTTTAATGAAAACTATTTACAAAAGTTTACTTATAACACTTGGGCAATAATTACCATTGTGCTTTCTTTTGTTGCTTCTATTTTATTTTTGCTGTTTTATTTTGCCTATACTCCAAACAAAAAAAGAACTTATTTTACAACTAGTATTATTTCTTTTTTGCTTTTAATAATATCTTTAACTATTACATACACACAATACAATCAAGCTAACAACACTATTGAAGCTATCATTTTTACTCAAGAAGTTTCAATTAGCAATGAACCTACTGATAATTCAAATGAAGTTTTCACATTGCACGAAGGAACCAAAGTTAATGTCTTAGATTCTGTAGATAATTGGAAAAAAATAAAGCTCGCTGATGGAAAAGTTGGATGGATAAAAGCAAAAAATTTAAAAGAACTATAACATTTTAGATGTAAAAAATTAATTACTTTTGCCTCTAACTAAATAGAAAAGTTATTTTGAAATCTAAAATCGCTATCTTTTTTATCGTTTTGTTCGCAGGCATTATTGTTACGCCTTCGATAATTACGTTGGTAGATAAGAACCAAGATATCACTATTTTTTTAAGTTTAAGTGAAGAAGAAGAAAACACTAAACATGTTAAGGTCGCTGAGTTAAAAGCTCACCCTAATGAAGATTACACTTCTTTTTTATATAAAAAAATTCAAAAAAAGAAAAACGTACGTTTTCAATCTAAAAACTACGTGTCACAATATCCTAAAATTCTCACTCCACCTCCTGAATTTTTTACTGCTTAATTTTTTTTACTAACTATTTCATGGAAAACAAAAACCCTTGCGATAGATATTTAGTAAACAAAAACAATATTTTTTGATCTGAGCTTTTCACAAAACTGCTCTAAATCAATCAATCTAATAAGTAAAAATTATTTACATTTTAAAAACACACTCTAAATTTTTATTTGGAGTATAAAATATACGCATATATTATGTTTAAAACTATTAAAAGCGACTTACCCGCAAGTATTGTCGTATTCTTTGTTGCTTTACCTTTATGTTTAGGTATTGCTTTAGCAAGTGGAGCTCCTCTTTTTTCAGGTGTAATTGCCGGAATTATTGGAGGTACTGTTGTTGGAGCCTTGAGTGGTTCGAAAATAGGAGTTAGTGGTCCTGCAGCTGGTTTAGCTGCTATTGTTTTAACCGCTATAGGGTCTTTAGGTGGTTATGAAAACTTTTTAGTAGCCGTTGTATTAGGAGGTATTATTCAAATACTTTTTGGTGTTCTTAAAGCTGGTGTTATCGGTTATTACTTCCCATCATCGGTTATTAAAGGAATGCTTACTGGTATTGGTATTATTATTATTTTAAAGCAAATTCCTCACTTCTTTGGATATGATGCTGAACCAGAAGGGGCTGATAGCTTTATAGAAGCTTCAGGAGAAAACACTTTTTCAGCTATATTAAGCATTACTGATAATATTACCATGGGATCAATGGTTATTGGTTTTATTGGATTGGCTATTTTAATTCTTTGGGATAAAGTTTTAAGTAAAAAAGGGAAAATATTTCATTTAATTCAAGGACCTTTAGTAGCTGTTGTAACAGGAATTATATTTTTTTCCTTAATGCAAGGAAATGAAACGTTAGCAATACAAGCTTCACATTTAGTAAGTGTACCTATTCCTGAGAGCTTTGATTCTTTCTTAACACAATTCACATTCCCTAACTTCAATGCTATTACAAACTACGAAGTTTGGGTAACTGCATTTACGATTGCATTAGTAGCAAGTTTAGAAACGCTACTTTGTGTTGAAGCCACAGATAAATTAGACCCAGAAAAAAATGTAACTCCAACCAACAGAGAATTATTAGCACAAGGAACAGGTAATATTTTATCTGGTTTAATTGGAGGTTTACCTATTACTCAAGTAATTGTAAGAAGTTCTGCCAACATTCAATCAGGAGGTAGATCTAAAATGTCTGCAATTATTCACGGATTATTTTTGTTACTATCTGTTATTTTAATTCCAACCTTATTAAATAAAATACCTTTATCTGTACTAGCGGCAATTTTATTAGTTGTTGGTTATAAACTAGCAAAACCTAGCTTATTTAAACAAATGTTTGCTTTAGGATGGAAACAATTTGTGCCTTTTATTGTAACCGTTTTAGGTATTGTTTTCACCGATTTACTTACAGGAATTTCATTAGGGTTAGCTGTTGGAGTTTTTGTTATTTTGATAAAAAGTTATCAAAACTCTCACTTCTTACATATTGAAGATAAAAGTAACGGAGTGCACAAAATAAAAATGACACTTGCTGAAGAAGTGACTTTCTTTAACAAAGGAGCAATTTTAAAAGAATTAGACAGCTTACCTGAAGGCACTCATTTAGAGTTAGACGTAAGAAAAACAAGATACTTGGATAATGACATTGTTGAAATTTTAGAAGATTTTGCATTTAAAGCCAAAGAAAGAAACATCAACATTAAACTTATTTCTGAGCGTGGTGTTGTAGAAAACCCTGAAAGCTTTATTAAGTTCTTTAAACTTAGGCCAAAAGCAGCCTAAACTTTTTAACTTCGTAAATTAAAAAAACGACATAAATAATTTTATAAAAATATATCAATGAAAGCACATACTAAAGAAACACAAGCTACAATGACTCCTGAAAAGTCGTTACAGTACTTAAAAGAAGGAAATCAAAGATTCCAAAACAACTTAAAAGCAAATCGTAATTTATTAGAACAAGTTAACGATACTAGAGAAGGGCAATTTCCTTTCGCCACTATTTTAAGTTGTATCGATTCTAGAGTTTCAGCTGAATTAGTATTCGACCAAGGTTTAGGAGACATCTTTAGCGCAAGAATTGCTGGTAACTTTGTAAACGAAGATATTTTAGGTAGTATGGAGTTTGCTTGTAAATTAGCTGGCACTAAGTTAATTGTTGTGTTAGGACACACAAGTTGTGGAGCTATTAAAGGAGCTTGTGATAATGCTAAGTTAGGTAACCTAACCAATATGTTAGGTAAAATTAAACCTGCTGTAGAAGCTGTAACTGAACCTAAAGATGAGAGCTTAAGAAACTCTTCTAATTTAGAGTTTGTAAATAAAGTTGCAGAAAAAAATGTACAATTAACTATTGATAGAATTTTAAACGAAAGTGATGTACTAGCTGAAATGCACAAAAATGGTGAAATTATGATTGTTGGAGCTATGTATAATATTAAAGATGGTTCTGTTACTTTTTATGAATAAAAAACATCTCCTATAATTATTATTATAAAGAGAATCTAAACTTAGTTTCAGGTTCTCTTTTTTTATTAACTTCGATAATTATTTTGCTTAACTCAAAAGCAAGTATAAAAGATTCTTCCAACAAACAATTTTTATACTAATGAATCTATCTAAAATTTTTGAAAACAATAAAGAGTGGGTAAAAAACAAACTATCTACCAATAAAGGTTACTTTAAAAAATTAAATGAAGGACAAAGTCCTGAATTGTTGTATATCGGTTGTTCTGATAGTAGAGTTTCCGCAGAAGATTTGATGGGTTCAAGTCCTGGTGAAGTTTTTGTACATAGAAACATTGCTAATATGGTACCCGCAATTGACTTAAATTCTGCCTCAGTAATTGAATATGCTGTTGAACATTTAAAAGTAAATCATATTGTGGTTTGTGGTCACTACTCTTGCGGAGGTGTAAAAGCAGCTATGCAATCTGCCGATTTAGGATTGTTAAATCCTTGGTTACGTTATATAAGAGATGTATATCGCTTACACAAAGATGAATTGAATAAAATTAAAGATGAAAATGCTCGTTACGATCGTTTGGTTGATTTAAATGTGCAAGAACAATGCGTTAACCTAATTAAAACTGCTGCTGTACAAAAAGCTTATAGAGATAGAGGGTTAAAAGTACATGGTTGGGTTTTTGATATTAAAACAGGAAATCTCATCGATTTAAACATCGATTTTGAACACATCTTGGAAGACATTATGGAAATTTACCACTTAGACTAAATATATAAACGGATAACTTTTTTATCCATTTTTTTATATTACTACTTCTACCTCTTCACTACTATCCTCCTGCTCTCCTTCATCTTTTATAATTGAAGGGAAAATTGTAGGAGCAATTTTTTTTACAGGTTTAAATAAAATAGACTCCTCTAAGCTTTCTTCTTTTACAAACGGAATAGTATCGTTCATTTTCCCGAAAAAAATAAAAATTACGCTTAAAATTAATCCAATTTTTAAAGCCCCGAAAACACCTCCCAAAATTTTATTTAAAATCCCTAAAGCTGCAAAATCTGCTATTTTGGTTAAAATTTTTCCTAATAACGCTATTGCTACAATTATTACCACGAAAGTTCCAGCAAAAGCCGCTAAAGAAATATACTTTTCATCCCAAGTAACACTGTTTTTCAACCAATCTCCAATAAAGTAAGAAAAATGTATTGCACCATAAACTCCAGCTACAAGCGCTACCAAAGAAGCTACTTCTACAAACAAACCTTTCATTAATCCACGCACAAAACCAAAAAGTAATAACGCAGCTATTATTATGTCGAATGTATTCATTGTTGTTTTCTGAAATTCTAAATTAATGAGATTTAATAGAAAAACACAGCAAAATTAATTATGTGTGTAGATACTATACAAATATACATAACTCATTCCTATCTTTGCTTTTTTCAAAAAGCACAAATGACAAAAGAAACTAACTTAAAAGAAAAATGGGATTTTCTAATAACTCAGTTATCAGAACAATTCGCAGATGGTGACGATCTTAATATCGACGGAGTTATCTACTTAATTGGTGTTCAAGAATTAGGACAAGGACATCGTAAGTTTAAAAAAGATGAAAAAGTAAACCTTATGCATATTGCTATTTGTAAATTATTGGAACCTTACGGATACTATGAGTTTGATTTTTTTGATGATGAAGGATGGCCACATTATAAAACTCTAACTGAATTACCTAACCTAAAGCCAGGTGAACAGTCAGTTTTAATGAAAGAAGCTATCATTAATTATTTTGAGATAATTAACTTTTTTGACTAAGTAACGCTTAACTTCCGAATCATTTTTGACAATAACTTAGGAAAGAAGCGTTTGGTATATACACCTAATTTTTCCTTTGCTCCAGCTATATAAACTTCTTCTTTTTTATTTTTTATCGCTTTTAGCATCAATTCGGCAAACCTATCTGGATCTATACCATTTGCTGTGGCTGAATCCATTTTATTTTGAGGAGTTCCATTTCCTGTTAATGCATTTCTTGACACATTAGTAGTTACAAACCCTGGGCAAACCAAAGTAACAGCAATATTATCATTACAATGTTCTGCTCGCAAACTATCAAAGAAACCATGCAAAGCATGTTTAGTTGCTGCATAGGTAGAACGCAGTGGAGTTCCTATTTTTCCAACAATACTTGTAGTTACAACAAAATGTCCCGATTTATTTTCAATAAAATGAGGCAATAAAGCTTTTGTTAAAGCTACAGTTCCTAAATAATTAATATCCATCAAACGTTTATCAACTTTTATCGAAGTATCTTTCACCAACGATCGTTGACTTATTCCTCCATTATTTACTAAAACATCAATGCTACCAAAAAACGAAACCGCTTTGGTTACCTTATCCGTAAGGTTTTCATAATCTTCTAAATCCAAAGGTAAAACCATAACTTTTTCTGGATATTTACAACGTTTTTTCACTTCTCTTAAAAAGCTTTCATTTCTTGAAGATATAATTAACTTTGCTCCATAATTAGATAGCGTAACTGCTAGAAATTTGCCAATTCCTGAAGAAGCACCGGTTACCCAAAATATTTGTTCTTTAAAGTTCATGTTTTGAAACAATTAAATAAATGTTTCTAAAATACATAAGAAAAAATAAAAACGGTACACTTCTTGGATAGAAGTTCGCAAATGACTAGTTTTAAAACCTTATTAATAACCCTTTAAAACATTATGATGAAAAAATTACTGGCTCTATTAATATTCACCACATCACTTGTAAATGCACAGTACACTGTTAAAGGTACTATGACCCCTCCCGACAAAGGAGATTGGGTTATTTTATATAAAATTGAAGGGGCGAAACAAAAGTTTCTTGCAAATACTACAATTAAGTTTGATACTGTTGCAATAAGTGGTGAACAACAAGTTTTAGGAAAGTTTAGTTTTGAACTACCTAACACCGCAACTTCTGGGGCCTATAGAGCTACCTATAGAAATTCTGGTGCTGGCTTTGTTGATTTTTTCTTTAATAAAGAAAATGTTGAATTTGTTTTTAATCCAAGATACCCTGATCAATCAGTTCTTTTCACTAGCTCTAGAGAAAACAAGCTATACAGTGAATACTTACAAGCATACAATGCTGTGCAAAAAAAGATAGATTCATTACAAGCTTCTTATATTGAAACTAAATCAAAAGACACGAAAAAAACCTATAAAAAAGAGCTTAAGAAACTAGAAGACGTACAAGAAACTTATGAAAACAAGTCTGAAGGAATGTTGGTAAATAGCTTTATAAAAGCTTCTCGTCGTTACAACTCATCCAATCCTCACGATAATGTACAAGATTATTTATCTGCTACTAGTGAAAACTTTTTTGAACATATCGATTTTAAAAGTGATAAGTTATATAATTCTTCTTTTTTAATCGATAGAATTAACGACTACGTTTTCTATTTAAACTATTCTGAAGATAAAGATGTTCAACAAAAACTAATTAAAGAGTCTATTACTAAAGTTATGAAGAAAATTTCTTCTGACAAATTAGAAAAAGCGGTTATCGATTATTTAATTAGTGCACTTACTGATAAACGTAACGGACCAATTGTAGATTGGATGTTTGCTGAATATTACGATAAGCTTCCTACCAAAGATCAAGATGCTGATTTTAAAAAGGAAAAATTAGATATATTACTTGCAACTGTAGGTAGAGTAGCTCCTGACTTTTCTTGGAAAGAAAATGATCAAGAATATAAATTATCAACGTTAAATGATGGTAATAAGTATTTATTAGTATTCTGGAGTACTGGTTGCCCACACTGTATAAAAGAAATTCCAGAACTTTATAAGTTTATGCAAACTCATAAAGAAGTATCGGTAGTTTCTTTTGGTATTGAAAATGAAGAAAATGAATGGGACGAGTTTGTTAAGAATTTACCAGGATGGCACAATGCTATAGGAACACATCCTGAATATAAATTTGACAACGAAACAGTAAAAAAGTATAACCTACTTGGCACACCTTCTTATTTTATATTAGACAAAGATAAGAACATTATTGCTATGCCTGATCATGAAGAGGATGTAGAAAAATACTTTAGTAGTGATAAGTAATTACTAGTGTAAATAACATAAGAAAAGCTCAACAAATTTGTTGAGCTTTTCTTTTTTAAAAGTATAAAAACGCATCTTCAATATGTTCAATTACAAATTCGTTTTGTTGTTTAATAACAGCGATAATATCAAACCGTATTTCTACATCTAAGTCATTTTCTGTTACATAATTATCTATAGCTGTAACTAATAGTTTTATTTTCTTCGGATTCACAAAATCTTGCGGATTTCCAAAATAAGCTGTTGATCTCGTTTTAACTTCAACAACAGCTAAAGTCTCCCCATTTTGAGCAATAATATCAACTTCAGCTTTTTGAAATCGATAGTTTTTTTCAACAATAATATATCCTTTTTTAACAAGATAGTTTATTGCTAGTTGCTCTCCCTTTTTACCAAGTTCATTGTGTTCTGCCATTTAAAAAATTTATATTTGAGTAACCTTAAATCTTTTTATCATGAAAAAAAACATGGGAAACACTGATAAAGCTATTAGAACTTTAATTGCTCTAATAATAGCTACGTTATCTTACTTTGAATTTATTACAGGAATTTTTGGTAATATCTTACTTGTATTAGCAATTATACTTTTGGTTACCAGTTTAATAAACTTTTGCTCACTATATAAGTTATTAGGAATAAACACATGTAAAACAAAAAACAGTTAATTAAATTCTACCAAACACTGCTTATTTTTACTTATCGATAATTTAACTTCTCTACCCATTATCAATGCTCTATTGTCTGGTTCGTGACCAGCCGGAAAATTAAATAGCACAGGAATATCCTTAGGAATAACCTCTAAAATTAATTGTTCTATTGAACTTCCCCATGGAGTGGTATTTCTCTTAATCTTAGTCATATCACCAACAATAATCGCTTTAACTTTAGTAAAATACCCTGCCCGCTTTAAGCTTTGTAACATTCTATCTATCGAATACTTATATTCTCCTATTTCTTCAATAAACAAAACTTTTCCATCTGCAGAAATTTGACTATCTGACCCTAACATAGAAGCTAAAATAGCAATATTACCACCTACTAACTCACCTGAAACCCTTCCTACTCTATTCTTGTTTGAAGCAGCAACTTTATAACTTAATTTTTCTCCAAATAATGCTTTTTTAAAAGTTGCTATGGTTTGTACTATTTCTTCTGCTTTTTCTTCCATACTCGTACCCATCATTGCATGTAAAGTTTCAACACCCAAATTATGAATGTGATTATGAAACGCTGTAACATCAGAATACCCAACAATCCATTTTGGATGTTTTTTAAACTTGGTAAAATCCAATTTATCTAAAATTCTTACAGAACCATATCCGCCTCGTGCACTCCAAATAGCCTTAATATTCGGATCATCTAATGCATCTTGAAAATCTTGACATCGTTCGTCATCAGTGCCCGAAAAATGATTATTCTGATTAAACATATTTTTACCATACACCACTTTTAACCCCCAACTTTCTGCTAATATTTTAGCTTTATCAATTGTATGCTTACGGTTCTTTAAAATTCCTGCAGGAGCAACAATTGCAATCGTATCTCCCTTTTGCAAGTATGGTGGTGTAGTTAACTTCATCGTTTCATTTTGCGCATAGACTGATGTAATTATCAGTATAAAAAATAAGGTAAAAATTCTTTTTTCCATAAACAAGTCTCTTTTCTTGATCTTAAAAGTCTAAATTCCATCAAATGTACCTAATTTATAACAGTATAAAAAATTGCTTTTTCGTACTTTTGCGCTTTAATTTTAGTAGAAAAACATGAGTACACCAAAAAGATATACAATTACAGCAGCATTACCTTATACAAATGGCCCAATCCATATTGGACATTTAGCAGGGGTGTATGTTCCTGGAGATATTTATGCGCGTTATCTGCGTCAAAAAGGAAAAGACGTAGCCTATATTTGTGGTTCTGATGAACATGGAGTTGCAATACCAATGCGTGCTAAAAAAGAAGGTGTTACTCCACAGGATATTATTGATAAATATAACGGAATCATTAAAAAATCATTTGAAGATTTTGGAATTTCTTTTGATAATTATTCACGTACTTCAGCTGAAATTCATCATAAAACAGCTTCTGATTTTTTTACAAAATTATATAACGATGGTCAATTTATTGAAGAAGTTACGCAACAACTATATGACGAAGAAGCGAATCAGTTTTTAGCTGATCGCTTTGTTATTGGTACCTGCCCTAAATGTGGAAATGAAGAAAGTTACGGAGATCAATGTGAAAAGTGTGGAACCAGTCATAACGCTACCGATTTAATCAACCCTAAATCAGCAATTACAGGAAATGTTCCTACCTTAAAAGAAACTAAACATTGGTTTTTACCTTTAGATAAACACGAAGCTTTTTTACGCGAATGGATTTTAGAGGGACATAAAAATGATTGGAAACCTAATGTATTAGGGCAATGTAAATCTTGGATTGATGACGGATTACGCCCTCGTGCTGTAACCCGTGATTTAGATTGGGGAATTCCTGTTCCTGTTGAAGGTGCTGACGGAAAAGTATTGTATGTTTGGTTTGATGCACCAATCGGGTACATCTCTTCTACCAAAGAATGGGCGGAACGCGAAGGTAAAAATTGGGAAGACTATTGGAAAAAAGATGATACTAAATTAGTCCACTTTATTGGTAAAGATAATATTGTATTTCACTGTATTATTTTCCCTGCAATGTTAAAAGCGCATGGCGATTTTATTTTACCTGAAAATGTACCAGCTAACGAGTTTTTAAACTTAGAAGGAAATAAATTATCTACTTCTAAAAACTGGGCAGTTTGGTTACATGAGTATCTGGAAGAATTTCCTAACCAACAAGATGTGTTACGTTATACCTTAACAGCCAATGCTCCTGAGAATAAAGACAACGATTTTACTTGGAAAGATTTTCAAGCAAAAAACAATAACGAGCTAGTTGCTATTTTTGGGAACTTTATTAACCGTGTGGTAGTATTAACAAACAAATACTATAATGGAGTGATTCCTGCTGCTGGTGATTTATCTGAAGTTGATAAAGATACCTTAGAGCAATTAAAAGAGTTCCCAAACATTATTGCAAAATCTATAGAACGTTATCGTTTTAGAGAAGCTTCTCAAGAAATGATGAATTTAGCGCGTTTAGGTAATAAGTACTTAGCTGACGAAGAACCATGGAAAGTAATTAAAGTTGACGAAGAGCGCACCAAAACTATTATGAACGTTGCCTTGCAAATCGCAGCAGGTTTAGCAGTGTTATCAGAACCTTTTTTACCGTTTACTTCAAGTAAGTTAAAGTCAATTTTAAATATTGATACTACACTTGCTTGGAATGATGTAGCTGAAAAAGACATTTTACTACCAGCAGATCATCAAATTAATAAAGCTGAATTATTATTTTCTAAAATTGAAGATACTACAATTCAAACACAGCTAGACAAGTTAGAAGCTACCAAGAAAGCAAATGAAGCTGCTAATAAAGTAGTAGAACCTCAAAAAGAAACTATCCAATTTGACGACTTTACCAAAATGGATATTCGAATAGGGACTATTGTTGCTGCTGAAAAAGTGGCTAAGACAAAAAAACTACTAAAACTTACCGTAGATGTAGGTATTGACACACGTACCATTGTTTCTGGTATTGCAGAAAGCTTTAAACCAGAAGATATCGTTGGTCAGCAAGTGTCTGTATTATGTAATTTAGCTCCTAGAAAATTACGTGGTGTAGAAAGTCAAGGAATGATTTTAATGACAGATACTCCTGAGGGTAAATTAGCTTTTGTTCAACCTTCTGAAAAGGTTAATAACGGAGAGTTTATTGCTTAAACAAAAAACTGTATTTATTATATAAAAAAACCTCGCAAAATTTGCGAGTTTTTTTATACCTCTTAATAACTAAAATGAAAAAAAATTGTATCAACATCCTATTTTTAATAGGGTTTATGTGTAATTCTTTATTTGCTCAAACAGAAATTACTAGTTTTAAAAACTTTTTAAAAGAAAACTCAACAGATATTAAAGATGTAATTCCTGTTGTAAACACAAAAAATAATGATTTAGCTATTTTAATTGCTGACGCTAAAAATGTCTACGCATATAAATTTAATGATGAATTTAAATTAACTGGTCAACTTTCATCAGAAACTAAAAAAAGGAAGTATAAAATACTTTTAGGAAGCAGTATTTACAATAATGAATATAAAATATTTCTAACCAATAAAAGTAACACACAGTTTGCTGCTGTAAGTTTTTCTTTTAACAATAAAAAAAACACCGTAAAAGAGTTTTTACTTCCTTCTGGACAAACTTTTATCCAAACAATATCATTAAAAAATAAGTTTTATATCATTTCGGGAAATAAAATAAATGGCAGTGTATATCTAAACTATATTAATGAAGATGGTAACTTACAATATATTCCACTAGACATTTCTGAGCTAAGACTTCTTAACGAAAAGAATAAAAAAGTAAGAGTTGTAGATTTGTTATTACCTTTTAACTACTCACCTATCAAAAAGTTTGAAGAAAATACGCCTAACTCAATTGAGTCAGTTTCTGAGACTGCCAAAATGTATTTAAAAGATAATAACCTTATTTTTTCTTTTGATAATAATAAAAATATAACTCAATTATTTACTGTAAACTTAACAAACTATAAAGTTTCAACAGCAATTTTTAACAAACCTCTTTCTAATATTAAATCAGGAAGAAAAAAAACCAATTCTTTTATTTTTGACAATAAAATAGCCGTAGTAGCAGCTACAAAGGATGTTTTATCAATGTACATCTTAGACTTAGCAACTGGGAATTTCATAAAAGAATATGCTGCTAGTAAAGACGAGGAAATACTCTTTAAAAACTCTCCAATCATTCAAAAAGGAGGTTTATATAACGGTTATAGAGAGCTAGAAAAAACCAAGAAATTTTTACGTAAAATAACTACTGGTAAAATTGGTGTTTCAGTCATTAAAAATAAAAACAGTTACTTGTTTACTTTAGGGGGGTATGTTGAACAACGATCTACTGCTCCAATGATGATGGCAGGGTTTGGAGGTGTAGGTGGACCAATAGCTAATCTAGGAGGTGTAAATGTGAACCTTTATTTTAATCCTATTATGTTTGCATATAACTCTTTCAATAATACAAAATCAACTCAAATTGAATGTTTATTTGACACACGTTTTGAACACATTAAAGACACCAAAATAGCTAGGAATATTTTTGATAAAATAAAAAGTACCCCTAGAAAAAGTGATATTGGCTACACTATTTTTAAATATAAAGATTTTTATATTAGAAGTGATTATACCCCTAGCGACAAAACATATCACTTAAGAAAATTCACAAGATAAATTAACCTTTTACTATATTTGAAACCTCGCTATTCATGCGAGATTTTTTATTTAAAATAATTTTTCAATGCAACTTATCTCCTATATAACCTCTCGTACGCAAATCTCACAAAAATCAATTCAAAATACGATTGAATTATTAAATGAAGATTGTACCATTCCTTTTATTTCCCGTTACCGAAAAGAAAAAACAGGTAATTTAGATGAAGTTGAAATAGGACAAATTGTACAACTTAAAGAACAATTTGAAGCCTTAGAAAAACGAAAGACAGCAATTTTAAAAGCTTTAGAAGAGCAAGAAGTTTTAACCGATGAGTTAAAAGCAAAAATTGAAAAGACAGAAGATTTAACTACCCTAGAAGATATTTACCTTCCCTATAAAAAGAAACGTAAAACCAAAGCAGAAACAGCTCGTAAAAACGGTTTAGAACCATTGGCGAAGATGATTATGAGTCAGCGAGTAAACGATTTGGAATACACGGCTTCAAAATATATAAACAACGAAGTAGAATCTGAAGAAAAAGCGTTAGAAGGCGCTCGCCATATTATTTCTGAATGGATTAACGAACGAACGGATATCCGTAATAACATTCGTTACCAGTTAGAGCGTTTTGCCACCATTGCTACCAAGGTTATCAAAACTAAAAAAGACGAGGATGCTGCCCAAAAATTTAAAGATTACTTTGATTGGGAGGAAAATCTAAGTAGAATTCCCTCGCATCGATTGCTAGCTATTTTACGTGCCGAAAAAGAAGGTTTTATTCGTATAAAAATTAGTATTGATGATGAACGAGCACTTCAAAAAATGGAAGACAGAATTATTCGTTCGCATAACGAATGTACTGAACAAATTGAATTAGCAATTACTGATGCTTATAAGCGTTTAATTTTTCCTGCGTTATCAAATGAAGCTTTGTCTATAGCTAAAGAAAAGGCAGATGAAAGCGCCATTAAAGTATTTGCTAAAAACCTGAAACAATTATTATTAGGTTCTCCATTAGGTGGAAAACGAATTTTAGCTATCGACCCTGGATTTAGAACGGGTTGTAAAGTGGTTTGTTTAAGTGAACAAGGAAAGTTATTACATAACGAAACTATTTTTCCGCACGCACCTCAACACCAATCCAAAGAAGCAATGAACAAACTTAGCTCTTTAACAGATGCTTATAAAATAGAAGCTATTGCTATAGGTAACGGAACTGCTTCAAGAGAAACTGAACGCTTGGTGAAACGTATCCACTTTAAAAATGATATAGAAGTATTTGTTGTAAGTGAAGCTGGTGCTTCTATTTATTCTGCTTCTAAAATTGCACGAGATGAGTTTCCGAATTATGATGTAACGGTTCGTGGTGCAGTTTCAATAGGTCGTAGATTAGCTGACCCTTTAGCTGAGCTGGTAAAGATTGAAGCCAAATCGATTGGTGTAGGTCAATACCAACACGATGTAGATCAAACACAATTAAAAAAATCACTAGACACTGTAGTAGAACATTGTGTAAACAAAGTAGGTGTTAATATTAATACTGCTAGTGCTTCTTTATTAAGTTATGTTTCTGGAATTGGACCTAAATTGGCTGAAAACATAGTGAATTACAGAAATGAAAATGGAACTTTTACCGATAGAACTGCTATTAAAAAAGTTCCTCGTTTAGGAGGAAAAGCATTCGAGCAATCGGCTGGTTTTCTACGTGTTAAAAATGGTAATAATCCATTAGATGACTCTGCTGTACATCCTGAACGTTATTCCTTAGTAAAACAAATAGCCAAAGATATTGGTAAAAAAGTAGATGACTTGATTGGTAATTCTTCTGTTTTAAAACAAATTAAGCTTCAGCAATATGTAACCGATTCTTACGGGTTACCTACGCTACAAGATATAGTAAAAGAGTTAGAAAAACCTGGTTTAGACCCTCGTAAAAAAGCCAAAGCCTTTAGTTTTAACGAACATATTAAAACAATAGATGATATACAAACAGGCATGGTACTACCCGGAATTGTAAATAACATTACCAATTTTGGTTGCTTTGTTGATATAGGCATTAAAGAAAGTGGTTTAGTACACGTATCTAATTTATCTAATACGTTTGTTAAAGATGTAAATGAGCATGTAAGCTTGCATCAACACGTTCAAGTTAAGATATTGGAGGTGGACACTGTAAGAAAACGTATTCAGTTAAGTATGAATTTTTAACCAAAAAAACGAGCTAATTAAATTAGCTCGTTTTTTTGTGTGAATAATAACTTCTTTTTTAGTTATTAATAATCCAAGAAAGGTAATATAACCTACCTATGTTCCCTAACCCTGGAGCATGTTGGTATTCTTTACCGAATAAATTTGTACCTCCAATTTTAAACTTAGATTTTAAACTAGGAATACGATAATTTAATTGTGCATCTAAAACAGTTCTTGCATCAACATTACCTTTTACAAAAGTTGAAACCCATCTATATTTATCAGTCCATCTTGCATTGATATTAAATCCAAAATTTTTGAAAAGCTTTTCATTTCCAAACTGAATTTTAGCACTATGTTTTGGGGTATTAAAATTAGGCTCAAAAGATCCAAAATCTAAGTCTTCTTTCATTTCAAAATCTGTGAAATTATAATTTGCACCTATATTGAAATTTCTAAATAACTTTGTATTGAAACCAATACCAATACCGTAAGAATTAATCTTAGATTTAGCATTCGTAATTAAGTTAAACTCAGTTACACTTCCTGTTCTAATTGCTTCAGCAGCTAAAGGATCTAATTGACCTGTTGCTATTACGTTTCCTATATTTGGCACCACCACATCTTGGAAAAACACAAAATCGTTGTGTACACTATAAAATGCATTAAAGTCTATATCTAAATTAGTATTATTTATATTTAAAAGACTTCTATACCCTAACTCAAATGTTCTAACTTCTTCTGCTTGTATTTCTTTATATTCAGATTTAATATTTTGTCCTCTCTCATCAATAAAACCTAAATCATATACAGATCTTGTTAATAAAGCATTATTAATTATATCATCTCCTGTTGTAATAGAATTTTCTGTTACAGTACCACCTGTTGTAGGATCTTCATATCTGCTAACAGTAGGTATTCCTATTCTTCTTAGGTTATCAGCTGTAGAACCTACGGTAATTTTTCTAGCTGATGGAGCGAACATGTACTGCTCTTGAATTGTTGGATTTCTAAATCCTGTTTGATATGATGCTCTAATTATATGCAATTTTTCCTCTCCTAAAGCATAGTTAAGCGCTAACCTCGGTGAATAGTTTGCTGAAAAGTTTTCAGATTTATCGTAACGGATAGAACCTGTAAACTTTAATCTTTCATTTAAAAATTTCTTTTGAAGTTGTGTATAGAAACCGTATTCTTCAATATTTATTTCTTCGTTAGCATCATTAAATATTGTTCCTTTTGATTCTGGATTATAGTTTCTATATGAACCTCCTATTTGGATATCAGCCCAATCATTAACTAAACTTCTAAAGTTATAGTTTGCATCTACATGCGCATAAGCACTTTTGTCGTAAATTTTACTCCCTCCTTCAGTTATTAATGTTGATGTAATTGAGTTAAATCCGTTCGTAAATTCAGCAGTACCTGGATTTAATCTAAATTGATCTGCATATTCTCTAGACATTGCTATAACTCTTGGATCAACATCGTTAACGTTAAAAGCATTTCCAGAAGCTCCTATAAGAGATGGATCATTATTTATAAGAGCCATATATTGTTCTGCGTAGTAATCTCCCCAAGTTGGTATGTAATTTGTACCAGATAAAACAGGAATTTTAGCGTCTGCTAATGAGTTTAATCTTTGAGCTGTGCTTGTTAAATCGTAACTATCTCCTGCATCATTACGTGTATAATATCCTCTTACAAAGAAATTATCTCCTTTTACCTCTAACTTAGACTGCCCTATATAATAGTTGCGTTGTGCAAATCTTGATGCTGCCCCTTGAAACATATTATCACCCATTGCTATTCTTGTAGCTAACTGAATTTCTAACGATTCATCTTTAAAAGGTCTGTAATGCAATGAGGTAGAAAATTTTAAGTTTTTAGACTTGTAATCTCTAACTAATTCTCTTTCTGAATATCCTTTTCTACTAATATGTGTTCCTACTGGAAAATTTAATGTAGAATCTTCATCTAACGATGATGCTGGTAAATACCCTAAATATACAAGTATAGGAGTTGAGCTTGCTAAGTCTGCAAAATCTTCGTCTCCATACATGTTGACACCATCGTAATCTAAACTTTGAGAAGCATCAAAGCTTCCGTCAATAATCTCATTAGTGTCAATTCTTTTGTTTCTATTATCGGTAGCATGCCACTCTTCTGCTTCAAAATAAGAGAAGTTTACTTTTGCTGCAAAAGCATCACTAAACTTATATGCCATTCGAGTACTAACATCATAAAAAGGGTTGTTGCCTGCCGCTTCTTGACTAGTCATTCCTCCCTTTACTAAAACACTTACACCTGTATGGTTAAATGGGTTTTTAGTATCCATTATCATAATACCATTATAAGCATTGGCACCATATAAAGCCGAAGATGCTCCTGGTAATATCTCTACACTTAAAATATCTAGTTCAGAAACACCAGATAAATTACCAGCACTAGTATTTAAAGCTGGTGCTGCTGTATCCATACCATCTACTAGCTGAACAAATCTTGAATTATTAAAATCGGCAAAACCTCTGGTGTTTATAGATTTGTAACCATAACTAACTTCTCTGGCATCAACTCCTTTTAAATTAGCTAATCCATCATAAAAAGAATTTGAGCTATTTTTTTTAATATCAGTTAACCCTAGCCTTTCTATGGTAACAGGAGATTCAATAATTTTTTCTGGAGTTCTAGAAGCTGATATAACCACTTGATCTAACAGAAGGTTTTCTTTCAAAACTACGTTTATCTTTTTCTCAAAAGAAATAATTGAAACCTCTTCTGTTTTAAATCCAAAAGCAGAAATTGTTAATGTTTGAGGTAACGTATTACTTGATAAAACGATTGAAAAGTTTCCTTCTTCATCTGAAACTGTAAAAGTTTCACCGTTTGAAATTTTCGCATTGTAAAACGGCTCTAAATATTCATCATACACCGAACCTGATATTTTTACCTGAGCATAACTTGTTATAGCAGCTAAGGTAAAAACAATCATTACTAATTGTTTTTTTAACATTTTAAATTTAATTGATTTTTATTCTTCTAATGAAAAGTTTATTGGAAAACCATATTTTACAGGCACACGTTTTCCTTTATTTTTTCCTGGTTCGAAGCGAGGTAGCATAGATACCACTCGTTTTGCTTCTTCATTAAGGATTTCTCCTCCGTCAGGGCCTAAAGTTTTAATATTTGTTACATAACCATCTCTATCTATAACGAAACGAATCCAAACTTCTCCTTGAATTTGGTTTCTTACTGCTTCTCCTGGATAGCGGAAGTGTTTATTAATGTGATTAACCATCTCTAGATTAAAACAATCAAGTCTGTCTTTTTTCTTCGCGTTTTTACATTTATCAAAAGATGGTATTTTTTCTGTATAATAAAGTTTTTTTGCCTCAGATAATTCTTCTTTTGATAACATCTCTGTTATCCTTGTTAAATTGTTTTTATAACCTGATGTTTTCTTAGCAATCTCTTCATTTTCTATCTTCACATCTTCAGAAGCAGAAACATCATTAACATTTAAAGTACTAACTGAGCTTATAGCTTGTGCCTTTTTTTTAACAACTCTTTTTTTAAGATATCTTTTACTTGCAGATATTTTAACTTTAATTTGTCTATCTGCTTTTTTCTTTGAGTTTTTTATTGGTTCAATAGTACATTTTGTTATACTATTAACATCAATCAAAGATTCATCAGGAGATTCGCATACTTCTCGTTGAGCATAGAAATTAAAAGACGACAATAAAAAAACTACTAAAAAATACTTTCTCATATAAGTAATTATATAATTAATAATGGGTATAGAGTATTCTTACGAATTAGATATGGTCGGGGGAATGGCCGGCAAAAGTAAGTATTTTTTAAATACTACCTTATCTTTTTTTCAAAAAAAAAAAACCTATTTTCTTAGGCTCTTTTATTAGTCTCTTTTTCAACAACTTACCCACTTATTTATTTCCTAGCATTAACAATTCATTACAAACTACTTCTGTTATATAACGCTTATTATCTTCTTTATCTTCAAAAGAACGTGAAGTAAGCCTCCCTTCTATCATCACTTCTTTTCCTTTTTCTAAATATTTTTCTATAATCTCTGCTGTTTTATTCCATGCAACCACATTATGCCATTGTGTATCGGTTATCTTTTCTCCTTGTGCATTTTTATACGTTTCATTAGTTGCAATAGCAAACTTTGCTAGTTTCTTTCCACTTTCAAGAGTAATGATTTCTGGTGTGTTTCCTAAATTACCTATTAACTGTACTCTGTTTTTTAGTGCGTTCATAATATTTGTTTTAATGTTAAACAGTTAAGAATTTGTCATTCAAATGAATTGACACTGCAAAGATGATACAGCATGCAAATTAAAAACGGTTAGCAACCATTTGTTTTCGTTTGTAATTGAATGTAATCGTTTAATTATATTTTATACCTTTGAAACCAAATATTTAGCATGAAATTTTATTTAGAAACCGAACGTTTAATTTTAAGAGAGTTTAGAGAAAGTGAAACTGAAGGAATTTTTGAGTTAGACTCAAACGCTGAAGTGCATAAATATTTAGGAAAGAACCCTATTACAACTTACAAGCAAGCTGAAGACATTATAACCTTTTTTGAAGAGCAATATAAAGAAAGAGGTATTGGTAGGTTTGCTGCTTTTGAAAAAGCTTCGGGTGATTTTATTGGATGGTCTGGGTTAAAGCTTAATCAAGGAGAAAAAGAAAGCTTGAACGGTTTTACGAATTTTATTGATATTGGTTATCGTTTTATTCCGCGTTTTTGGGGTAAAGGTTTTGCCTCAGAAGCTGCTTTTGCTTGTTTAGACTTTGGCTTTAACGAAATGAATTATGATATTATTTATGGTGCAGCTGATGTAGAAAATATTGGTTCTAACAAAATTCTACAAAAAATAGGATTACAGTTTATAAACCAGTTTGGTTATAAGGGTGTAGATGTTAACTGGTACGAACTTAAAAAAACAGATTATGAGCAATAAGCAATGTTTGGAGTGTGGAGAAAAAGTAATTGGTAGGGTTGACAAGAAGTTTTGTTCTGATTACTGCCGAAACGCTTTTAATAATAAAGTTAATAAAGAAAGTAAGAACCTAATACGAAACACCAACAACCGCTTACGAAAGAACTATAAAATTCTTTCCGAATTAAATACTTCTGGTAAAACTAAAGTAACGCGACGTAAATTATTTGATAGAGGTTTTGACTTTAAATTTATTACATCTCTTTATACAACAAAAACAGGCAACACCTATTTTTATGTGTATGACCAAGGATATTTAGTATTAGAAAATGAACTATATTTATTAGTTAAGCAAGATTAACTACTTCCATGTATTTCCTTTTAATTTCATAGCTGCAATAAGCACGTCTTTTTGACTGATTTGTCCTGCTAGCTTACCATTTTCAACAATGGGAAAGCGTCTTCTACGTGATTGTAAAAATTTATTGGCAGCATCTAAAATATTCATGTTACCATCAATCGTTTCAACTTCCTTCACCATAGCTTTTCCAACGGTATTGTTCTTACCTGTTGGTGAGTTGTAATACCTGCTTTCTGATATTTGTTTTATACAGTCACCTTCTGAAATAATTCCTACCAATTCATTTTTTTTATTAACAACAGGCCCTCCTGATATTTTATGCTTTATAAGTACATCTATTACATCTTCAATAGATTGTTCTTCTTTAAACGTAATTAATTTTGTACTCATATAATCTGAAACCAACATTGGTACCTTCTCTTCTTGGGGTGTACTCGATCTCTTTCCTTGAAAACTTTTAATTGCCATAATCTTAAATTTTACTCTTAAATATACTGATTTTTAATTGATTATGTTTTTTCTTCTTAAAAAATAAATTACTTACTTTTATAAATACTAAAATCCAACTATGAAATCATCAAGAAATTACCTGGCAGTTCTCATCATTATTTTAACTGTTTATTGGAGCTTTAACGATATAATACCCAGTGTAACCTCTTCAAAAAAAGAAATTAGTGCTACTGAATTTTCAATTGATAATGCACTGTATCATTTAAAAAACATTTCTCAAAAGCCGCATCATACTGGATCTGAAGAACACAAAAATGTGCAAAATTATCTGGTACAAGAGTTGAAAAAACTGAATTTAGAGCCTGAAATTCAATATCAAACTGCTATTAATAAAAAATGGAGAGCAGCAACTACTACAGAAAATATCATTGCTAAAATTAAAGGAACTGAGAACGGCAAAGCTTTATTACTTTTAACTCATTATGACTCTAATCCACACTCTTCTTTAGGTGCAAGTGACGCTGGCTCTGGTGTGGTAACTATTTTAGAAGGTATAAGAGCTTACCTAGCCGCAAATAAGACACCTAAAAACGATATTATTATACTTTTTTCGGATGCTGAAGAATTAGGACTTTTAGGCGCACAAGCTTTTGTTGAAAATCATCCTTGGGCAAAAGATGTTGGGTTAGTGCTAAATTTTGAAGCTCGTGGTAGCGGTGGTTCAAGTTATATGTTAATGGAGACTAACGGGAAAAACAAAACATTATTAACTGAGTTTTTAAATGCAAACCCCAATTACCCTGCAGCTAACTCTTTAATGTATGGTGTATATAAAAAACTTCCTAACGATACCGATTTAACTGTTTTTAGAGAAAAAGGAAATATTAACGGATTTAATTTTGCCTTTATTGATGATCATTTTGATTATCATACTGAACAAGATTCATACGAAAGATTAAATAGAGAAACACTCTTACATCAAGCGGATTATTTTACCACTTCGTTAAACTATTTTGCAAATGCTGATTTAACCAACCTGAATAGCGATACAGATTATATTTATGTAAACTTTCCTTTTATAAAGCTTTTAACCTATCCATTTTCTTGGGTGCTGCCAATGCTAATCATTGCCTTTTTGTTATTTATAGCACTGATTGCAGTTGGTATATATAAGAAGAAGATGACCGTAATAGGTGTATTAAAAGGTTTTATTCCTTACATACTATCTTTAGTACTATGCGTAGGTATATCATACGGGTTATGGCAATTATTATTAATTATCCATCCACAATATACCGATATACTTCATGGTTTTACTTATAATGGATATCAATACATTATTGCTTTTGTTCTTTTAAATCTTTGGGTTCTTTTTAAAGTATATAATAAGTTAAAAGAAGCCAAAGCCATCGATTTACTAATTGCTCCTATAACTTTTGGATTAATTATAAATGTTTTAATTTATATGAATTTACCAGAAGCGGGTTTCTTTATTATTCCTGTTTTTGCTTCTTTATTCATTTTAGCAATCTTGCTATTTATGAATATAAATAAAGCATCTAGAGCTACGTTGTTTGCAATTATATCTATCCCTACTATATACATGATTGCTCCTATGATTCAATTATTTCCTGTAGCCTTAGGTTTAAAAACATTATTTATTTCAGCCATACTTTTAGTGTTTATTTTCGGGTTGATACTTCCTGTTTTTTATCAGGAAAAAACTAAAAACGGATGGCAAACGTTGACTGGTTTTCTTGCGCTACTATTCTTTGTACTTGCTACTTTTAATAGCGGTTTTTCAATAGAAAAGAAAAAGCCTAATAGTTTAGTTTTTATTCAAAATTCTGATACTAACACCTCTTATTGGGCAAGTCATAATAAAACCTTAGATGGGTATACCAAACAATATTTTAATGATGAATCTAAACAAGGTGGTATCGATTTAATGGCGGGAAAAAGTAAATACAATACTTCTTTTAATTATTATCAAAAAGCAGAAAATAAAAACATTCCTATTTCTAATATTAAAATTAATAAGGATACACTTATTAATAACCTCCGAAATGTTTCATTCACAATTGCGCCTACGCGAAACATTGATAAATACGAGTTGTACACAAACACTCAAATAGAGTTAACTAATCTTACTGTTAATGGAACTTTGTACGATAAAGGGGAAGCTTTTACAACCGGTAAGGGAACGCTATTAATTTATCAAATGGCGAATACTGATAAAGATTTAACTATTTCTTTTACAATTAATAAAAATACCCAACCTGATATTGTAATTAATGAAATATCTAATGATTTATTATCGCACCCAAAGTTTACTATACGACCTAGAAGTGAAATAATGATGCCAATGCCCTTTGTAGTTAACGATGCTATTATTTGTACTCGAAAGCTTGAATTATAACCAGTAAAAGCTTTCTTAAGCCATCTAAAAAAGCATTGTTTTTAGAGTAGTTATAAAAAGACTTATATCTTTTTTTAAAAACACCTTGATGTTTTGATGAAAAGACCTTGATGTTTTTACAAAAACGTCAAGGTCTTTTTTATAAGTCTTCTTAGTGTGTTGTTTTTATAGGTTGTTAAGTGTTAGAAAAGTAGCTGTTATTTTGGTATGACTTTTGTTATTTTAAAAACAATATTAACTTAAAAAATTAAAAATTATGGCTGTGAAATTCACTGTAGTAAAAAGAAGAAATCCAAGAGACCCTCAAGTACCTGAAAAATTTTATGCAAATATTGTTGGGAATGGTAAAACCTCGTTAAATGACTTAGCTAAATATGCTTCTGAAACCTCTACGGTTAGCAAGGGTGATATTCTTGCTGTGCTAGAAACAGTATTTACTAAAATAGCTAATGATGTAGCTGATGGTAAAATTGTATATGCTGGTGATTATTTTACCTTACAAGCTGGCGGTAGTAGTGAAGGTAGTGAAACTGCCGATAAGGTAACTGCTAGTAACATAAAAAGTGTACGCACTATTTTTAGACCTGGTAAACTTATTAAAGATGCTTTAAAGTTGGCTACTTTTGAAAAGAAGGCGTAAGCCGTAAAAAATCCCTATCATTTATTTATGATAGGGATTTTTTGTGTTTTTAATACCTTTATTTAGTCAATATGAGAAACACGTAACGTGTTTACCATACCTTTTGCTTTTACAGGCATTGATGATAAGTTTATCATAAAATCTCCTGTCTTTACATAACCTTTTTCTTTAGCTATTTCGTTAATATCTTCAATAGTATCATCGGTACTTAGTTCTCTATCGTAAAAATAGGCTCTAACTCCCCACAGAAGGTTTAACTTTCCTAAGATTCTTTTCTCAGATGAAAACGCTAATACGTGTGATTTTGGTCTCCAAGCAGAAATTTGAAAAGCTGTATATCCACTATTGGTTAAAGTTGATATTGCTGCTGCATCAATATCATCAGCCATTAATGCTGCATGATGACATACTGATTTTGTTATAAATCTTTTAGTACGTATGTGTGGTGGCTCTTGTGGAACTTCAATTAAATCTGAAAATTCTACGCTTCCAATAATTTCAGTCATTTTTTGAATAACTCTTATTGGGTGTTTTCCTACTGAAGTTTCCCCTGAAAGCATTACAGCATCTGCCCCATCCATAATAGAGTTTGCTACATCATTTACCTCTGCTCTTGTTGGTACAGAGTTATCAATCATAGTCTCCATCATTTGAGTCGCTATAATTACCGGAATCCTCGCTTGCTTAGCTCTACGAACTAACATTTTTTGTATTAAAGGTACATCTTGCATTGGTACTTCAACCCCTAAATCACCACGAGCTACCATTAATCCGTCACAATACGGAATTAAAGCATCTATGTTTTCAACAGCTTCTGGTTTTTCTATTTTTGCTATTACAGGAACTCTATAACGTGATTTCTGTTTAATTATATCACGTAAAATACGTAAGTCTTCTGGCGTTCTTACAAACGAAAGTGCAATCCAGTCTACTTCTTGCTCTAATGCAAAAACTACATCTTTTTTATCTTTTTCTGTTAAAGCTGGTAATGAAATTTTAGTATTTGGAAGGTTAACTCCTTTTTTCGATTTTAAAGCTCCTCCAACTATTACTTTAGTAACAACTTCACTTTCTTTATCTGTTGCTGTTACTTCAAACATCAACTTACCATCATCAACTAAAATCTTCTCTCCTACCTTTACATCTTTTGGAAAACGCTGATAGGTCATAAAAGCTTTCTCTTGTGTTCCTTCACATTTTTCTGTAGTAAAACTAAAGGTGTCTCCCGCTTTTAATTCCACTCCATCTTGCATAACACCTACTCTTAGCTTTGGACCTTGTAAATCTGCTAATATTGCTACATTATAACCTCTTTCTTCATTTATCTCACGTATTTGACGTACACGTTCTTTTACTACTTCATAATCGGCATGTGAAAAATTAATTCTAAAAACATTTACACCAGCTGCTGCCATATTAGCCAAAATTTCTTTTGTGTTTGTTGCTGGACCTAATGTTGCTACAATTTTTGTTTTCTTGTTGTGTGGCATATAATTAAAAAATTAAAAAATCTTTCGATTTTAATGAGTTTACCTCTATTTGATAAGAGGTTATAATTTGAGGAATTTGTTTAATTACTTCTATAATTTTTAGAATTGAGTCATAATCAAAATCTCCTTCTAGTTTTAAAAAAAAATCAACCTTTTTCTTTTCTGGTATCAAACGTGTAATTGAATCACTTTGATTAAAAAGACTTATTGATTCTGATTCAATAGTTGACTTGTATACGTTTGCTATTAAAAACCAATCTTGACATAGTTTTGCATTGGTATATTCATATACTGTATAAGATGATTGACTACCATTATTAATAAAGTCTAAATCGTAACTCGCTCTATTAAACTTAACCTGCAAATGTTTATTTAATAGATATGCTAATTTATACTCTCCTAAAGTAGTATGAATTCCTATTAATGTATAATCATCATCGGAAAATTCATTTATATTCACCTCATAAATTGGCATAAAAACAATTATTTGTTTTTGCTAAATTAATGAATGTATAGAAAATACTATGTAAAATTTACGAAAACGTTTTTTGTTTACGTGTTAAGAATTTAACATTTGCTTTTGCATAGCAAAATATACTCTTTTTGCTGCAATTTCCTCTGCTTTTTTCTTAGACGTTGCTCTACCCTTAGCTATGATGTTACCATCTATACTAACCCGAACACTGAAGTGTTTCTTACTTTGATTTCCTGAATCTTCGTATGATTCAAACTTATACTTTTTCTTTTGCTTTTGACACCACTCTATAACAAAACCTTTATAACTAGATATTTTTCCTTCCAAGCGTTCAATATCTACGTAGGGCATTATTACTTGTTCATAAATAAACTGATGACAATAATTGTACCCTCTATCTAAATATATTGCACCTACTAGAGCTTCAAAAATATTTCCATGAATGTTATTACTAACATGTTCTTTAGAAATATTACTTTTTATAAACCTAATTAGCTCAAGGTCTTTACCTAAACTATTTAAGTGTTCTCTACTTACAATCTTAGAACGCATTTGCGTTAAATACCCTTCATCTCCTTCAGGTACTTTTTTAAACAGGTAAGAAGCTATAACTGTACCTAAAATAGCATCTCCTAAAAACTCTAAACGTTCGTAGTTAACAGGGTGTCCTTTACTATCTACTAATTTTAAAGATCTGTGCGTAAATGCTTTTTTATAATACGATAACTTAATTGGTTTAAAATTAAGCAGTTCTTTTAATTCGTAGTAGAAGTTTTCATCCTCTTTATTTTGGGGTTTAACAATTCTACGAAGGAAGTTCATAAAAGATTAATCTAGTTTTCTAAAGGCTACACAAGCATTATGACCACCAAAACCAAATGTATTGCTCATTGCAACTTTAATCTCTCTTTTCTGAGCTTTGTTTAACGTTAAGTTTAACTCTGGGTTGATGTTTTCATCAACATTAGTATGATTAATCGTTGGAGGAACAACACCGTGTTCCATTGCTAATAAAGAAGCAATTGCTTCAATAGCACCAGCAGCACCTAACAAATGCCCTGTCATAGACTTTGTCGAGTTGATATTAATACTTTTAGCATGATCTCCAAAAACTTCAGAGATTGCTTTTAATTCTGCAACATCTCCTAAAGGGGTTGAAGTACCGTGGGTGTTGATGTGGTCTACGTCTTCTGGTTTTATCCCAGCATTTTCAAGACAGTTTTTCATTACTGCAATTACACCAATTCCGTCAGGGTGAGGTGCTGTCATATGGTAAGCATCAGAAGACATTCCTCCACCTATAACTTCTGCGTAAATTTTAGCTCCACGAGCTTTAGCATGTTCATATTCTTCTAAGACTATTGCACCTGCTCCTTCTCCTAAAACAAACCCATCACGTTCAGCATCAAAAGGCCTTGAAGCTGTTTCTGGACTTTCATTTCTAGTAGATAAGGCATGCATAGCATTAAAACCACCCATCCCTGCAATTGTAACAGCAGCTTCACTACCACCAGTTACAACTACATCACAATGACCTAGTCGAATATAATTTAAAGCATCAATCATAGCATTAGCCGATGATGCACAGGCAGATACCGTAGTATAATTTGGCCCCATAAATCCATTTTTAATAGAAATATTCCCAGGAGCAATATCTGCAATCATTTTTGGAATAAAGAATGGATTGAAACGAGGTGAACCATCTCCTTCAGCATAATTCAATACTTCATTTTGAAATGTTTCTAATCCTCCAATACCAGCTCCCCAAATAACGCCAACTCTTAATTTATCAACATCATCAAGGTTTAATTTAGCATCGGCAATTGCTTCATCAGAAGCAACCATCGCATACTGCGTAAATTTATCCATTTTACGCGCCTCTTTTCTGTTTATAAAATCGGTCGCGTTAAAATCTTTAAGCTCACATGCGAAACGAGTTTTGAACTTGGCAGCATCAAAATACGTTATAGGTGCTGCTCCGCTAACTCCGTTAACCAAGCTATTCCAATACTCTTCTTTATTGTTTCCTATTGGCGTTAATGCGCCAAGTCCAGTTACTACAACTCGTTTTAATTGCATATAATCTTATTTTTTTGCGTCTTCAATATAGCTAACCGCTTGACCTACAGTACCAATGTTTTCTGCTTGATCATCTGGAATTTGAATATCAAATTCTTTTTCGAATTCCATGATTAACTCAACCGTATCTAAAGAATCTGCTCCTAAATCGTTTGTGAAGCTTGCTTCGTTAGTTACTTCGTTATCGTCTACTCCTAATTTGTCTACGATAATTGCTTTTACTCTTGATGCAATGTCTGACATAATTTGTTTGTTTTAAAATTTAAAATCGTGGCAAAAATACAAATCTTAGTTATTAATTCTAACTTTTGCTCAAAAATGTGATGTCTAAAATAAAAAAAATACCTGAATATTTTGCTACAAACACCACCATTGTTAATAATTATTCTTTTTTTTGTAGTAACAAAACAACTAAATTTTAACATGAAACGCATCGTAATTTTTGCTTCTGGTTCGGGTTCTAATGCCGAAAACATCATAAAATACTTTAATTCAACTAAAACTGCGACTGTTACTCATGTGCTTTCTAACAACCAACGTGCCAAAGTTTTTGATCGTTGTGAACGATTAAATATTGACGCTTCTTTATTTGACAAAGAGAGCTTTAGCAAAGATGACACTGTTTTAAACTTTTTACTCGCTGAAGCTGATATTATAGTGTTAGCGGGGTTTTTATGGCGTATTCCTTCTAAAATTGTAGAAGCTTTTCCTAATAAAATAATCAATATACACCCAGCATTGTTGCCAAAATATGGAGGAAAAGGAATGTACGGCATGAATGTACACAAAGCTGTAAAAGAAAATAATGAAACTGAAACAGGCATTACCATTCATTATGTGAATGAAAATTATGATGAAGGAGCTATTGTCTACCAAGCCAAAACGGCTGTTTCTTCTGAAGATACTCCTGAAACCATTGCTCAAAAAGTTCATGAATTAGAGTATGAACATTTTCCTAAGATTATTGAAGAGGTAATACTACAGAATGGGTAAGAAAAAAAAGTATTATGTAGTCTGGAAAGGAAAAAAAACTGGTGTTTTTTCATCATGGAGTGCTTGTAAAAAACAAATTGACGGATTTACTGGTGCACAATACAAGGCCTTTACTGATAAAAAAGAAGCTGAATTAGCATTAAAGAAGAGTTATAACGAGTATAGAGGAAAAGACACTAAAAAAACAACGCTTTCTCTGGAGGAAAAAGCCAAATATGGTTCTCCTATTTTAGAAAGTATATCTGTTGATGCTGCTTGTGCAGGAAACCCTGGTTTGATGGAATACAGAGGTGTTTTAACTCATAATAAGAAAGAAATATTTAAAATGGGACCATTTAAGAACGGTACTAATAATATTGGTGAGTTCTTAGCTCTTGTGCATGGAATTGCTTTGTTAAAAAGTAAAAACATGGATTCTCTCCCAATTTATTCGGATTCTAAAATAGCTATGAGCTGGGTTAAAAAGAAGCAATGCAGAACCAATATTACATTTGATAGCTCTAATAAAGATATTTTAGACTTAATTAGACGTGCTGAAACCTGGTTACAACAAAACTCATTTAAAAACCCATTGTTAAAGTGGGAAACTAAAGCTTGGGGCGAAATTCCTGCTGATTTTGGTAGAAAATAAAAAACCGAGTATATAAAATACTCGGTCTAATTCTCTTATTCTGCAAAATATTAACTTATTTCACTGCCATTTTGGTCTCTTCCTTCCAAGTTTGCACGCTTGCTATGGCATTATCTTTAAAATCAATTTCTTTCAATCCATCTTCTTTCCACATAAACCATTTACCTACTTTTTTTCCTACTTCATAATGACCAATAGCTACTTTATTCCCCTTCTTATCAAAAGAAGTCCAAGTACCTGTTAACTTTTTATCTTTGAAAAAACCTTGCTCTTTAATAGTACCGTCCTTATAAAAATAAGTGGCTTTTACTAAATCACCCTCAACTTCATATTTTGGTTCTATGTCCTGAGCTTGTAAAAAAGATACGGACAATACACAAGCTGCTATTATTAATTTTTTCATAATCTAAATCTTTTAAAGTTAATACCTGTTAACACAAATATACAAAAAATTTACATATTTGAAACATTTACATAACATTAAATTAACATTGGATACTTTCAACAATTCTTCATTAGCTAAAAAACATTTTTAAAACCTTATATTTACATGTATTAACCTTTAAAAAAATTATTATGGCAGTAATGAAAGTAATTGAAATTTTAGCTAATTCTGAAAAAAATTGGGAAGACGCCACTAAAAAGGCCATTAAACAAGCTTCTAAATCAGTAAAAGGAATTAAATCTGCTTTTGTACAATCACAAAGTGTAGTTGTAAATAATGATGAAGTAACCGAATTTAGAGTAAACCTAAAAGTAACTTTTGAAGTAAAGTAACCTTAATACATACTAACTATTACATGCGGTTTTGATAACTATCTAAACCGCATATTTTACCTTTATTTTATATATGAACATCTTACAATATATCCTTTTATCAATAGTTGCTTTCATCCACTTATACATTCTAATATTAGAAATGCTATTATGGACTACCCCAAAAGGAATAAAAACTTTCGGTTTAAAATCTGAGAGTTTTGCTGAAGAAACAAAAGTATTAGCTGCCAACCAAGGTCTATATAATGGTTTCCTCGCTGCTGGCTTAATTTGGTCTATTTTATCCGAAAAAACTGATGTTGCTATATTTTTTCTAATTTGTGTTTTTATTGCTGGTGCTTATGGTTCTTTTTCTACAAAAAAACCTCGTATTTTTGTCATCCAATCTATACCTGCCTTATTAGGATTAGTTTGTCTTATACTATAAAAACCAACTACTACTAACTAAAATCATTTATTAACAACTAAAATTTACCATAAGAAATGGAAAAGTATTTAGAAAATTTTCAAGATTTAATAATCACCTACGCTCCAAAAGCGATTATGGCTATTATTATTTACATCGTAGGTTCTTATATTATTAGCCTACTACTTAGAGCTACCAAAAAAATAATGGTTAAAAGAGAAGTAGATGTTACACTACAAAAATTCCTAATTAATTTACTGCATTGGACATTAAAAATCCTTTTAATAATCACAGTAATAGCAAAACTAGGGGTTGAAACCACGTCATTTGCTGCTATCTTAGCCTCTGCTGGTTTAGCTGTTGGTTTAGCTTTACAAGGTTCTTTGGGTAATTTTGCCGGAGGTGTTTTAATTATGCTTTTTAAACCTTTTAAAATTGGCGATTTGATAGAGGCTCAAGGAGAAATTGGTGTTGTAAAAGAAATAGAAATTTTCACTACTAAACTTACAGGCTTATCTAATAAAGAAATAATTATACCTAATGGTTCTTTATCTAATGGGAACATTGTTAATTACTCTGCCGAAGGTACACGTAGGGTAGATTTAACTTTTGGTGTTTCTTACGATGCAGATATTAAACAAACTAAAGAAATATTAATGGATGTTATTACCTCACACCCAAAAGTATTAAAAGATCCTGCCCCTACAGTAAGTGTATCTGAATTGGCAGATAGTTCTGTGAATTTTGCTGTTAGACCTTGGTCTAAAACAGAAGATTACTGGTCTGTTTACTTCGACACAACTGAAAACACTAAAATTGCCTTAGATAACGCTGGAATTGAAATTCCTTACCCACACTCTGTTGAAATTCACAAAGAGGGTTAACGTTTTTTTTCAGGCGTGACTACAAAATCTTTTAGATAGAAAGGTTCAAAATAAGCGACATCTTCGATGTCGTTTTTTTTGTATTTATCAAAACTTAACTTTACCATTTCTTTTCCTGAAGGAAACTCTCCGTCAATAAAAACTGCATTTTCGTGCGTAATAACTTCTTTACATTTTTCTGCTCCATCACCTAAAAAATATACTTTCCCCTTAGACAAATATTCTTCAAAAGAGTTTTCATCTATAATTTCAGCTTTTATATCTCTTACCTGTTCGTATTTAAAATTATACACAGCTGCATATACTTCCATACGACGTGCATCAAGCATTGGTATAATAACTCCTTCTTCAATATTTACTTTATACGCCAAAGATTGCAACGTTTCAATAGATATTAAAGGTTTATCAAATGCAAAACACAATCCTTTTGCTGCCGAAACCCCAATACGTAATCCTGTGTAAGAACCTGGACCTTTACTAACTGCTACAGCATCAATATTACTAAAAGAAAGTTTTGCTTCTTGCATTACCTGCTGAATAAACGGATGTAACTTTTCGGCATGTGAATAGTTACCATCATTTAATTCTTGTATTGCTAAGAGCTCTCCTTTTTCTGCTACGCTAACCGAGCAGTTTTTAGTTGCCGTTTCTATATGTAAGATTGTTGCCAAATCTGAAATTTATTTTTTGACAAAGATACATTATAAAGAAAAACCTCATTAGTAAAATTCTAACAAGGCTCTTCCAACAATAAATATATCTTTCTTAGTTAGTCAACGATTGACTCTCCGTAGTAAAATTTCAATACTTTCGTTTTAAATACAAAATCGTATTTAGCTCTAATCATTGCTCCTTCTGCATTTACTAATCGATTACGTACTTGATCAAAATCGAATTGAGTCATTGATCCGTAATCATAACTTACCTGAGCATTTTTAAATGCTTCTTTTTGAGCCTCTAATGATATCTGTGCCACTTCATATGTCTTAGCTGCTGCTTTTGCATCTAAAAAAGCGCTTTCTATTTCTTGTTGTAGTTGTAGTTTTTGATTTTCAAGAGCAAGTTGAGAAACTTCTTTATTTATAACAGATTTTTTTACTCTGTTTTTTGTTTGAAAACGATTAAAGATTGGGATATTAAGTGACAAGCCTAAATTATATCTAATTCTATCTTTTGTTTGTTTAAAAAAGTAGGCATTAGTTTGACCTGGGAATAGGTTATTAAACTGATGAAAGTAAGAACTACTTGCTCCTATTGAATAAGACAAGTTGGGTAAGTAAGCTCCTTTTTCTAACTTAATATTTAAGTCGGCATTACTTACATCTAACTTAGCTCTTTCTATATCTGGCCAAGCAGATAAAGCTTTTTCATATACTACGTTAGAATTTTCATATAGCAATGCTGCCGAAGGAGTTCCCACTTCAATATCTGCTACATCAAAGTCTTCTGATGAAATCTGTAATAGTTGGCTTAATCTTAATAGTGCTATACTTAATGTATTTTCCTGCACTACAACATTCTGAACATCACTTGCAGCTGTTGACTCAACATTTAATAAATCTCCTTTTGGAATTACTCCTCCTTCAAACTGAGCTCTTGCTCTTTCTATTTGTTTTTTACTAATCTCTGCTTGAACTGTTGCAACCGATAAGTTTTCTTTTGCAAACAACACATTTAAGTATTCATTTACTACATTTAAAGAAATATCATTTTCTATTTTAGCCAAGTCCAGCTCACTTCCTTTTACATTTAATTGTGCCTGCTTTTTTTGATTTAAGTTTCTAAATCCATTAAAAATAGTTCCTCTAGTTGATAGTCCAAATGAAGAATTGAAATTCTGAGTATTCTTTAAAACCCCAGTTTGGTCTGGTGATAAACCAGAACTAAAACCAGCGCTAGATGAAGCGTTTAAATCAGGCAAAAAGTTTCCTTTAGATATTTCAACATCTTTTTCAGCCAATTGAACGTTTAAGCGATTTTGCTTAACTGTTATATTATTTTTTAAGGCGTAATCTACACACTCTTTAAGTGTCCATTGTTTTTGTGAAAAAACAGCTATAGAAGTAAAAATAGCTGCAAATAATGCAATTTTAGTTTTCAAAAGATCAATATTTTTTATTTAAACTCAGTTAGTTTATATTTCTAAAAGTAGAAATATATTGCTTTTCTGTTAATTATAGAAAAACTAGCAAACAATTTTACACTCTAACGTATAAAAACGATAAATTATTTTTACTGCGTCTATATGACGATTAAAACTGAGAAATGTTACAAAAAATATTCCTGATTTAAGAATACTAGTTTTTTGCTTTCTTTTTATGACGATAAATAAAGTAAAATAATAGCCCTACTAATATATACGGAAACACCATTAAATACGTAATTCCATTATTTACTCCTTCAGCAATAGTTTCATTACCACCTTCAATCACTGCCTTACACATTGCACATTGTGCAGAAGCATCAATCGAAAATGCAACAAACATTAAAAATATAATCTTTTTAAACATAATAAGGTGATATCATTAAATAAACAACTACTCCTGTAACCGCTACATATAACCACAGTGGAAATGTAATTTTTGCAATCTTTTTATGTTCAGGAAAATTCCCTAAACGAGCTCTCATAAATGTAATTAACACAAACGGTATAATTACTATTGATAACAATATATGAGTTATTAAAATGAAAAAATACACATATTTAATTATCCCTTCTCCACCAAATTTAGTAGAGTCCGAAGTCATATGATATGCTACGTACATCACTAAGAATAATGCAGAACAGATTATTGCTGTAGTATTTAGCTGCTCATGCAGCTTTCTTTTTCTCTTTTTAATTGCTACTACCGACGCCACCAACAATACTGCCGTAAAACCATTTATACTCGCATAAATAGGTGGTAAAAAAGATAAGGGTTCTACGTTAGGTATTTTTACACCAAATAAAGCCGCCACTGCAATAGGTATTACAATAGAAACTATAGTAATAAGTTTTTTATATTTTTTCTCTTCTGCTGTACTCATCTTACTCTTTAAGTAATAACTTAATGTCTTCTTTTAACTCACTAATTTGGTTTCCAAAATTATGCTCATCTAAAGCACGGTAGTACATCACTGGATTCCCATGTTCATCATAACGTGAACGAATATATCCGTCTTTATCTACTAATGCAAATAACCCAGAATGTTCAAATCCTCCATGGCTTGCTTCTCCTTTTCCAGCATACAGCTTAAAACCTTCATTTGATAAATCATATACAACGTCCTCTGGTTTGCCTGTTAGTAAATGCCAGTTTTTATGGTTTATTCCATTATTCTTAGCGTATTCTTTTAATTGGTGTGGGGTATCAATCTCTGGAGTGATTGAAAATGATGCTATACCGAAATTCGGGTTTCCCATAAATTCATTTTGAATTTCAACCATTTGTGCATTCATTAAAGGACAAATCGTTGGGCAAGTAGCAAAAAAGAACTCAACCACATATACTTTTCCTTCATAGTCCTCATTAGTAATTGTTTCACCGTCTTGATTGATAAACTCAAAATCCGGTACTTTATTAAACTTATGCAAATTAGCTGTTTGGAAGTGTGCTACAATTTTTGGAACTGCATAAATACCAAAAAGTAATACTATCAATGAAATACCTATGTATGAATAATTTTGTTTTTTCATGTGAGTCCTTCTTAAATTTCTCTATCTGCGTTATTCTTTTTTAATGCTAAACGATATTCTGCTAACACCACTTTAACGTCGTCTTTCATTTTATTATTAAGTTCTGCTACAGATTTCATATTGTAACCAAACAACTTACCTCCTGCACTATCCTCATCATCTGTTCTTCCTCTTAAACCTCCATTTTTATCAATTATAAAAGCTTTTGATGAATGTAATTCTCCATCTAGTGATTGATTTGTTTTAAAACTATCATATAATACCTCTATTTCTGCATCATTAGCAAAAATAAAGTTCCATTTTATCATATTTGTGAAAGCTCCTATTTCTTTTTGAAGTTTTTCTACATCTTCTTTAGATTTTTCTGAAACAATAACAATTAACTGAAAGTCTTTAAAACCATAAAATGGTTTGTATATTTTTTCATTAAGGTTAAATAATTCTCCTTTAGCTTCATCTATATTACTTCCTAAAAAGGTAACTATTGATATTCTTTTATCAAATTGATGCTTTTTACTAATTGAAGAAATATCAATTACATTTTCTGTAAGTACAGGTAACTTAGCAAAGTTATTAATTCCTAATGATAAAAATATATAAAACAATAACGGCACAATAAATAGTGCAAACAATACTATGTTTCTTTTTGTTTTATCCATCTTACTATAAATTTAAGTATAAAAAAAGGTGGTTAACACCACCTTTTATTTTGTTTTATATGATTACCATTTTACTAATGGTGCTAGTGTATCGTATAAGTAACCACCTTCTATTAATACTAACGTTACTAAATAACATATTAAGAAAACAGCTGTCCAAACAATTGCTCTTCTAAGCCATGGTTTTTCACCTTCTAAGTGCATAAAAGCCCAAGCAATATAATATGCTTTTACAATTGTTAAGATAATAAATATCCAATTTAACCAACTAGTACCCCATCCGTGTAAGTGTAATCCTGCTGGTTTTACAATACCTAAAGCTACCTCTACTGTTGTTACTATTGTTAAGATTGCTAAAACAATCCAAATTCTTTTTGTATTTGATTCGTGTGCGTGACCCATTTTACTATTGTTTTTTGATTATACTAAGTAGAAGAAGGTAAATACAAATACCCAAACTAAATCTACAAAGTGCCAATATAAACCTACTTTTTCAACCATCTCATAATGCCCTCTACGTTCATACGTACCTAACACTACATTAAAAAAGATAATGATGTTAAGAACTATACCTGAAAATACGTGAAAACCATGGAAACCTGTAATAAAGAAAAAGAAATTGGCAAAAATTGGGTTACCATACTCGTTTACTTGTAAGTTGGCTCCTTCTACTACCATTTGAGCTTTTCCTAAATGAGCTAAACTCTCTTCTCTAGATAAGATTATTTTTTGTTTGGTTTCAAGATTAACTTTTTCAATTCTAATTAATAAAGATGGATCTGCTTTAAAAGCTTCCTGCACCTGAGCTACTGAATACTGAGAAATTGTTGCTTCTTTTTCAAACCACAATCCATTTTCTCTTTGATGTTGAACTCTTTCGTCTTTTCTATCGTTATGAACAAAATCTGCTAAAGCAATTTGATGACCGTCTTTTACAAATTGTAAAATATGATTATCAGTAGTTTTAACTGCTCCGTATGAACCATTAATAAAGTTTTTCCATTCCCAAGCTTGTGACCCAACGAAAATAATACCAAAAACGATAGTAGCAAACATATACCAAGCTACTTTTTTCTTTTGCATTTTATGACCTGCATCTACCGCTAACACCATAGTTACCGACGATACAATTAAAATAAACGTCATTAATGCTACGTAGTACATTGGTGCGTGTACACCATGTAATCCTGGAAAGTGTGTAAATACCTCATCAGCAATGGGCCAAGAGTCGATAAACTTAAAACGTGTTAAACCATACGCTGCTAAAAAGCCCGAAAAAGTTAATGCATCTGATACGATGAAAAACCACATCATCATTTTACCATAACTAGCACCAAATGGTTTCACACCACCTCCGCCCCAGGTCTCTTTGTTGTCAGAATTTACAGCAATATTTGCTCCCATAAATCTCTTATTGTTAATTTTTGTTAAATCAGTGCGCCAAAATTACGCATTTTTCATCATCTAATAAAATAGAAAAAGAAAAATAGATAAATCCATAGTACATCAACGAAATGCCAAAAGATTGCACCGAGTTCAAACCCAAGCATATCGGTTGAAGAATACTTCTTTTTAAAATGATTATAAATAACAACTAAAAGCACTATTACACCTGCTAACAAGTGTAAAATATGCATAAATGTTATTCCTATAATAAACGATGTAGACACCGTACTCTCAGGCCCTGTAAAATAAAGCCCTACAGCCTTTAATTCATTAAACCCTACATATTGATACCATACAAAACCTAAACCAAGTACTAACGTAACTAACAACAAAGTAAATGAAGCTTGTATGTTATCTTTTTTTAATAGTTTTTGAGAAAAAAACAACGTAATACTACTTAATACTATTAGTACAGTACTAATATAAAACGCTTGTGGTAAATCGAACGTTACCCAATCTTCACGATTCATACTAACAACATAAGCACTTGTTAATCCTGCAAAAAACATCACCATACTAATCATGGAAATCCACAACATTGGTTTTGCTGATTTACGCTTGGCTACTTTTAATTCTTCTTGTAACGTTTGTTCACTCATTAGTGTAAAAATTTATCTACCACATATATAATGGGTACTATTGTAATGTAAAAAACACTTGCTAGCATTAACTTTCTTGCATCGGTGTTTTTTTCTGTTTTATATAATTGAACTGCATAATAAAGCATTAGTAACCCTAATAACAAAATAACTACCGCTGTTAATGGGTATATATAGAAGTTACCTGTTACTTTTAATACAGGTGCAATCGACATTAAAATCATAATACATGTATAAAAGATAATCTGAACAACTGCCCCTTTATCTTTCTTATCCATAGGAAGCATATGCAACCCTGCCTTATTATATTCTTCAAATTGTAACCAACCAATTGCCCAAAAATGTGGAAACTGCCAAAAAAACTGAATCATAAATAAAAATCCAGCTTCAATACCAAACTTACCTGTTGCAGCTACCCACCCTAACATAAAAGGGATAGCTCCTGGAATCGCTCCTACAAAAACAGCCAAAGGTGTTATAGCTTTTAACGGCGTGTATGCACTCGTATATAAGAATATAGAAATAGCTCCAAACAAAGCACATTTTGGATTGATAGCATATAAAATAGCAATACCAGCAATTGTAAATAACGTTGCTATAATCAAAGCTGTCGTTGTTGACATTCTTCCTGAAGGTAACGGACGGTTTTTGGTACGTTGCATTACTGCATCGATATCCTTTTCTATTACTTGATTAAACGCATTTGATGCTCCAACCATTAAATACCCTCCTAAAGCTAATAAAATAATTGTAGTATAGTTAATCGATTCTGCTCCTAATAAATATCCTGTAATAGAAGTAAAAACCACACTAATTGACAACCCAACTTTCGTTAACTGTTTAAAGTCCTTAACTATTGATTTTATGGAAGTTTTAGTATGTACAGTTGAAACAGAATCCACTTCTAATTTTAAAAATTTCTGCAAAGATATTCCATTCTTATTGAACCACCATATATTTTTATTGGAATTAAAATTGAAAAAAAACAAAAACTGTTTTGTAATTAAAAAAATGATGTTATATTTGCACCCGCATTCGCAGTAATGCACGTTCATTAAAATAATTTTTGACTACGCGAAAGTAGCTCAGGGGTAGAGCATCACCTTGCCAAGGTGAGGGTCGCGGGTTCAAATCCCGTCTTTCGCTCAATCCTTTTTAAAAGAGAATATGCTGAAGTGGTGGAATTGGTAGACACGTTGGACTTAAAATCCAATGAGCCGTAATGCTCGTGCGGGTTCAAGTCCCGCCTTCAGTACCAAGAAACCTCACTTGTATGAGTGAGGTTTCATTTTAAAAGTAGTCATTAACAAAGCACATACGCTGAAGTGGTGGAATTGGTAGACACGTTGGACTTAAAATCCAATGGGCCGTAATGCCCGTGCGGGTTCAAGTCCCGCCTTCAGTACAAAAGCCTTAACATTTATTTGTTATGGCTTTTTTTGTATCTAAACTTTTAGAAATATTCTTTGTAATGTTCCCTCAAAACCTACGTCTAAACTTCAAAATAGAAAATCATGCAAAAGATATTTTTACTATTAAGTTTAGCTTTTTTCTTAAATTCTACTGCTCAAACCAACACTTTTGATGAGTTACTAAAAAAACATGTAAACACAAAAGGAAGCGTTAACTATAAAGGGTTTAAACAAGACGAAGCTAAACTTCAAGCTTATTTAAATGAGTTAGCAAACTTAAAACCTCAAAAATCTTGGTCAGCTGCAAAAGCTAAAGCTTTTTGGGCTAATGCATATAATGCGTACACCATTCAACTGATTTTAAACAATTACCCTCTTAAAAGTATTATGAATATTAAAAAGAAAGGTAAAGACGCATGGAGTATTCCTTTTGCTAAAGTTGACGGTAAAACCTATACCTTAAATCAAATTGAACATGAAATTTTACGTAAAAAATATAGCGACCCAAAAATTCATGTCGCTGTAAACTGCGCATCAGGCTCTTGTCCTCAATTACCAAATTATGCGTTCACAGAAAAAAATTATGAATCAAAAACTACTCTTTTAATGAAAAAGTTTATCAATGATTCTTCAAGAAATAAAATTTCAGAAAACAAAGTTCAACTATCTAAAATATTCGAATGGTTTCAAGGAGATTTTACAAAAAAAGGACACTTAATCAATTTTCTGAATCAATATTCAGATGTAAAAATCAATCAAAAAGCTAAAATTAGTTATTTAAAATACGATTGGTCCTTAAATGGTAGATAATATCGCTACCCTTTTGTAAAATAGCAGTGAAAACAATTTGGTACTTTTACTTTTTATTAGAAACAAAATAACATGTCAAAAACATACTACGACCCTGCCGACTTACGTAAGTTTGGTAAAATAACAGAATGGAGTGAAGAACTTGGAAACAAGTTTTTTGATTATTACGGAAAAGTCTTTGAAGAAGGAGCTCTAACCGCACGTGAAAAAAGCTTAATCGCTTTAGCTGTTGCACATACAGAACAATGCCCTTATTGTATTGATGCTTATACTAAAGACGGATTACAACGAGGTATTACTAAAGAGGAAATGATGGAAGCCATTCATGTAGGAGCTGCCATTAAAAGTGGAGCAACTTTAGTACACGGGGTTCAAATGATGAATAAAGTCAATAAATTAGAAATGTAAGCAGAGAACATATTTTGATTTTCAAAATTATGTGAATCGCTTATCCTGAGCATTGGTTGAAATCAAAATACATTTTGATTGAAAGTACACTAGGAACTAGTCAAATGATATTAAATACTAAAAATGATGAGAAGCTGACCTTATTTCAGCTTAATAGAAAGGATAATGAAAAAATCTTTAAAATCTAGAAACAACGATTTAGCAAACACGCAACGACAGCTTGAAATTTTATCAAACGGAATTTTTGCTGATGGTAAACTTCCTACGTTTGCAAAAAAACTTAAAGAAATCAATCAATTTCCATTACGTCCTAAGAAATTAGAAATTCTTCAAATTAATTTAGGGTACATGTGTAATCAAGTTTGCGCACATTGCCATGTAGATGCGGGTCCTGACCGAAAAGAAATCATGACTACAGAAACCATGGAGCAATGTCTAGACGTGATTCGAACAACTGGAGCACATACCTTAGATTTAACAGGTGGCGCACCTGAAATGAATCCGAACTTTCGATGGTTTGTAGAAGAAGCTTCAAAAGCAGGAATTAAAGATTTTATTGTGCGCTCTAACTTAACGATTATTAGAGCAAATAAGAAGTATTACGATTTACCCGAATTCTTTAAAAAGCACAATGTACATGTAGTTTCTTCTATGCCACATTGGACTCGTGGAAAAACCGACAAGCAACGTGGTGATGGAGTTTTCGATAAATCTATTGAAGCTTTAAAAATGCTAAATGCTGTGGGATATGGAATTAAAGAAACTGGTTTACAACTAGATTTAGTCTATAACCCATCAGGAGCTTTTTTACCAGGAGATCAGGTAGCCTTAGAAAATGACTTTAAAAAAGCCTTAGATGAAGATTTTGGAATCTCATTCAATAATTTATTTGCAATTACCAATTTACCTATCAGTAGATTTTTAGATTACCTAATTGCTTCTGAAAACTACGAAGATTATATGTATTCATTAGTAGAAGCCTACAACCCAATGGCAGTAGAAAATGTAATGTGCACCAATACCTTATCAATAAGCTGGAATGGATATTTATATGATTGCGATTTCAATCAAATGCTAAACCTGAAAGTAGCAAGTAAATCTCAACACATTTCTGAATACAACGAAGCATTGTTACAAAACAGGAATATTATTATCAATCAACACTGTTATGGTTGTACTGCTGGTGCAGGAAGTAGTTGTCAAGGTACAGTAGCATAGTTCAATGAATTAATAAAAAAATGTAGTAATGTGAAATAATGTCACATCGAGTGGTTTTTCTCGACATTTTGGAAGAAAAATTGTATCGAGATGCAATCACTTTAATTCTCTATAGATTTTATCAAAGACCATTGAATATCTTTAAACATGAAAAATCTCATCTTTCTCATATTTTTAATGTCCGTAAATTCTTTTTCTCAAAAGAACTTAGAACAGTTATTGAAAAAACACAACACCGAAAGTGTTCCGTATATTTCTATTAGTGAACTACAAAAAAAAATGCCTTTCGACTCCGCTCAAGGTAACGGCATAATTATACTAGACGCTAGAGAGCCCAAAGAATTTGAGGTAAGTCATATCAAGAATGCTATGTGTGTTGGTTATAATTTTTTCAACTTAGAAAACACCTTAAAAAAACTCCCAAAAAACAAAAACACCAAAATTGTGGTGTATTGTTCTTTAGGAATTCGTTCAGAAGACATTGCCGAAAAGCTACGAAAAGAAAATTACACTAATGTTTTTAATCTTTATGGTGGTATTTTTAAATGGAAAAATAAAGGAAACACAATCGTTAACCTACAAAACAAACCTACAGAAAAAGTCCATGCTTTCAATAAAGAATGGAGCAAATGGTTACACAAAGGAGAAAAAATATATGAATAATCAAAATGAAGTGTCATTTCGAGAGCAGTCGAGAAATCTTCTTCTAATATTTACTAGAAACCCAGAATTAGGTAAAGTAAAAACACGTTTAGCTAAAACAATTGGAGACGAAGCTGCGTTAGATATTTATAAATTCTTATTAGAACACACAAAACAAGTCACCCAAAATTTATCTTGTGACAAAGCTGTATACTACTCGGTAAAAGTTCGTGAAAATGATATTTGGGACGCTACCCTATATCAAAAGCACCTGCAAGATGGAAACGATTTAGGTATACGAATGCACAACGCTTTTCAACAAGCATTTTCTTCAGGATATGAAAAAGTCGTAATTATTGGTAGTGATTTACCTGATTTAACTTCCGAACACATCAATCAAGCTTTTGAAAAATTGAATTCTAATGATGTAGTTATGGGGCCTGCAGAAGATGGTGGTTATTACCTATTTGGCATGAAAAAACTCCATGCTAATATTTTTCAATATAAAGACTGGGGAACCTCAACTGTTAGAAAAGACACCTTAAACGATTTACAAAACGAATCAGTACATTTGTTAGAAACCTTAAATGATGTAGATGTTTTTGACGACATCAAAAACAACCCAGTATTCAATCAATTTTTAAACTAACCATCATTACGAGGTGTTCATTGAGCGAAGTCGAAATGATTGACGATGTAATTTGTTTATTTTAAATCATAAAACAAAGACTATTCCATTAACACTTGGACTGACAAACACAATACAAAATGCTAAAAAAACAACAACTACAAGAAACACAAGAATTTCTTCAACACAAAGGAATTACCAACCCAGAAATAGGAATAGTTTTAGGAACAGGATTAGGAAAATTAGTCGATGAAATAACCATTGAACATGAAGTACCGTATGCTGATATTCCACACTTTCCACAAGCAACTGTAGAATTTCATTCAGGAAAATTAATTTACGGAACCTTATCGGGTAAAAAAGTAGTGGTTATGTCTGGGCGTTTTCATATGTATGAAGGATATAATTTATGGGAAGTTACCTACGGTATTAGAACTATGCACGCACTAGGCATTAGAACTTTGTTAGTTTCTAATGCTGCAGGCGCTATCAACCTTTCTTATAAAAAAGGGGATTTAATGTTATTGGAAGATCACTTGAATTTACAAGGAGGTTCTCCCCTAGCCTTTAAAGGAGCTAATGAGTTTGGAAATATTTTTGCCGATATGTTAGAACCGTATTCAAAAAAATTGAATACTCAACTGAAAGCTATTGCTAAAACTTACGACATAGACCTGAAAGAAGGTGTATACGCAAGTGTTGTAGGTCCGCAATTAGAAACCAGAGCTGAATACAGAATGTTACAAATTTTAGAAGTAGATGCGGTAGGAATGAGTACCGTACCTGAAGTAATCGTAGCAAAACAACTCAACATTCCATGTGCAGCCGTTTCGGTATTAACCGATGAGTGTGACCCAAAAAACTTACAACCTGTAGATATTACCGAAATCATTGAAGTTGCTGGAAAAGCAGAACCGAGAATGATTACGCTTTTTAAAGAATTGATAAAAATAGTTTAGCAGTAAACAGTCCTCAGTATGCACTAAAAAAGCATACTGCTAACTGAATACTGAATACTGAATACTGAATACTGAATACTGAAAATATGAGTTACTTAGAAACCACCAAAAATGTATACAAAGAAGCAGCCTTAACTCCAGATGTTGGTTTATGCTGTACAACAAACCCTATTTGGGAGTTACCAGGATTAAAAATCCCGAAAATCATGCAAGAAATGAACTACGGATGTGGTTCTACCGTACATGCTCGTGATTTAACCAACAATCCTAAAATATTATATGTAGGTGTTGGTGGCGGAATGGAATTGTTACAATTTGCGTATTTCTCACGTCAGAAAAACGGAGTGATTGGAATTGATGTCGTAGATGAAATGCTGGAAGCTTCTCAAAAGAATTTTTTGGAAGCAGAAGCTCTAAACCCTTGGTTTAAAAGTGAGTTTGTAGATTTACGCAAAGGTGATGCGTTACATTTGCCTGTAGAAGATAATTCGATTGATGTGGCTGCTCAAAACTGTTTATTCAACATTTTTAAAGCTGAAGAACTAAAAAAAGCCATTGCTGAAGTGTACCGTATATTGAAGCCTCACGGACGTTTGGTAATGAGCGATCCTACCTGTGAGCAACCGATGAATGAAACCTTACGCAATGACGAACGCTTACGCGCCTTATGTTTAAGCGGAAGTTTACCGATTGCGGAATATGTAAAGATGTTAACCGATGCTGGTTTTGGAACTATTGAAATTAGAGCGCGTAAACCATACAGAATTTTAGATCCTAAGAATTATCCTACGGATGAATTGATTTATATCGAATCGATTGAAGTAGCAGCTATTAAAGATCCAATGCCTGCTGATGGTCCATGTGTATTTACAGGTAAAGCTGCCATTTACTTTGGAGATGAAGACTATTTTGATGATGGCGCAGGACATACCTTATTAAAAAATAAACCCTTAGCGATTTGTGATAAAACAGCCGCAGCTTTAAAAGCGTTAGGAAGAGACGATATATTTTTCTCAGAATCTACCTATCATTATGATGGTGGTGGATGTTGTTAAAAGTAAATTTGACACCCTAATTAATTACCTTAACCACAAATAAAATGAAATCCTTAATTTTTATTTTCTTTATTACATCAATTATTCTAAACACTCACAACAAAGAAGTTATACACATCCCTGACAGAAACCTTAAATCTTTTTTATTATCAAATACTCAGATAAACTTAAATGGAGACAGTGAAATACAACTAACTGAAGCTGAAAATTTTAACGGTAAAATAGTTTGCCGTAATAAAGGAATAAAAGATTTAACTGGAATTGAGTTTTTTCCAAACCTTAAACATTTGGATATATCTTTTAATGAGTTAGAAAAAATTAATTTATCTAAAAATAATTTTCTTAGAACTTTTAATTGCTCTGGAAATAGAATTACTTCAATAAGTATTTCTAAAAATCATAACTTAACATATTTAAACTGCTCTCAAAATAAATTAACAGAATTAAACTTATCTACTACACCTAATTTAACTAAACTGTATTGTTCAGAAAATTTGCTAAAAAGTTTAGATATTACTTCTAATCTTAAACTTAAGATTGTCACATGCTCTATGAATAAAATAGAAAAACTAGACATATTTAACAATACTAAACTAGAAGTTTTAGAATGTCACCAAAACAAACTAAATTCTATAAATTTAAGTAAAAATCTAACCTTAAAATCTTTAAGTTGTGGATACAACCCTTTATACAACTTAGACATCAAAAATAATTTAAATTTAGAATATCTTTATTGTGATAAAAATCAATTAACTAGCTTGGATTTATCAAAAAATTTATTACTAAAAACTCTTTATTGTACCGAAAACTTTCTGGAACAATTAGACTTGTCGAAAAACAAAAAATTAGAAACTGTGGTTTGTTCAAAAAACAATTTAGAAAAGATTAATTTAAAAAATGGTAATAACACTAAACTGGAAATTTTCAAATTCTTTAACAATCCATCTTTAAATTGTATACAAGTAGATAACAAAGATTTTGCTAAAAACAGGAATAAAGCCTTTTGGGGAGGTCGTCACCCCAATAACCCAAAAGAGATCTTCAAAATAATATGTATATAAAATTTAAATTTATCAGGTAAACATAATAAATCCTCCCACAATTTTACCAACTAGCGTTCGTTTTAGTACAATGAAAACACTCAAAGAAATACTCCTTCAACTTAGAGAAAACAAAAAACTAGCCCTTGTATTAAAGTATATAATAGGACTAATACTATTTGGGGTTCTTTCAGTTGCGCTTTTATTTTCCTTAGTGTATTTTGAGGTGTTTGGGAAATTACCCAACAAAGAAGAATTAACATCTGTCATAAACGAAGAAGCTTCTTTAATCTATTCATCAGACGAGGTAATTATCGGAAAAATATTTGCTGAGAACAGAACTAATGTTCAATTAGAACAAATTCCTAATCACTTAAAAGAAGCACTCATTGCTACAGAGGATAAACGATTCTATTCACACAACGGATACGACGGTCAAAGTTATGCCCGTGTTTTCTTTAGAAGTATTTTACTACAAGATGCCTCAGGTGGTGGCGGAAGTACCATTACACAACAGTTAATTAAAAACCTATACGGTAGGCAATACCATGGTTTTTTAAGCATGCCAATCAATAAAATTAAAGAGCTTATCATTGCTAGTCGAATGGAAAATTTATATTCCAAAGATGAAATCTTATTGTTGTATTTGAATTCGGTTCCTTTTGGAGAAAACAATTTTGGGGTAGAATCAGCTGCTAATCGATTTTTTAATAAATCTGTTAGCGAATTAAACATCGAAGAATCAGCTGTATTAGTGGGGATGTTAAAAGCCAACACCTATTACAACCCAAGATTAAATCCAGAAAATGCTAAAAAACGTCGTAATACGGTTCTTCAATTAATGAATAACGAAACGTATTTAAGCAATGAAGCTACCGATAGCTTACAAAAACTACCTATTACACTCAACTATCATAACCTTGATATAAATACAACTGCGGGTTATTTTACCTATCAGGTAAAGAAAAAAGCTGCTGAACTCATAAAAAAGAGCAATGAGGCTTCTAACAGCAACTATAACTTAGAAACCGACGGATTAAAAATTCATACAACACTGAATTATGATATTCAAAAAATTGCGGAAAAATCTGCTAAAGAGCAGCTCATCGTCAAACAACAACAATTAGATAAAGAACTAGCTTCAAACAGACTAAAAAATAGATGGTTAAAAAAGCAACAATTCACAGAAAAAGATAAACAAAAGAGAACTATTCAACTATTTGATTGGGACAGTACAAAAACCATTACTGGTAATAAAATTGATAGCCTTTGGTATTATGATAAAATGCTAAATGCTTCTGTTTTGGTTACGAATCCGAATAATGGTGCGGTAATTAGTTGGGTGGGTGGAAATAACTTTAACACACTTCCTTTTGACATGGTGCTATCGCACCGCCAAATAGCCTCAGCTTTTAAACCGTTTTTGTATGCTACGGCACTGGAAAATGGAATTTCTCCGTGTGATTATTTTGAAAATGAAGAAAAAACCTATTCTGAATACGATAACTGGAAGCCACAAAATGCTGACCATAGCACTACTCCCGATAAAAAAGTTGCCATGTGGTATGCCTTAATTAAATCGATGAACATTCCTAGTGTTAATCTATATTTTAAACTAGAAAAAGAGTGGCTGATTGACACTTGTGAAAAGTTACTATTCCCAAAAATTACTGACGACACTCCTTCTATTGCTTTAGGAACTTTAGATTTATCACTTTTTGAAACCACAAGAGCTTACGGTGCTTTTGCCAATAAAGGTGAAATGAATGATTTATACATGATTCATAAAATTACCGACAAGGAAGGAAATATTATTTATGAAAGCGAAGCGAAAAAATCCGAAAGAGTATTCACTAAAGAAAGCGCACAAACCTTAACCACTATTTTACAACAAGCTGTTGAACGAGGAACTGGCGCTAAAATAAGAAGTACGTATAAAATCAAAAGTCCGTTAGCCAGTAAAACAGGTACTGCACAAAATTATACCAATGCTTGGTTTATGGCGTACACACCGAATATTGTTCTCGGAACTTGGGTTGGGACTTCTAAAAACGACATACATTTTACTAGTGGAAGTGGTTCAGGTTCTTCATTAGCATTACCTATTGTAGCCAATATTTTGAAGGAAATAGAAAACAACCCTGAATTAAGAAATAAATATTTAACCTCTTTTGAGATACCAGAAGAAATATCTTCCTCTATTGACTGTCCTCCATACAGAGAAAAGGGAATTAAAGGATTTTTCAACAGACTTTTTGGAAAGAAAAAAGAATAGTTTGTTCTATTAATCGATAATAATCATCATGTTCTTTTAAACAAAAAAAGAGAACCTAAAAAGATTCTCTTTAATTCTTTCTTTTATTCGAAAGTATAAGCAAAGCTACCATCTCTTAGTCTATGAGCTATTACTCCAGGAGAATCATAGTTCTCAACATCCAACTCAAAAGTACCTTTCACTACTTTCTTATCACTATCAACCAATGTTATTGTTATACTTCCTGATACCGTTACTTGTAAATCATCATCTAATAAATCTATATACTTTATATAAGTATCATTATCTACACTTTCTCTATTTATTTCTATTGTTTTTCCCGCAACCAAATGCTCTCTATTAATCCACATATTTACTTCTTTAGGTAGTAAAGTTCCTTGCAAGTAAATAAATTTATCATTTGGATAATTAGTATTTATACTGTTAGACGCCTTCTTTGTCCCCAAAGCATTATTCATCTCATAGACTTCTCCATTAATAGTTACTTTCATAGCGTAATCTCCTAGACTTAAATCTTCATCTTCTACCGAAGAAGAACAAGAAGCAAATCCAAAAAACATTAACATTACAAGAGGGATAAATAAATTCTTTTTCATTTTTTAAAATATTTAGGTTTATAATTAATTTTCTAAGCAAACAAGGTAGCAAAAGCCTCTTCAATCTTACTTACTAAAATCAGTTTTATAGAATGATTTTTGCTCGTAATCTTATTGTATTTTGAAGTTACAAAGGTTTTATACCCTAACTTTTCAGCTTCAGTAATTCGTTGATCTATTTTAGAAACTGGACGAATTTCTCCTGCTAAACCAACTTCAGCTGCAAAACACACATCTGGATTAATGGCTAAATCTTGATTTGATGATAAAATCGCTGCTACTACCGCTAAATCTATCGCAGGATCGTCTACATGAATTCCTCCCGTTACATTTAAAAACACATCTTTAGCTCCTAATTTGAACCCCGCACGTTTTTCTAACACTGCCAAAATCATGTGCAAGCGCTTCAGGTTGTAACCCGTTGTAGTTCGTTGTGGCGTTCCGTAAACAGCTGTAGAAACCAATGCTTGAATTTCGATCATCAACGGTCGAATTCCTTCCAACGTTGACGCAATAGCAGTTCCACTTAAATCGGCATCTTTTTTAGAGATTAAAATTTCTGAAGGATTGGATACTTCTCTCAATCCATCTGATAACATTTCGTAGATTCCTAATTCAGCCGTAGAACCAAAACGGTTTTTTTGCGAGCGTAAAATTCGATAAGTATGATTTCGGTCTCCTTCAAATTGCAACACCACATCTACCATGTGTTCTAAAATCTTTGGCCCCGCAATATGCCCTTCTTTATTAATATGCCCTATTAACAACACTGGAGTTGCTGTTTCTTTCGCAAATTTGATGAGTTCTGCGGATGTTTCTCGTATTTGTGATATACTTCCTGGTGAAGCTTCAATAGAATTGGTATGCAGAGTTTGGATAGAATCGATTACCAACACATCGGGCTGAACTTCTTCTATATCTTTAAATATCTGTTGGGTATTGGTTTCGGTAAGAATTAAACAGTTAGGGTTTTTTCCTTCTACACGCTCAGCACGCATTTTTATCTGCGATTGGCTTTCTTCCCCAGATACATACAAAACTTTTTGCGAAATTTGTAAGGCGATTTGTAACAATAAGGTAGATTTACCAATTCCTGGCTCTCCACCTAATAACACTACCGCTCCTTTCACCAATCCGCCACCCAAAACAGTGTCTAACTCTTGATTTTTAGTTCCAAAACGTTCTTCTGGATTGAGTTGAATATCTTCAACTCGCAAAGGTTTTGCTACTCTTTTTTGCTTATTTTCAGGCGATTTCCAACTTCTTTTTTCTTCTTTTTGAATTACTTCTTCAACAATAGTATTCCATTGTTTACACGAGCCACATTGTCCTACCCATTGTGCATGTTGCGCTCCACAGTTTTGACAGAAAAAAGTTGTTTTGGTTTTAGCCATTTTTTGAGTTTGAAAATTTCAAAGTTACAAGTTTCAAAGTTAAAAATACTTTGAATTTTTCTTTTTACTTAGTATGTACAGCGTTAGCAATTACAGTAATTGTTTGAGCTCTTTTTGTTCTTAAAACAAAAAAAGCGAGACCTAAAAGGAAACGCCCTATTACTTTTTATTTCTATTATAAATAGGTAACAGTAAAAATGCCAATCCACCAAACACAATAATCATAGCTGTTTGAGCAGTCCACATAATCCATCCAAAAGCGGTTGCAGGTTCTTCTGCAATTCCAAATAGTGCTAAAGCTCCAGCTACTGCAATTGGATACAAACCGACACCTCCATTAGTTGCTGCAATACTAAATCCTCCAGCTATAAACCCAATTAAAACACCTCCTAATGGAACGTGTAATCCATTAATTGCTGGAATCGTTGCCCAAAACATCAGTACATACATTACCCAAATAAATACCGTATGAAAAATGAACGCCCATTTATGTTGCATTTTCAAAATACTAGTAACACCTTCGATTAACCCGACTACAAAATTTTTGATTTTTAGTCCGATCCCTGATTGTGCTCTCTTTACAAAACGTGTGAAAATTACAAATATCAACACTAAACCTCCTAAAAGAATCCCAATTTTTATCGGATCAAAATTTTTAATCAGTAATTCATAAATAAAGTCAAATTGCACAAAAAGTGTGATTACTATAATGCTAAGCATCATAATTAAATCTGCCATTCGTTCGGCAACAATAGTACCAAAACCTTTTTCAAACGGAATGTTTTCATAGTTAGTCATCACTGCTGCTCGAGATACCTCCCCTGCTCTTGGTACTGCATAATTTACTAAATATGCTACTAAAACTGCCATAGTACTATTACCAAAATCTGGTTTATAGCCCATTGGCTCCAATAAAAACTTCCAACGATAAGCACGAGATAGATGACTTAAAATTCCAAAGAACAGCCCTAGAGCTATCCATCCGTAATTAGCATCTTTAAAATATTGGACTAAGGTTTCAATTGAAATTTTTGACAATGAATACCAAACTAAAAAACCTCCCAAGATGAGAGGTAATAGTATTTTTGTGATTTTTTTGACTGATAAACTCAAACTATTCTAGCAAGTTGTTTTCTTCGTTAGGAAATACTAATTGTGGTTTAAACTTTTTGGCTTCTTCTAATTCCATAAAAGCATACACAATTAAAATAAGTATATCTCCTTTTTGAACTCTACGTGCTGCAGCCCCATTCAATGTGATTTCACCACTTTTTCTTGGACCTGGAATTGCATACGTTTCTAAACGTTCTCCGTTATTGTTATTCACAATTTGAACACGTTCTCCTTCAATAATCCCAGCAGCATCCATTAAATCTTCGTCAATGGTAATGCTTCCTATATAATTTAAATCCGCATTAGTTACCTTAACACGGTGTATTTTAGATTTTACTACTTGTACTAACATGCTGCAAAAATAGTTGTTTTTTAATGAATACTAAGTTGTTTTTAGATGATTTTAACATTACTACAAACCTTACACTTAACACTAAAAAGCAATTAATTATTCTTTAAACGAATATTATCTATTAAGCGAATGTCTCCAGCAAAAACAGCAATAAAAGCACGATGTTTTTTATTTCCTTTAACCTCTGTTACTGTTTGTAGTGTTTTTTCTTCTGCAATGGTAAAATACTCCAACTCCAATAATGGATGTTTTTTGAATTGTTTTTCAACCCATTTAGTTAACTCCTCTGGATTTTTTACACCAAATTTCTTTTTTGCTTTTTTTAACGTTTTATAAATAAAAGGAGCTACTTCTCTATACTTTTTGCTTAAGCGAGTATTTCGAGAACTCATTGCCAATCCATCTTCCTCTCTAAAAATAGGTCTTCCTTTAATTTTTACTGGGAGTTTGTATTTCTCAACTAACTTCTTAATGATTTGCAATTGCTGAAAATCTTTTTTTCCAAAATAAGCGGTATCTGGCTCAATAATTTCAAAAAAAGCTTTTACAATTGTTCCAACTCCATCAAAATGACCATCTCTGAACTTTCCTTCCATTTGGTGTTCTAACCCATCAAAATTGAAGTTTTCAGAAGCTACCTTTTCAGCATAAATTTCTTCTACTGTAGGAAAAAATAACACGTCACAATTAACAGACTCTAACAACGCTACATCACTCTCGTATGTCTTGGGATATTTATCTAAATCTTCTTTATTATCAAACTGTGTAGGGTTTACAAAAATGCTAACTACAGCAATATCATTCTTTTTTTTCGCTCTCTTAATGAGTGATAAATGCCCTTGGTGTAGAGCTCCCATAGTTGGGACAAATCCGATAGATTTTTTATTCTTTTTTAACGTGGATAAAAACTCTTTTATTTCGGATTTTCTTGTGAAAATTTTCATTGTTATTTTATTGAAATGCATGCAAAATTAGCAATTTAACACGATTTTTGCATTAAATTTCGTATTTTTGCACATTCAATAAAAGAGACCGATTTAATGAAGGATAAGAGAGTTTTATATGTTTCATCAGAGGTAACACCATATTTACCAGAAACAGAATTATCGTCTACCGCATTTAACGTTGCTAAAAATGCACATTCTAAAGGAATTCAAACCCGTATATTCATGCCTCGATTTGGGGTAATTAACGAGCGAAGGCATCAATTGCATGAAGTTATTCGCCTATCAGGTATGAACTTAATTATTAATGACATGGATATGCCTTTAATAATTAAAGTTGCTTCTATACCTAAAGAAAGGATGCAAGTATATTTTATTGATAATGACGAATACTTTAAACGTAAAGCTGTGTATTCTGACGAAGATGACAAACTATTCGATGATAACGATGAGCGTATGATTTTCTTCGCCAAAGGTGTTATTGAAACTGTTAAAAAGTTAAACTGGGCTCCAGACATTATTCATGTTCACGGATGGATGGCTTCATTACTCCCATTATATTTAAGAGAATTTTATAAAGAAGAACCATTGTTTGCTGAAAGCAAGATTGTAACTTCGCTTTACAATAGCGATATTGAAGATTTGAATAAGGAGTTAGCTAACAAAGTTCGCTTTGATAAGATTGAAGACTCTAAAGTAACTACAATTGAAACACCAAGTCATATTAATATTTTAAAAAGCGCTATTGAAAATTCAGATGCTATTATAAAAGGTAGCGAGGTTTTGCCTGAAGAAATTGAAACTTTCATTGATGAAAGCAATGTAAAAGTATTAGACTTTCAATCAGAGGAAACTTTAACTGAAGCATATTTAGAATTTTATAAAGGAAACGTTTTAGAATTAAGCGAATAATGATTAGAAAAATTGGTGTACTTAGTATTAGCTTGCTATGTTTAGCAACTATTACATCGTGTGAAAAAGATTTTAGTGACGTTGGAACAAACGTTGTTAACAACGATAAGTTTGAAACAGGAGAAATCTTATTAGATGTTCAAATAACCCCAAAAAATATTGAGAGTGTACAAGCTGACAATATTAACGCTACTATTAGTGATTATTGGTTAGGAGTATATAACAATCCTAATGCAGAAAAAATTGAGGCTTCTATAATTTCTCAACTTGGATACATTTCAAACTTAAACAATAAAGATACAGATACTACTGTATTTAACCTCGATAAGGTTATCTTAAAAATTCCTTACCAAGCTACTTCTACGGGTACTACTGATGGAGTGACAAGCTTTAAATTAGATTCAATTTTAGGAAACCCTGATGTCGCTACCTCTATTCAAGTACTGGAAAATGAGACTTATTTAAACACATTAAACCCAAGTGATCCATCTAAAAGGAATACTTTCTTTTCTGATAAAGAATACTTAGGAAGTAATGTATTAAGCGAAGGTGGCATTTATGAATTAAAACCTAAAGCTACAGATACTACATTTATCTTTGATAGAGTTGACAGGTCTTCTTCATTAACAGGCACAACTACATATAAAGATACTATTAGAGCTATAAACTCTCAGAAACTTAAAGTTCCATTTTTAGCAATTCCTTTGGATATGCCAAAAATGAAAGCTTTATTTTGGGATAAGTTTCACAGTGGAGAATTTGCATCTAAAGAAGCTTTTGACAATTATTTTAGAGGAATTAAAATAGTCGCTACAGGAAGTGATGGATCACTAGTTCCTTTAAATCTAGCTTCTTCACCTACTCCATCTGTAGATTTTCACTATACTATATCTGAAGTAGATGGTACTACAGTAAAAGATACTCTTCAAAAAAAGTACTCTTTTCCTCTAGCTGGTGTAAGGAATAGTCATTATAAAATGACTCCGGTTACAAATTCAGCTCCTGCCAATAACTTTGTTGTTCAAGGAACAGCTGGAAGCATTGCAGAAGTTAAAATTTTAGATGAGACAAAAGTTCAAGAATTAAAAAGCAACAATTGGTTAATTAATGATGCTTCTCTTACTTTTTATATAAATCAGACGGTTAATAACGATGCTGATATCATTCCTCAACAGTTATTTTTATATCAAAATAAAGAAAATGAAACAGGAGGTATTTCACCAACACAGTTAACAGATGCTTATGTTGACCCTACTTCTTTTGGAGGTCTTTTAGAGAAAACTGAAGATAAAAATCCTGAAAAATATACTTTTAGAATTACCGATTACATTTCTAAATTATTATCAGGCGAAGAAAATACAACTGCAGATCCTTTAGTTTTAAAAGTCTATAATCCCACAGATACTCCTGTTAACAATAATGCTATAACAACCACCGTTAAACCCTATAACTGGAACCCTAGAGCTGTAACATTATTAGATGGAAATGAAACCGCTAACGGAACTAAAAGAGCTATTTTAAAAATATCATATTCAAAAGAAAAGTAAGTTGTTATGTGTGGAATTACTGGATATATTGGACATAGAGAAGCTTATCCAATTGTAATTAATGGATTAAAGCGTTTAGAGTACAGAGGTTATGATAGTGCTGGAATCATGATGTATGATGGTGAAACAATGCACTTATCAAAAACCAAAGGGAAAGTTTCTGACTTAGAAACAATTACAAACAAAGAAGAAAAAAGAAAAAATGGTAAAATAGGTATTGGACATACTCGTTGGGCAACCCATGGCGTTCCTAATGACGTAAATTCCCATCCTCATTTTTCTCAATCTGGGAACCTTGTAATTGTTCATAATGGAATTATAGAAAATTATGACACCATTAAGAAGGAATTAACCTCTAGAGGTTATGAATTTAAAAGCGATACAGATACTGAGGTTTTAGTAAACCTTATTGAAGAAATAAAAAAAAGTGAAGGTTGTAAATTAGGAAAAGCTGTTCAATTAGCCTTAACTAATGTAATCGGCGCTTACGCAATTGCTGTTTTTGACAAAACAAAACCTAACGAAATAGTTGTTGCTAGATTAGGAAGTCCTATTGCTATTGGTGTTGGAAAAAACAACAAAGAGTTTTTTGTTGCTTCTGATGCCTCTCCTTTTATTGAATATACAAAAAATGCAATTTACCTTGAAGATGGTGAATTAGCTATTATAAAAAAGGACAAAGGAATTAAAGTTCGTAAAATAGATAACGACAAAGAAATTGATGCGAACATTCAGAAACTACAGTTAAGCCTTGAACAGATAGAGAAAGGTGGTTACGATCACTTTATGTTAAAGGAAATATACGAACAACCTAAAGCTATTATAGATACTTATAGAGGTAGAATGCTAGCCAACGAAGGGATTATAAAGATGGCAGGTGTTGATGATAATATGTCTAAATTCTTAAATGCAGACAGAATTATTATTGTAGCTTGTGGCACTTCTTGGCATGCAGGTTTGGTTGGAGAATATCTTTTTGAAGATATGGCTCGTATTCCTGTTGAAGTTGAATACGCCTCTGAATTTAGATATCGCAACCCTATTATTACTCCAAAAGATGTAGTGATTGCTATTTCTCAGTCTGGAGAAACAGCTGATACTTTAGCAGCTATTAAACTTGCTAAATCTAAAGGAGCTTTTGTATTTGGTATATGTAACGTAGTAGGGTCTTCTATTGCAAGAGAAACTCATGCTGGTGCTTATACGCATGCAGGTCCAGAAATTGGAGTAGCATCAACCAAAGCATTTACAACACAAATAACTGTACTTTCTCTAATTGCTTTGAAATTAGCACAAGCTAAAGGAACCTTATCTACATCGGCAGTGAATACTTATTTACAAACGATGCAGCAAATTCCTAATCAGGTTGAAAAGCTATTACAAATTGATGATCAGGTTAAGGAAATAGCAAGTGTTTACAAAGACGCTAAAAACTGTTTATATTTAGGTAGAGGGTTTAATTTTCCTGTCGCTTTAGAAGGAGCTTTAAAACTAAAAGAAATCTCTTACATTCATGCTGAAGGGTATCCTGCTGCAGAAATGAAGCATGGGCCTATTGCCTTGATTGATGAAAATATGCCTGTTTTTGTTATTGCAACAAGCAGAGGTCATTATGAGAAGGTAGTAAGTAACATTCAAGAGATTAAATCTCGTAGTGGAAAAATAGTAGCAATCGTAACAGAAGGTGATGAAACAGTAAAGGAAATAGCTGACCATGTTATTGAAATTCCAGATACAGAAGAAGCTTTTTCTCCTTTATTAACAACAATACCATTTCAATTACTATCATACCACATAGCAGTAATGTTAGATAAAAATGTTGATCAACCAAGAAACTTAGCAAAGTCAGTTACTGTAGAGTAACAATTGATTTTATTCAAAAATCAAATCCTGAGAGTTTTCTCAGGATTTTTTTATGTCTCTTTTTCAAAAGTTACATATATAGGGAAATGATCTGAAAAACCACCTTTATAAAAAGGTCCTATAAAAGTTCTAAATGGACTTCCTTTATACTTTCCTTTGTATATTTTTAGCCAATCTTTATTATAAATTTTCGCATTTAAAAAACTATGTTTGCTCTCATTCACATTAAAAAAAGCTTTTGAAAACATAATTTGATCAAACAAATGCCATTTTTTATAATGAGTTGTTGTTCCTATCCCTCTTTCATATAACGGCTTCATAGGATTGTACAAATCATCTGATATTAAATACTCTTTAATGCTTTTATTAGTTGGATCATCATTAAAATCTCCCATAACAATAAATTTAGGAGCACTTTCTTCCTCTTTAATCTTATCCATAACACTTCGAGTTAATTGAGCGGCTTTTATTCTATTCTTTTCACTTTCAGTCTCCCCTTCTCTACGTGAAGGCCAGTGGTTAACTAAAACGTGTACTAATTCATCATTAAACATACCTTTAACCACTAATAAATCGCGAGTATAATCTACTTCTCCTCTATTATCTGTTAACAAAAGTGGATGTGTTTCGGAAGATATTACCTCAAAAAAGTCTTTATTATACATCAAAGCAACATCAATACCTCTTTCATCTGGTGAATCGTAATGAACGTAATCATAATTAAATTTTGACAGGTTTTTATGCTTCACTAAATCGTTTACGACCATAGCATTTTCAACCTCAACCAATCCAATAATAACTGGTGGATATGCAGATTGATTATTACCTAATTGACTAATAACAGATGTTATTTTTCTCAATTTATGATGATACTTTTTCTTGCCCCATTTTAATTTACCGTTTGGTGTAAAATCATTATCATAAGTATTGGGATTGTCAACAGTGTCAAATAAATTTTCAACATTATAAAAAGCAACTGTGAACCTATTTCTTCTCCTATTTGATGTCATTTAAAAATTGTTTGCGTACCGAAAATACAAAAATGCAAGAAGCTAATAACATAAAGCTAACCTTAATAATTAACGAATTACATAAAAACTAAAAACAAGTTTATTGATATTAATAAAAATTATTGAATTATTTAAAGCTCATCAAAAAAGAAAGGTGAAAAAGAGGAACATCTTCAATATTAACAAAGTGTAAAAGAGAATAAAACTTAAGTATAGTTTACTTTAAAACAATACTTTATTAATCAATAAAAACCAATTAAAAAACTCATTTACAATATTTTTACATCGTTAAATTCTAATAAATAAACTTAAAACAAACCCTAAATCTCTAAAAAATGAAAAAGTTATTTGTATTAATGTTCGTCACTCTAATGAGTACTTCAGTATTTTCAACAAACGAAAATCCTGCAAAACATCAAATTAGAACAAAAATTGTTCAACTATTAGGCAACCCTAACTTTGTTCTAGATAAAGAAGTAAAAACTACCGTAGAATTTTTAATAAACAAAAACGGAGAAATCGTTATTTTGAATGTTAACTGCAAAACTGAACAAGTATGTCACTATGTAAAAAGCAGATTAAATTATAAATTTATAAATAATGAATTAAAGTTAAAAAACCATATTTATAATATGCCTTTAACTATACAGAAAAGTAGTAGTAAGTAATTACTTACCGATTATCCCCTAATAAAAAAGCCTCATAGAAATATTTCTATGAGGCTTTAATGTTATTATTTATAAAATTATACCGCTCCTTGATCCAACATTGCATCAGCAACCTTAACAAAACCAGCAATATTTGCTCCCTTTACATAATCAACATATCCATCTTCTTCTGTACCATATTTTACACAAGCTTCATGAATGTTATTCATAATAGAATGTAATTTAGTATCTACTTCTTCACGAGTCCAAGACAAACGTAAAGAGTTTTGAGACATCTCTAAACCAGATGTTGCTACACCTCCTGCATTTGAAGCTTTACCTGGTGCAAATAAAATTTTTGCATTTTGGAATACTTCAATAGCTTCTGGAGTAGATGGCATGTTTGCTCCTTCCGCAACACAAATACATCCATTATCAACTAATGCTTTTGCTTCATCTCCATTTAACTCATTTTGAGTTGCACATGGTAAAGCTACTTCACACTTAGTTCCCCAAGGTCTTTCTCCTTTAAAGAATTTTGCTGATGGATACTTCTCAACATATTCGTGAATTCTTCCACGTTTTACGTTCTTTAGCTCTTGTATAAAAGCTAATTTTTCGGCATCTATACCAGCTTCGTCATAAATGTATCCTGAAGAATCAGATAATGTTACAACCTTACCTCCTAATTGAGTCGCTTTCTCAGTAGCATATTGCGCTACGTTACCAGAACCAGAAACAACTACGGTTTTTCCTTCAAAAGAATCTCCTTTAGTTTTTAACATATTCTCCGCAAAGTAAACATCACCATAACCAGTAGCTTCAGGACGAATTAATGAACCTCCCCAAGAAGCCCCTTTACCAGTTAACACTCCAGTAAATTCATTACGTAAACGCTTGTATTGACCAAACATGTAACCAATTTCACGACCTCCAACACCAATATCTCCAGCAGGAACATCAGTATCAGGACCAATATGACGTGCTAATTCTGTCATAAATGATTGACAAAAAGCCATTACTTCACGGTCAGATTTTCCTTTAGGGTTAAAGTCTGATCCTCCTTTACCACCACCCATTGGTAAGGTTGTTAATGAGTTTTTGAAAACTTGCTCAAATCCTAAAAATTTTAAGATTGATAAGTTTACTGAAGGATGAAAACGTAACCCTCCTTTATAAGGACCAATTGCTGAGTTAAACTCAACTCTATACCCTCTGTTTACTTGAGTTTCTCCGTTATCATCAACCCAAGGCACTCTAAACATAATAGTACGTTCAGGTTCAACCATACGCTCAAGTAATTTCTTACCTTGATATTTTGGATTATTTTCTATAAACGGAATTACTGTTTCTGCTACTTCATGTACAGCTTGCAAAAACTCTGGTTCATATGTATTACGCTCTTTTACGTAATCCATAAATTCTTGTATCTTAGATTCCATAAACTTAGTTGTTGTTCTGTTATTTTATAATATTAACAATTTTACTATGCAAATATAATTATTTTACTACTCGTTAATTTCTATTTTTCTGTTTATTTCCCTTATTTTATTGGTGTTTCTGCAAACACAATCAAAAGTCCTTTTTTTTACACAAAAAAACGTAAATTTGCACCTTAACTTTTGGAAAGATTATGTTAGACAAGGTAAAAGAATTGATTGGAGAGGTAAATGCTTTTAATACCACTTCAAAAGAAGAAATTGAAACATTTAGAATTAAATACTTAGGAAGCAAGGGGATTTTAAAAGATTTATTTGCTGAGTTTAAAAATGTACCTAACGACCAAAAGAAAGAGTTTGGACAAACCATAAATTTACTTAAAAACTCTGCTGAAGAAAAAGTAAGCACTTTAAAAGAAGCTATTGAAAATGCTGTTGAAGAAAAAGGTGTTTATGGAGACTTAACTCGTCCTTCTGAGCCTATTAATTTAGGTTCTCGTCACCCAATTTCTTTGGTTAAAAACCAAATCATCGAAGTTTTTAACCGTATTGGTTTTACTGTTTCTGAAGGACCAGAGATTGAAGATGATTGGCACAACTTTACTGCTTTAAATTTACCAGAATATCACCCAGCTCGTGATATGCAGGATACATTTTTTATTGAAAAAAATCCTGACACGTTATTAAGAACACATACCTCATCAGTACAGGTACGTTATATGGAAAACAACGAACCTCCAATTCGTACAATATCTCCAGGTCGTGTGTTTAGAAACGAAGATATTTCTGCTCGTGCACACTGTATTTTCCACCAAGTAGAGGGGTTATATATAGATACTGACGTTTCTTTTGCCGATTTAAAACAAACCTTATTATACTTTACCAAAGAAATGTTTGGTAAATCTAAAATACGTTTACGTCCGTCATACTTCCCGTTCACTGAGCCAAGTGCTGAAGTAGATATTTACTGGGGGTTAGAAACTGAAACCGATTACAGAATTACTAAGGGAACAGGTTGGTTAGAAATTATGGGATGTGGTATGGTAGACCCAAATGTATTAAAAAACTGTAATATCGATCCTACAAAATATAGCGGTTACGCATTTGGAATGGGTATTGAGCGTATTGCTATGTTATTATACCAAATTCCAGATATTCGTATGTTCTACGAAAATGATAAACGTTTCTTAGAACAATTTAAATCAGTGATATAATTTTAAGATAAGCTCAAACAAAATAAAAGACGAAAGCACTAAACTTTCGTCTTTCCTTTTAAAGAAGTATTTGATGAAAAAAGATATTGAAATCCCTAAAGTAACAGGTGTAGAAATTGCAGTAGTTTTAGAAACCAATGAAATTGACAATAAAGAAGATTGGAATGTATATATTCTAAACAAAAAAGATGTCGATTTAGAAATGGTCGTAATTGTTTCACAAGGCTTCTCAGACACTAAAACCACTTCAGTTTTCAGAAGAAAAATAGACAAACTTCCTGCAAACAGTTATCAAAATTTTGAACTAATGCAACCTGAGTTATTTGATTTAGACAATCGTTTTCAGGTGACTTTTTTTGAAAATAACAGACTACACGATAAAACCTTTATTTTTCAGGCAGAAACAATCCAAGAAGACTTTTTAAGAGATATCGAATTCTTAGAAAAAAAAGGTATTGTTTGTAAATAAATATGACACATATAAAATTCACAAAAGAACGATAGTTGTGAATTAACAACTATCGTTCTTTCTTTTGTATTCACTTTTAGTACTTTCGATTAAAATATCACTTTATGTTTGCAAGCATTCAAGACTTAGTTGCTCAATTTTCTTCTTGGGTATGGGGAATCCCTTTATTAATATTACTTATTGGTGGCGGTTTATACCTCTTTATTTATTCAGGATTAATTCCATTTAGATATATCGGTCATGCTATTGCTATTTTAAGAGGAAAATATGACAAAGCTGATTCTCCAGGAGATTTATCTCACTATGAAGCTTTATCATCTGCTATTGCAGCTACCGTAGGTATGGGAAACATTAGTGGAGTTGCCATTGCTATTGCAACTGGAGGTCCTGGTGCTATTTTTTGGATGTGGGTGAGTGCTTTTGTAGGTATGGCTACCAAATTTTTTACCTGTAGCTTATCAGTAATGTACCGCGGAACAGATGAAAATGGAAATGTAAAAGGAGGTCCGATGTATGTAATTACAGAAGGATTAGGAAAAAAATGGAAACCTTTGGCACTATTCTTCTCTGCGGCAGGATTAATAGGAACGCTACCTGCTTTTCAAGCAAACCAACTCACGCAAACACTGGTAGATGTTTTTCAAATACAAGAAACCAATCATTTTACGGCTAAATTATTATTAGGTATCACCACAGCAATTATTGTATCGATGGTAATTTTTGGAGGAATTAAACGAATTGGTAGTGTCGCTGGAAAATTAGTTCCTGTCATGGTTGTGGTGTACCTTCTTACAGTCTTAACCATTTTGTTTTTAAGATTAGAACAAGTTCCTGCGATTTTTTCTTTAATTTTTGAAGATGCTTTTACAGGAAAATCTGTTTTGGGTGGTGCTTTAGGAGCATTGATAATTACGGGAGTAAAACGTGCTGCATTTTCTAATGAAGCTGGTTTGGGTACTGCACCTATGATGCACGGAACAGCTAAAACAAAAGAACCTATTCGTGAAGGATTGGTTGCCATGTTAGGGCCTGCTATTGACACTTTGTTAGTTTGTTCCTTAACTGCATTAGCTATTTTAGCTTCAGGTGTTTGGAAAGGTTTTGAAGGTAACGGAATTTCAATGACCTTGGCTGCTTTTGATGCTGTACTTCCTCACAGTATAGGAAGTGTTATTTTAACTATTTGCGTATTGATTTTTGCTTTTTCAACGTTGTTTACCTACTCTTTTTACGGATTGAGCTGTTTAAGCTTTTTAACCAATACTAAAATTGGAAAGAATTACAACTACATTTATATTTTTACAATTGCAGTTGCCTCTATCATCAAATTAGACTTTGTAATTAACTTAATTGATAGCGCCTATGCTTTGATGGCAATTCCAACAGTAATTTCAACACTAATCTTAGCTCCTAAAGTTAAAAAAGAAGCTAAAAAGTATTTTCAGAAGTTAAAAGCGAATGCTTTTTAACACGTTTAAGCTCTTCAATTATCTTAGAAGATAAAGAATCTATTTTTTTAGATGTCTCTTTTATATATTCTTGATGTTTTGTTGAATCCTTTACAATATCTAACGTTGTTTTAGTCGAATTGATATACCAATCTTTCCATGCTGAAATAATTGATAATTGAGTTGATAAAGAATCTCCTTTTTTTAATGCTATTTCACTTTGTCTTTGCTCTTCTTGAAGCCTTGATATGGCTGATTTCTCAATATTTAACAATATTGATTTAGCTGTAGTATTATTTGCATTTAATAAAGTATAAGCAGAAGCTAATGAAGCTACCCCAACGTTTTTAAGCGTTTTTTGAGACACTTTATCAATTCGATCGTTATCGGTATGATAAAATTGGTCGGTAAAATGCCAGAATAAAACACTAGGAATGTTTTTCTTTAAAAAAGGTACATGATCGCTACCACCTTCAAACGGATTTGTATTCACTACCCAATTTGTTCTTTTCCCTTGCTCCTTGAATTTATCGATTAAAAAATCATTTAAATAATGAGGTTTCATTTCTTCTAACTTCATTTTTATTCCACCCCATTCGGTATGTTTATCATTACCTCTTGTCCAAATAGCACTAGGATCAGGCATTTTTTCAATTAAAAAAGTACCGCCAGTTTTTTCAGTATCTTCTCCAACCATATCTAAAGAGATCCCCCATTTAATATCTTTTGCCCTTATGCTATCTTCTTTCACATACCTGTTTGTTGAAACAATTTCGTCACCCCATAAAAAAGTTAAGGTTCTATTGGGTACAAATATCTTGTTTTTGATAAGTTCAGCTGTAAGTGTAGCCATTTCTAAAGCAACACCAACACCTGTAGCATTGTCATTTGCACCAGGTTCTTGTATATGAGCACTAAAAACCAAACGTTCTTTAGGTTCCTTATTCCCTTTTATATCAGCAACAATTGTCAATTCTTCTGATGGATAAATGTTGGTTTCAATAGTTACTTTTAAGGATACTTTTCCTTTTGAGAGTTCTGCTTTTAATTTTTCTTTAGCCTTGTAAGACATCGCAATTGCCCAAGATTTTACTTTTTCATTTAACGGGATAGTTCTAAATTGAATAGAAGTGGTGTTTTTTTGAGGCTGTAAATATTTTGGATTACTATAGGTAATTAATCCCAAAGCACCTCCTTTTACAATAGCTTGCTTAAATATTACGTGAGGATATGTTTCTACAAAAACAATCTTTCCTTTAACGTTGATGTCTTTTAACTTTTTTAAGTCTTTAACGTATACTACTTCACCAGTTATTCCTTCTTTAGGCGTACTATAAGAATTTAAAGCAATCATATTTCTATTAGTGCTATGCTGTAAAAGAGGAATATTTTCCCCAACTATATTTACAGAAGCATTCACAGATTCCCAAGTAGGATTTTTTAAGGGTCTTTTTTCTATTCTGTAGGTTAACACATCATTACTCGTAGCGCTATCTTCTTTAACAAATCCTGACTTTTCTAATTCTTCAGCAATTTTGTACACACTTTTATTAAAACCTGTATTACCAACAACACGCCAATATTTTTCTACAAAAGAAGTAGTTTCATAAGCCAAATCGCCAGTAAATTCTTCATTTAAAACATCAAAATAGTTAGAAGAGTTTAAAACAGGTACTGTTGGTTCATTCTTACAACTTAGAAGTAATAAAAGGATAGGTAATAGGTAGATTTTTTTTAGCATAACGGGATTTTGTGGCTTTAAAAGTACACTTTTTAAATATAATTTTACTCTCTCCCTATCGGATAATCTTCATAAAAATCTTCAAAGGTTTTATCCGTAGTATATTGATCTCGTAGTACTTTGTAAACCATTAACACTACTAGTAATTGACCGATAACTGTAAGCACAAACATCCAACCAAAGCCTATATTAGTAAAACCCAAAGCTATTAGCACTAATAAAAAAATAGTGACAAACAATACCAAAAACATAACAGAACATCTCATACCCCATCAAATTACCCAATAATTTACGAAAAAATCAATAAAAAACAAAGCCCTAATTACTTTACAAAAAGTAACCTTAGGCTTTTAATACTACTGGGGAGCATTTATTTGAGATAGAAGAAGTAGACTAATTCTCTAGAAAATCCTTAACGTTTTTTTAGCACCTCTCCTTCAAAAAATAGGCCTTCAAAACCAGTTTTTATAAAATTTCTAATGTTTTGATGATCTGTTCCTTCAGGTTTTTTTAAAACATCTTCAAAGTAATACTGTCCAAAACAAGCCAAGGTTTCTTCTATACTAAACTTCTGCTGTATCGCGAAAGAAAACACTTTACATGAACCTTGATTTTTTTTAGCTTCATTGTATAAACCTCCATTTTTAAAGGCAGTAGGTGTAAAATTATATAAATTTTCAATCACCGAAATAGTGTCAGAAAACTCAACTTTTTTTGGTGTATTTCGTATGGTTTGTTTAAATACGTCTAATGTCATTTGAAAAAGGTTTTACACTGCAAAACAAATGATTTAAAGTCATAAAAACTAAGTCGTAGTAATTTTTTACAGACTAACATTTATAGTTAAATTTGCACAGCTAAAATTTCAAGAAATGTACAGAACGCATACTTGTGGCGAGTTAAGAGCATCGCACATCAATACTGAAGTAACCCTTTCTGGTTGGGTACAAAAATCACGTGATAAAGGTTTTATGATTTGGGTAGATTTACGTGATCGTTACGGAATTACACAATTAATTTTCGACGAAGAACGTACTTCTAAAGAGTTAATGGATAAAGCAAAGACCTTAGGACGTGAATTTGTAGTACAAGTAACGGGTAAAGTTATTGAGCGTCAATCTAAAAATGCTAACATTCCAACAGGTGATGTAGAAGTTTTAGTATCTAGCTTAGAGGTTTTAAACGAAGCTAAATTACCACCTTTTACCATTGAAGATGAAACTGATGGTGGTGAAGATTTACGTATGAAATATCGTTATTTAGATATTCGTCGTAACCCAGTAAAAAACAGCTTGGTTTTCCGTCATAAAGTATCAATGGAAGTTCGCAAATATTTATCTGACAAAGGATTTATAGATGTGGAAACCCCATATTTAATTAAATCTACTCCAGAAGGAGCACGTGATTTCTTAGTGCCTTCTCGTATGAATGCAGGTCAGTTTTATGCCTTACCACAATCGCCACAAACTTTTAAACAGTTATTAATGGTAGGTGGTATGGATAAATACTTCCAAATTGTAAAGTGTTTTAGAGATGAAGATTTACGTGCCGACCGTCAACCAGAATTCACACAGATAGACTGTGAAATTGCATTCGTTGAACAAGAAGATATTTTAGAGATTTTTGAAGGAATGACACGTCATTTATTGAAAGAAATCAACGACGTTGACGTAGAGAAATTCCCAAGAATTACGTTTGATGAAGCAATGCGTAAATACGGAAATGACAAACCAGATATCCGTTTTGGAATGGAGTTTGGTGAGTTAAATGAGGTTGCACAACACAAAGACTTTAAAGTATTCAATTCAGCAGAATTAGTAGTAGGTATTGCTGTTCCAGGAGGAGCTTCATACACTCGTAAAGAAATAGATAAGTTAATCGATTGGGTAAAGCGTCCGCAAGTAGGAGCTTTAGGAATGGTATATGTAAAGTGTAACGAAGACGGAAGCTTTAAATCTTCAGTAGATAAATTCTACGACCAAGAAGATTTAGCAAAATGGGCTGAAGCTACTGGAGCGAAGGCTGGGGATTTAATTTGTGTGCTTTCAGGAAATACTAACAAAGTTCGCGCACAATTGAGTGCTTTACGTATGGAAATGGCAGAGCGTTTAGGTTTACGTAAACCTGATGAGTTTGCACCATTATGGGTTATCGATTTCCCATTACTAGAATTAGATGAAGAAACAGGGCATTACCACGCAATGCACCACCCATTTACTTCTCCAAAACCAGGTCAGTTAGCATTATTAGATACTGATCCAGGAGCTGTAAAAGCAAACGCTTATGATTTAGTGTTAAACGGAAACGAAATTGGTGGAGGATCTATTAGAATTCACGATAAAGAGACTCAGGCAATCATGTTTAAGCATTTAGGGTTTACCGAAGAAGAAGCAAAAGCGCAATTCGGGTTCTTAATGGATGCTTTTGAATACGGAGCGCCACCACACGGAGGTTTAGCTTTTGGATTGGATAGATTGGTAGCTATTTTAGGAGGACAAGAAACCATTCGAGATTTTATTGCCTTCCCTAAAAACAATTCAGGACGCGATGTAATGATTGATGCACCTGCAACTATAGATGATGAACAACTACGAGAACTAAGCATCAAACTAGATGTAAAAGAATAAAGATAGAAACCCTGCAAAATTTGCAGGTTTTTTTATTACCTTTAATGTACGTCATGAGAAAGGTTAAACTTCACGAAAACAAATCAATAAGATATCATGAAGCAATCTGTTTCTAAAAAGTTAAATGAATTAGAATCAACTGCTATTTGTGGTAACGACATTAGCTCTTCTGTTTTGTATGTATCGGCATTAGCTATTGCCTTTGCTGGTCAGTATGCATGGATAACTCTTTTAATAGTATCTGTAGTCCTATTTTTATTTAGGAAAATATATGGCGAAGTAGTTGGTGCAATTCCTTTAAATGGTGGCACTTACAACGCTTTACTTAATACTACAAGTAAGTTAATGGCTTCTTTTGCTGCAACCCTTACCATACTTTCTTATATGGCAACTGCAGTAATTTCTGCCAATGAAGCAATTCATTACTTACACCATCTAATTCCTTCAATGCCTATAATTATAACCACTATTGGGCTTTTATTATTTTTTGCTTTATTAACTATTGGTGGCATAACAGAATCAGCTAAAGTTGCTGTTGGGATTTTTTTATTTCATTTACTATCGTTACTTGTACTTGCTTTTTTTATTCTCTTTTATTTGTCTCAAAACGGAATTGATATACTTTTTAACAACTGGAATCATCAATCCGAAAACAGTATTTGGTATGCTATTTTTTTTGGTTTTGCCGCTTCGATGTTAGGAGTTTCTGGTTTCGAAAGTTCTGCAAATTTTGTTGAAGAACAACAAAAAGGAGTGTTTCCTAAAACATTAAAAAACATGTGGGTAATTGTAAGCATCATTAACCCTTTAATGGCTGTTTTCGCGTTGTCTCTTTTCGCTATTCCTGTTTTACAGAGCTCAGACTATCAAAACACTTTGTTAGTTCAGATGGGAGATTTTGTTGGTGGTGAATGGGTTGCTGCAATTATTGCTATAGATGCTTTTTTAGTATTAAGCGGAGCTGTTTTAACAAGCTTTGTAGGTGTTACTGGTTTGTTAGAACGTATGACTTTAGACCGAATTATGCCGCAATTCTTTTTAAAAAAGAATAAAAGAGGGAGTTCTTACCGAATTATTATTTTATTTTTTATTCTAGCTGTTTCTGTATTACTAATAACGAATGGAAATGTTGCCTTATTAGCTGGTGTGTATACTATTTCTTTTTTATCGGTAATGGCATTATTTGCTATAGGAAACATCTTATTAAAAATAAGGAGAAATCAATTGCCTAGGCCTGAAAAAGCAACTTGGGCTTCTGTTCTGTTAGCCATAGTTGCTGTATTATGCGCTTTAATAGGTAATATTTTAATGGAACCTAAAGATGGTTTACCTAGCAACACGTCTGTATTTTTAAATTATTTTATCCCTACTATAATTTTTATCATAATTATGCTAAACCGTACTGTTTTATTAAAATTAGTGCTACAAATAATTTATGCTATTTTTAATCCTCTAAGGCGACTGGTTTCAAGTACGGATAAAAAAATTACCCAAACCATTAATAAAATAAACGATCAAGAATTTGTCTTTTTCACAAAAGGAGATAATATTGCTACTCTCAATAAGGTTATGTTATACATTATTAAAAATGAGCATACAAAAAAGATAAGAATTGTATTAGCTCTTGACAAAGGGGATACAATTCCTGAAAACTTACCTAATGAGATCACTTTTCTAGATAGAGAATATCCCAAGATTAAAGTAAACTTTCAAGTTATTCAGGGGAAGTTTAGCCCCGAGCTAATTAAAGAGTTATCTAAAAAGTGGAGAATTCCTATTAATTTTATGTTTATAGGTGCTCCAAGCGATAAGTTTCCTTACAAGGTTGAAGAGTTAGGCGGAGTTCGATTAATTGTATAATTAAATTTTTATTTAATAAATCAAAAAGAGGATAGTATCTTTAAATATTCTTAACTAGCTTTTCAAAAATTAACTAAGAATCTAGAAAACAATGCCATCATCTAAGGAAGCTTATAAAAAAATATTAATTTGGAGGTACAAACATATCTCTGAACGACAATTCGTATATATTTTAAGCGTTTTAGTAGGTTTTTTGGCAGGTATTGGTACCTTAATTCTTAAAAACCTTACTTTTTACTTTCATCGTATTTTAGAAGACGGACTTATTAAAGACTATCATCATTCTTTATACTTCATCTTCCCTATTTTAGGATTATTCTTAGTCTATTACATTAAAAAATACCTCATCAAAAAAGATATTGGTCATGGTGTTTCTACCACCCTACAATCTATTTCTAAAAAAAATGGAATTATAGAGCGTTATAAGATTTATGCTTCTTTAATTACAGCTCCCATAACTGTTGGTTTTGGAGGTTCAGTAGGGTTACAAGGTCCAGCTGTTAGTACAGGTGCCGCCTTAGGTTCTGGGGTTGCGCAATTATTTCATATGAATATGAGAACTCGTATGTTATTAATTGGTTGTGCTACCGCCGGCGCGATGTCGTCAATGTTCAAAGCTCCCATTGCCGCTATTATTTTTGCAGTGGAAATTTTTAGCTTAGACCTTGCTTTTGCATCCTTAGTTCCGTTATTATTAGCATCCGTTTCTGCGGTAATTACTTCGTATTTTTTTTTAGGAAAAGATGTATTATTTAGTGTACGACTACAAGATGCCTTTGAAATTAACGACCTTATTTTTTACATTGCTTTGGCTATTTTTACAGGGTTCTCTTCTGTATATTTTTCTAAAATATATTTTAGAATCATTAATTTCTTCAAAAAATATAATCCTTTTAAGCGACTAATTTTTGGTGGAATTGCCATTGGTATAATGCTCTTTCTAATTCCGCCGCTATTTGGTGAAGGATACGGAATTATCAATAACTTATTATCTGAGAATGCTAGTGCTGCTCTTAAAAGCATTCATTATAACATTGATTTTGATAATGTTTGGATGGTTATTGTTTTTCTGTTAATCATTGGAGTTTTTAAAGTAATTGCCATGACTACTACTTTTGCTGCTGGTGGAGTTGGTGGTATTTTTATTCCTACACTCGTTATGGGAAGTTCCTTAGGAAATGTTACGGCTAAAATTATCAACCAATTCGGATTTGATGTCTCAGAAACTAATTTTACGTTGATTGGTATGACAGGCCTAATGGCTGGTGTTTTACACGCTCCGCTAACCGCAATTTTCTTAATTGCCGAAATTACTGGAGGATATGATCTGTTTGTTCCTCTGATGCTTGTTTCTGCGGTTTCTTATGCCATCACTAAATACTTTGTATCTAATTCCATTTACACTATAGAACTAGCTGAACGTGGGGAACTTATTACACACAACAAAGACAAAAATGTAATGATGATGATGAAGGTTAGTAAAATTATCGAAAAGAACTTTATTAAAATTCACCCTGATATGACTTTGGGGGAAATGCTAAAACAAGCTGTTTCTAAATCGAAACGAAATATTTTTCCTGTAGTTGATAGTGATAATAAATTTAGAGGAATTGTTCTATTGGATGATATTCGTCCTATGATGTTCAATCAAGAATTATATGAAACGACTACCGTTAAAGACATTATGAAAATACCTCCTGCCATTATTTTTTATGATGATGGTACAGAAAAAGTAATGCAAAAATTTAAAGAAAGTGGCGCATGGAATTTACCTGTTGTAAAAAACGGAGTGTATGTTGGTTTTATTTCTAAATCTAAATTACTGTCAGTGTATAGAAACAAACTAATTGAGGTTACTGTTTAGCTTAAAACAATTCTATACTCTCAACTCACATTTTGATGTAAAGAAATAACTTCCTTCTTCAGATTTTTGGGGTACTCTATTATCTACACACATATAACGTAACTCACAATCTTTACATTCATTTATTGCATCTTTATTAACTCTCCAGTACTTTTGAAATTGTTCTGAATCTGTAATCTTTTCCAAGTCTTCAAAAGTTACACTTGTTATATTTCCGAATACCTCTTCTGTTTCTGGAGCGTTGAGCAAATTCCCCTCCTTATTTATAAAAATCTTTTTATTAAAATAAGCATTGTACTTTTGAGACTCTGTAAACAAAGAAATATTTACCGTGAAAAAACATTCCTTTCTATTTACAAATTTGTTAGGTGACGTTATAATAATTTTTGAAGACGTTGTTTTTAACTGTGCTTCACTTAGCAGAAAAATAGTTTCTATCCGTTTGTTTTCAGCTACAAGTTGTTCATAATCAACAATTCTTTCATCTTTATTATATTTTGCTTCAAAAACAACAGAAAAAATAGAAGAAGTAGTTAATTTTCCCACAATATCTTTAATAACATTATAAGATTTAGGAATACATATTTTAATATACAAATATTCACAGCCTAATGCTGTAAGGCATTTTAATATTTCATCAAAAAAAGGATATGTTATTTCACTTATTTCAATAATTGCATTTGATATTTTAGCTGGGGACGCCCAATTCATATTCAATTTAGGAAATAACGCTAGTTCATCTTTATCTATTAAAAATGTAAGTTCTTTAGCTATCAAAAACTGAAAGTACTCTTCTACGACTTGCTTATTATCTTTACCACACAATTCAAATATTTCCGAAATAGTATATTTTTCAAACAACTTAATGAAGTTATACAAATCGTTTGGAATATTAAACATTTGTTTTCTTTGTAAATCATAAATAGCTGATTTATCTCTCCCTGAAACAGGAATACAATTAGAAAACATTCTTACGTATTTATCGCTGTTATTCATTTATAGGATATTGTATCGTTATTGGCTTGTAAAAACTTCTTTTTAAAGCGTACCTATCATGGTATTTATCTATTGGTATTCTATTATGAATCAACGACATTGAACTATTACTGATAGGTTTTATTTCTGACAAATAGATTATTGCGGGTAATTTCTTTTTATACTCTTCTTTCGTTTTATCTAATAACTGCTGAGCTTCTTTTTGAGGTATCATAATTTTTAAGTTTGTGTGCTATTTTTTCTTCTAAATAATAATTACAAGGATAAGAAACCATACCAAATTGCCCAATGGGGTTTACCTCCAAGAAAACATACTGCTTACAGGGTGTATAAATTAAATCGAAAGAACAACTAGCTAAATTGAGCTTTTCTGCTAACGTTTTTAATTTTGTTTCTATGTCTAAAGGTAGGTTAAACGGAATTGTTCTATTTGGTTTTTGATTGTTATAACATCTAAAATCTGTTTTAGTTTGTTCATCTAACTGAGAAAAAATTGCCATTGAATAAAACTCACCGTCCAAAAAATAACTACGTATTTCTAGTGTTTTTTTAATATTTTCTTGAAACAAACTAATTCCAAAAGAGTCATCAAATAAACTTGCTTTTTCTGCAGTTATTGATGTTGTGTACGTGGGAAACCAATAAGTATCTCCATACAAACTAATAGGGTCATTAATAGGCTTTGTAATTAACAATTTATCTTCTTCTAAAACACTTTTTTGGTTTGTAATTGTGGTTTTAGGGATGCACAATCCTAATTGTTTTGCTATTGTTAATACAATAAGTTTATTAACTTTTTTAAAGTTATAATTATTTATAGAAGGCTTTTGACTCAGTAAAAAATGTAAATACTCAAATAAATCTTTTTTTTCTTCATTGTAAAACTCCGTTATTTTGTCTCCAATAAAATCTTTCATCTCAATGCAATCATACAGCGTAAAGTTTCCTCTTCGATACCAAACTGAGGTAACTTCATTAAAGTTTACAGTTACATCTTTAGTAGTAATAAAAACCTCAGAGGTGTTTATATTTACTGTTATACTATTTATAAACTCATTATTGTTAAGTAATATAAAATCTTCTTTTAAGTAGTAAAGCCATCTTATTATATCAATGGTACTTTCATCTTGTTCTATAGATAATATTAATATCATACTTCAACTATGTTAACCCATTCTGTCAAAATAGAATTAGCAGAATGGGTTATTTAAGGGCTAATTAATCTTTATAACCATCAGTTCCCATATTCATACCATCTACATAGGTTCCGATATTAAAACTTCCTACGTAGTCTGCCTCTCTTTCTTCTCTCCAATAAACCCCATGTCCATAATAAAGACCTCCTTTAGTTGTGTCCATCTCATTTTGAGACAATTCAAACTCTTTTAATGATTTCATTTTTGAATTCATAATTAACTATTTATTTGGTTACCTACTCTGTTTACTATAGGATTTTCGGCTTACTCCTTTCTATGTCAATTAGATGTGTTTTTTTGCTCCTTTTTTTAGTAAATTTAAAAGGGTGTTCAGATCAATTTTTTCAAACAGGATGAATACAAATATTAAGTTTTTAGTAAGGCAAAGTTGAAGTACAAGGGAACTATTTATAAAATAAGGAGGTATAATTTAAAAATTATACCTCCTTAAAGAGACTGATTCACAGTCACAAAATTATTTTTGTTAGTAATATTACTAAAGCCTAGTATTTTTTCAAACACTGGCTTATTAAGTCATTTGAATTTTCATTAGTAAGTTACATATAAGGTAATTATTTAGATAAGAAAGCAAGCATTTTATCTGGAAAATCGGTAAAACCACCATCAACATTTGCTTCAAAAAACAGTACTTGCATCATTTCTTCAAAAGAAGAGAATTCATCCAATTGATCTGCTCTAAAAGTATATGGATGCACTTGTAACCCTAGTTTGTGAGCATCTTTAACTAGTGTTGTAAACTGCCACTTCTCTCCTACTTTTTTATCTAAAATTTGCGTGTACCAAGGCCCCAACCCGTCTGCATATGATGCGAAATGTGCTAATTCTTTGGTTTCCTCAGGGAACTCAATTAATTGTACTAAAAACAAGTCAGATTTTAATCCTTTTCGAACTCTTTCCAATTCTTTCGCATCAAAACATTGAAACATACATTTATCGTTCTTTGTTTTGTAGCCATAGCTTGAAAGGATATCCAACGAAATTTTAGCAATATCTTTTCCATATTTATGATGAAATGCTGGGTTTTTAATTTCTGGATAAATTCCGATATTTTTTCCTGTGGAAGCGTTTAGTCCTTGAATTAACTCTATTTCCTCTTGTAAAGAGTGTAATTTAAAGTTGCCTCTTCCCTTCGGAAATCGATTCGGATATATTTGTTCTCCTGTTTTCGGATTAAAACGTTCTGTTACATTCAGTTTTTGCAGTTCTTCAAACGTAAAATCAATTACATAAAAACGTTTGTCTTTCCGTTTTCTTTCTGGATATTTTTCAGCAACATCAGTAACGTCTTCCAAATAAATATCATGAATCACTACAGGAACATCATCTTTACTTAATACTAGATCTTGTTCTATATAATCAGGATTCATTGCATACGCCATGGCTTTAGCTTCCATCGTGTGTTCTGGTAAGTATCCTGAGGCTCCTCTGTGAGCGATTACAATTTTCTTTTTCATATTGGTCAGTTTAGTTTGTGGCTTGCATCCGAAGAAAAGAATCAAGAAAAACAGCGCATAAATTTGTTTCATTCTTTACAGGTATACTTGAGCGGTTAAAACTAGCATTGTAAAAATTGTTAAGATAATTACTAACGGAATTACAAACTTTAACCATTTATCATATCCTACTTTCACAATGGCTAAAGATGCTAAAATTAAGCCTGTTGGATTGATAAAAGCAAACAACCCCATACCATATTGATACGTATTTACAATTACTTCTCTACCTACTCCAACAGTATCTGCCAACGGAGACATGATGGGCATTGTTAATACTGCCATTCCTGATGAACTTGGAATAAAAAATGATAGTCCTGAATAAATGAATAACATTACATTGGCAAAAATTCCTTTAGGCATTCCTGTAGTAAACTCGCTTGCGTGTTGCAAAATTGTGTCACTTATCAATCCTTGTTCCATTAATACGGAAACCCCTCGTGCAATACCGATAATAAAAGCAACTCCTAATAAATCTCCTGCTCCTTTAATAAACGTGTTTACAAAGTTTTCTTCTTTCATCTTAGCTAAAAAACCTATTAAAATAGCACCTATTAAAAACACCACAGTCATTTCTTCAAACCACCATCCTAAACGAGATACTCCATAAATCATAATTACAAAACACATGGTAAAAATGGTTAGTATAATTCGTAGTCTACCTGTTAAGCTATGTGTACTTGATGTTGAACTGCCAAAAAGACTTTCAATCATTTCTTTTTGATCGTAAATAATGGATTTTGTTGGGTCTTTTTGAACTTTGTTTGCATAACGTAAAATATAAATTACACAAATAATAACTCCTCCAATTAGCATTAACAACCTCCCTGTAAAACCAGTAGTCCAATTAATTCCTGCTGCATCTGAAGCAATAATAACACTAAACGGATTCACCGTTGAACACATTGTACCTATAGATGACCCAATATACACACAAGCTAAAGCTACTATAGCATCGTATTTTGCTGCTAAAAATATGGGGATTAGTATTGGATAAAAGGCGATGGTTTCTTCTGCCAACCCAAAAGTTGTACCTCCCACAGCTATTAAGGTCGTTACCACAAATATAAGCCAGTACTCTTTTCCTTTCAATGTTTTTGCTAACCAAGCTATTCCAGCATCAAAAGCACCTGTGAAATTCATTATTCCTATAATTCCTCCTAAAATAAGGACAAATAAAATAATATCTGACGATTGAATGATTCCTTTTATTGGCGATTTAAAAAAGTCTAAAAAACCCTGTGGTTTTGGGTCTAGCTGAGTATACGTTCCTGGTACACTGATTGGTTTTGCAATATCACCATTGGTAAACTTTTCTAATGGAATTTTAATTCCTAAGCCTTCTAATGTTTCTTGACTTGCTTTTATTGTTTTCTCTTCCTCTAAGTGTGAATACGTAAATGAATTATTGTTTTTCTGATACTGTAGCGTATCAAACTTACCTGCTGGTACAAACCATGTTAGAATAGCCACCAACCCTGCAATTAATAATAAAATAGTATGCGGAGTTGGAAATTTAATGTTTTTCAAAATGTAAAATTATTTTTTGTTAAAAGTAACAAAAACTTGCTGTTTTAGTATTTAAAGAAGTTTAAAGTTCCTTCAAAAAAATTATCTTTACATCGTATTTAAAAAATTAATTATGGAAAACTCATTTGAACCAAAAGTGCTTGTTGCACAAGTCTCAGAAACTGACAGAATTGCTTTTTACAAGAAAACCTATGCACATGTTGCTGGTGGTGTATTATTGTTTGTTTTTTTTGAATATTTATTTTTACAAAGTGCTACGATTGTTGAATTTGCCTTATCAATGACCCAAGGTTATAAATGGTTATTGTTACTGGGTGGTTTTATGTTAATTACAAACTATGCAGAAAGTACTGCCTTAAAAACTTCTGACAAAAACTTACAATACTTAGCATATTCAGGGTATATCTTTGCTGAAGCATTTATTTTTATCCCTTTAATTTACATTGCTATTTCTTATACCAATAATTTTGATGTTATAAAACAAGCCGGAATTGTTACGTTATCATTGTTTGTTGGAATTTCATCAATCGTTTTTATTACTAAAAAGGATTTTTCTTTTATTAGAGCTGGACTATCTGTTGGATTCTTTATCGCTATCGGATTAATAGTAGCTGGTGCTTTATTCGGATTTAATTTAGGTTTATGGTTTTCTGTTGGAATGTGTGTGTTAGCAGCTGGTTCTATTTTATATCAAACATCTAACTTAGTTAACAAATTCTCTACAGATGATTACATTCCTGCAGCATTAGGTTTGTTTGCTTCTTTAATGTTATTATTCTGGTATGTATTACAAATATTTATGTCGAGAGATTAGTAAAAAAACTATTATAAACTAAAAAAGCCTCCAAATGGAGGCTTTTTTATATTCTTTTGCTAAATTCTTTTAACTTAACATCATTTGCGCTTTCTTAACTGCGTTTACCAATACATCTACTTCTTCTTTCGTATTATAAAAAGAAAAAGAAGCTCTCACTGTTCCTGGAATACAATAAAAATCCATAATAGGTTGTGCACAATGGTGACCTGTACGAACCGCTACTCCTAGTTTATCTAAAATTGCTCCAACATCATACGGATGGATTCCTTCTAAATTAAAAGATATTACTGATGTTTTATTTGACGTTCCGTAGATTTTCAACCCTTCTATTTTTTCTAACTCTTGCGTTGCATACGATAACAGTTCGTTTTCTTGTTTTTCTATATTAGAAAAACCAACTGAGTTCATATAATCTACAGCAACACCAAAAGCAATACCTCCACAAATATTTGGTGTTCCTGCTTCAAATTTATGGGGCAACCCAGCATAGGTTGTTTTTTCAAAAGTTACGGTTTCAATCATTTCTCCTCCTCCTTGATATGGCGGCAACAATTTCAGTAATTCTTCTTTACCATACAACATTCCAACACCTGTTGGTCCGCACATTTTATGAGCAGAAGCCACATAAAAATCAGCATCTAACGCCTGTACATCTGGTTTTATATGCGGTACTGCTTGTGCGCCATCAATCAACACATAAGCACCAAGCTTATGTGCAGCATGAATAATTTCTTTTATAGGGTTAATTGTTCCCAATGCATTCGATACGTGGTTACAAAAAACTAATTTTGTTTTTGGATTCAATAATTCGTGGTATATATCCATGCGTAAAGAACCATCTTCATCCATCGGAATTACCTTTAAAATAGCTCCTGTTTTTTCGCATAACATTTGCCAAGGCACAATGTTAGAATGGTGTTCTAAGGCAGAAACAATTATTTCATCTCCTTCTTCTAAAATAGATGCAAAACCAGATGCCACAATATTAACTCCATGTGTTGTACCTGAAGTTAAAATGATTTCATACGAATGTTTCGCGTTGAAATGTTTTTGAACCTTAATTCTTGCTTCTTCATACTTATCAGTCGCTTCCTGACTTAATGTATGTACACCTCTATGAATATTTGCATTGTAATTAGAGTAGTAATCTACAATTGCATCAATTACTACTTGTGGTGTTTGCGAAGTTGCTCCGTTATCTAAATACACTAATTTTTTCCCATGTACTTCTCTATTTAAAATAGGAAAATCAGCTCGAATTTTATCTATACTAAACATGTAAAATATCAAATTTAGCACAAAGGTAGGGCTTGCGTTTCAAATACAAACATCAAACAATTAAATTCTTACATTTGCTATAAACCTGTCACATGAAAATTTTAAAAAGAATCCTTCTACTTGTTTTAATTGCCTTAACAATCGCTATTTTTTACAACTACCCTAAGTTAAATATTTTGGCTGGGTACTCTGCTAAAAACACCGCTTCATCAGTATTTTTGGCAGGAAGAAGTTTAGCTTTTACCGATGCAAACGACAACAATTTTTCTCCTATAAATATTACTTCTGATAAAATTAATACAGAAGAAAAATCAGCTACAGGTTCAGTATATGGATTACTAAAAAGAAAAGCTGTGTACAGAGAAGGTATTGGTGCTGTGTTGGTTACTGATGATTTTGATGTTACCAAACCTCAGCTTACTCCAAAACGTTCAAAACCTGATAATATCACTCCTTTCCCTTATGGAAATGCAGATCATAAAGACACTATTTTCGCTAACATTGATTATACAAAACTAAACGAAACTATTGATACTATTTTTAATGATAGAAATCAAACACGCTCGGTAGTAGTGGTATATAAAGACAAAATTATTTTTGAAAAATATGACACTGGTTTTACCAAAGAATCGAAGCAGTTAGGTTGGTCTATGACCAAAAGCATTACAGGTACTTTGTTTGGAATTTTAAAATGTCAAGGAAAAATTGATGTTCAAGAAAACAACTTATTTCCTGAGTGGGAAAACGACAATCGTAAAAACATTATGATTCATAATTTACTACAAATGAATTCTGGTTTGGAATGGAATGAAGACTATAACACTATTTCAGACGTTACTAAAATGTTGTTTTTAGAAAAAGACATGACCAAGGTACAAGTAAACAAACCATTGGTAGGAAAACCAAACAAAACCTGGAATTACTCTTCTGGAACTACCAATTTATTATCGGGTATTTTACGAACAAAATTCAACACACACCAAGAGTATCTTGATTTTTGGTATAGTGGTTTGATTGATAAAATAGGCATGAACTCAATGATTGTTGAAACGGATATGAGCAACCACTTTGTAGGCTCTTCATACGCTTGGGCAACGGCAAGAGATTGGGCTAAACTTGGTTTGTTATACTTACATAACGGAGAGTGGAACGGAGAACATTTGTTTGATAAAGACTGGGTAAACTATGCTACAACGCCTACTCCTACTTCAAATGGTTGGTATGGGGCACAAATTTGGTTAAATGCTGGTGGTAGATATCCTGATGCTCCAAAAAATATGTTTTCTTTTAACGGATATAAAGGTCAAAATGTGTTTATTTTGCCTAGTCAAGATTTGGTAGTTGTTCGTACAGGACTTACCAAAAACGCAGACGTAAACACCTTGTTAAAAGGAATTATAAATTCTATTAAAAAATAAACCATGAATCCATTTTATTATGTGCTTTCTATAAACGGATTGCTTTTTTTATTCAGTATTGTTTTTCATTTTTTTCCACCTAAAAAAATCAATGCTATTTATGGGTATCGTACTAATAAAACTATGAAAAATGATACTATTTGGCAATTTGCTAATGCTTTTTTCACAAAAGAGTTTATGAAGTATTCAGCAATTTCTTTGGTTGCAGCGTTGGTTTTAGCCTTTATATCAAAAGAATTAACATGGCAACCTATGGCAATTATGTTATTATCGTTAGCCGTATCGGTTGTTAAAACCGAACAAGAAATAAACAAGAACTTTGATGGGGATGGAAATAGGAGGTAAAACTCATCAAGACGTTTTAACCAAAAGACCTTGATGTTTTTGTAAAAACATCAAGGTCTTTTTTTCAACTCATACGTGTCTTTTTTATTGACCGTCTTAATTGATTATTTTTTATACTCTTCTTTAAGGAGTGTAATATCATCAATAATTTTCTGCATATTTTCTTTTTTAGTTCCATCATACGAACCTCTTATGCGTCCTTCTTTATCAATTAACACAAAATTCTCTGTGTGAACCCAATCGCTTTCTCCGCCATCTCCTTCATCCAATACAGCAAAATAGTGCTTACGTGCTAAATTGTAAATATGTTTCTTTTCTCCTGTAGTTACATTCCATTTTCCATCAATCACCCCTTTTTCAGTTGCATACTTTCGTAATTGTGGTACGCTATCCATTACTGGAGTTACAGAATGTGACAAAAACATAATATCATCATCTTTTTTATAATGTTCTTGTAACTCACTCATATTATACGCCATGGCAATACATATAGTTTGACAACGGGTAAAAAAGAAATCGGCTATATAAATCTTTCCTTTATAGTCAGCATTCGTAATGGTATCTCCATTCTGGTTAATTAAGGAAAACTCACCTACTCTATGGTTTTTTGTTCTGTTTCTTACAGAACTATCCACCAATTTAGGATTAATATCAGCAGGGTTATAAATAGGCAGTTTGTTATCAACTTTTACCAAATGATAAAAAACAGGAACTCCAATAGCACAAAAAACTAAAATAAAAATTAAGGTGCTTTTTGATTTTTTAAAGAATTTAATATCCACAGTACTAAAATTTTCTACAAAAATACGACTAAAAACAGCGTTTATAAACCACTATCCTAAAAACTTTGTTAAAACCAAAGGCTAACTTACGTGCAAACTTTTACAACTGTTGTTAAAAACGTACATTTGTCAGATTTTAAATTTAGACGAACACCATTTATGGAGATTTTAATAAAAGCATCACAGTTTATTTTAAGCTTATCGCTCTTAATCGTTTTGCACGAATTAGGACACTTTATTCCCGCCAAATTATTCAAAACCCGAGTAGAAAAATTCTACCTGTTTTTCGATTATAAATTCTCTTTATTTAAAAAGAAAGTTGGAGAAACTGTTTATGGTATTGGTTGGATTCCGTTAGGAGGTTATGTGAAGATTGCGGGAATGATTGATGAAAGCATGGATACTGAACAAATGCAAAAACCTGCGCAACCGTGGGAATTTCGTTCTAAACCAGCATGGCAACGTTTAATTATTATGTTAGGTGGTGTTATTGTAAACTTTATACTTGGTATTTTAATTTACATCTGCTTAATGTGGGCTTATGGTGAAAAATACTTACCAAATGAAAGCTTAAAAGATGGTGTTTGGGTGCAAGATCAATTAGGAAAAGATTTAGGTTTAGAAACAGGAGATAAAATCTTAACTATTGACGGACAAAAAATAGAGAAGTTTAGAGAGCTTCCTTTAGAGTTCATCAATGGTACTAATTACACAATAGAAAGAAACGGAGCTGTTGTTGAAAAAGAGATCCCAACAGATTTTATCTCAAAATTAGTTGATAGAGGCAAAGATGCTGGAGCTTTTATAATGTACAGGCAACCTTTTGTAATTGGACAAGTTCCTGAAGACTCTCCAAATAGCAAAAGTGAGTTACAAAAGAAAGATATTATAACCGCTATTGATGGTGTTTCTACTCCTTATTTTGATCAAGTTCAAGTAATTTTAGAAAGTAAAAAAGGACAAGAAATAAATGTTACTGTTAAACGAAATAGCCAAAACATTACTATTCCTGCTAAAGTTTCTGACGAAGGAAAACTAGGAATTTATGCTACAAACTTACCTTTAACAGATTTAGAAAAACTAGGGTATTACAATTTAGCTGAAAAAACTTATTCTTTTGGAGAAGCTATTCCAGCTGGTACCAAAAAAGCATGGACAACCTTAACCAACTATGTTAAGCAAATGAAAAAGATTTTAAACCCTAGTACAGGTGCTTATAAAGGTTTAGGTGGGTTTATTTCTATTGGAAGTATATTCCCTTCAGAGTTTAACTGGCAAGCATTTTGGAACATTACAGCATTCTTATCTATCATGTTAGGATTTATGAATTTACTACCAATTCCTGCTCTAGACGGTGGTCACGTGGTGTTTACTTTATGGGAAATGATTACAGGTAAAAAACCAGGTGATAAGTTCTTAGAGTATGCTCAAATTACAGGATTTATCTTATTAATTGCCTTATTACTATTTGCTAACGGAAACGATATTGTAAGAGAAGTTAGTAAATTTATGAAATAACAGTAATTATCTTTTACATAAACTAAAAAAGCATCGTACTACTGAATAGTACGATGCTTTTTTAGTTTATGCTATTTTTAACTTGGCCTCTACTTATTTAAGTTCTCTGCTGCACGACGTTCTAACTCAGCTTGAAACTCTTCCATGACAGGTTTTACTGTACTTTCAGGTATATCTGCTACCTTTATATACATTAACCCATCAATTGCGTTGTTAAACTTAGGATCTACATTAAACGCAACCAAACGTGCGTTTTGCTTCACATACTTTTTAATTAATACCGGAATACGTAATTCTCCTGGCTCCAATTCGTCTATAATCTTATCAAACTTTTGCATATCAGCCTCAGTAGCATCAAATACAAAGTCTTTATCGGCATCTTTTAATTTCACCTTAAATTCTTTCTTCGGACGAATATATTGTGCCACATACGGATCGTAATAATGTGACTTCATAAACTCAATCATCAACGATTTTGAAAATTCAGAAAACTGATTACTAATACTTACCCCACCCATTAAGTATTTATATTCTGGGTGACGCAATGTAACATGTACAATTCCTTTCCATAATAAGAAAAGAGGCATTGGTTTTTGTTGATATTCTTTAATAATAAAAGCACGTCCCATTTCAATGGTTTGTTCCATCATTGGGTACAACTCTGGTTCTATTCTAAATAAAGTTTGAATATAAAAGCCATTGACTCCGTGTTTCTTATAAATATCTTTTCCTAATCCCATTCTATAGGCACCTACCAACCTGTTTTGTTGGTCATCCCATAAAAATAAATGGTGGTAATATTTATCAAATCTGTCTAAATCAATAGTTTTATTCGTTCCTTCTCCTACTTCTCTAAACGTAATTTCACGTAATCTCCCTATTTCATGTAAAATATTTGGTATTTCTTTTGCGCTAGCAAAAAACACCTCATAGTTCTTGCTTTGTAGTAATCTACTTCCTTTTTCTCGTAAAGCGTCAACTTCTTTTACAAATAAATCTGGCGACTTTTGAGAGATAATTTTTTTGGCTTTCTTAGGAATCTTTAAATTATGTGTTGACAATATCTTTGGAGATGCTTTCTCATACGGATTCGCCAACATGTATGTTTTTCTACGTAAAAACTGGTAGAAATCTGGTATTTCAGGAAACGTATCTTGGTCTTTTACTGAAATTGGCTTTCCAATTCTTACTTTAATAATTCTATTTTTTTGAGATAATAACTCAGACGGAAGTTTTGCTGTTCTCAGCGTATCACTAATTTTAGATAGTGTGTAAAACAGTTGACTGTTTTTTGCGTGAAAATAAATAGGAATTACAGGTACTTTTGCTTTTTTTATCAAACGTACAGCTCCTTGCTCCCATTCTTTATCCACCATTAACTTCCCATCACGATACGTAGATACTTCTCCGGCAGGAAAAAGTCCTAAAGGCCTTCCTTCTTGTAAATGTAATAAGGCATTTTTTATTCCTGCAACACTTGACTGTGCGTCTTTATGGTTTTCAAAAGGGTTTACTGGCATTACATAGGGCTTTAAAGGCTCTATTCTATGTAATAAAAAATTTGCTATAATCTTATAATCTGCTCTGTGCTCTAATAAGAGTTTTAATAATAAAATACCATCTATCCCTCCTAGCGGATGGTTAGAAATTGTTATAAACGGTCCTTCTTTAGGAATACGCTTTAAATCTTCTTCTGGAATTTCAAACTCAATCTGAAACTCCTCTAACAAGCCATTTAAAAAAGGTAAATCTTTTTTATGCTTATGCTTATTATAAACTTCATTGGCGGTAGAAATTCGCAAAACTTTCATCAGCAACCAACCCGAAAACGTTCCGAAAACTCCAAATTTGTCGGTTCCTATTGCTTTTGCAACTTCTTTAGGTGTTACTAATCCCATACATAGTTATCAATTGACATAACTGCAAATATAATCGATTTTTTGCAAGCTTTACATGTTTTCTTGAATCACTAACTGTGCTGTTTCAGTATTTATTTGACGAATGATTGATTTTCCTCGTTTTCTTATCGTTTTTATTGCTTCATCATTAAAGTGACGAATTGTATATAAAGTGGCTCCTTTGTATGCTCTTATTTTATAAGCTCCTTTTAAATCGTTGTAAAAATCTTCAAACTTATTGTACTTATCCTCTATACAAACAGAAAAGCTAATCGCTGAGTTTTGAATTAGATTTACTTTTAAGTTATAATCGTGTAACTTCTTAAAAACATCGCTAATGTTATTTTCAACCATAAAAGAAAAATCCTTTGCTGAAATAGCTACTAAAATTTGATTCTTCTTTACGATAAAACACGGAACTTCTGGAGTTATTTTTTTTCCTCTTCCAACACATGTTCCAGATTTTGTAACATCTTCAAACGAACGTACATACAACGGAATATTTTTTTGTTCTAATGGTTGAATTGTTTTGGGGTGAATTACCGAAGCTCCATAAAACGCCATTTCAATAGCTTCTGTATACGAGATTTCTTGTAACAAAGCTGTTTCAGAAAACACTCTAGGGTCAGCGTTTAATACTCCTTGCACATCTTTCCAAATAGTAACACTATCGGCATCCAAACAATACGCAAAAATACCTGCCGTATAATCAGAACCTTCTCTTCCTAAGGTTGTTGTTTCTGTTCCAAACCCTCCTAAAAAACCTTGCGTAATATTTAGCTTAGATACATCTACTTTTTCTTGAATTTGCTGTTGGGTTAACTCCCAATCAATTTTTGCATCACGATAATCACCATCGGTTTTAATGTATTCTCTTACATCTAACCATTGATTTGCTACTTCTATTTCAATTAAATAAGCACTTACAATAGTGGTAGAAAGTAATTCTCCAAAACCAACCATTTGATCGTACACATAGTTATAATCTTTAGAAGTGTTTCGAGCCATAAACCCACTCAATTCACCAAATAAATGATTTACTTTATTATATATATCATGATTTGGGCTAAATAAATCATTCAACATATTTTGATGAAAGTCTTCTACAAATTTCAAAGAATCTTTAAGGTTTTCTTTTTTGTAGAAATAATCGTTTACCACTTGCTCAAAAGCATTGGTCATTTTTCCCATAGCAGAAATTACAACCAACGTATTTTCTGTACCTTCATGTTGCAATACTTTTGCAACATTTTTTACTCCATTCGCATCTTTTACTGATGCTCCCCCAAACTTAAATATTCTCATTACAAAATTGTTCTAAGCTTTGTTCATTCATATGGCATACTCTCCACTCATCATATACCGTTGCTCCTGTACTTTTGTAAAAATCGACAGCTCCTGTATTCCAATCTAATACTTCCCAAGCTACTCTTTTACAATTATTTTTATGTGCGTGGTCCATAACAGCACTATACAAAGCTTTTCCTGCACCAATACCTCTTTTAGATTGAGTTACCATTAAATCTTCTAAATGAATTGCTTTCCCTTTCCATGTAGAGTAACGTTCATAAAACAACGCCATTCCTATAATCTTAGTATCTTCTTCAGCTACAAAGGTTTTAAATTTCGGCTTTTCAGAAAAACCATCTTTAACGATGTCTTCAACCGTAATTTTAACCGCATCGGGTTCTTTTTCAAAAACAGCCAATTCAACGATTAAATCTAATATAGCTTGAGCATCTTCTTGCTCTCCTGGTCTGATAATAAAACTCATTTCTTCATTTTTTTGGTAAAGATACCTCTCTTAAAACTTTCTGATAAAACAAATAAAAAATTAAAACACATCATATTTTTTTGTTGAAAATTTAAAATACTAAATAAAAGTTGGCATCTTTGTACGCACAACACAAAAATTTGACATGAGTAACAAGCATATGACGCTGGGTGAGTTTATCATCAGCAAACAAAAAGACTTTAAATATTCTTCTGGTGAATTATCTCGTTTAATAAATTCTATCCGTTTAGCTGCCAAAGTAGTAAACCACGAAATTAGAAAAGCTGGATTAGTTGATATTACTGGAGCTGCTGGTGATATTAATGTACAAGGTGAAGCGCAACAAAAATTAGATGTTTTAGCAAACGATTTATTCAAGCAAACATTAATTAATCGTGAGATTGTTTGTGGTATAGCTAGTGAAGAAGAAGATGATTTTGTAGTTGTTGAAGGTCAAAACAAAGCCAACGAAAACAAATATGTGTTGTTAATGGATCCTTTAGACGGATCGTCTAACATTGATGTAAACGTTTCTGTAGGAACTATTTTTTCTATTTACAGAAGAATTTCTCCTGTAGGAACTCCTGCTACCAAAGAAGATTTCTTACAAAAAGGTAGCGAGCAAGTAGCAGCAGGTTATGTTGCTTATGGTACTTCAACTATGTTAGTTTTTACTACTGGTAATGGTGTTAATGGATTTACGTTAAATCCAGCCATTGGTACTTTTTACTTATCGCATCCAAACATGCAATATCCTGAGATTGGTAGGATTTACTCAGTAAGTGAAGGATATTTTACGCATTTCCAAGAGGGAATGAAGCGTTTCTTAATTCACTGTAAAGAATTAAACGAAGCAGACAATCGCCCGTACACAGCTCGTTATATAGGGTCGTTAGTTTCAGATTTTCATAGAAATATGATAAAAGGTGGAGTTTATATTTATCCTGCTACTGCCATAACTCCTAAAGGAAAGTTACGTTTACTATATGAATGTAACCCTATGGCGTTTATTTGTGAGCAAGCAGGAGGTAAAGCTTCTGATGGGTTTACTCGTATTTTAGATATTAAACCAACAGAATTACACCAACGTGTACCTTTTTACTGCGGAAGTAATCAGCTCGTGGAAAAAGCCGAAGAATTTATGACTGAGTTTTCTGCTGAGGAAAAACCAGTCTATTAAAGAATAGTTATTATTTATACTCAAATAAATTATCCATAAGGCAAACAGTTGTTTGCCTTATTTTTTTGAATTAAATTTACATTCGGAAAAACGAAAAAATTAATCTATTAAAAAACAAATAATTATGGCTTTTAACTTACCAGAATTAGGATACGCTTACGACGCTTTAGAACCAAATATAGACGCTAGAACTATGGAAATTCACCATGGCAAGCACCACAACGGATATACTACTAAATTAAATGCTGCAATTGAAGGTACTGATTTAGAAGGAAAATCTATCGAAGACATTTTAACGAATTTAGATATGAACAACGCTGGTGTTCGTAATAACGGTGGTGGTTTTTACAACCACTCTTTATTTTGGACAGTAATGAACCCAGAAGATAGAGGTTATTTATCTGGAGAATTAAAAGATGCTATTGAAGCTGAGTTTGGTTCAAAAGAAGCTTTTATCGATGCTTTTTCTAAAGCTGCTGCTACTCAGTTTGGTTCAGGATGGGCTTGGTTGTGTGTACACAAAGGAGGAAAAGTAGAAGTTTGCTCTACTCCTAACCAAGACAACCCGTTAATGCCAGGTGTTACTTGTGGCGGAACTCCTATTTTAGGATTAGACGTTTGGGAACATGCTTATTACTTAAACTACCAAAACCGTCGTCCTGATTACATCGAAGCTTTCTTCAAAGTAATCAACTGGAACGAAGTAGAAAGAAGATATGCAGCAGCTAAATAATTTTAGCTTTTTGTAGAATAGAAAAAAACCGAAGTACAATGTATTTCGGTTTTTTTTATTTAGAAAGTGCTTGCTCTAAATCGGCTAATAAATCCTCTATATCTTCTACCCCAACACTTAAACGAATTAAGGAATCGGTAATTCCTATTTTCATACGTTCAGTTTCCGGAATAGATGCATGTGTCATGGTTACTGGATGACTTACCAAGCTTTCTACTCCTCCTAGCGATTCTGCTAATGTAAATAGTTGAGTATTTTCTAAAAAAGCTAAAGCAGCTTGCTTACTTTCATCTTTCAATCGAAAAGAAACCATGCCTCCAAAAGCACCCATCTGCTTTTTGGCGATTTCGTGATTTGGATGGTTTTTTAAACCTGGATACAATACTTCGCTTACTTTTGGATGTGCTGATAAATATTCAGCGACTGCTTTTCCATTTTCACAATGACGTTGCATACGTAAATGCAAGGTTTTTACTCCACGTAGTGCTAAAAACGAATCCATAGGTCCTGCGATAGCCCCCGCAGCAAACTGAATAAAGTGCAGTTGTTCTGCTAACTCAGCATTTTTAGTCATTAAAGCTCCCATCACCAAATCAGAATGCCCTCCTAAATACTTGGTTGCTGAATGCATTACGATATCAACGCCCAAATCTAACGGGCGTTGTAAATACGGTGTTGCAAAAGTATTATCTACCGCTATAACAATAGCTGCGTTTTTCGTTTTAACTGCTTTTGTTATTTTCTCAATATCCGCAATCTTCATTAACGGATTGGTAGGTGTTTCTATCCAAATAAGTTTGGTGTTTTCAGAAATAGCGTTGGTTACATTCGCTACTTCATTCATATCAACATATCGAAATTTCAGTCCATATTTTTCAAACATGTTGGTAAACATTCTGTAGGTTCCACCATAAATATCATCCCCTGCAATAACCTCATCACCTGGATTTAATGTACGTAACACACAATCAATCGCTGATAAACCAGAAGAGAACGCAAATCCATGTGTTCCATTTTCAAGAGCTGCGAACGCGTTTTCTAAAGCAGTACGCGTAGGATTCGCTGAACGTGAATACGCATATCCCTTGTTCACACCTGGGCTTGATTGCGCATAGGTTGACGTTTGAAAAATCGGAGGCATTACTGCTCCTGTAGCTTCTTCAGGTTGTTGACCTCCGTGAATTGTTTTTGTATTAAATTTCATCTGTTAACATTTATTGTCTTTTTCAGAATAAACATCAAGTTTTTAGAGATTTAAACCAATTTACTCAAGTTCATGATAATTCCTAAGTGCATTCCTTCATGTAGATTATTAAAAGCTACAGCACTTTCAAAAGAATCTATCACAAAACCTGTACTTGTTTCGTATTCTTGATATTTTGTAAAAATCCCTGCTTCAAAATCTTCTTGTAAGGTATCTGGTAAACCAATTAATAGTTCTTTTACCTCTTCAAATTCTTCTTCGGTAAAATCTTTCGTTGGAAAAGTTCCTTTTTTATACCCTTCAATTAACTCATCAGGAGCTAAACAATTTAATCCTGATAACTTGTAATGTAATAATTGTTGTGTAACTACTAAATGTGCTACATTCCATGCAATGTTATTGTTAAATCCTTCAGGGGTTATGTGCAATTGTTCTAATGATAACTCTTCTATTCTTTTTAAAACTAAGTCTCTTGATCTTTTTAAAACTTCAAACTGTTTGTTCATTTTTCTACTTATTTTAGCTACATCAAAGATACCTATTTAGCCATGAAAATATATTAATGGTATATTATATTTAATTTATGTGGTTAATACAAACATATAAAATTAAGGTATTGAATAACAAACATTATAAAACGTTACATAGATGAAAAAGGTTTATTTTTTACAAACTTGTGATACTTGCCGAAGAATTTTAAAAGAAGTAAATCTTGACGGATTTGAAAAACAAGAAATAAAAACCAATCCGATTACAGTTGCTCAGCTAGAATCAATGCGTGAGTTAACAGACAGCTACGAAAGCTTATTTAACAAGCGCGCAAAACTATACAGAGAAATGGATTTGAAAAATCAACATTTAACGGAAGCTGATTATAAACAATATATTTTAGATGAATACACGTTTTTAAAACGTCCTGTTTTTATTGGAAACAACCAAATTTTTATTGGAAATAGTAAAAAAGTAGTAGAAAGCTTAAAAGTATCACTAAATTAATTTAAAAACTCCGACTTTAAAAGTCGGAGTTTTTTATAATGCTAATCTATATACTTCCCTTCGACTACGCTCAGGGAACATAGAAGTCTTTTAATTTGAAGCTATGCTTTTGTTGTTTGTAGAGGCTTCTACCATAGCGGATAATTCATCCATGGTAAGGTTGGTTTTAATTCCTAGTAATACCATTTCGTCACTTTTATCGTGAACATTTACAATAATTTCTTTAATACGGTCTTTTGTTTCTCTAAAATACACCGTAACTCTTTCCTTTCCATCCTTTACTTTCACTAAAGTTTTCAAATTATTTCTTCTTACAAACTTTTTAAAATCTTGTTGTACTGAAGTCATGTTGTTATTGAATACCATAATTTTATAGTTTTTAGATTTCTTCAAGAAAATTCCAAATTCATCTGTATCTTCATCAGAGATAAACATATTAGCAAAAAAACTTGGTATGTTTAAAGACACCTCAGCCTTGTCTTTATTAGATTGATAAAACGTTTTAAAGTTTTGTTTTTGCGCAAAAGAACTTAGCACAAAGAAACAGAAAAAGATGGTTGCAATTCGTTTCATAATAGTGTTTTAATTGAAGACGATTGCTTTATGAATTTGTTACAAAAAATAGCATCATGATTACCAGTAAAATAATGGATTAAACAAACCCAAATAAAAAGATATCTTTAATTAAAAAAAGCGCAAAAAACACATTTTCAAACTAAAAACCACTTCTTTTACAACTCATAAAGTTCTTAAATGAATGATTAAACTATGTAGATAAAATAAGATAAATATTTTATTTTCAGGAGCTTCGTAACTTTAAAACCTAATCGTAAAGACCAAATCTCTTTTTATGTTTACCCCTTATCGTCTCAGATTTAATAACAGTTTTTCTAATATCTTCAAAAGTATCAGGGTTCAAATACCCAATTATCTTACTATTATCTTCATTTACTTTTTTTAAAACATCTTCATTTTCTCTTTGTTGAATAGTTGAACAATCAACAAATGAATCATGGGTTAGAAAAGTATTATCTTGACTTTTTAATTCGTATTGCAAACTTTGTAGCTCTGTAGAATAATTTATGTTTTTATTTAAATCTGAATTAATAAACAATGTGCCTAAAGCTATTTTGTTTTCATGAAGACCCAAAACAATGAACCTTTTAATCTTAGGAGGATCAGTATCATCAACAAACATTCTTAAAACCGTACCTTTTTCTAAACTTGTATATGTAGTTTTTTTATTGAGTTCACTACCTTTAGGAAGAAAATCTGAAATTTTATTCATATTTTACAAAAAAGAGGCTCTTTTTAAGTCTTTTTGCTCTAAAGCATACTTAATCATATCTTCATTCATATTTGCTTCTTTTGCAATTTCTTCAAAAGGTATTTCATTAAAAAGCACAGGCACTGAAGACCATGCTGGACCATGAGATTTTTCAGACAATTGACCAAAAGACAAATCTTTATTATCATTAATTGATTCATCTAAACATTTAATCTCACTTATTGAAAGCTCATCTAAATCCTCCGACGACAGTGATGTTATATGATAATTATTATAAACCCTTAAATTTTCTTTAAAAATCTGTGCATCTTCAAAATCTAAAAACCCTTCATCTCCTCTTAAAAATCTTAACGCTTCATAAGCATAATCTGGCACAGGCCCATTAGGTAGAGCATTATAAGTATTTTCGGTAAACATTCTGCCGTATTTTGAAAGATGTTTCATTTCAGCAAAATATAATATCTTAAATACTTTCAAAAAGTCAGATTTACCTCCCAATCTATTCAAAATATATAAAATAGAGTGTAAGGTTATAAGTGTTTTATCCTCTTTTAGCATATTACAAATGTATGATTTTTTATTTAAATTAATTATAAATAGCGCCGCGAAACACAGTATTTAAAAAACAGCTAATTCTATGCCAAACGACACCTACACCACTTATTGATCAGGGTAGTTTTAGTCGAGAAAGCACCTATCAACTTACTAATTACTTTTTACATTAAAACTTTCAACTAAATAATATTAAACGAAAAACTACTATATTACTGACTCAAATACTGACACGTATTTTTATTAAAAAAGACAAAAGCCTTAACTTATTCAGTTAAGACTTTTTAGTTGGCCCACAAGGACTCGAACCTTGAATATCGGTACCAAAAACCGGTGTGTTACCATTACACCATGGGCCAATGTTTACAGTGCAAATATAAAAACAAAGTTTTATATTTAGAAATCATTAAACACTTTTTATAAAAAAATCCTCACGAAGTTCGTAAGGATTTTGTTGGCCTACAAGGACTCGAACCTTGAATATCGGTACCAAAAACCGGTGTGTTACCATTACACCATAGGCCAATTGCTTATTGCGGGTGCAAATATAAAACAAAGTTTTATTTTAGCAAATTTTTTGCGCTTTTTTTCATTTACTCCTTTTTTAACCTTTTAAAATTTCATTTAACAGAACTTTAAATAGGTGGTTATGCCACAGAATTCATCAAAATTATATTTTTGTTTTCAGTAAAAAATCATAAGTAATTAATACATTCGTACTTTATATCTAGATAAAAAACTATGACTGAGTTTAACTATAAAAAGTGGAACATCATTTTAGGATGGGTTTCGTTTGCCGTAGCGTTAATTACCTATACCTTAACTCTTGAGCCTACAGTAAGTTCATGGGATTGTGGAGAGTACATTGCTACTGCTGTAAATTTAGAAGTTGGACACCCACCAGGAGCTCCTTTATTTCAAATGTTAGGTGCTTTTTTCGCTATGTTTACTAGTGACCCTAGTCAGTTGGCAAAAATGGTCAACTTTATGTCAGGGTTAGCAAGTGCTTTTACTATCCTTTTCATGTTTTGGACGATTACCAATTTAGCCAGAAAAATGGCATTTAAAAATGGTAAGTTAGGTAATAATGAAGCTATTGCTGTTTTAGGAAGCGGATTAGTTGGTGCTTTAGCTTATACTTTTTCTGATAGTTTTTGGTTTAGTGCTGTTGAAGGGGAGGTGTATGCTATGTCTTCTTTCTTAATGGCGCTACTATTTTGGTTAGGGTTACGATGGGAAAGTGAATTAAATACTCCTAGAGGAAATAAATGGTTGGTATTAATCAGTTTTGTAGTTGGGTTATCTTTTGGAGTTCACATACTATCTTTATTAGTAATTCCTTCTATCGTTTTGGTATATTTCTTTAAAACGTATAAAGACATCAACATAAAAACAACGGCAATTGCAACCCTAGTTGCCATACTAGTTTTAGCGTTTGTGTTTAAATTTTTATTCCCTTTTACTTTAAAATTCTTTAGTGTTGCTGAACTATTTTTTATCAACCAAGTAGGATTGCCTTATAACTCAGGAACCATCATTGCTGGAATTGTTTTAATCGGGTTGTTCGTTTACGGGTTAAAGTACACGCGTAAAAAGAACTTGGTTACAGCTAATACCTTAGTGCTTTCTGTGTTATTTATTATGATTGGATTCTCATCTTGGTTAATGTTACCAATTCGTGCAAATGCTGATACCATTATTAATGAGAATAACCCATCAAGTGCGCGTGAACTACTAGCATATTATAACCGTGAACAATACGGTGATGCAAATGTTTTTTATGACAATTACTATTCTATTGCTTACGACAGAGAACAAGATGCTGATAAACCATATAAAGACGATAAACCTAAGTATGAAAAAATAGATGGTAAATACGTAATTGTAAATAAATACAAAAACGTACTTCCTAATTACTCAAGTAAACATAAAGGATTTATTCCTCGTATGGTAAATCCAGCTTCTGAGCAACAATACAAAAGTATTGCTGGAATTCCAGCTCGAAGTAAAAGACGTCCAACGTTTTTAGAAAACATAAAATTCATGGTTGATTTTCAATTTGGATATATGTACGGGCGTTATTTTATGTGGAACTTTGTAGGTCGTCAAAACGATATTCAAGGACATTTAGATATTGAAAATGGAAACTGGTTAAGCGGTATTGATTTTATTGATGAGGCCCGCTTAGGCTCTCAACAAAAGTTACCTGAGGATGTTAAAAACAACAAAGGTCGTAATACTTACTTCTTTTTACCTTTTATTTTAGGGCTTATTGGTTTGTTATATCAATTGAATAGAGATAAGAAGAATTTTTATGTGTTAACACTGTTCTTTTTATTCACAGGGTTAGCTATTATATTTTACACCAACCCAAAACCTTTTGAACCTCGTGAACGTGATTATGCGGTAGTTGGTTCGTTTTATGTGTTTGCTATTTGGATTGGCTTTGGAGTACTTGCCCTTTATGATTACTTTAAAAAATACGCTCCTAAAAAAGTAGTTGCCATTGCTGTTTCAGTAGTTTCATTACTAGCTGTTCCTACTTTAATGGGCTTCCAAAACTGGGATGATCATGATAGATCTGACCGTTATTTGGCACAACTAAATGCACAAACGTATTTAGAAAGTTGTGATCCGAACGCTATTATATTTACTATTGGAGACAACGATACGTTCCCTCTTTGGTACATGCAGCAAGTAGAAGGTATACGTAGAGATATTAAAATAGTAAACACAAGTCTTTTTCAAACAGATTGGTACATCGATCAAATGAAAAAGAAAACCTATGATGCAGACCCAATTCCGTCGCAGTTAACACACGATCAATATAAGTACGGAACCTTGGATATGGCATACTACTATCCACTTCCACAGTTAAAGGATTCTTTACTTAACATAAAAGATTTTATGCGTTGGATAGCTAGTGATAATGATGCTACTTATTTAGACGCTGGTGATGGGGCTAAGGAAAAATTTTACCCAACTAACAAAATTCGCATTCCTGTTAACAAAGAAAATGCTTTAAAAACTGGATTAGTAGCACAAAAAGATGCTGATAAAATGGTAGATTATATTGACATTACTGTTGATGATAGAGGTTTATCAAAAGCAAGGCTTTTAATGTTAGACATCTTAAATAATTTTGATTGGAAGCGACCTATTTATTTCACTGGCGGTGCAAATGCAGATGAAGAATACATATGGTTAAAAGATTACCTACAGTTAGATGGAATGGCTTATAAACTAGTACCTATTAAAACACCTAATAAAGGACGAACAATTTTTGACATGGGACGTATCGACCCTGGAAAAATGTATGCTAATGTTAAAAAATGGGATTGGAAAACCATTAATAATGGTGAAATATACTTGGATGAGCAAAGTAAGCGTAATGCAATTTCATTACGCAATAACTTAATTCGTTTATCAGAAGAATTCTTACAAAAAGGAGATTCTGTAAAAGCGAAAGATGTATTAGATTTATCGTTACACAAAATGCCTATCAAAGATTTTGATCACTACAATTTCTCTTTAGGATATCCAGAATTGTATTATCGTATAGGTGATATTGATAAAGCACGTGAAACGGCTGAAACTTTGGCTGCTATTTTTCAACAAAAACTCGTCTATTACGATACCTTTAAAACTGAGGATATTGGTTTAATTATTGATAATTTAGAAACAACTTTATACATGTATCAAAACTTAGTTCAGCAAATTACTCGATACGACAAAGATGAAGACTTCGGTAAAAAGTTTTTTGAAGATTATCTAACTCATGCACGTTTATTTGAGCGTCTAATGCCTGAAGACGAACCTGGATTGCCTCTAGAACTCGATACTATAAAACCTTAATTTTAATGAGGTTCTATTTTACAAAAACACCACGTATACTTAAACAACTATTTGCTAAGTATACGTGGTCTTTTTTTACCGATAAAAAGGAAATTTACCTCACTTTTGATGATGGTCCTATTCCAGAGGTAACAGAATTTGTACTTGACCAACTTCACCAATTCAATGCAAAAGCTACTTTTTTTTGTATTGGTGATAATATCCGAAAACACTCCGCTGTTTTTTCAAGAATTATTAACGAAGGGCATTCGGTAGGAAACCATACTTTTAATCACTTAAACGGCTGGAAAAGCAGCAATAAAATCTATATTAAAAACACCAATAAATGTGAAAGCTTATTACCTGATCAAAAAACAAAACTATTTCGTCCTCCATACGGAAAGATAAAAAGAAAACAAGCCAAACAACTTCTTGCGAGTGGCTATAAAATTTTTATGTGGGATGTATTATCAGCAGATTTTGATTCGAGCATCACGAAGGAAAAATGTTTGCAAAACGTACTTGAAAATGCACAAAACGGAAGTATCATCGTTTTTCACGATAGTATAAAAGCTAGCGACAACTTGTATTATGCGCTTCCAAAAGTTTTAAAAGAATTTTCGCAAAGAGGTTATAACTTTAAAGCAATCACTTAAACAAACTGCTGAACCAATCCTATTAAAGTATTAGCATCTTGCTCACCTGTTTGACGCCATTTCATCTCACCATTTTTATAAATCATAAAAGTTGGATTCCCTTTAACACGTAAGGCATCAGCAAGAATTTCATTCTTTTTAATGTCTATTTTAATTACTTTGGCTTTGTCACCTAATGCAGCAGCTACATCACGAAGTGTATCTAAACTAGGTTCTAGTTCACTCCAATCTGCATAAAAATCGATTAACACAGGTTTGTTAATGCTTATAATTTCACCAAACTTTGTCATCTTTTGCATACGTTTAATCACTAAAGAGCCTAAAATTACTAATTTTTTGTTAGGTAATTATTATGAAAATCTTAAAAATACTGAAAATCAAGCTTTTTTTAACTCAATTACAGTTATTTCTGGCCAAATCCCTACTCTACCAGGAAAAGCATGGTAGCCAAATCCTCTATTTACATTAATGTATCTATCAAACTCTTTATATAATCCTGCCCATTGCTTATAGACATATTTTGAAGGACTCCATTTAATCCAGCCAGGAATTTCAATTCCAAACTGTAAACCATGTGTATGCCCACTTAAGGTAAGTTGATAATTAAAATCATCTTGCTTTACTTTATATTCCCAATGACTTGGGTCATGAGATAATAAAATTTTAAAATCCTCTTGTTGTACTCCTTTAGAAGCTAATTGTAAATCTCCTGCTTTATTAAATCCTTTACCCCAATTTTCTACACCTACTAAAGCAATTCTTTCTCCGTCTTTTTCTATATATCGATTTTCATTCAACAATAACTCAAATCCTATTTTTGGATGAATCTCTTTTACTGCTTGAAAATTTGCTATTTTATCTTCTGGTGTTTTCCAATCAGAATAATCACCATAATCATGGTTTCCTAATATCGAGTATTTCCCCATAGGTGCTTTTAATTCCGAAAACATTGACACCCAATCATTCATTTCATGAGCAAAATTATTAACGATGTCACCTGTAAATAAAATCATATCAGATTCCTGTTCATTAATTAAATCTACTCCATATTTAATCTTTTCTTTATTATCAAAACTCCCTGAATGAATATCGGTAATATGAGATATTGTAAAACCATCAAAAGCCTCAGGCAAGTCTTTAAAACTTAACTGATACTTCAACACCTTGTAGTTATATTTCCCTTTAAAAATACCGTATAGTAAACTTGCAAACGGTAATGCTGCCAACCCAAGAGCAAGTTTTGACAGAAAAGTCCTTCTACCTACTAACTCTTTAGTTTCTTCTTTAGATAAAAATGAGATTCCTTTTTGAATCCATCTTACAACATCTTCTCCAAACATTAATATGAAAATTACCACTTTAGGAACTAAAACAAGTAAAAGCATACCCACCGCCCATTGAAATTCTCTTGTTTGACCATGACTTCTATCGTAAGTAAACATCACATAAAAAAAGTTCACATATGCCAACAACCCTATTAACAACCACCCATAACGAATAATTTTTATTTTAGTAAGTGTTTTTATTGCTTGAAAAGCATATGCTTCAAACACAATAATTATTGCTGATATTATAATAACTGTTACTAACCAACGAGACATCTATTTCATTTTTAAGGAGAAACAAAGATACAGCGATTCTTAAAATTGATTTTTAACATCTTGTTAAAGTTTTGTAGCTTTACCTCCAGAGTTGATAGGAACATTTGTTTTCTACTTTTTTCCGTAAACAAATCGGTATCAACATTTTATTTCAATAGGCTTAAGAGACAACATGGCAAATCAAAAACGACTTTTTTTACTCGACGCATACGCTTTAATTTTTAGAGGATATTACGCTTTTATTAAAAATCCACGTATCAATTCTAAAGGGTTAGACACCTCAGCAATTATGGGTTTTACAAACTCTTTACTGGATGTAATAAAACGTGAAAAGCCAGATTATTTAGCTGTGTGTTTTGACAAAGGCGGAAGTGTTGATCGTGTTGAAGCTTTTGAAGATTATAAAGCCAACCGACAAGAAACTCCTGAAGCTATTCGTTTAGCAGTACCTTATATTGAAAAAATATTAGGAGCCATGAACATTCCTGCCATTGTAAAAGAAGGATACGAAGCCGATGATATTATTGGTACGCTAGCTAAAAAAGCCGAGAAAGAAGGATTACACACCTACATGGTAACGCCCGATAAAGATTTTGCCCAACTAGTTTCTGATCATATTTTTATGTATCGCCCACCTCGCATGGGAAATGGATATGAAAAATGGGGTATTGAAGAAGTAAAAGCTAAGTTTGGTGTAGAAGATCCTTTACAAGTAATTGACTTTTTAGGAATGATGGGAGATGCTGTTGATAATATCCCTGGGTTACCAGGTGTTGGTGAAAAAACAGCTAAAAAATTTCTTGCTGCATACGGAAGTATGGAAGGTTTGTTTGAAAACATTCATGAGCTAAAAGGAAAAATGAAAGAAAAGGTAGAAGCTAACCAAGAATTAGGGTTGCTTTCTAAAAAACTAGCAACTATTATGCTAGATGTTCCTGTTGAATTAGAGCTAGATAAATTAATTTTTGAGCAACCTAATATTGATGCTACCAAGGAGATTTTTACTGAGTTAGAGTTCCGTCGTTTAACGGAAAACTTCTTAAAAACATTTGCTCCTTCGGAAGAAAGTATCCCTTCTGTTGAAAAACCAAAAACAACAAAGGCTAGTACAGCTGGTCAGTTTGATTTATTTGCAGCTCCTGGTGGTGGAAATACTTCAGAAGAAAACAATATTAATGGATATAAAACCATTGAAAACACTAATCATTTCTATCAATTAATAGATACGCCTCTTTCAAGAAAACTGTTATTAGAAAAACTAATGCAACAAAATTCAGTATGTTTTGATACGGAAACTACTGGATTAAAAGCTTTAGAGGTTGAATTGATTGGAATTGCTTTTTCTTGGGAAGCAGGTAAAGGATATTATGTTTCATTTCCAGAAAATCAAGAGGAAACCGCAACTATTTTAGAAGAGTTTCGTCCATTTTTTGAAACCGAAACCATTGAAAAAATTGGGCATAATTTAAAATACGATATTAAAGTACTTTCAAACTATAATATGCCTGTAAAAGGAAAATTGTTTGACACCATGATTGCGCATTACCTTATCAATCCAGATATGCGTCACAACATGGATATACTTGCTGAGACCTATCTAAACTATCAACCTGTTTCTATTACAGAGCTCATAGGTAAAAAAGGCAAAAATCAACTTTCTATGCGACAAGTTGAGTTACCCAAACAAACCGAGTATGCCGTTGAGGATGCTGATATTACTTATCAATTAAAAGAGCACTTTTCTAAAGAGCTTGAAAATGGTAACGTTACCAAACTATTCAACGAAGTCGAAACGCCACTAGTTTCTGTATTAACAGCCATGGAAATTGAAGGTATTAATTTAGATATCGACTTCTTAAAAACTCTTTCAGGAGCATTGTCTAAAGACATTTCACAACTTGAGCAAAACATATACGAGCAAGCTGGTGAAGAGTTTAACATTGCATCACCAAAACAATTAGGTCCTATTTTATTTGACAAGTTGAAACTGGTTGACAAACCTAAGAAGACTAAAACAGGTCAATATTCTACAGCAGAAGATGTACTTTCGTATTTAGCAAAAGACCATCAAATTGTGGCAGATATTTTAGAATATCGTCAGTATAAAAAACTACAAAGCACCTACGTTGATGCGCTTCCGAATGAAGTTAACCCAAAAACAGGAAGAGTGCATACCGTGTATGCACAAGCAGTTGCTGCTACAGGGCGTTTGAGTTCTAACAACCCAAACTTACAAAACATTCCTATTCGTACAAAACGTGGACAGGAAGTACGTAAAGCATTTATTCCAAGGGACGAAAACTATGTATTGTTAGCAGCGGATTACAGTCAGATTGAACTACGAATTATTGCTGCATTAAGCGAAGAAGAAACGATGATTAAAGCTTTTAAAGATGGTGAAGATATTCATGCTTCTACCGCTGCAAAAGTATTCAACGTTCCCATTGAAGAGGTAACTCGTGAGCAACGTGGCAATGCTAAAACGGTAAACTTTGGAATTATTTATGGGGTTTCTGCTTTCGGATTAAGTAACCAAACCGATTTATCTCGAAAAGAAGCCAAAGAATTAATTGACACCTACTATAAAACCTATCCGAAACTAAGAAATTATATGTCTAAGCAGGTAGATTTTGCTCGTGAGCATGGATATGTAGAAACTGTTTTACATCGTCGCCGTTATTTAAAAGACATCAACTCTCGTAATGCTATTGTTCGTGGTGCTGCCGAAAGAAATGCCGTAAACGCACCTATTCAAGGTTCTGCTGCTGATATAATCAAGCTTGCCATGATTAACATTTACAAGCGATTTGAGCAAGAAAATTTTAAATCGAAAATGTTACTACAAGTACATGATGAATTGGTTTTTGATGCACATAAAGATGAAGTAGATATTATTAAACCGATTATTAAGCAAGAAATGGAAAATGCTTTTAAAATGAGCGTTCCGTTAGATGTTGAAATTGATACAGGAGCTAATTGGTTAGAAGCGCATTAAAGTTTAGTAATCGCTTTTTTTAAAATCGCTTTTACCTGAAGTTTTAAACTTTCAGGTTCAATTATTTTGGCATAATCTGAAAACACAATATACCATCTTGAAAAGCCGTGTTCAACATAAGATGTCATGAATGTCATTTCTACTTGGTTTCCTTTTACTTTTTCAGAGATAAAACCGTGTTGCATTTTACTATTGTTAATATATCGCACCACACTTTTATCAACAGAAATAACAACTTTTGTTTTTGGTGTGTTCTCATACTGGCTTCGGTATTCATCTAACGTAATGTGTTCTCTGGTAAAACTATGTTCAGTTGATTTTATAGCTAACATTCTATCGGTTCTAAACTGCCTGTAGTCGCTTCTTAAATGACAAAAAGCCAATACATACCAAAACCCTGATTCGTGATAAATACCAACAGGTTCTACGAAACGTTCAGACGGTGTTTCTCTATTTACTGCTTGATATTTTAAAAACACCTGCCTTTTTTCAGCAATACTTTCAAACAAAGTTTCAAGTGCATTTGGTAAACTATCGTTGAACAATTTATTTGTAGGATCAACCAATATTTGTGATTCTAAGGCAGAAATCCAATCTTTTTCACGACCACGTAGCACTGATTTTAACTTCATCATAGCAGACTCATAATAATTCCCTAATGATTTATCTACAAACTTCTGCATTAGTTTTTCGGCAGCCACAAAACTTCCTACCTCTTCTCTCGTAAACATAACAGGAGGCAAACGGTACCCTTCCATAATAGAATAACCGACACCTGCTTCGCTTATAATAGGCACACCTGATGCTTCAAGCGTTCGTATATCACGATAAATGGTACGTAAGCTTACCTCAAATCTATCAGCCAATTCTTGTGCTTTTACTATACGTTTAGATTGTAACTGAATAAGTATTGCCACAATTCTATCAAAACGTTTTACCGTATCTAAACTCATAATGCTATAACATATTTCCCAAAGATAGGATTTCAGGCTGAAGTATTTTTTAAATTTTAGCTTCAACATAATAACTATACTTTATACAAATAAACATACAGTAAGTGACAACCGCTTGTCAATAGACACTTTTAAAATTTATTTTTTCCTACTGACATAAAGCTGTCACTACCCCATAGTATTTTTGGTTTCAAATAATAAATTTTACAATTATGGAAACCACAACAAGCACATTATTAGAACAAGTAATTACACCATCTGAGTTATTAGCACATTGGCAAGGACACAGAGCTTTAACCCGAAGAACTATTGAAGTTTTTCCTGAAGATGCTTTTTTTAATTACTCTATAGGAGGTATGCGCACTTTTGCTGATATGGTTATGGAACTTTTAGGCATAGCTGGACCTGGCATTAAAGAAATTGCTACTGGAGAAATACAAGAGTTAATTGAAGAAGTAGATCACGGTAACAAAAAAGCAAAAATTCTTGAACTTTGGGATAAAGCTACTGATGAAATAAACACCTATTGGGTACAAATTAAACCAGAACAATTTCAGCAGAACATTAAAATATTTGGTCAATATGAGGGCACAGTTTGGTCTTCAATATTCTATTTTATTGATAATGAAATCCACCATCGAGGACAAGGGTATGTTTATTTACGCGCTTTAGGTATTGAACCCCCATTTTTTTATGAGCGTTAATCAAAATTCATTTAAAATGAAAACAGTTTTGGTATTTAAAACATCAATCACAAAAAACAAGGAGATTAAAATTGTTCAACCCACATTAAACCGTTTGATTGCTAAAAACGATCGCTGGAATTTTGACCTAGAGGATTGCGATAATATTCTTCGAGTAGAGACTCAAATGGTTAAAGCAAATGCTGTCTTAAAAGCATTACAACATCATGGTTTTTATTGTGAAGAACTTTTATAAATAATCACTAGTGTCTTTTCAAAAAAGCTAGGTCTGTATAATGATAAAAACCTAATAAAGAACAACTGGTTTCTTTATTAGGTTTACTCCCTTTTTTAAAATAATATTATTTATTCAATTACAAACGTTTCGTTTTGTATCCAGTTAGCTCTTAGCTTAAACTCTTTATCTAAATAAATGATTTGCTCTGGCTGTTTTCTTAATAAGAAATCTCCAGTATCCCACATACGGTTATTATTTTCATCAACTATTGCTCTAATGCTATATTCTTTAGGTTCTAATAGGGTAAATTCTATTTTTTTAGAAGAAGTGATGTATCGTTTTTCTACAACTTTGTCTTGACTTAATAGTTCAATAATAACTGGAGATTCTGTTTCGTTTTTAATCTCTAATACAATACTTCCATAATCTTCTACTGTTCGTGTTGTAAATTTATAATCTAACGTATCGTTTGTAGTTTCAAAAACATCCGTTATTCCTTGTGGCAACCCTTTAAAAATATACCCGTATTTAGGCTTCTTTTCAAACAACACTGCTAATTTGTTAATCGATTGTTTTTTTAACTCAAAAGGTACATCAACAGTATCTTTATCAATCAATGAAAACTTTGATTTATCAAAAGAAACAATTGGGTTGTTGGTTTGAATAAACATGGTATCTTTTAAATTCAAAACTCCACTCACACTTGATGACACGGATAAAGAATCTATTTTCTTTTTTCGTAAACGTACCGTTATAGTGTCTTTAAAATTCTGATTGTTTACTATAAAATTCAACGAATCTCTTTCTATAGGTGTATGCCAATAATTAAGTGTGTCTTTACCTTTTTCAAACTGAGTAAATGATTTGAAGTCTTCCGGAACTTCAGATAACAGTTCAATATTCATATCTTCCTGCCTCCCTTCAAATCCAAATTGGATTCTTCCTTTTGTTACCTCTTTTCCCCTCTTAAATTCATACGGTTGAACCTCTTTAAAAAAGCGAATAGGTTTGTTAATTATAGTATCTTGAGGCAACGTAATTGTATCTACTACAAAACCTATTTTATCTGTTCTACTGTTAAAAATATAATCGTTAGAAGGTTCTTTTAAAGCTAGCATTAAATATTTTCCTTCACGTAAATTACTAAACTCAAAATTTGTGGAATCTAACGTACTTGTTACATAATTTGGTTTTTGTTTAAAAATAATAGTGTCGTTGTATGTACTATCAAGTTTATATAGTAAAACACTTACTTCTTTCACCTCTTTTTTATCAAAAGCATCAGCTACAGCTCCTTTAATTTTTAAAGAATCGATATAATCTCCTGTTGAATACACGTATTTAAAACTCTCTAATTTGTTGTTTTCATTATTGTCTTGTACTGCATTTCCAAAGTTAAAAGTATAGGTGGTATTTTGTTGTAGTGTATCTAATATTTTAATATTTATATACTTGCTTGGTGTTCCTTGAGGTGTAATTAATGGAGGATTTTTCATTGGAGGGGAAACTACCAACTGTTTTTGTAAGTCTTTTAAAACAATATATTCATCAAAATAAATACGAATGTTATCATCATCAAAATGAATAGTTTCATAAGGGGGATTTGCAGTAACCATTATTGGTGCAGTTTCATCTTTTGGACCTCCTTCTGGTCGTCCCTTACGTGCACAGCTACTTATTAAAAAAGCGAAAAGAGTTACTAAAATAAAGTGTTTATTTTTCACAAAATAATGGTTTAAAATCCATTTTCAAAAGTAGTAAATTAAGATGGAATGGTATCAGTCTTTTTGTGTATACGCCATTGTCGCTACACTTATAGTTATGTTTTGCGTTTTTAAAAGTTCGTCTGCACAAGCTTCTATGGTTGCTCCTGTAGTAATAACATCATCAATAAGCAAGACGTGTTTTTTTTCAAAAAAAGTCGTATCAACAAGTTTAAACTTTGTTTTATTATTAGAAAATCGTTCAAATCGTTGTTTTAGAGTTTGTGTTTTAGTTTTAGAAGTTCTAATTAGAATATCTGATTTATACTCAATATTCAAAATATCGCTCAATCGTTCACCAAACATAGTTACTTGATTATACCCCCTCTTTGTAAACTTTTTTGAATGTAGTGGCACAGGAATAATGTAATCTACATCCACAAAAACATTTGATTTCTTTAATTTTTCCCCAAACCAGTCTGCCATAAATAGCCCTATTTCTGGTTGGTTTTTATATTTTAACTGATGAATAAGTTTTTGCGTTACTCCTTTCTTTCTATAAAAAAGAAAAGAACGTACAGCTTGTACTGGCACTTTTCCATAAAAATTTGACATTAATGTAACATTTGTGTGCTTATTATCGTCTATAATTGGTAAGTCGTTTTTACAAATAGTGCACAAGAATTTCTCATTTTGTAACAACATTATTTCACAATTTACACATAAATTGGGATAAAATAAATAGAATATCTCTTTTAAAAATCGCATCTTTACAGGCCTTTTTTAACAGAAAGATACAAAAAACAACAGAAGTCATATTTTGAGTAAAAAGTTTAATTTTTTCAAAGAAGCCGTAAAAAACTATAAAACATCAGGTACAGTTGTGCCAAGTTCTAGATACTTGGCAAATAAGATGCTAAAAGAAATTGATTTTAAAACAGCAGAAGTTATTGTTGAGCTAGGCCCTGGAAATGGAGCTATAACACAATATATTTTAAAAAAACTTCAGCCCAACACCGTGTTAATCTGTTTTGAAATAAATGAGGCTTTTTATAATGAATTGAAAAAAATAAAGCATCAACAATTAATTGTTCTAAAAGCTTCTGCCGAAGATATTAAATTTGAAATAGAAAAGTTAGGATATTCAAAAGCAGACTATATAGTTTCTAGCTTACCTTTAACTATTATCCCAAAAGAAATATCACATTCTATCTTAACAAAAAGCCATAGTTTTTTAACTACCGCTGGACTGTTTATTCAATATCAATACAGCTTAACTTACTACAAAAAACTAAAAGAAGTTTTTGGTAATGCTATCTATTTGAGCTTCGAACCATTAAACTTCCCTCCTGCTTTTATTTATAAATGTGTTAAGAAATAAATAGTATATTAGCGCAGAGCGCACCCCTTCATTACAACCTTTAAAATGATGCTAGTCTCAAAAATAAAGAACAACAGTTTCATCGCATTTTTAATTTTACTAATACTTGTTATTGGTTTTTTATCTTATGAAAATGCCAAAGACTACTCTGAACTTAAAGCTGTTTTTGAGCTAGAAAAAAAAGAGCTAGAAAGTGAGCTAACAAACATAATTGAAGATTATGAAGAAGCTAGTTATAAGAAAAGTAAGTATTCTTTAAGGTTAAAAGATGAGCTGCATAAAGTAATTAAACTTAGAGATTCTGTTAAAAACTTAAAAAAAATAGACTATAAGTTTATCAGATATTATAGAAAAAGAACAGGAATACTTATTGAAGAAAACGAAAAACTTTTCACTCAAATAAATCGTCTTAATACAATTAACAATGAATTAATTTCAAAAAATGATAGTGTTAAAGAAGCTTTATTAGTAAAGGAAAAACAAAATGCAAAACTTGCTAACTTAAATCGTTTCTTAAGCAAGGAAAAACATGACCTAAAGAAAAAAATAGCTACTGCTGAAATAATTGAAATCTCTACTATAAAGGCAGAAGCCATGAAAAAGAAAAGAAATGGAAAATTCACCTCAACAAATAGGTCTAACAAAGTAAATGCCTTTAAAATAGAATTTGATTTACTAGAAAACAAAGTAGTATCCTCTGGCCCTAAAGAAGTTTATATTCAAGTAATAGACACTAACAAAAAGGTTATTGCTCCTTATAAAAAAGTAAGTTTGCAAAACAATAAAAAAATATGGTGTAGTGATGTTTTAATTGCTGAGTATAACAATGAACAACTATCTATGATTTCTTTTGTGAATATAAATAGTAAAATTAACGCAGGAATATACCATATAAATACATTTGTTAACGGTATTCAAGCTGGTAATAAATCCCTAGCATTAAAGTAACCCCTTAAAATTAATTAATAACTTAATACAATCAATCCCCCTTAACCATGAATCAACAAAAAACCAAAAATGTTTTAATTTTAGTACTAATTATCTTATCTCTTTTCCTGTTTTATTACTCGTTTCAAAAATCAAATGAAAATAAAAATCTTCAAAATATTTTCTTAGAAGAAAAAGCCGAATTACAGCAAGATCTCGATGAAATGATTAAAGACTATACTGATGTTGTTGTTGGTAAAAAACGTTTAGCTGATAGATTAGAAGTAGAGTTAATAAAAATGAAAAGTTTAAGAGACTCAATAAAAGACTTAAAATCTGACAACTTTGGACTTATAAGAAAATACCGAAGTAGAATTGCAAGTTTAGAGCGTGAAAACAAAAAGCTTTTCATACAAATAGATTCTTTAAATAGTGCTAATGACGCTTTAACACAAGAAAATGTTATAGCTAACGAAATTTTGCAGCAAAAAGATAGTGTAAATGAGACTTTGACAGAAAAAAACAAAGAGTTAGAAGCTAAAGTTGCTATTGGCGGAGTTATTAAAACAAGTCCTGTAAAAGCAGTTGCGATGAAAGAACGTAGTAGTGGAAAGCTAACATCTACAAGTAGATCTAGCAGAACTGATGCGTTTAGAATTAATTTCGACTTGTTAGAAAACCCAATAACTACAGCTGGCGAAAAACGTGTATACATTCAAATTATTGATGAAAATAAAAATGTAGTTGCTCCTAAAGGAAAAACTGACTTAAAAAATGGGCAAAAAGTTCAATATACAGACTCTCTAGAGGTTAACTATAGTAACAACCGTTTAAGTCTTGTATCTTTAGTCTTGGTAAATAGAGATAATATTAAAAAAGGAAAATATGTAATTAGTGCTTTTGTTGACGGTGTTTACTCTGGAAATGCTACTATAAAACTGAGATAAACAACACTAATACATATTAAATGTGAATAAAAAGTGAAGAGTTTAATTAATTCTTCACTTTTTTCTTTTTCCATAGCCATAGTTTAAATCCTTATTTTATTTTTGCAACATGGCAAAACAAGAAGATCAATTTAAAAAAGTATTATCGCACGCAAAAGAATACGGTTATGTGTTCCAATCATCTGAAATTTATGATGGTTTAAGCGCTGTGTATGATTATGCTCAAAACGGAGTAGAATTAAAGAAAAACATTCGTGATTATTGGTGGAAAGCAATGGTGCAAATGCACGAAAACATTGTGGGCATTGATGCTTCAATACTCATGCACCCAACTACTTGGAAAGCCTCAGGCCATGTTGATGCTTTCAACGATCCTTTAATTGATAACAAAGACTCTAAAAAGCGTTATAGAGCTGATGTTTTAGTTGAAGATTTTAGAGAAAAAATCAATGAAAAAATTCAAAAAGATATAACCAAAGCAAAAAAGCGTTTTGGTGAAGCTTTTAATGAAGATGAATTTAGAAGTACAAATCCAAATGTTTTAAGACGTCAAAAACAAATTGACGAGATAACAGTTGAACTAACTAGAGTTCAAGAAGAAAACGATTTAGAAGGGTTTAGAAATTTAATTATAGACTTAGGTATTACATGTCCTGTTTCTGGTTCTAAAAATTGGACAGAAGTTAAGCAATTTAACTTAATGTTTGGAACCCAATTGGGAGCTTCAGCCGACAGTTCAACACAAGTATATTTACGTCCTGAAACAGCACAAGGTATTTTTGTAAACTTTTTAAACGTACAAAAAACTGGGCGTATGAAAATTCCTTTTGGAATTGCACAAACTGGCAAAGCTTTTCGTAATGAGATAGTTGCGCGCCAATTTATATTTAGACAACGAGAGTTTGAGCAAATGGAAATGCAATTTTTTGTAAAACCAGGTACTCAAAAGGAATGGTATGAAAAGTGGAAAGAAACCCGTTTAAAATGGCATATGTCTTTAGGACTAGGAGAAGAAAACTACCGTTTCCACGATCATGATAAATTAGCTCACTATGCTGATGCAGCTGCTGATATTGAATTTAAGTTTCCTTTTGGGTTTAAAGAATTAGAAGGGATTCATTCTCGTACTGATTTCGATTTAAGTCAGCATGAAAAGTTTTCTGGCAAAAAACTACAATACTTCGATCACGAAGATAACACCAGCTATGTACCTTATGTAGTTGAAACATCAATTGGTTTAGACAGAATGTTCTTAGCCGTTTTTTCTAACTCTTTACAAGAAGAAGAGCTAGAAAATGGTTCAACAAGAACCGTTTTAAAATTACCTGCAGTTTTAGCACCTACCAAAGCGGCTATTTTACCGTTGGTTAAAAAAGATGGTTTACCAGAGGTTGCTCGTAAAATTGTTAACGATTTAAAATGGGACTTTAATGTTGTTTATGATGAAAAAGATGCTGTTGGAAGAAGATATCGTCGTCAAGATGCTGTTGGTACACCTTTCTGTATTACGGTAGATCATGATACTTTAGAAGACAACACTGTTACCATTCGCCATAGAGATACTATGGAGCAAAAACGAGTTAAAATAGAAGATTTAAGCAACATTATTAAACAAGAGGTAGATGTACGCTCTTGGTTACAAAAAATGGAAGCATAAATCTTAAAACGACAAAATAAAGCAAGAATCCTAAACGTAACTGTTTAGGGTTTTTATTTTTGCAATAGTAAATAACTTTACATACAAATCTTAATATCAAGTAAGAGTTTTAACTAACCGATAAAATAGAAAACAGATGAAAACTGTACTTAAAATATTATTCATCATCTTTTTACTTTGGATGATAGCCGGTGCTTATCTTTTAAACACAGAGCACCCTAAATCACAAGTAGTAATGGGCCTAGGTGTTTTATACATGTCATTTATATTAATGCCTTTATTTATTTACTATAGGTATAAAGATGGTAAGTACAAAAAGTATGTTATCAACTCTGATAAGAACAAAAAAAAAGCTAAAGATTAATCTTCAGCTTTTTTACTTTATTTTGCTCACTACTGTAAAGTAGGTGAGTAATTTGTTGGATAGTCATCTGGCTTTGCTAAACCGTCTTTACCTTCTGTAAAGTTAGATCCATATGCTGCATCAATAGCAGCTAACATTTTATTAGCCATTAACGCATATCCTCTAGCTGTTAAATGAATTCCATCTAAACCAATTAAACCACCAGTAATTAAGCTTGTATTCATATTGTACCTTCCAAACTCTAAACCACTAGTAGAAGCTTCTTGTAAAATCGCGTTAAAATCTACAAAAGCGTATCCTTTCGCCTCAGCAACTGTTTTAATAGTCTCATTATACGCGTCAGTCGCTGTTTTAATTTCTACTTGTTCTTCCGGAGTTAATACCCACTTATCTTCTAAAGGTAATGTTACTCCTTCAGCTGAAAACTGACCTGCTAAAGTAGCTGGTAACAACCCGCCACTTTGAGCTATTAAATCTGCTGCCGCTGCATTGTTAACTTTTCCTATGACAGCACTACTTGGCAATACTAATAAGTCATTTTCTGTTGCCGATCTAGCTTTCCCATATTGTTTTCCTAATAATTGAGCTACCAATGGAGCTGCTGCTGCTGGTAACCCTAGAGATTCAACAAAAGGAACAAAAGTTGGACTCGTACTTAAATTGGTTGTTATTGCATTTGTTAAATCAGTTGCTTTTTCGTCTTCTACCACTACTGGACTAGCTCCTGTTTCAGAAAAAACAATCGCTCTCTCCGGTTCACCAGCACCTACATAAATTTGGTTAATTGCTCCATACACTGTATTTAACAAAGGTATTTGAGCCCCAAACTCTGCATTAGATGGATCTAATGGTGCATATGGTACGGTAGTAAAATGTGGTAAGCTTGTAATGTAAGGTAAGTTTGCTACTACTCCTTTAGCTCCTGTAGCTTCTAAAGCACTAATTATACCGTTAAAAACATTATTAAAAACTAATGGATTTGTTATATCATTTGCTCCATAAGTACTTGGATCTAAATTTCCTGTAGGATTAGTGTCTGTGGGAGATTGATTAACACCTGTACCTCCTGATACAGCATAACCTAACACATCATTCCCTCCAATTTCAGACAACGTAAAAAACGTAGGTGCTTTTGCAACTGCATCTCCTATAACAGTTGCTGCTGCTGGATTTGTTGTCATTCTTCCAAAATACGGATTTAGCATCCCGTATCCTGCAAATGTTAAGTGAAAGCTTTTAGCTCCTGGTAATCCTATATTATTAAAACCAGTTGCAGTTGCAATAGATGTAGCTGCATTTGTTGTTGGTGTTTCATCTAAACGTGCTGGTCCTGAGCCATTAAAATAAAATCTTGGCTCTTGTATTATATTTCCTCCTAATACTAGTCCTCCTATGTTATCATTCATTAATGGTTGTACAAATTCTCCTCCTCCAACTAAAGCAAATTTACTTGCTAAAGTATTCGGAAAAGAATACTGTTGCCCTGCTTTAAACAAAGCCCCGTCAGTAAAACCGGCAGTAAAAGATGCTCCTATTGAAACATAATTAGAAAAGTCTGCACTTCCAGCCTGAAGTGCTACACTATTTTCTGCTTCGCCTTTAATTTCTGTTAGTGTATTGTCTACATCACAGGCAGTAAAGCCTAAAAATAATGCAGACAAAAAAGTATATTTAATTGTATTTTTCATTGTTTCTTTTTTAGTTGTTGATAGTCCAAGAAATATAGTACTGAGAACCTACAGCTCCCACTCCAGGTGCACTTAAATATTCTTTTCCTGTTAAATTAGACCCTCCTACTTTAAACACTGATTTAATTGAAGGTACTGAATAATTAACTTGAGCATCAAGAACAGTTCTTTCTTCTACAGTTCCTTCTAAGAAGGTAGACTGCCAGTAAAACTCATCTTGCCAACGAGCACTAATATTGAACCCAAAGTTTTCAAACAAGTTAGGGTGTCCAAACTGCATTTTAACTTTGTGCTCAGGTGTATTAAACCCAGCTTCAAAATCAGGATCAGCAGCTTGATCAAAATCAAACTTAGACCATGTATAATTTAATCCAACATCAAATCCATTAAATATCTTTGTGTTTAACCCTAAACCTAGCCCATAAGAATCTACATCAACTGTTGAATTCGTTTTTACACTAAATGTTCTTACTAAGTCTCTATTGGTTAAGTTATTCACAGTTACTGGTGTATTTGGATCTACCAATACAACCACATCTTTGTTAGAAATAAAATCAGAGTACATGTTATAGTATGTACTAAAATCAATAGATAGTTTATTTTCTCCTAATGGAACAGCTGCACGATACCCAACTTCAAAAGACTTTACTTTTTCTGGCTCTACAAGGTCTGTTGTTGCTAATGTAGGGTTCCCGTTTGCTATAGAATTAGCAGAATACCCTCTATCAAACACATCTTGACCTGTTAAAACAAAGCTTCCTGTTGTTGTCTCTGCATTAGCTGAAAAACGTCCAATATTATCTGGAGCTGTTCCTAAGATAAATCCTGCCCCTGTTGCTAAACCAATGTATTGATCTTGCGTAGTTGGATTACGGAAACCTGTTTGAAAAGAAGCTCTAAAATTATGATTCTTGTTCTCTCCTGCTGCATAGGCTAGTGAAATTCTTGGTGTAACGTTTCCGTCAAAATTATCTGATTTGTCATAACGTAAAGATCCTGTAAACTTTAAACGATCATCCATCATTTTCTTTTGAATCTGAGTGTACATTCCATACTCTCCATATTTAATAGGCCCATCACTATCGGTATAAATAGTTCCAAAAGAATTAAGCTTGTACTGTCTGTAAGAACCTCCTACTTGAACTTCTGCCCAATCAATATAATCACGTAAATTCAAGTTTGCATCTGCATGGTAGTAACTAGTATTGTCTCTAAACTTAGATCCTGTCATTAAATCTGGGTCAGCAGTTACTTCATTAAACAATCTTGTAAACTCTGCTGAACCAGGCTCTGGTCTTCCAGTATCAGCTACTTGTCTAGCGATTGCATGAGAACCATGCATTAGGTAAGCTCCTGCATATTCCTGAAACCAAACACTGTTAGGTTTCCATTTACCATTCATATTTATTGCAGCAAAACGAGTATCGTAAGAGTCTCCTGCGTCTTCGCCTGCATAATATCCTCTAACAAAGAAATTTTTACCTCTAACCTCTAATTTATGTTGTTCCATAAAAAAGTTAGCTAAATTATAACGGTTTTGTCCTTGATAAATCGTGTTACCAGTACCGTATTTAGAGTTCCAAATAATTTCAACACGATCATTTCCTAATGGGCGATAATGTATAGCTCCATTAAATTTTACACTTTTAGCTTCGTTAGACATTAAGTCTACTTCTCTATACCCTGTTCTACTTACCTTTCCTACAGCTCCACCTAAATCAACCGATACTTCATCTCCATATACATTAGCTCCATCATAATTTGGGTCATCAGCATGACTCATACCTGGAATATAGCTTCCACCAATACCTGTTGTATTTCTATAATCAGTTGCATGCCACTCTTCACCCTTTAAATATGAAAAACTAGCTTTAACAGCAAAATAATCATCAAAAGCATGTGCCATTTTAATCGTAGTATCATAATAACCATTATCTCCTGCTGCTTCTTGGCTTGTTAAGCCCGCTTTTAAACCAACACTAATACCCTGCTCATTAAAAGGATTCTCACTACGCATTAACATAATACCATTAAATGCATTGGCTCCATATAAAGCAGAAGCTGCTCCTGGTAAAATCTCAACACTTTTCACATCTACTTCAGAAATACCTAAAAGGTTTCCAATTGCGAAGTTTAATGCAGGTGAAGCATTATCCATCCCATCCACTAACTGAACAAAACGCTCATTCCCAAAAGTCGCAAAACCACGTGTATTAACTGTTTTAAAAGTTAACCCTCCTGAGTTTACATCAACTCCTTTTAAGTTTTCTAACCCATCATAATATGAAGCTGAAGCTGTATTTTTAATCGCTCTAGAGTCAAAACGTTCAATTGTTACTGGTGATTCCATAACACGTTCTGGGGTTCTTGAAGCTGATACAACTACTTCATCTAAAGATGTTGCGTTTTCCGTTAAGCTAACCTCAACGACTTGGTTGTTTTTTGTTATTTCAACTTTTTTTGTTTGATACCCTAAAGAAGAAATTTCAATGGTAAACGGTGGGATATCTGTTACCGTCATTGTAAACTTACCATCAAAATCAGTAGATGTTCCTACTGCTTTTCTCGAAACTTTAATGTTTGCTCCTGGTAATGGCCCTCCAAGGGAAGCATCATTAACCGTACCTGTAAAGGTAGTTTGAGCAACCATCATTGCTGTACCAAATAGCACAAATGCAACAAGTAATAGCTTTTTCATCATAATATAAAATAATTTGTTAACTGTAGTGCAAAATACAATTTTTTTTCATTTGCGAAATATTTACCCTGTTTTTTTATATTTATACCAAAATAAGAGAGAAAAAGTTACCAAAAACAAATTTTAGATTTTATTTATTAATTTATTATTTATCATCTTCTACAAATTGTATTTTTGCCTAAATTTATTAGTAGCCTTGGAAATTATACATTCTATTTTTGACTTTACTCCTTCTCAAAAAACAATGGTGACCATTGGTACTTTTGATGGAGTTCATATTGGGCATCAAAAAATTATTGAGAAACTAGTTAGTGATACAAAGGCTAACAATAAAAAGTCGGTGTTACTAACATTTTTTCCTCATCCAAGAATGGTACTACAAAAAGATGTTTCTATCAAATTAATTAATACCATTGATGAAAGGGCACAACACCTTGAAAAGTTAGGATTAGATTATTTAATTATCCATCCTTTTAGTAGAGAATTCTCAAGACTTACTGCTTTAGATTTTGTCCGTGACATTTTAGTAAATCAACTAAACATTTCTAAACTTATTATTGGCTACGATCATCATTTTGGAAAAAATAGAGAAGGTAATATTGAGCAATTAACAGAGTATTCTCACTTATATGATTTTACAGTTGAAGAAATTCCTGCTCAAGATATTGATGAAGTATCCGTTAGCTCTACAAAAATTAGAAAAGCACTTGCTAATGGACATTTAAAAACTGCTAATAATTATTTAGGATATAACTTTTCTCTTACTGGAAAAGTTGTAAACGGAAAACAGTTAGGCGGAAAAATAGGGTTTCCTACAGCAAACATTGACATACGTGAAGATTACAAATTAATTCCTAAAACAGGTGTTTATATAGTAAAATCTATTATTGATAATACTGCTACTTATGGAATGATGAATATTGGTAATCGACCAACGGTTGATGGTAAACACCAAACAATTGAAGTACATTATTTCAACTTTAACCAAAACCTGTATGGTAAAGAGTTAACTATTGAACTAATTTACTACTTAAGAGATGAACAAAAATTCGATTCTGTTTCTGGCTTAATTTCTCAATTAAAAAAAGACCAGCAAAATTCAATGCTCTTTTTAAAAAGTTACGCCAAACCCTAACCTTAAAATTATACTTAAAGCCCCCCGGTTTCAAATATCTTTAGAATTAGTATTATTGACGTAACTGCACACAAAGTTAATTTTTTTAAAACCTATATAATGACAAGTATGTCATTATATAATTCATATGTTTTTAAGACTTTGTATCAAAAAAAGAATGATGCTGTCAAAAAAGGAGGTAACCTTAAAAAAGGTAGCCCTGTGTGTAAAAACTTTAAGAGAAGAGTATCATATTACTTCAAGTGAGTTTTATATTGACACTGGAATACATTTAGCAAGAATAGAACAAGGAAAAACAAATGTCACTATTACTACTCTTCAGAAAATATGTGATTATTTCAACATTACGTTATCAGACTTCTTTATGATGCTTGAAGAAATTTAGTATACAAAACACATTGCTTAAGTCTATAGCTTCTTTTATCTTTGCTTTTCTTAAAAAATTAAAAAGATGTTACAGGTTCAGTTTATTAGAGAAAACAAACAAACTGTTTTAGACGGATTGGCAAAACGTAATTTTGCTAATGCAGAAACAATTATTGAAGAAGTATTAACTGCTGATGAAACGCGTAGAACTACACAAGTTTCTTTAGATACTGTTTTAGCTGAATCGAACAAAATATCCAAAGAAATTGGAGGTCTTTTTAAGTCTGGAAAAGCTGAAGAAGCAAACCAACTTAAAGCAAAAACAGGTGAGTTAAAAGAACAATCTAAACAATTAACAGAAGAATTAAATTCTGCTTCAGACAAATTGAACGAGTTATTGTATCAAATACCTAATGTTCCTCATCCTTCAGTTAAAGCAGGAAAAAACGAAGAGGATAACGAAGAGGTTTTCAATGAAGGTATTATTCCTGATTTAGGAGAAAAAGCATTACCTCATTGGGAATTAGCGAAGAAGTATGATATTATTGATTTTGATTTAGGGGCAAAAATTTCGGGTGCTGGTTTTCCTGTATACAAAGGTAAAGGAGCTCGTTTACAACGTGCTTTAATCAACTATTTTTTAGATAAAAACACCGCTGCTGGATATAACGAAGTACAGGTTCCTCATTTAGTAAATGAAGCTTCTGGTTTTGGTACTGGACAATTACCTGACAAAGAAGGACAAATGTACCATGTAACTGGTGATGATTTATATTTAATTCCAACAGCTGAAGTCCCTATAACCAATATGTTTAGAGGTAATTTGGTAAAAGAAGCTGATTTACCAATTACTGTAACGGGGTATACACCTTGCTTTCGTCGTGAAGCGGGTAGTTACGGAGCACATGTTCGTGGATTAAATCGTTTACACCAATTTGATAAGGTTGAAATTGTTCGTGTTGAACATCCTGATAATTCATACAATGCTTTAAACGGAATGGTAGATCACATTAAAGAAATTTTACGTGAATTAAAATTACCGTATCGTATTTTACGTTTGTGTGGTGGAGACACTGGTTTTACTTCTGCCTTAACATTCGATTTTGAATTGTATTCTACAGCGCAAGAACGTTGGCTAGAAATTAGTTCTGCTTCAAATTTTGAAACGTTTCAAGCAAATCGTTTAAAGTTACGTTTTAAGAATAAAGAAGGTAAAAGTCAATTAGTACATACACTAAATGGAAGTTCATTAGCCTTACCTCGTGTATTAGCTGGTATTTTAGAAAACTACCAAACTGAGAATGGAATTAAAATTCCTGAAGTATTAGTTCCTTACTGTGGTTTTGATATGATTGATTAATCAACCTTCAATATAAAAAATGAAAAAACCCCAAGCCTCAATTACGACGCTTGGGATTTTTAATTAATCAATCCCCATTGAAAAAAACATGTTTAGTTGGCAACTACTGCTACCATTAATCTCTTGTATTTATTCATTTCTAACAAAGCTTCAAAATATTGAGGTATTTGACCTTTTCTCATAAACTCATTTGCATTCTGCTTTGCTATTTTATATTGTGTCGTAAAATTTCTCATAGTTTACACTGTTTAGTTGTTTTAGTAATAAGACAAAGTTCGTGCCAAAATGTTACACTACTATTTAAAAAAGCATCTCTTTTAATAGTATTTTAACAATTTTGTTCTGTATTTTTGGTAGATGAAACCGCTATTAGCGGAATTAAGCATAAAGTACAACGCTTAAACCTATCCAAAAATGAAGAAAATCATTATTCTATTTAATTTACTGGTTTTAAGCTTGTTTTGTCACGCACAACAAAATGAGTTTATTATTGCTGAAAATTATTTTAGAAATAATGAGTATGAAAAAGCAATTCAATTATACAAAAGGTTATACGATCAAAGCCCGTATAACACAACCTATTTAAAAAAACTAATTACCTGCTATCAAGAAACAGAACAATTTACTGCTGCTGAAAATTTACTCACTCAAAAACTAAAAGAAAAACCTAACTTATCTTATCTATATGTAATTCTTGGTCATAATTTTGAACGCCAAGAAAAAATTGAAGAAGCTAATAACTGCTACCAAAAAGCAATTGAATCCATCAACAAGAAAGCAAATTACGGTTCTTTAATAGCTGGATTGTTTAAAAACTATAGCAAATTGGATTTGGCCATTGAAGCTTTTAATAAAATAATGGAAGTTAATCCAAAAGCTAACTATGGATTTCAATTAGCACAGATTTATGGTGAAAAAGGAAATTTTGAACAAATGTTCAAATCGTATATTGATTTGGTTGATAAAAACGAAGGCTACCTCAACAATGTTAAACGCTATGCAGGTAACTATTTAACGGATGATAGTGAAGATCAAAGCAATATTTTATTTAAAAAAGCACTATTACGAAAGTCTATCAGTAATCCCAAAGATATTTGGAACGACTTGCTTTCTTGGTTATTTATCAGGCAAAAACAATATAACAAAGCACTTATTCAAAACAAAGCGCTGCTTGCTAGAGATCCTGATAATTTAGGTAAAATTAATGATTTAGGTAAAATAGCTCTTGAAAACAAAGATTATGAAACTGCTAAAGAGTGTTTTGATCTTATTATTGAAAAAACTAATTATCCTAGAGACAAGTTTAAAGCAATAAACAACAACTTAAAAATAGCGATTGACACAAAACAACCTGATGTAGATGAACGTTTTAATTCCATCTTCAAAGAGTATGGAATTAATTCTAAAACTCTTTTCACACAGGTAGAATATGCCAATTACTTAACTTTTACAAAGAACAATCCAAAAGAAGCATCTGCTATTTTAAAAAATGCATTAAACTTTACCAATTCAAAGTTTATAAAAGCTACTATAAAACTTAAACTTGGTGATGTTTTTGTTTATATGGGTAAGTTTAACAAGGGGTTAATTTACTTTTCTCAAGTTCAAACACTCTTCAAAAATCATTATATAGGTCAAGAAGCACGTTTTAAAGTAGCACAAGCATCTTATTTTAAAAATGATTTTACTTGGGCAAAAGCTCAGTTAAAAATTTTAAAAGGATCTGCGACACAACTCATTGCTAATGATGCTGCTGATTTGTTTTTAACAATTTCGGATAACGAGCCTAAAGATAGTATTGGTACAGGTTTAAAAGAATATGCCAAGGCTGATTTATTAGCTTATCAAAATAAAAACGATGAAGCAATTGCTATTTTAAGTACTATAATTGTTAATTATGGAGGACAGTCTATTGAAGATGAAGCGTTATTTAAACAAGCTCAATTATTTGTTGAAAAGAAACAATATGACGAAGCTATTGTAAACTATAGTAAAATAATAGCCTTAGATAAGAAAGGAATTTATATTGACGATGTATATTATAATATGGCTGAATTATACAACAGTGAATTAAATAACCTAGAAAAGGCTAAAGAATACTATCAAAAGATTATTTTTGACCACCCATCGAGTATCTATTTAGTAGACGCTCGAAAAAAGTTTAGAAAATTAAGAGGAGACGATATTTAATAAGTCAATTTGAAAGTTTGAAGATGCTTTTATTACTTCATTTTTAAAATTAAAAACTATGTACATATACAACGTAACAATAAATATAGACGAAAGTATACATGCCGAATGGTTAGCTTGGATTGAGAATCATATCCCAGAAGTATTAGCAACAGGGCACTTTTTAAGCGCTAAAATGACACAAGTGTTGGTTGAGGAAGAAATGGGAGGCATTACCTACTCTATTCAATATACCGCGAAAACACGTGAAAATTTAGATAACTATTATAAATATAGCGCAGACAAACTACGTAATGACGGATTAAAAAAGTTTGCTGATAAAATGCTTGCTTTTCGAACTGAATTAAAAATAGTAAATGAATTTTATCCTACAGTGAATAGTAACTAAAGATGCAAGAAAAAATCTATCAAAAGAAAAAACTACTTATAATAGTAGGCATACTCATAGCAACTTTAGGTGGAGTCATGGGGTATTGCACTTATGAAAATAATCCTTGGGAAACCATTAGTGGAGTAATTAGTGGGATAGGTTTTGGACTAACATTTATAGCGTTAACAATAAAATCGCCAACCAAATAGATACAATAAAATGACCGTAAGAGCTAAAAAACATTTAGGACAGCATTTTTTAAACGATGAAAACATTGCAAAAAAAATAGCTGATACTTTAACTGAAAACGGATACAATAACGTATTAGAAATTGGTCCTGGAATGGGGGTTTTAACAAAGTATTTATTAGAAAAAAAAACTAAGGTTACCGTAATGGAACTAGATTCTGAGTCGGTTACCTATTTACAAGAAACCTTTCCTGTTGAGCACATAAAACTTAATACTTCAAAAGAAAAGTTTACCATTATTGAAGGTGATTTTTTAAAAAAGAACTTTACTGAAATATTTGACAAACAACAAGTAGCTATCATAGGGAATTTCCCTTACAATATATCTTCTCAAATTGTTTTTAAGGCAATTGAAAATCGTGAATTTGTTCCTGAATTTTCAGGAATGTTTCAAAAGGAAGTTGCCCAACGAATTGCCGAAAAAGAAGGCAGCAAAACCTACGGAATACTCTCAGTATTAACACAAGCTTTTTACGATGCTGAATACTTGTTTACTGTCCCTCCTTCAGTCTTTAATCCGCCTCCAAAAGTAGATTCTGGGGTTATTAGACTTACCAGAAAAGAGAACTACACACTTCCTGTTGATGAAAAGTTATTCTTTAGGGTAGTAAAAACTGCTTTCAATCAACGAAGAAAAATGTTGCGCTCAAGTTTAAAATCTTTTAATCTTTCGGATACCTTAAAAGAAGACCCTATATTTGCGATGCGTCCCGAACAATTATCGGTACAAAAATTTATTGAGTTGACACAAAAAATAGCTCAAATCATATAGTTAAGAGTTTATTTTAAATAAAACAAGTCTTCTTTTTGAATTAGATTTCGGAATATTCAAATCTCGATTATCGAGCAAAATTGCAAGCAATGGCATTAGAAATCACTAAAGACTTATTAATAAACGTACAAGAACTGATTCAAAATCAAAAAGACACTGCTCTTTCTGATATTTTTTCAGATATTCACCATGCTGATATTGCTGAAGTTTTAGATGAACTATCTTTTGAAGAAGCTGTTTACATTATACGTTTATTAGATAGTGAAACAACTTCGGATGTATTAATGGAAGTTGATGAAGAAGTTCGTGAAAAAGTTTTTGAACAACTATCTGCCAAAGAAATTGCCGAAGAGATTAATGAGCTTGATACCGATGATGCTGCCGATGTTATTGCAGAACTTCCTGAAGAGCGAAAACAAGACGTAATTCAGAGAATTGAAGACCGTGAACATGCCAAGGAAATTGTAGAATTACTTCGTTATGATGAAGATTCTGCAGGTGGATTAATGGCAAAAGAACTTGTAAAAGTAAATGAAAATTGGAATGTACTTACCTGTGTAAAAAAAATGCGTCAGCAGGCAGAAGAAGTTACTAGAGTTCACTCTATTTATGTTGTTGATGATGATGGTAAATTGAAAGGTCGTTTGTCTTTAAAAGATTTATTAATGGCGTCTACTCGTGCTAAAATTTCAGACGTTTATATTCCGCAAGTAGATTTTGTACATGTACATGATGAAGCGGAAGATGTAGCTAACATCATGCGTAAATATGATTTAGAAGCCATTCCTGTGGTAGATGAATTAGGCGTTTTAGTAGGTAGAATTACTATTGATGATATTGTTGATGTAATCAAAGAAGAAGCTGAGAAAGATTACCAATTAGCAGCAGGTATTACCCAAGATGTTGACTCTGAAGATAGCATTTTACAATTAACCCGAGCTCGATTACCTTGGTTGTTCCTAGGTTTAATTGGAGGTATTGGAGCAGCAAGAATCATGGGTTTTTTTGAAGGAGCTTTAGAAGAAAATGCTATTCTTTTTATGTTTACTCCTCTTATTGCCGCTATGGCTGGTAATGTTGGAGTACAATCATCAGCAATTATAGTACAAGGGTTAGCGAATGATGATGTAAAGGGAAGTGTTACCAATAGGTTATTAAAAGAAATGTCTCTAGCTGCTGTAAACGGGCTTGTTTTAGCTATTATCTTATTTTTCTTTATTTGGGCTTGGAAGTCAGATATGATTATAGCTTCTGCTATCTCAATCTCATTATTTGCTGTTATTATAGTAGCTGGTTTGGTAGGTACTTTTATTCCTTTGTTTTTAGACAAGAGAGGTATCGATCCTGCAATTGCAACAGGACCTTTTATTACGACTAGTAATGATATTTTTGGAATTTTAATCTACTTTTGGATAGCAAAAATGATTATTGGCTTCTAATCGATAGATTCTACTTTCTCAATCAGATTATCAATCTTACTTTCAGGGATAAACCCTTTTAACATTAACACAGCTCCAAAAACGATTAATAACACACCCATTCCTCGTTTTATTCGATAAATTACCAATGGAGTTAATCTACTTTTAAGCTGTTTGGCAAGTAGTATTTTTCCTAAATCAGCAATAGCATAACCAACTATTACAGTTCCAAAATACCAAACTAAATACTTTGGATTCATATCATACGTAGGCCCTATAACGACAATTAAACCTAACCAAAAGGCTAGTACTCCTATATTTATAAAGTTCAAGAAAAAACCTTTAAATAATAGTTTTAAGTAATTATTGCTTTCTGGCAACATTACATCAGGAGCTTTTGCTTCTTTTTTATTGTTTTTATCTAAATACGTAATTAAACCGTAAACTATAAGCACCAATCCACCAATAAGAAACAAACGCGGATCATCTTTTATTTTTTCTAATAGACTTCTACTTCCAAAATAGGCTATTAACATAAAAGAAATATCCCCTAAAATCACTCCTATATCAAAGGCAATAGCTGCTCGAGCACCTTTTAAAATACTAGTTTTAATTAGCATAAAAAATACTGGCCCTATCATAAATGCCATGAATACACCTACAAAAAATGCGTTTTTAAAATCGTGGAAGTCCATTTTATAAAGTTACGGTTTTAACTAAACATCATCAAAATCTACCACAACTTTCTGTGTTGTAGGATGTGCTTGACAAGTAAGTACCAAACCTTCTTCTAACTCATCATCAGTTAAAATAGAATTTTTAGTCATGACAGCTTTACCCTCGGTAACTTTTGCAATACAGCTACTACAAACTCCTCCTTGACAAGAATATGGAGCATCTAATTTATTTCGCAAACTCGCAGCCAAAATAGTATCGGTCTTTTCCATCATAAAAGCATGCTCTTCATCATCTAACAATACCTTAACTTCTGATTTTCCATCTGGGATGTTTAGCTGAGCTTCTTCTTCTGAGATACTTGCAGTAAATAGTTCAAAATAAATATTTTCTTTGTCAAACCCGTTTTCTTGAAGTGTTTCTGAAACTGTTTGAATCATTTCTTCAGGTCCACACAGGTATGCTGAATTAAAAGAAATATCTTTATGAATATTCTTTACAAAATAATTTATATGTCCTTTATCAATTCTACCAAACTTACTGTTGGTTTTCACCTCTTGACTGAACACATAGTGCAAGTTAAGTTGAGTAGGATACTTTTCTGCTAGCTCATTTAATTCTTCATAAAAAATCGTGCTTTCTGCTTTTTTATTCCCAAAAACTAATGTAATTGTTGAAGTCAATTCGTTTTCTAGCACCGTTTTCACCATTGATAAAACCGGTGTAATACCACTTCCAGCAGCAAAAGCAATATAATTTTTGCCTGCTTGCGGCTCTAAAATGAACTTTCCTTCTGGTTCAGAAACCTCTAAAAAAGTATCTTCTTTTAGCTTCATAGTTGCATAGGTTGAAAATGTTCCGTGGTCAACGGCTTTTACTGCAACTTTAATTTGATTGCTATTAGGTGAAGCACATATAGAATACGCTCTTCTTATTTCTCTATCATCTAGAGTAGCTTTTATGGTAATATATTGCCCAGCAATAAAATTATAAGCTTCTTTCAAGTCTGCTGGAATAGCAAATAAAATAGAAACAGCATCAGCAGTTTCTTTTATTATTTTTTCAATACGTAGTTTATGAAATGTAGACATGTATTCTTTTTAAAGAGCTACAAAAATAAGAAACTCAGCACGAACAAAAGTTAGGGTTATTATAAAATATATACCTAAAAATCTTATGTATAATAAAATTAAGTATATTTGCATACCTAAGATTTTTAGGTATACAGCAGAAACTTGTTTTTATGGGCAATCAAAAATTATACAAAGGTTCTTTACAAACCATCATTTTAAAACTACTAGTACAAAATGATAAAATGTACGGGTATGAAATCACTCAAAAAGTAAAAGAACTTACGAAAGGGGAATTAAAGATCACAGAAGGTGCTTTGTATCCAGCTCTACATAAACTAGAAGCTGAAGGCTTATTAGATGTTGAAGTTGCTAAAGTTGGAAATCGCTTACGTAAATATTACAAGCTTACTGAAAATGGTACTAAAGAAACTGCAAACCGACTCTCAGAAATGCAAGAGTTTTTAAACACCATGCAACAATTGGTAAACCCTAAATTTAGTTTGGAGTAAAAATAATTAGCTATGGAATTAACAAAAGAACAAATTAAAAAAATAGACCTTTTTTTAGAAGGAATAGGAATTGAGTATATAGATATTCGTTTTGAAATGGTAGATCATATTGCTACTGAAATTGAAAATAATATTCAAGATACTAATGCTTTTTTTAAAGGGAGAGGTTTTCAAGTCCCTTTTATAAAATATATGTTGAGTAGAAAAAAAGCTTTTAAAAACCGGTATAAGAAACAAACTAAAAGATTGCATTGGTACTACACTAAAACAATTTTAAAAGACATTCTTAAAAAAGCTATGCTACCTAAAAACATGCTAGCAATAATTTTGCTTTCATTTTTTTGCTTCTTTTTTGGCTCAAAATATGTTAAAGGAACTTCAATTTTAATTTTTAGTTCTTTAATACTAAATCTCTTATACACTTCATTTATAACGTATAAATTCACAAAAAAACATAAAACTCTTAAATTTGTAAAAACCTATTCTTTTATTAGCTCATTGCTTATTATAGTCCCTCTTAATCTTCCGAATTTTTTCAATATTTTTTATAATGGTAATTATCAAAAAAGTGCTATATATATTTATTTAGTAGCTTTTATTTTTAACTACTTACTCTCTCAAAGTTTTCTAGATAAAAAAGATTTTATTGAAAATAAATACAAGTATTTAATTCAGTAACTATGAAACTAACCGACCAACATATAGAGCAACTCTACAAGTTTACACGTCAACATTATGTAGAACATTACGACGTGCAAACCGAATTAGTAGATCATCTAGCCAACGATATAGAGCAAATTTAAAAAAAAAGCCAACACTTACTTTTAAACAAGCACGTGACAAATCTTTTAAAAAATTTGGTGTGTTCGGGTTTATGGATGTTGTTGAGGAAAAGCAAAAACAACTTGGAAAAAAATATAGAAAAGTACTCTGGAAGTATGTAAAAGAATGGTTTAAACTTCCTAAAATAATATTCACAACAAGTATTTTTCTACTCTTTTATTATTTCATGCAAGTTTCAGTTGGAATTTATGTAGTCGGGTTTTCTCTATTTACTTTAGCTGTCCTTGACCTTTATTTTGTAACCAAATTGAAAAAAGAGTTCAATAAAAGAACTAGAAAAAACAATAAAAAATGGATGCTTGAAGATTATATTTTTAATGTGGCATCTTTTGGAGGTGCAATGGTAGCTTCTAACCTACCTCAATTATTTAATCATATCGAAAAAAACCCTTCTCATGTTGGAGCTTTACTTATATCCTTAGTATTAACTTTAACTATTATATATTCCTACATTACACTTGTAGTTATCCCTAAAAAAGCAGAAAAACTATTAGAAGAACATTACCCAGAATACAGGTTAGTGAACCCTACAGCAATCTAATTTACTTTTTCCCATCAACTACAACTACTATCTCGCCTTTAGGTGGCTTTTCAGTATAATATGCTAGCACTTCTTTTACACTTCCTCGTTTGGTTTCTTCAAACAGTTTTGTCAATTCTCTAGAGACCGATAGTTGTCTGTCCTCTCCAAAATACTCCACAAAACTTGTAAGTGTTTTCAATAACTTGTGTGGACTCTCATAAAAAATCATCGTACGTGTTTCTTCTGCTAAGGATTTTAACCGTGTTTGACGTCCTTTTTTTACAGGTAAAAAACCTTCAAAAACAAATTTATCATTCGGTAACCCCGAATTCACCAAAGCTGGAACAAACGCAGTAGCTCCTGGTAAACACTCTACATCAACACCATGTTGTACACATGCTCTGGTTAATAAAAAACCAGGATCGGAAATAGCAGGGGTTCCAGCGTCAGAAATCAGTGCAAACGTTTCACCACTTTGCATACGTTTTACAATGGTATCCACTGTTTTGTGTTCGTTGTGCATATGATGTGACTGCATAGGTGTAGCAATATCAAAATGCTTTAGCAGTTTTCCACTGGTACGCGTATCTTCCGCTAAAATATAATCTACTTCTTTTAAAATATTCAGTGCTCTTAGCGTAATATCTTCTAAATTCCCAATCGGTGTAGGTACCAAATACAATTTACTCATACAACAAAGCTACAACAAAGTTTTCTTACATTTGTCCTATGCCAAAAAAGCTGTTAAAAAATATTGATTTTCCTTCGGATATTAGACAACTTAATCCTGAAAATTTTCCGCAATTAGCGAAAGAATTGCGTGAATTTATTATTGATGTGGTTTCCACAAAAGAAGGACATTTAGGTGCAAGTTTAGGAGTGGTTGAACTTACCATTGCACTTCATTATTTGTTTGATACTCCTAACGATTTATTGGTTTGGGACGTTGGGCATCAAGCTTACGGACATAAAATTTTAACAGGAAGAAAAGACGTTTTTCACACCAATCGTCAGCTTGATGGGATTTCTGGTTTTCCAAAACGTTCTGAAAGTGAATACGACACTTTTGGCGTGGGGCACTCCTCTACTGCTATTTCAGCAGCTTTAGGAATGGCAATCGCCTCAAAATTACAAGATATTGAAAAACACCATATCGCAGTAATTGGTGATGCCTCTATCGCAAGTGGAATGGCTTTTGAAGCCTTAAATCACGCAGGAGACACCAATGCTAATTTGTTGGTTATTCTGAATGATAATGCGATTGGTATTGACCCATCGGTAGGTGCATTAAAAGATTATTTAACTAAGATTAAATCACCTAGATTAGAAATTGAGCAACATAATATTTTTGAAGCTCTTAACTTTGATTACTCGGGACCAATTGATGGACATAATTTTGAAGAATTATTACGTGAATTAGATCGATTAAAAAACGTTCAAGGCCCTAAGTTTTTACATGTAATTACTACCAAAGGAAAAGGACTACGACAAGCAGAACAAGACCAAGTAAGATATCATGCTCCTGGTAAATTTGATAAAATTTCTGGCGATGTACTACCTAAAGAAGCAAGTAAATACACTAAATTTCAAGATGTTTTTGGAAAAACAATTGTTGAACTAGCGAAGCAAAATGAAAAAATTGTAGGAATTACGCCCGCTATGTTAACTGGGAGTTCCTTAAAATTTATGATGCAAGAGTTTCCTGATAGAACATTTGATGTAGGTATTGCTGAACAACATGCTGTAACCTTAGCTGCTGGTATGGCAACTCAAGGACTAGTTCCTTTTTGTAACATATATTCTACCTTTTTACAACGAGCTTACGACCAAATAATTCACGATGTTGCTTTACAGAGCTTACCTGTAATTTTCTGCTTAGATAGAGCAGGATTGGTAGGTGAAGACGGAGCAACACATCACGGAGTTTTTGATTTAGCATATTTACGTTGCATACCCAACCTAATTGTATTTGCCCCTCGTAACGAAATAGAGCTACGTAACATAATGTTTATCGCTCAACAAGGATTAGAGCATCCAATTGCGATTCGTTATCCAAGAGGGAAAGGAAAATTAGAACAATGGCAACTTCCTTTTGAAATCATGGAAATAGGGAAAGGAGTTTGTTTAAAAGAAGGAAGTCAAATAGCAGTGTTATCTATCGGAACAATAGCTGAAAATGTCTCAGAAGCAATAAATCAGCTTGAAAACAACGAATCGGTTGCACATTACGACCTACGCTTTGTAAAACCTTTAGACAAACAACTTTTAGACACTATTTTCAAAAAAGTTGATACTATTATCACTGTTGAAGACGGCGCTATCAAAGGTGGATTTGGAAGTGAAATACTAGAATATGCTTCCGAAGTAAATTACCAAGGAAATGTTAAACTATTAGGAATTCCTGATGAGTTTATTCATCACGGTACGATTCAACAATTACAAGAAGTATGTGGAATTGGTGTTAATTCAATTAAAAAAACAATTCAGAGTCTTCTATAAAAGAAAAGCGAACCAAATTGGTTCGCCTTTTATTGTTATGTAAATTTAGAAACCTCCTGGACCTATACCTCCATCGCAGTCTTCTGCATACAGTATAAATTTTTCTACTCTAGAGCCCACGACATTAGTTGTTGTTAATGTAACTATATATCTACCTGGTTGGGTAACTGCCACAATTGCTGAATTATGTGAAGGGAAAATTTTTCCTAAATTGCCTGCTGGTTCTATAGACCAATTATAACTTGCACACCTTTCAATAGGAACTGATAACTCATTAGCTATTGTTGTTGTACAAATATAATTACTCCCTAATCTATCTTTCTCATAATTATTGGGTACTGGAGTCCCAAAAGTTGAATAAACAGGGTATGATAAAGGTGGAGTAGGATAAACATTACAATCACAATCAAAACGTGAATCAGTTAAAGTAAGTCTTTCATCACAATTTCCAAACAACACTTTAATCACTGCTTGATTGAATCCTTGGCTAAAATATAATGTAACTGATTTTTGATTAGAAGCTCCAATTATTTGGACATTACTACCGCTATCTATCGACCATTGATAAGAAGAATAGTTTTCGGCAACTGTATAAGTTCTATACTCCCCTCTGTATAATTCACTCTCTTTATCTACACCTATATAAGAGCATCCCCCACTCCTAGAAGCTAAATTACTTTCATCTTTTGATTTTTCTATTTCAATTTTTGGTGACATATCATCTATAGAATCTTCTGTTTGACATGAAAAAATAAAAATAGAAGATAAGACAATAAATGCGAAGTTTTTAAAATTCGTTTTCATAATATTTTTTTGGTTAAACTGCCTCTAAAATAGTAAATAAAAAAAAGCGAACCAATTTGGTTCGCTTTTCTTTTTTATGCTCTCAAAATATTTTGAGATATTCTCTTTTCTTAATTATTTAAAGCTTCTGCTCCTCCAACGATCTCTAAAATTTCGTTTGTAATAGCAGCTTGACGTGCTTTGTTATACGTTAATAATAAATCATCACGTAATTCCGTTGCATTATCAGTTGCTTTGTGCATTGCAGTCATACGAGCACCGTGTTCGGCAGCAAATGAATCACGAATTGCTTTGTATAATTGTGTTTTTAATGACTTAGGAATTAATTCTAAAATAATCTCCTCTTTAGAAGGCTCAAAAATGTAATCTAAATTAACATTTGCTTCTCCTTCTACAGGTTGAATTGGCAAAAATTGCTCTACTTGTGGTATTTGAGTTGCTGCATTTTTAAATCTGTTGTATATGATTTCTATTTTATCATAAGAACCATCAACAAATAAATTCATTAACTGTTCAGCAACTTCAGCAACATTATCAAAAGTTAAGTCATCAAAAATATTACTTCTATTTTCAATAACTGTATATTCTTTTGATAAAATATCATTTCCTTTTTTACCAATCGTTAATAAATCAACAGTAGCATCGTTATATTTCTCATTAATAGTTTTAACTGTTTCTTTAATAATAGATGAGTTAAAACCTCCACATAAACCTCTGTTAGAGGTTATAGTAACTAACAATACTTTGTTTACTTCTCTTTCTGTTGAATACACTCCACCTGCATCACTATCTAACGTAGCACTTAAGCTTTGTAATAATTCGGTAAGCTTAGATGAATATGGGCGCATTGCTGTGATTGCATCTTGAGCTTTTTTCAACTTTGCAGCCGACACCATTTTCATGGCAGAGGTAATCTGCATTGTTGATTTGATCGAAGTAATTCTGTTACGTATTTCTTTTAAGTTTGCCATACTTTGTAGTATTTAGTATTGAGCACTGAGTATTGAGAAGTTTCATCTCAATACTCAATACTAAAGTCTTTTATTAAGCTGAAAATTTAGCTGAAACTTCTTTAGCAGCGTCTCTTAAAGTATCAATTACTTCATCAGTTAACTTTCCTGCTTTTAAAGTATCTAAAGTATCTCTGTGCTTAGCATTTAAATACTCTAAATAATCTTTTTCGAATTCTTTCACCTTGTTTACAGGTACATCTTTTAACAAGTTTTTAGAACCTGCATAGATGATAGCCACCTGATCTTCTACAGTATAAGGATCGTTTTGAGCTTGCTTTAAGATCTCAACATTACGCTTACCTTTTTCAATTACATTTAAGGTAGCAGCATCTAAATCAGAACCAAACTTAGCGAAAGCTTCTAATTCACGATATTGGGCTTGATCTAATTTTAAAGTACCTGATACTTTCTTCATTGATTTAATCTGGGCATTTCCTCCTACACGTGATACCGAAATACCTACGTTAATCGCTGGACGAACACCCGAGTTGAATAAATCAGACTCTAAGAAGATCTGTCCATCAGTAATCGAAATTACGTTTGTAGGAATATATGCTGAAACGTCTCCTGCTTGAGTTTCAATAATTGGCAATGCTGTTAAAGATCCTCCACCTTTTACTTTACCTTTTAATGAAGCTGGTAAATCGTTCATTTCAGCAGCAATTGCATCATCATTAATAACTTTTGCAGCACGCTCTAATAATCTTGAGTGTAAGTAGAATACATCCCCTGGGTAAGCCTCACGTCCTGGTGGTCTTCTTAATAATAATGATACCTCACGATACGCTACTGCTTGTTTTGATAAATCATCATAAACAATTAAAGCTGGTCTACCAGTATCACGGAAATATTCTCCAATTGCAGCTCCTGCAAATGGTGCATATACCTGCATTGGCGCAGGGTCAGATGCATTTGCAGCAACAATAGTTGTATAAGCTAACGCTCCTTTTTCTTCTAACATGTTAGCAATTGCTGCTACTGTTGAAGCTTTTTGACCGATAGCTACGTAGATACAGTACACTGGTTGTCCTGCATCATAAAATTCTTTTTGATTTAAGATAGTATCAATAGCAACAGTTGATTTACCTGTTTGACGGTCTCCAATGATTAACTCACGTTGACCACGTCCTACTGGAATCATTGCATCGATAGATTTGATACCTGTTTGCATTGGCTCTGTTACAGGCTCACGGAAAATAACTCCTGGTGCTTTACGCTCTAATGGCATTTCAAAAGTTTCACCTTGAATTGGTCCTTTACCATCAATTGGTTGTCCTAATGTATTTACAACACGTCCTACAATTCCTTCTCCAGCTTTTAAAGAAGCAATTCTTTCTGTACGCTTTACAGTAGATCCTTCTCTTACTGAAGTAGAAGCTCCTAATAATACAACACCTGCATTATCTTCTTCTAAGTTTAATACGATACCTTCTAACCCGTTATCGAACTCTACTAATTCTCCGTATTGTACGTTAGATAACCCATAAACACGTGCAATACCATCACCTACTTGTAATACAGTCCCTACTTCGTTTAATGAAGCCTTAGACTCAAAATTTGTTAATTGTTCCTTTAAAATTGCTGATACTTCAGCTGGTTTAATTGCTGCCATCTTATTTCTTTTGATGTATAATTAAATTTTTGGAATGTAATGACTGTTGTCAAACTCTCTCCTTAACTCATTAAATTGGTTAGAAATACTTGCATCGTACTGCACATCTCCAACACGTAAGATAAATCCTCCTAAAATATCAGGATTTACTATATTTTCAATACTCGCATTGTTTCCTGTAAGGGCTACAATTTTAGCTTGTATTTTATCTTCTAATGCTTTTGTTAAAGCTACTGCTGTAGTAACTCTAGCAACGTTAATGTTTTTGTGGTAATCGTATATAACAGCGTACTGCTTAGCAATAGGCTCTAACATTACCATACGCTTATTTTCCTCTAATAAGTTAAATAATCCTTTTACTATATTATCTACTTTATCACCAAAAAGTGCATTTAAAACTTTACGTTTATCTGCAGCTTTAATTACAGGACTTTTAAGCATAAGATCTAAATCAGCGCTTTCAGCAATTGTATCAACGATTAACTTCATGTTATCGTTTACTAAAGTTTCATTTCCTGAATCTTTAGCTAAGTTTAAAACTGCCTTTGCGTAACGTAATGCTGCTCTTGCTTCTTTCATCTGCTGATTAGTTTAAAATAACCTCTTCTAACATTCCTTCCACAAGCTTTAATTGATCATCTTGTGAAGCTAATTCTTTTCTTACAACCTTTTGAGCTATCTCGATAGATAAATCACCTACTTTTTTCTTTAACTCAGCAATTGCTGCTTGTTGCTCTTGCTTAATGGTAGCCTTAGCATTCTCTACCATAGTAGAAGTTTGCTCCTCAGCTTCTTGCTTTGCATCAGCAATAATTTTATCTTTAATCTCACGAGCCTCTTTCATCATTGTATCTCTCTCAGCTCTTGCTTCTTTTAATAAGCGCTCATTATCTGCTTGTAAGTTTTGCATTTCTTTACGAGCATTTTCAGCTTGATCTAATGCTTTTTGGATTCCTTCTTCACGCTCATTTAATGCGCTTAATATAGGCTTCCAAGCAAATTTTGCTAATAAAAATATTAACACTGCTAAAATGACTAGCTGCATAAAAAACAACCCTACTGAAAAATCATTAAATATACCCATTGTTTCTATTGTATTCTTTTTGTTTTTGTTTAATTTTTTTAAAAATAATTCTTTAGCCAACCGCTAAAGAATTATTTTTTTTGATTTTCTTGTACTATCCTAAAAGTAAAGCACCGAATGCTAAACCTTCTAATAATGCTCCAATAATAATCATTGCAGTTTGGATTTTACCAGCTGCTTCTGGTTGACGTGCGATAGCTTCCATTGCACTTCCTCCGATTTTACCTAATCCTAATCCTGCTCCGATTACGATTAAACCTGCTCCAACTAAATTAAGTGTCATAATAAATTGATTTATATATAATTAAACAAAATTTTAATTCTAATTTATTTAGTGATGATCATGTTCTTCAACTGCCATCCCTATAAATAACGATGATAACATCGTGAAAATATATGCTTGTAAAAATGCTACTAGAACTTCTATCAACGTTAAAAACAAGGTTAATAAAAATGAAATACTCGTTGCTCCTGCAGTTCCAAACTTTGCTTTCAACAATATCATTAACGCCGCAATACCCATTACTACAGAGTGACCTGCAGTAATATTTGCAAATAAACGCACAAATAATGAGAATGGCTTTGTTAACATCCCTAATACTTCAATAGGTGCTAATACTATTTTCATTAAAACAGGAACTCCTGGCATCCAAAAAATATGTTTCCAATAATCTTTGTTTCCTGAAAACTGAACGATAAAGAATGTAAACATTGCTAAACAAACAGTAACTGCTATTTGCCCTGTTACGTTAAACCCTAATGGGGTTAACCCTAATAAATTTAAAGCCCAGATAAAGAAAAACACTGTTAACAAAAACCCCATAAACTTTCGGTAATGTTTCTCTCCAATGTTTGGACGTGCAATCTCGTCTCTAACGTATAACACTAATGGTTCAAGAACACGTGCAAAACCTGTTGGTACAGGCCCCTTTTTATATCCGCTTGCCAAACCTCTAAATCCAAAAAACATTAACAAACCTACTAACAACATTCCAAACACACTTTTAGTAATAGAAAAATCTAATACTTTATGTGCATTGGTAGCGTGATGAGTTTCATCGAAAGCAACCGCAGTTTCCTCTCGATTTAACTCATATATTTTACTATGAATTTTAGCAAGCTTCACTCCACCTTTTTCTACAACAACATGACCGTCATCGTTGTGGTGAAATTCAGAAGACATAAAAGTTTTTAACCCTTGACTTGTCCAAACAATTACTGGCAATGAAAACCCAATATGTTTACGCTCACCTGCATCGTTTGTATACGAAAACAGTGTAAAGTCATGCGAATCTGCTAAGTGATGTTTAATGTATCCATCAATTTCACTTTTAGTATTAACTCTTCCTCCATCTTTTGATTTTGAAGTTGTATCCCCTCCTCCAGCGAACGCTGTAAATGAACTAAATACTATTGCTAGTACCGTTAAAAAATAGACAGGTTTTTTTGCTATCATCATACCTTGCTAAATATAGAATTATGGTCTCTAAATTTCCGTGCAAAGGTACACAATAAATTAAAACTACAAACGGTTTTTTTATTTAGTTTTCTTGAGTCTTTTAACGGCTTACAAAAACAGTGAACTACCTATTATTCAACAACTTTGAAACACCAGCCGCTTCAACGAATAAAAAAGTAAGAATCGGAACTAGTATCGATATTTTTTCTGGCTTAGTTAAACCTGTTTCAGAAAATATCGAGTCCTGATATAGTAATATAAATACTCCAAACTTTACCAACATTAAACCAAGATATAAATAACCTGTTTCATTAGGCAAGTAATTTACCACGACTTCAACTGATATATAAATCACCAATGAAGCTATTGCATTGAATATGTATATTGACAACAATGAAAACGTAAGACTAATATCATTTTTTTCTACAAAAAAATCATTTAAAAAAAAACCTAAAGCACTCAAAGTTAGCACAACCAAGGTGAAAATTATAATTCGTTTAATCATCTTTGTTCGTTAGTTTTGTTACCTCTCTAATTACAGAATACATTGATATGAAAACTGCCACAAGTGTACAAATTTTTACGTAAAGTTGGTTATCGTTCGGGTATTTTTGGTCTAACCATTCACCTAGTAAACTTCCTAAGTAAATAGTTAGCCCCATTTGAAGTGCGATTCCTGTGAATCGTATGTATTTATTAAGCGGTTTTTTCTTTGAGTCCTTGCTCATTTTTATTTAATTCTTTTACCGCTCCTTTCATTGCACAAGTAGCATTGAACTCGGCTCCTGGCTCCACAGATAGTTTCCCTATAATAACATCTCCGGTAATGTTTGCTGAAGATTTCACTGTAAGTGTGTTTGATACAAATAACTCTCCTGAAAAATCTCCTTCTACATCTGCATTAGTACACTCAACTTTTCCTTTAATCAGACCAGTACTACCAATTATTACTCTGCCATTAGTTTCTATAGTTCCTTCTAAAGTACCATCGATTCTAAAGTCTCCTTCAGAGATAATTTCACCGGTTATTTTGGTGTTTTTTCCAATAATGTTTCTTTCTGCAACTTTGTTTTCGGTTGTTTTTTTACTCTCTTTACCAAACATATTCGGGGAATTTAAGGGGTGGGTTTATGCTTTATTTAATTGTTCTATTATTTCTTTTGCTTTTTTACCTTCTTGAGTAGTTGCATAACTAACCGCAACAAACTCTAACGCTTTTTTATAGGTCTCTTTGTCTTGATATTTCCCTATAGCCAAGGCTTTTAGGAGTGCGAATTTAGGGATTAAATTTGATTTTTTTATTGTAGTTAAAAAATTATCTATCTCTTTAACAGTTTCATCAAACTTATTCTCTTTATATAAATAGTATATTTCTTTGTATTTATTTAAAACCTCATCTTCTTTTTTTTCTTCTACAAGTTTTTTATCAGGGTTTAAAATTATTTGAGCAAAACTTGTTTTTGGGTATTTCTGTAAGATAACATCCTTATACTCATTTTCTTTAGCTACATCACCTTCCTTTTTATATATTTGATACAAATGGTAACTTATTGGTAACTCCAACTTATCATCTGTACTAACTTCTCTTAAGCGTTCTAAGTTTTTAATTGCTAGTCTAGCATTTGTAAACTGCTCTTTATAAATTAGCCCTAATTGATATAATGCATCATTTCGCTCTTGTACAAGGCTACTAATTACTTTTTCATCTGTAGGTACTGCATCAAGGTATGTTGAAAGTTCATATCTCTTGTTTATTTTTGTTTCATTATCATCTTCTGACACATTATCTGCAACGCTAATGGATTTGTCTGATAATCGCCAGTTATCTTCTAAAGGACGTGTTCCCCATATTTTTTGAAATTCTGCCCTTCCAAACCCTAATGCTTGCGTGTTGTAAAAATACCATTTTCCTTTATTTGCATTATTGTTTATAGAAGCTCCACCTCCAAAGCCGTTTCCGAAGTTTTGAGCATTTAGTAATTGTTGTCTTTTTTCTTCATCTTCTTTTTTTATTTTTTCAATATATGCTTCAAAAAAAGAAGTTCTTTCATCTAGTGTCATTGCCCCCAAACCAAGAATACTATCGTTATTTTTTACTGTTTCTTCGTATTTTCTTAAGGTTGTTAGTCCTTTATTTTTTCTACGAATTCTACGGATTCTTTTTTCTTGATCAAACTCTTTAGAAACTACTTGCATTACACTATCATAATACAAACCCGCTAGCAGGTAATTCTCTTTTTCAAAGGCCATATTTGCTAAACGTTCATACGCATAGGTTTTTTGATAATTGTTATTATGTTTTGCTTCTAAAGATTTTTTGTAATATTCTGCTGCTGCTTCTGGGTTATTTCTTCCTTCTTGAATAACTCCTGCCTGGTAGTATAATTCGTTTAAGAACTTTCGGTTATCTGAATTTTTAATTAATTTTCTTAACCTAGCTAGCATCAATATTGATGTTGAGTCATTCGGAGTATTCTTAGCAAGTTCAATATCTGCTCTAATGCGAAACCTATCTGGTGCTCTTTTATGGTCTGCTAGTTTTCGAAACACCATTCTTGCCGAATCTTTTCTATCTAGTTCGCTATAAATTTGTCCTAAAACAAACATGTTTCGAGCTGATTGTTCTTTGTTGTAATGTGTTGTAGTTGCTAACTTTAGATAATCAACCATTTTTTGAATAGTATCTGTTTGTTCATAGGCCATTGCCATGGCTGTATAAGCTTGCTCTTTTACAGATTTATTTATTTTTTCTTTCTCATCTAAAACGTCTAATAATAACGATAATGTTTCTATAGCTCTTTTTTCGTTACCTAAACGAATATTTGTTTTAGCTCTCCAAATTTTTGTTTCGTAGTTTAAATCGGCTTTAGGGTAATTAACTATCACATAATTAAAGGCTTCTAATGCAGGAATGAAACGTTGTGTATAGTATCTAGACTTTCCTAACAGTAAATAAGCGTCATCTATTTGGCTATTCTTTTCGTACCCATTAATATTCATCGAATGGGTTTGAACAGCTTTTATAGCTTTTTCTTCCGCTTTTTCAAAAGGGGTTAGGTTTTTGTTTTCTTCCTCTTCTTCAGTATTAAATCCTGTACCGGGAGTAAGTACTTTTGTTGTTAGCTTACTTTCATCAAAAGTTATAGGCTCTAATTGTAAACGCTTCCAGAAATTATCTTCATGTTTTTCTTGAATTTCTTCAAGTCCTTTTAAATACGCTTGCTCTCCATTAAAAAGCACATTGTATTTAGTGGTAACAGCGTGATAACTTCTATTTAAAAAAGCATCCTTTTTAACACTACACGAATACGCGACAGCCGCTAAAACACTGAATACTATTATCTTTACCCCTTTTTTCATATACTATTGCTTTTACAGTACAACAACGTAATAATTATGTTTTTTGTACGTAAAGAGGTAAAAATAATAATTATAAGATGATTTTCACCTTGTTTTATGCAGAAAAATAGCTTTCTAATTCTTGCAGGGTTTCTTGCGATGTATTTATATCTTTTACAACGTTCCCTTTATCTAAAACTACGATACGTTCGCAAACCTCAGTTACATGGCTTAAATCATGGCTTGAAACTAACACAGTTACATCATTATTCTCTGTTAGTTTTTTAATTATTTTTTTTAGTCTAATTTGCGTTGTAGGGTCTAAGTTTGCAAAAGGTTCGTCTAAGATTACTACTTGTGGATTTCCCATCATTGCTGCTACAACACCAACTTTCTTTTGATTTCCTTTACTTAAACTTCGTAAATACTTTTTCTTTCCTAAAATTTCATCATTAAAAAACTCATCAAATTGAGCTAAGAACCCTTTTACATCTGCCTTATTCATTCCACGTAAATCTCCAACAAAATCAAAATATTCTTCAGGCGTTAGGTATCCTATTAAAAAAGTTTCATCTATAAACGACCCTGTAAATGTTTTCCAGTTCTCACTTTTGTTTACAGTAACTTCATTATTTATAATTTCTCCTGTTGTTGGTCTAATTAAATCTAATAACAGGTTAAACAAAGTTGTTTTTCCTGCTCCATTATTCCCTACTAACCCAAAAGATTGTCCGCTAGGAATCTTCAACTCTTCTAGGTTTAAAACTTGTGTGGTTCCGTATGTTTTTGAAATATTATGTATAGATATCATTTTGTTTAGTTTTTTGGTTGGTTATGATTTTTGGCTAAATGCATGTATTACTGCGTACTTACTTTTAATGTATCTTTTTTCTATAAAACCCATAAAGTAATTTTTAAATGCAAGAGCTAATGTTCCAGCAATTGCAATTGCTAAAACACCTGCATTAAAGCTAACAAACTTGTTGAAAACCCAAAAGAGGAGCATAGGAATTCCCATTATTGGAATTATTATTAAAAATTGTGTTGCACTAGTACCTTGGTAGTTTGAAAATCCACTTTTATTTAAGTCTATACGCTTTCGGTTAAAAGAACCTGCAAACAGTAAAAAGAGAGAATTAAACCCTATATTAAAAATTGCCCCAGCGGTTATCATTAAAAAAATATCTAATCCGTAGAAATAAACATAAGGGATACTTAACAGGTACAATGCTCCTGATACTACAACCATTAAATACCATTTACTTTCTAAAAACTTTCGATAACGAATATTTTGACTCATAAGCATTTTGTAATACTCACTATCCCATGCAGGGATGAACTGCCCATAGTTTAGCGTAAACCCTCCTGTAACAAAAACTGCAGCAAAGACTAAAAAGGCAGGCATTTGTTCTCGATACATTTCTTGTCCAAAGAAAATAGCTCCGTAGAAAAGAAATAAAAACGACATAAAAAACACTGTTTTAGTTCGTTTATTCCTCCAAATTTGACGAATATCATTTTTAATAAATGGCGCTACATCTCCCAATCTATCAACAAAAGATAAGTCTGATTCATTGGCTACTTCTTCTTTACTTTTTATAGCATCATCTAAATATACTTTTTCTCTTAATAATTTAAAATTTACATAGTATAGTCCTACTAACAAGACCACTCCTATTACTGACAAAGCAGGAAAGTTATATACTGATTGAAAGATAGGCGCAAATACATCATTTACGTTAAATAACTGATATTTATTTGTAAAAAATAATGCTGCCAATACAGCTACCATTATTCCTAATGCATAATTATTTTTATTGATTAGAAAGTTTACATAGTTCGCACTTAATACTAGCATAATCATTAAAAACAACCAGCCTAAAACTCCCATGACATTGTATCCTTGACCTATTAATACTATTGAAAAAGGCACGTAAAAAAACAGCGGCATTATGTTGAAGAATGACAAAGCTGATTTTCCTAATACAAAATGAACAAGTTTTTCTTTTTTTACAGGTAAGTTTAGAAACGGCTTGATGTTTAATACTGGTAATTTTTGCATTAAATAGCGAAAAATTAAATCTCCAATTAATAAAAAAACAAGAAATCCATTAACAAAAAAAAGTGGATCTGTATTTGGGTATTCTTTTTTAATGAAAAAATACCCTCCTATTCCTATCATTAAAAATGAAACTAGCATCCATAATGCAAAAAAGCTCATGATTATTTTTAATGCAATGCTTTTTCCGAAATAAGAAGAGCGAAAAAACTGCTTCCATTCTAACTTTAAAAAATGTACAATCATTTGGTTTTGTATTTGGTTGATTACCTTATTTGTCTTTTTCTACAACTTTTTGTTACATAAAAAAAGCATCAATTTAAAAATTGATGCTTTTCTACCGTTATTATGATTTATCTTTTATTTTATTTTTAAAGACTTTGCTATCGCTTCTAATTCAAAGATGAAATCTCGTTTGTTTACTGATGGAGCATAAGTAAATCCTTCAAAAACAATGACACGTTTGTTTTCTTTATCAATTATTGTATAGTTAATAAATGGCCCTGCCATGAAATCATTTTTTACTTCCCATTTACCTCTAGTTTCATAGGCTTTTTTACCATCAATTTCTGCATCAAAAGTAAATGGAGTGTATGCTTGTTCGGTAATCATGTGCATCCCTTCTTTAGTTCCAGGAATATATTTTTTACCAATTGTATCTCTCATTCTTGTAATGTTGTCTGCCACTTTACTTTCATCTTCCAAAGGATAGCTATACACTAAAATATTGTTGGTTCCATCTCCTCTTGCTATTCCGCTTTTTAAGTGTTGACGTAACCATAAAAAGTCTCCTGTATCTTCAACAAGTTTAAACCTTTCAGGAATGGTTAATGTAACTCCTAAGTTTTTAATTGTTTTAAATTGAGTTTCGTCAAGTTTTTCTTTGTTAAAGATTCTTTGAGTAAACTTTACATCTTCATCTTTAAATAATTTAATAATCTCTTTTCCTCTGTTGCGAATCAAGTCAACCAAAGCTCCTTTACTTTTAGCTGTTGCATAAACTAAAATTTGAGGTTCAGCATATTTGTTTTTTTCTACTGCTATTTTTTCTTTTTCTCCTTCTCTAAGAATTAAAACAGCTCTTGCATTCCTTATAAAACCTTTAAATCCTATAGGATCTATTTGTCCTACTGAAAGTAATGTTTCAGGCTGTGGTAATCCTACCTGATGCTCTCCAAAAACAGAGCGAATTTCATCACCAATTTTACCCTCCCAATCATTTCCTTTAATTACTACTAATATTTTATTAGTATTTCCATTTGATGTTGGTAAGACATAGTCACTTTTCTCTCCTTTATTTTTACACGAAACTGTTATAAAAATTAGGGCAAATAATGCTATTAGTTTATTCATAGTTTGTGGTGTTTAGTAGTTGTATTTTTAGCTTTTAAAAATTTTAAGTTTCATTCCTGGTTTTAAACTTTTAACACTCCAAATATTGTTCCATTTTTTAATTTCATCAACAGAAACTGATGGATATTTTTTTGAAATAGTCCATAATGAATCTCCTTCTTTAACAACATACACCTCATGCTTACCTGTTGGTGCTTTATATTTTTTCTTTGAAACCTTTTTTGGAACAGCCATTCTTTTAGGGTAAACACTTAATCTTTGTCCTATTTTTAAATGATGTGTTCGTAAGCCATTCCAACGTTTAATATCTCTTACTCGTACCCCAAATTTATTAGCTATTTTACCTAAATAGTCTCCACTTCGAACCCTATAGCGAATACGTTTATCCATTTCAAAGTATTTTGGTAAAGGCTTTTCTCTTTTAGCATCATCTTCGTTTGCTAAAGCATATATTTCTTTTTCCTTGTCTAAAAAGTCCATTAAGTTTCTTCGAGGTAACCGAACTGCATAATTTTTTTCTTTTACATACGGAATAACATCTAGTTTATACGATGGATTCAAAAAAGCTAATAAATCAGAGTCTATTCCAGTTTTTTCTGAAATCTGATCAAAACTAATAGTTCTTTTTACACGAACTGTATCTGTCTCAAAATTGAAGATTTTTGGTGCTTCAGGGTAAATATGGTGTTTTTCTGCATATTCAAAAATATACATCGTTGCGTAAAATGCTGGTACATACCCTGCCGTTTCACGAGGTAAAAACGGACGAATATTCCAATAATTTTTATAGCCTCCAGAACGTCTTATCGCTTTTGATACGTTTCCTGGACCTGAGTTGTATGCTGCTAAGGCTAAATCCCAATCACCAAAAATTTTATACAACTGACTTAAGTATTGACATGCTGCTTTTGTTGATTTTACTGGATCTTGACGTTCATCTACATACGAGTTCACCTTTAAATCAAACTGAATTCCTGTTCCATACATAAATTGCCATAAACCCGTTGCTCCTACCCAAGAACGAGCATCTGGTCTCAACGCTGACTCAACAATAGCCAAATATTTCATCTCTAAAGGGATGTCGTATTGATCTAGGTATTGCTCAAACATTGGAAAATAATATTGAGCACGAGCCATTAATGCAGGATAGTATTTTTTGCGATATTTTAAATAACTATTAATCACTTTTTCTAACGCAGGATTGTACTCTAAATGAAAAGGTGTTCTTACGTTTAAGTCTTGTAACCGTTTCTTTAATAAATCGGTTGTAAGAATTGTGGTTGTGTTACCTAAGATATCTTTATCATTAATTACATATTGAATGCTATCAAACAATGATGAATTAAATTTTTCTTCAACTAGTAAGCTATCAATCATCTTTAAATCTTCCGTAGAAAATAGCTCTTGGTTTTGCGCTGAGTTTATAGAATCATTTACCACAACATCAACACTGTCTTTAGCTACAGAAAGGCTATCAATAGGTTCTTGTGCAAAAATTGAAGTTGTAAAAAGGAGTAGTGTTAGTAATTTTTTCATGTTGGTTTTATAAATCTAATTCAACTGCAATTGGGCAATGATCTGAATGTTTTGCTTCTGGTAAAATATACGCTCTTGAAATTTTGTCTTTTAAAGTTTCAGTTACCATGTTGTAATCAATACGCCAACCTTTATTGTTTGTTCTTGCGTTTGCTCGGTAGCTCCACCAAGAGTATTCTTGTTTTTCTGGATGCAAATGACGGAAACTATCTATGAATCCACTATTAATAAACTTTCCTAACCACTCACGTTCTTCTGGTAAAAAACCAGATACTCCTTTCATTTTAGGGTTGTGGATATCTATTTCTTCATGACAAATATTATAATCTCCACAAATAACTAAATTCGGAATGGTTTTTCTCAGTTCTGTAGCATATTCAAGAATTTCATCCATGTAATTGAATTTATAGTCTAATCGAGCACTATTAGTTCCTGAAGGTAAATACATGCTCATTACAGAAACCTCATCAAAATCTACACGAAGATTTCTTCCTTCAAAATCCATCGATTCTATTCCTGTTCCATAGGTTACATGTTTTGGCTCTTCTTTACAGAAAATTGCTACGGATGAATATCCTTTTTTTTCTGCTGAAAACCAATAATGATATGGATATCCTGCATTTTCAAACTCAGTTACATCTAACTGCTCTTTGTGTGCTTTGGTTTCTTGAATACATATTACATCTGGGTCTGCAGCTTGTAACCAATCGATAAATCCTTTTTTTAATGCCGCCCTAATTCCGTTTACGTTGTATGAGATTATTTTCATCTATATATTTAAAATACAAAAACGTAAAGCATAGTGCCTTACGTCTTTATTTAATCCTATAATTTTGTTAAATATCCATTTCTGGGATACCTCCTTCGACAATCAGAGTTCCTTCTGTAGCTGCTTTAATTTCTTCCACTGATACTCCAGGAGCTCTTTCTAATAAGTAAAACTTATTGTCTTTAATTTCTAATACGGCCAAGTTTGTTACAATTTTTGTTACACAACCTACTCCTGTTAATGGTAATGAACATTTTTTAAGTAGCTTAGATTCTCCTCTTTTATTAGTGTGCATCATTGCTACAATAATGTTGTCGGCAGAGGCTACTAAATCCATCGCTCCTCCCATACCTTTTACCATTTTTCCTGGTATCTTCCAGTTGGCAATATCTCCATTTTCGGCAACCTCCATAGCTCCTAAAATAGTTAGGTGAACGTGTTTACCTCGAATCATTGAAAAACTGGTAGCAGAATCGAAAAAACTAGCTCCTGGCATAGTTGTTATAGTTTGTTTTCCTGCATTGATAATATCAGCGTCTTCTTCTCCTTCAAAAGGAAAAGGTCCCATACCTAGTACTCCGTTTTCTGATTGAAATTCTACCTCAATATCATCACGAACAAAATTGGCTACTAATGTTGGAATTCCGATACCAAGGTTTACATAATATCCGTTTTTTACTTCTTTTGCGATTCTTTTCGCTATTCCGTTTTTATCTAACATTTTCTTTAATGTATCAATTTAATAATGTAACAATATAGCAATGAACTACTTATTACTTTTAATACTTGTACTTAATATTTTGTATAAAATCAACCCTAGTTCCTTAATTTTTTCAGTTAAAACTTTATTTGTAGGGTAATTTTTAGACTTTTAACAAAGAGTTAACCAATACTTGGTTTCATCTAATTCTTTGGTCGCAATCTTTATTTTATGAATAAAATCTGCTTTACTTTCGGCGTTCTAAGCTTCATGTATATTGGCTGCAATACTTGTTCCTGATTTTAACAATTGACGACCAATTACATATTTTCGTTCGTTTTCTAACTGTTCACAATATTCAATAACAAACAATCCAACTTCTACTGATTTATCTACTACAGGATTCTTCATTGTTACATTTTCAAATTGATACATTGTTACATTATAAGGTATTAGTCTCGTTTTCGAACAGTTCGTTGCTCAATTCTCTTCTCATACTTTTCTCCTTGGAAAATGCGTTGTACAAAAATTCCTGGAATATGGATTTGATTTGGGTCTAATTCTCCTACTGGAACTAACTCCTCAACCTCAGCAACTGTAATAGTAGCTGCCCCACACATATTTGGATTAAAGTTTCTTGAAGTCCCTTTGAATATTAAATTTCCTGCTGCATCACCTTTCCATGCTTTTACAAAGGCAAAATCTGCTTTAAACGCTGGTTCTAAAACATACATTTTTCCGTCAAACTCACGAGTTTCTTTTCCTTCTGCCACCTCTGTCCCATAACCTGCTGGTGTATAAAAAGCAGGGAAACCTGCTTGTGCTGCCCTACATTTTTCCGCTAAGGTTCCTTGTGGTGTTAATTCTACTTCTAATTCTCCTGACAACATTTGACGCTCAAACTCATCATTTTCTCCAACATAAGAAGAAATCATTTTTTTTATTTGATGATTTTGTAATAACAACCCTAAACCAAAATCATCAACTCCTGCATTATTAGAAATACAAGTAACATCTTTTACTCCTATTTTTACTAACTCAGCAATAGCATTTTCAGGTATTCCACACAAACCGAACCCTCCTAACATAAAGGTCATGCCGTCTTGTACACCTTGTAATGCTTCTTGTATGTTATTTACTTTTTTATTTATCATTATAGTTGTTGTTTTTAAGCTTTACTCAATAAGTGAGGTTTTAAATACGCTACAATTATACTAAAAATCTGTATCGTCTGGGGTTGTTTCTTCTTCTCCTTCTTTCGTTTCCTCTGTTTTTGAGCAATCTAAATTTATACTTATATCTTTAGGCTTTTCAAAACTTCCTTTACTTACCTCTAATGTCTTATCTTCATAGCACTTCCTCATAAATATAGCCCATGTAGGTAGCGACATTGTTGCTCCTTGTCCATATTTTAACCCTGCAAAGTGTGTAGCTCTATCTTCTCCACCTGTCCAAACTCCTGTTGCTAAATTAGGAACGATCCCCATAAACCAACCATCTGATTGGTTTTGTGTGGTACCTGTTTTACCTGCAATTGGATTGGTAAATTTATAAGGGAAACCTGTTGCAGCATCACCTGCGGAAGTCCATGTTGATCGTAAACGTGCTCCTGAACCTAATCTTGTTACGCCTTGCATCAAGTCTAAAATTACATATGCAGATTCTTCACTTAATACTTCTTTAGTTTGAGGTACAAATTCTTCTAAAGCAGTTCCGTTTTTATCTTCAATTCGAGTAACCATTAGTGGACTTACACGTAATCCTTTGTTAGCAAAAGTTGAATATGCACTTACCATTTCTAATAACGATAAATCAATTGCTCCTAATGCGATAGACGGATTTGCCTCTAATTTAGACGTTATCCCTGAAGATTCTGCTAGTCGAACTACATTTATTGGTGAAACTTTATCAATTAGCTGTGCTGTAATTACATTTACTGATTTTGCTAAAGCTTCTTTTAATGTAAGTTCCCCTCCATATTTACCTCCTGCATTTTTAGGTGTCCAATCTTTTGGCATTCCATATTTTTCCTTAGGAATAGTGTATGGTGTGTTTGGCAATTTATCACAAGGTGACATTTTTAATTGATTAATTGCAGTAGCATATACAAAAGGTTTAAACGTAGAACCTACTTGACGTTTTTGTTGCTCAACTGCATCATATTTAAAATACCTATGGTTTATTCCTCCAACCCAAGCTTTAATATGACCTGTTTGAGGCTCAATAGATACCAAACCTGAACGTAAGAAATATTTATAATGACGTATTGAGTCATAAGGGGTCATTACCGTATCACGTTCACCTTTCCACGTAAAAATACGCATATCTGTAGCAGTATTAAACACCTTATCTATTTCTTTTTCAGACTTACCAGTTGCTTTCATTCGCTTATAACGGTCTGAATTTTGCTTTGCTCTTCTTATTATTTTTTCTATGTCTTTTTTTCCTATATCATAAAAAGGAGCTTTTTTATTTCTTTTTTGTTCTTTGTCAAAATATGATTGAAGGTTTGCCATGTGTTCATAAACCGCTTCTTCAGCATATTTTTGCATACGAGAGTCTATCGTTGTATAAATTTTTAATCCATCTCTATAAATATTATACTCTTCTCCATTTGGCTTTGGGTTTTCTTTAACCCATTCTTTTAGGATACTTCTTAAATGCTCTCTAAAATACGTCGCTAAACCGTCACTATGTCCTTCTCTGTTTATATTAAGTCCTAGACCTAATTTTTGTAATGAGTCTTTTTGTTTTAAAGTAATAAACTCACTTCTATTCATTTGCTTTAAAACAACATTTCTTCGTTGCTTTACCATCTCTTTCCTCCTTAAAGGATTAAAAAGAGAGGAATTTTTAAGCATTCCTACTAGCATTGCTGATTCTTCTATATCTAACTCTTTGGGTTCTTTTCCAAAATAAATTCGAGCTGCTGAACGGACACCTACTGCTTGATTTAAGAAATCATATTTATTCAAATACATGGTTATGATTTCTTCTTTAGTATATTGACGCTCTAACTTAACAGCTACTACCCATTCTTTTACTTTTTGAAGTACTCTTTTAAAAATATTTCGAGATGCTTTTTTCGTAAACAGCATTTTTGCTAGCTGTTGGGTTATTGTACTCGCGCCTCCACTTCCTGGTTTTAAAATAGCTCTTGCTGTTCCTCTAAAATCAATTCCTGAATGCTCATAAAAACGTTCGTCTTCTGTTGAAACCAAGGCTTTCACCATATTCTGTGGAATGTCTTTATATTTTATAGGTGTTCTATTTTCAACAGCATATTTCCCTAAGGTTTTACCATCCGAAGAAATAATTTCGGTTGCTAAGTTATTCTCTGGGTTTTCTAACTCCTCAAAAGTTGGCAATGTTCCAAACACTCCCCAAGAAGCTAGTAAAAACAATAGGCAGACAGATAAAAATCCTCCTAAAATGATACCCCAAAACCATTTAATGTACTTACTAAAATTTGTTGTTTTTTTCTCTATCATTACTTTGTTTTTTCAATTCTAAACCCTACATGAGTTATCCCTTTCAACTCTTCAATACCTTCAATTTCTCCATTTTTTCGCATGGCTTGTCGAACTTTAAAAGTATATTCTCCTTTGCGGGGAAACGTTATGTTTTCTTTATAAAAAAGTTTGTTTTCTTTAATATCGGTAAAACCTTGTCCTAAAAACTTTCCTGTAACATCTGCCATATCATACTCCAATGTATCTATGATTATTTGCCCATCAGGAAAATTCATTTGTGTGATTAAAAAAAGATTACTGTATGCATAATCTTTATTATTTCTAAGGTTTATAAAAAGGTTTTTCTTACCAATAGAGTCGTTAATTGGAAATGTAAATTGTATTGCATTTTTTTTATTCCATGAACTTTTTGGAAGTGCCATATAATTATCAAACTCCCTATTTGAATCACATGAAGCAAATAGCGTAGCGACTAAAAAAAAGATGCCAATTTTACTCCTCATTATTGGTATTACTTTTATTATCGTTATTGTTTTTTTTACGTTGTTTGTTGTTTTTTCTTCTAAGATTTCTAGGCTTTTTTTGTTGTCCTTGTGGTTTTTCAGTTGTATTACCTTCTGGTTTAGGTTTTCGAGTTTTTGGGTTATTTTTAGGTCTTGGTTTCCTATTGTCAACCCTCTTCTTTTCTGTTTTTTGCCCTCCTTCAGTCTTTACTGATTTCCCTTGTGGCTTTTTCTTTGGTCTCTTGTTTATAGGAGGTTGTTTATCTCCCTCTCTCTTATTTGTTGGGTTTCTTTTCTTACGTCTACTATTTTTGCGCCCTTTTTTTGGAGCATCAAAACGTGTTAAACTATCTTGACCAACGACATTCTCAAAATCAACAGAGACCTCTTCAGTTATCTCCAATTCATATTCTTCTAACGGTAAAGCAAGTTCATTATTTTTGTTTAATTCTATAATCTCTTGAACTTGATCTAACGATAGTTTATACCATTTAAAACTTTCTTCCTTGTAGGTATACCAAAGTAATTTTTTAAAGATGTCCATTTTAACGAAAACAGCATCTCCTTTTTCTGTTTTTAGTATTTTATCTTGCTTCGGAAAGCTTTGCAATGCATCTAAGTAGGTATCTAACTCATAATTTAAACAGCATTTTAGCTTACCACACTGTCCTGCTAATTTTAACGGATTTAGTGATAGCTGTTGATAGCGGGCTGCTGCTGTATTTACTTTTCTAAAATCGGTTAGCCAAGTAGAGCAGCATAGTTCTCTACCACAAGAACCAATTCCTCCTAAACGAGCTGCTTCTTGACGCATTCCTACCTGACGCATTTCTACTCTAATAGAAAAAGCGCTAGCTAAGTCACGTATTAACTGACGAAAATCTACACGTTCATCTGCCGTGTAATAAAAAGTAGCTTTGGTTCCGTCTCCTTGATATTCAACATCAGAAAGTTTCATTTTTAAGCCTAGTCGGCTTATAATTTCTCTTCCTTTTCGTTGTGTTTCTAGCTCTCTTCCTCTGGCTTCTTGCCAAACATCAATATCTTTTTGAGAGGCTTTTCTGTAAATTTTCTTTACTTCATCACTATCTGCAGTAATTTTTCTTTTTTTCATTTGAACTCTTACAAGCTCTCCTGCTAAAGAAACAATACCAACATCGTGCCCTGAAGATCCTTCAACTGCAACCACATCTCCCATTGAAAGGGTTAAGCTTTCAGGATTTTTATAAAAGTGTTTTCGTCCGTTTTTAAAACGGACTTCAAAAATATTAAATGGAGCTTCACCCGTAGGTAAAGTCATGTTCGATAACCAATCAAAAACAGCGAGCTTATTTCCACTTCCACATGTGCCCGTAGCACAATTTCCGTTACTCTTACAGCCATTCGGCACACCGCTTTTGTTAGTTGAGCAACTGCTACAACTCATACGATAGTATATTTTTTTGAAATGTTTTTTAAACCTGTGGTATTTACAGTATCAAAAAACATTTTTATTATTTGATTTTCAGTTGTATAAAATTTATCTTATAACAACTATCCTTAATCTGTAAAGATACATATTCTAATGAAAAGTGAAAATTGATTTTTTTGTTAAAAAAAACGCCACTTTTTAGTTAAAAGCAGCGTTTTTTATTTGTTTTATGTCTTTTAGCACTATTTATTCTTTTTCACCCAATTATCTCGTAATCCAACAGTTTTATTGAATACTAAATTTTCGGGTGTTGAATCGTCATCAACATTAAAATACCCTAAACGTTGGAACTGAAAACGGTCTCCAATTTTTGCTGTTTGTAAACTTGGTTCAACATAAGCCGTGATTTTTTCTAACGAATTTGGATTTAAAAACGCCATAAAGTCTTTGTCTTTGTGACTGTCTGGTGCTTCATCTGAAAACAACCTGTCATACGCTCTTACCTCAGCTTTTACCGCGTGTTTTACCGACACCCAATGTAAGGTTCCTTTTACCTTACGCTTACTTTCTTCGGTTCCACTTCCTGATTTTGTTAATGGGTCGTACGCACAGTGAATTACAGTAATATTTCCGTTTTCGTCTTTTTCCACACTATTAGCGGTAATAAAATACGCATTCTTTAAACGAACTTCTTTTCCTAATTTTAAACGGAAAAATTTTTTGTTTGCTTCTTCTCTAAAGTCTTCACGTTCTATATAAATTTCTCTTGAAAATGGAACTTCTCTTGTACCAGAGTTTTCATCTTCTGGATTGTTTTCAGCAATTAAAATCTCTTCTTGATCTTCTGGATAATTATCTATTACCACTTTTACTGGATCTAAAACCCCCATCACTCGATTCGCTGTTTTGTTTAAATCTTCTCTAATTTTAAACTCCAGTAACGCTACATCAATCACATTTTCACGTTTAGAAACTCCTACAGTATCCACAAAACTACGAATAGAAGCAGGAGTATAACCACGGCGACGTAATCCTGAAATAGTTGGCATACGTGGGTCATCCCACCCTGAAACAATTCCTTCTTCCACCAACTTCATCAACTTACGTTTACTCATTACGGTATAACTTAAGTTTAAACGTGAGAATTCTCTTTGTTTTGGTGGTAATGGGTATTCTGATTGACTATATTCATACACATTATCTCTAAACCAATTGTATAATTCACGGTGAGGTTTAAACTCTAATGAACATAATGAGTGAGAGATTTGTTCTATGTAGTCACTTTCACCATGAGTCCAGTCGTACATTGGATAAATTACCCAATCGCTTCCTGTACGGTGGTGTTCTTTCTTTAAAATACGATACATAATAGGATCACGTAGTAACATATTTGGTGAAGCCATATCTATTTTAGCACGTAACACATGAGAACCTTCTTCAAACTCACCATTTTTCATACGTGTGAATAAATCTAAGTTTTCTTCAACACTTCTGTCTCTATTAGGTCCTGCTACTCCTGGTTGCGTTGGCGTTCCTTTTTGCTCAGCCATTGCTTCAGAAGATTGGTTATCTACATACGCTTTTCCGTCTTTAATCAATTGAACTGCCCAATCATATAATTGTTGGAAATAATCAGAAGAATAGCATTCTTTTTCCCATTGATACCCTAACCAAGATACATCACGTTTAATAGCGTCTACATATTCTTGCTCTTCTTTTGCTGGGTTTGTATCATCAAAACGAAGGTTTACTGGAGCATTGTATTTTTCTCCTAAACCAAAACTAATACCAATAGCTTTTGTATGCCCTATATGTAAGTATCCGTTTGGTTCTGGTGGAAAACGAAAACGCAAATTTTCTTTTGGCATTCCATTTGCCAAATCTTCTTCAACAATTTGCTCTAAAAAATTCAATGATTTCTTTTCTTCTGACATCTTTATAAATTATGTACGTGTTCTATTTTTACAGCCTTCTATAGTTTTCTCTTAAAATAGAATCAATCAAGAGCTTCCTAAAAGGTCTAAGCAACAAAATTACATAGAATCTATGAGATAATTACACAAAGAAAATTATGGATTAAGTTTTAGCAATAAAAAAACGGAAAACCTATATAGATTTTCCGTTTTTAGTGTTTTTTATCGTTAAGTTTTACTTCCCGTACGAATTGTTTTCTTGGTTTACGTCTGCCATTAATTTAGACGGATCAATTTCAACTGATTTCACCTCTTTTTTTGTTGTAAAAGTGTACGTTGGATGTGCAAAAGTCCAATCGGTAATAACTGTAGCATTGGTTGGTTTTTCTCCACGCATCATACGTAACGGAATATTAAATGATTCTTTTGAACCATCAGTATACGTTACCTTAACATCAATTGGCATTGGCATTTTACCAATACGTTCTAAGGTAATTTCTTTTCCATTTACTGATTTAATTCCGTAATCAATAGTATGTGTTGTTTGTGTCCATTCATTTAAATACCAGTCTAACTGAAGTCCTGAAACTTTTTCGGCGGTACGTTTAATGTCATTTGGTGTTGGATGCTTAAAAGAAAAGTCTTCAAAATATTTCTTTAGTGTTTTTGCTACATTTTCTTTTCCAATAATATATTCTAATTGGGATAAGAAAATGTTTCCTTTTGAATAACTCGCAACTCCATACGCTGTATTCGTGTGATACCTATCAGCGTGTGTTGTTAAAGGCTCTTCAATATTATTTTTTACCACGTAATTATACCCTCGATAAGATCCTGCATGTGGATTTTCTTTTCCTTCTCCTAAAATTTCATTTTCTGCTTTGTTTGAAATATAAGTGGTGAACCCTTCATCCATCCAAGGGTGCTTGCTTTCGTTAGTTGCTAATAAGAATTGAAACCAAGTATGTGCTAACTCGTGTGCTGTAACACCGAATAAGCTTCCCCACTTACGTTGTCCTGTAATTAATGTACACATTGCATATTCCATACCTCCATCTCCTCCTTGAATAACTGAGTATTGCTTGTATGGATACTGACCTATATGCTCACTAAAATATTTCATTAATTCAGCTGTTTTAGGTTGCAATTTTTTCCAGTTTTCTAAATATTCAGCACCTAATGTTTTCTTGTAAAGGAAATGTAAGTCGATTCCATTGTCCATTTTATAGGTATCATGAATAAACTCAGGATCTGCTCCCCAAGTAAAATCATGTACATTTGGCGCAGTGAATTTCCATGTTAATTTATCTCCTGACGGAAGGTTTAACGGTTTTGTTTTATCTTCGTAACCATGACCTACTTCTTGTGGATTTTGCACATATCCAGTTCCTCCAACTACATAATTTTTATCAATATGAAGTGTTACATCAAAATTACCCCAAACTCCGTGGAATTCTCTTCCTAAGTATGGTGGTGTATGCCAACCTTCAAAATCGTACTCAGCCATTTTAGGATACCATTGTGTCATTGACAAAGCGACTCCTTCTGCGCTATTACGACCCGAACGGCGGATTTGTTTTGGTACTTGCGCATCAAAAATCATATCAAACGTTACACTTTCTCCTGGTTGAATTGGTTTGTTTAATGTAACTTCTAAAATCGTTCCAACAGTTTCGTGTTTTACTACCGAACCGTTTTGTTTTAAAGAACTTACTTTTATGTATCCTATTTCTGAAGGTGATAATTTACTAATACGATCTCCTACTCTTCTATCTGGATCTTGAATATTTCTTGAACGAACATCCATTTGTGAGTTTGGTTGAAATGCATTGAAATATAAATGATAGAACACTTTATTTAACGCATCTGGTGAATTGTTTGTGTACACCAATTTTTGCATTCCTTTGTATTGATATGTTTTAACATTCATATCAATATCCATAGTATAATCAACATGTTGTTGCCAATACCCTTTGTTTGATTGCTTGTTTACTTTTGTTTTTGTTACGGTTTTATTTTTTGTGCTATTTACAGTAGCACATGAAATAACCGGTAATAATAAAAGGCTTAAGATTATTTTCTTCATATTAAACTGATTTAATCCCCATTGAGGTTAGTGTTTTCTTAAAATCACTTAGTTCTTTTTCATTTTTTAATACTGGAAAACTACGTCTTTTTCCGTTACATAACTTTAGAAAAACTCGTTCTTTTCCATAAACTGTTCTTGTTTCTATTCCTTCAATTTCATCAAGCAGGTATTTAGACTTCCATGATCTTTTTACTACGTAATAAAATATTACTACTACAGAAACTACTGCAAGTACAAACATAAAAACAAAAAGAGTTTCATTGTTTTGGTAACTCATTAAATACAACTGAACCCCCATATTAATTCCATTAATTAACATTAAAGAGATTATTAACCATGAATGCATCGGCACTTCATCTTTAATTGTTAATTCTTGTGTTTTTTTGTTGAATTCTAGTTGCATGTGTTTTCTTATAACAAAAAAAGAGCATCAAAAAATAATGCTCTTTTTTAGCTTGTTTATACTGATTTTATTTTCTTCCATTTACCATTCTATCAGCCATTCTAACCGCATTGTATGCGTTTACAACACGTCCTGATACCGATAATTCTGAGAAAGGAACTAACTCTCCTGTAGGGTTTTCTCTTGATTGAGAACCTGGTTTAACAACCTGTAAATCTATTTTAGTTCCAGAGTTCATTAAAATGTGTTTTACTTGACTCGCTGTTAACTCTGGATAGTAAGAACGTACTAATGCTGCAACTCCTGCTGCTGCTGGAGAAGCCATTGAAGTTCCATTAAATTTCTTGTATTCATTCTCTGGAGTCGTTGAATATACCTGTACTCCAGGAGCAAATACATCTACATTCTTTTTACCGTAATTAGAGAAGTTTGCTGGTAATGTTTTATCATAATTAGCACTCATTGCTCCAATTGTTAAAAAATTATCTGCAACTTCAGTCATTAAATCTGGTGCATCGTTAGGGAAAGTCTTCTCAACATCAATATTCTTTCCATCATTTCCTGCTGCATTTACAATTAACACATCCTTTGATGCTGCATATTTAATTGCATCGTAAACCCATTCTTTATTTGGTGAAAAAGCCTTTCCAAAACTTGTATTGATTACTTTCGCTCCGTTATCAACTGCATAACGAATACCTAAAGCAACGTCTTTATCGTACTCATCTCCTTCAGATACTGAACGAACAGCCATAATTTTCACATTGGCAACCCCATTCATTCCTTTATCGTTGTTTCTTGTTGCTCCAATGATACCTGAAACGTGAGAACCATGCGCTTCATCTTTTTCAGAATGACCTGTATTACCATTTCCGTATCCTGGTTTATCGTTAATATCATACGCGTTATCACCAACAACAGTACGGTAATCCGTTTTTAAATTATCTCCATTAATAGTTTTTTGAGCTTTCTTTATTCCATTCTCAAAATACTCTTTCGCCTCTTCAAGCGTATCAAAATAACCAAACATTCCCGCTGAAAATCCTTTTGCTTTAATTAACATTGGGTCGTTTGTATTGATAGCTTCTACTTCGTCTTTAGTATAGGTTGATTTTCCAAAGTATTTAGTAAATGCTTTATCAGCATCTGCAATCATTCCTTTTAAACTCCCATAACGAGCAACCGTTTTCTTTGCCTCTGCTATTTTCTCAGCTTGATATGCTTTTACTTCTGCTAAGGTTTCAGCATCTGCAACTTCTGGTTTCATTAAAATACGTTCGTATTCTAAGTGTTCTTTGTAAGAATCTCCTAAAAAGTTCCATCCATTAATATCATCAACATATCCATTCTTATCATTATCAATTCCGTCTCCAGGAATTTCCTTGGTATTTACCCAAGCTACATCAACTAAATCCTCATGTTTTAAATCAGTTCCAGAATCAACGACACCAACTACAACTTCTACATGCTTTTTCCCTTTTAAAAACTCATAGGCTTTATTTACACTCATTCCTGGAATAGTATCTGTAGCCAAGTCTAAATGCTGCCAATTTTCTTGCTCATAGTCTGTTAATTCAGCTTTTTTCGCTGGAATATTCACTACGGTATTACTTCCTGTTGGCACAGGGATGTTGCTTACTGTTTTACAGCTAGCTAAGGTAGCCACTGCAATTGCCGAGTAAAATACGGGCTTTAAAACTCTCATAATCTCTATCTTAATTAAAAATATCTGTAAACTTAAATGTTTCTTTTAAACGAACTCCTTTTTCTGTATGTTTTACCGTTATTACTTCATTATAGGCATCATGCTCTAAAAAAAGGTAAAACTCTTTATCGGCTGCTTCGTTTAAAAAGGCTTCTTTTTCTTTTAAGGTTAGTAGCGGTCTTGTATCGTATCCCATTACATAGGGTAACGGAATGTGACCTGCGGTAGGCAATAAATCTGCCATAAACACTACTGTTTTTCCTTGATATTCTATTTTTGGCAGCATTTGTTTTTCGGTATGTCCGTCTTTAAACAACACATCAAACCCTACATAATCTTTTGCATTTAGGTGCAAAAAGTTTAGTTGTCCACTTTCTTCAATCGGTAGGATGTTTTCTTTTAAAAAAGATGCTTTTTCTCTCGCATTTGGGTGTACTGCCCAATCCCAATGACGTTGGTTACTCCAAAAACGTGCATTTTTAAAAGCTGGTTCATACCCTGTTCTGTCTTTATTCCATTGAATTGCTCCTCCACAATGGTCAAAATGTAGGTGTGTTAAAAACACATCGGTAATATCATCTCTATGGAATCCATATTTTGCTAAAGAAGTATCTAATGAAAAGTCTCCATACAGATAGTAGTAACCAAAAAACTTATCGGATTGCTTATTTCCAATACCTGTATCAATCAGTGTTAAACGATCTCCATCTTCAATCAACATACATCGCATGCCCATTGAAATCATGTTTTTTTCATCGGCAGGGTTTGTTTTTTGCCAAATCGTTTTCGGAACTACGCCAAACATAGCACCCCCATCTAATTTAAAGTTTCCTGTTTCTATCGGATAAATTCGCATAGCTACAAAGATGCAGAATTTTAACGAATTAATTTGTTAAGGAAAACAAAAAGTGCCTAGTTTCTAGAAATGCTATCTGCCATAATTAAAGCATTGTACGCGTTTAAAACTTTCCGAGTGACTTTATAAAATCATAAAAGGTTATCATCTCTTTTTTCTAATTCTTTCAAAAAATAAGAAGGTTTGATTCCTTTAGCTTTAAAAAATGCTTTAGAAAACGATTCTGCGTTGTTAAAACCTGCCTCTTTAGCAATAGCTTTTACTGTATATTTTCTTAAAATAGCATCCTTTTTTAACCTCTCTATAATATATGAGACTCTTAAATCACTCAAATAAGCAGAAAAAGATTTACCTTTATAATAGTTAACTACTTTAGATAGGTACTGAGTATTAGTATTTAACTCTTTTGCCAGAGAACTTAATGTAATATTATTAGCTATAAATTTCTGCTCTTTTTCAAACTCATCCAATCCTTTTAAAATAGCTTCACTAATTTGTTTCGGTATTATAATATTTTCTTTTGTTTTTTTTACAGCTTTAACAACTTCCTTAGAATTAATTACTTCTTCGAATCTTTGTTTATAAACTCTCTTCTTGTAATATTGATAAATAAAAAGAACCAATAATAAAACTACTATTAGAGAAATCATTATAATGACAAAGTAAAAAAAGGCGTTGTTTTTCTTCATTTGTTTTATTACAGTTTCTTTTTCCGATTTTAATTTTGGAATATCATACTCTCTATAAATTTTTCTGTTTAAATACCTCTCATTGTAATTTATAATACTGTCGTATTTGATAAATCTATTGATATATAATAGTTGATTTTTTAAATTATTATCTTTTTTATATTTATTGATTAATACTTCATATGCTTCTCTTATAAATAAAAAAACTGGTTTCTCTAACTGGAATAAGGAATCTACTTTCTTATATGCTCTTATTTTTTGCCCTTCTTTATTAATTCCCTCAAAAGATTTTCCCAGATAGAAATAAATGTAAATTAAATAATTATTTAAACTTTTATTTTTAAAAAAGGAAGCTTCATTTTTAAGTATATTAATAGCTATATTATAATTCTTTTTATGACATTCAATAATTCCTTGATTCATATTTAAATGATGAAGCATTAAAGTATCGTTTAATTTTAAGTATATTTTTTTTCCTCTATTTATATAGTTTTGAGCAGAGTCAATTTTTTTTGAATCTGTATAAAGATTTGCCAGTTCCATTATTGAATTTAGCCTTCTATTTTTTAAATCATTCTTCTCCGCGTATTTTAAGTTTTCTTTAAAAATTATGGCAGCTTCATCATAGATTTGAAGTCTTCTTTTCAATGAACCAATACTATTTTTAATACTAAACGCTAATGACCTACTATTATGTTTTTCTGTATATTCTAGTGCTAATAGGTAACTATCAATTGCATCATCATATTGATAATTTTTTTGATAGTAATATCCTTTTTTCATATAAGCAACTGAAGGGTAATACTTAATACTCTTCTCAGACATTAAATTAATAACACTATCACTATATTTCAATACTCTATCATCTTCATATAAATCTGATAAAACCCAATAACCTGCGGAAATTCTTTGTCTGTGTTTTTCTCTCTTAGCTACCTTTAAGAAAGCTTTTATATATCTAATTTTTTCTTCTTTTTCTTCACTCTTTTCATAGTAAGAAAACAACTCTTCCATTGTTTTACTCGGAAGGGTATCAACGTTACTTTGTCCAAAAGAACTTATGAACAAAAGCAAGAAAAAGAATAGTGTAATCTGTTTTTTATGTGTCTTTAATTTATTTTTCATTTCTCTACTAATTTCCTTTTACTTTTTTCACTAAAAAACCCATTCAATATTTTTTAAATTTCACAAAGGCAAATGTAATAGCAGACAAGTCAAATACAGATATACACCTACAGATATTAATCGATATTTATAAATAACTACCTTTTTCATATCATTTAAATAAGAATATTACAACCTATGGCAACAGCAAATGCCTCAAATAAGTTAAATAAAAAAAAAGCTCATCAAATTTGATGAGCTTTTGAGGTGTCGAGCGGATTCGAACCGCTGTAGATGGTGTTGCAGACCACTGCCTAGCCACTCGGCCACGACACCTTATATTGATAAGGACTGCAAATTTACAGCTTTTATCTTTTTTTGCAAGCTTTTTTTAATTTTTACGCACATCTGATAAAATAATTGCTACCTCAGCAACATTTCCGCCAATTGGTGGATTAATTTTTGCTACGCTAACCTCCGCTTCATCAACCAGTTGTATTTCTCTAAAGATTCTATCTAAAATTCGTTGAGCAACATGCTCTAGTAATTTAGAACGAATTGCCATTTCTTCTTTTACAATTTGATTTAAATGTACATAATCTACCGTATCAACCAAATTATCTGTTTTCGCGGATGTTTGTAAATCAGCTTTTACTTCGATATCTACTCGGTATTCCGAACCTATTCTTGCTTCTTCCTCTAAGCATCCGTGATTTGTAAAAACACGAATGTCGTTTACACGTACTATTCCCATACCGCAAAAATAGTAATGTTTCTTTATTAAGTCGTGTAAATTTTATTTCAAAAAAAGAGAAAAACAGTTTTGTTTTTCTCTTTTTTAATTTATCTGTTAAAGAACTTCAAATGTTTGACTTAACTCACCTATCGTTACTTTATATTTCCCTTTAGGTAAATAGTATTTGTCATTCTTTGCTTTTTTTACCTTAACTTCTTTATGTTTCTTTACATATTTTTTTCTTCCTTTTTCAGAAAAAGAAACATCGTACACTACTTCATTAAATCCTTTTGTTGCGTTAGCCTTTATCGTATTTACCAAAACTTTACCCGAATATATTTCTAACACAACTTCTTTATTTGTAGTTACATAAAACGGAATAGTAATTTTTGGTGTATTTGGTTCTAACCACTTACTCCAAGAACTACCCCAAGATTTTCTTTTCTTAATGTCCTTCATACTGAAAATAGCTTCTTTATTGTCAAATTCTTGTAAAGAAGTAATATTTGCTTTGTATAAGCTACGTCCATGTGTTCCTACTAATAAATGTTTTGCTTTGGGTTGAATTACTAAATCGTGCATTGCAACATTCGGCAATCCGTTGCTAAACGCTTCCCAAGTTTCTCCCTGATTGAAAGAAACATACAATCCGTTATCAGTTCCTAAGTATAGAACATTTTCTTTTTTAGTATCTTCCTTAATCACATTTACCGCAGAAGTTGGAATATTATTACTAATATCTTTCCATGTTCTACCGTAGTCATCAGACATGTATACATACGAAGTAAAATCATCAAAACGATACCCGTTTAACGTAACATACACTCGTTCTTTCTTATATTTTGAAGCTATTACACGACTTACCCATAAATTTTGTGGAAAAGTATTTGAAATTTTTTCCCAACTTCCTCCTCCGTTTTTAGTTACCTGCACCAATCCATCATCAGAACCTACGTAGATTAACCCAAATTGAAATGGACTTTCAGAAATAGTAGTTAAGGTTCCGTAAGCTACATTTCCTTCTTTTTCTCCTTTGGTTAAATCTCCAGAAATTTCTTCCCAATCATCACCTTTGTTTAAAGAACGGTGTAACTTATTTCCTCCTAAATATAAAATATCTTGATTGTGTTTTGATAACTGAATAGGTGTTTGCCAATTGAATCGATATGCTGGTTTATCTTTTTTTGGTTTTGGCTGAATATAGGTTTGCTTTCCTGCTGCTCTATCAATTCGATAATAGTTTCCAAACTGATACCCTGTATACACAATATTTGGATTTCTGTCATCAACGGCAACTTGCATTCCGTCACCACCCATTAAACTTTCGTAAGGATTTTTTCCTGTTTGATGCCATCTTTTATCAATTTTGGCATTGTGGTTTCCTACCCAAACGCCATTATCTTGCATTCCTCCGTACACCTTATAATTTTCTTGGTTATCGGCATATACGGTGTAAAATTGACCAACAGCAGGCTGATTTAATTTAACCCAACTTTCACCGTCATCGTATGAAATATTTAACCCTCCATCATTTCCATCAATTAAATGTCCTTGTTTTTTAGGATTTACCCATAATGCTTGATGATCAGCATGAACATTTTCTTTACTAATAGAAGTAAATGTTTTTCCCCCATCTTTCGATTTTAAAATTGGGACCCCTAATACATAAATTCCGTTTTCATCTTGCGGATCTACACGAATTTCGCCAAAATAATATCCATACGAATAGTATAAATCATCTAAATGACCCTCATGTGTTTTTTTCCAAGTTTTTCCTCCATCAGTAGTTTTAAAAACCTCTGCCCCTATTACTGGAGTATCAAATAACGCTGCATTTGCATCTTTTAAATAACCTATTAAATCACTTGGTTTCATTTCTCCTGGGCTTGAACGAATGATTTGTTTAACATTTTCTGCACGATATTTCTCTTGAAGACCATTCATTTTTATAAATGAATTTAATTTTTTGTCTTTCATATTCAAAAGTTCATCAGTTGAAACTGATGCAAGCTCTTCTTTTGTTAAGGCTCCTGCTCCCTTCTCTTTCTTAGCAGCATCTTTTTTTCTTCGGAATTGACTATCGTGAAAAGCATACACCGTGTTTTCATCATATACTGCTAAACCAATCCTCCCTACTCCATTTCCATTAGGGAAACCATTGTTATCAGAAATTTTAGTCCAAGTATTTCCTGCATCGGTCGATTTATATATTGCTGAATTTTTTCCGTCTCCATCAAAATTCCATGCTTTACGTTCACGCTCCCAAGCAGCAGCATATAAAATATTGAAGTTATTTGGTACAGGTTGAATATCAATAATTCCAGTATTTTCATCAATAAACAAAGTTTTTGTCCATGTTTTTCCTCCATCAGAAGTTTTAAAAACTCCTCTTTCATTGTTTGATGAGTATAAATGACCAATAGAACCAACGATTACCTCATCAGGATTTTTCGGATTGATTAAAATTCGTCCAATATGATGTGAATCGAGTAAACCTACATTTGTCCAAGTTTTACCTTTATCAGTAGATTTTAAAATTCCAATTCCTGCATAAGATGATCGAGAAGAATTATTTTCTCCTGTTCCTACCCAAATTGTTCCGTTTTTCCAATCTACAGCAATATCGCCTACATTTTGTGTAGGAGAATTATCTAAAACTGGAGTAAAAGTAGTTCCGTTGTTATTGGTATGCCATACCCCACCAGAAGCATATCCTACATAAAACTCTGTAGTGTTTTCTGGATTTACATCAATATCCACCACACGTCCACTCATTACAGTAGGCCCAATATTTTTAAACGGTATGTTTTTTACTGTAGAAGTTAAAGTTAATGCTTCCTTTTGTTGTAAAGCTTGTTGTATTTTTTCTGCAGAGGTAGGCTGCTGTGCAACTACTGTAAACGGAAATAAAGCGATAAAAACTTTGGCTAAGATTCTCATTATAATTTGGTTTAGAAGAAGTGAAAATACAGTAAGCTAGTAGTATTTCAAAAAAATTAACAGAATATTGAGAGACTTCATTCAGAAGCTTTTGTCAAACAAAAAAATTAGTAGCTTTGTTTAACCTCAAATTTTTAGGCGATGACTATTTTTATTCTTTCTGTTAGTGACCAAATTTATTCAACACAAAGGATATACAAAGAAGCTCGTCGTCGTGGACATAAAGTTGAAATTATAAATCATTTAAAATGTTCTATAAAACTTGGCGATGGTAAGCCTGCCATTATACATCAGGGTAAAAACATTATTGATATTCCTGATGTTATTATTCCTCGAATAGGTGCTTCTGCAATGAAACACGGAGCAACAGTTGTAAAAGAATTTGAATTGAATGGAGTTTACAGCTCTGCTAGTTATTCAGGTATCGTTAATGCACAAAACAAAGCTCGCACTTTACAAATAATGAGTCGAAATGGACTTCCTATTCCGCAAACTGTTTTTTCAGTTGATACTGAAAATATTGGTGAGCAAATAAATTTATTAGGTGGTTCTCCTGTAATTATTAAATTACAAGAAGGAACACATGGCTCAGGTGTAATTTTGGCTGAAAGTAAAAAATCTGCCATGTCTATCATAGATACCATGCACGGAACAAATACCAGTATTTTACTACAAGAGTTTATTAAAGAAAGTAATAGTGAAGATATTCGTGCTTTTGTTGTAAATGGTAAAGTAGTATCTTCAATGAAACGTAAAGGGCTAGAGGAAGATTTTCGTTCTAACATTCATAAAGGAGGAAGCGGGCACAAGGTTGCTTTAACTCCTGAAGAAGAAGAAATAGCTATTAAAGCTGCTCAATATTTAGAACTTCCAATTGCTGGGGTTGATATGATTCGCTCAAAACGAGGCTCTTTATTAATTGAAGTTAATTCTACTCCTGGTTTACAAGGAATTGAAGCGTATACTAAAGATAATATTGCCAAAGCCATTGTTAAATTTTTAGAAGAAAAATGTTCGAACAAAACTTTAAAAACGAAATCATAGAAATTCGTGGACAAAAAATTGGTTTAGGTGAATCTAAATTAATTAAAATTCCTATTGATAGGTTACCTACAGGAACTCTAATAGAAATTCCTGTGTATATTTTTAATGGTGATCAATTAGGGCCAACTATTCTACTACAAGGTGGTTTACACGGTGACGAAGTAAATAGTATTGAATTGGTACGAAGAATGTTAATTGATAAATCGTACAAAATTCATCGTGGTTGTGTTATTGTAGTTCCATTGTTAAACGTTTTTGGTTTTTTAAACATGTCTCGCGATATGCATGGTAAAGATGTAAATAGAAGCTTTCCAGGTTCAAAAACGGGTTCTTTGGCAAGCAGAATGGCGTATTACTTAATGAAAGAAATTACCAATAACGTAGATTTTGCTATTGATTTTCATACAGGAGGTGAACAACGAAATAACTTTCCGCAAATACGATATACTCCTGAAGATGAAAGAGGATTTCAACTAGCCAACATTTTTAATGTACCATTTATGTTTGGTTCTAAATTGATTCCAAAATCATTTAGAAACCAATGCTACAAAAACAACATTCCTGTAATTGTATATGAAGGAGGAGAATCATTACGTCTCGAAGAAAAAGCTATTGAACAAGGTATCAACGGAACACTTCGCATTTTAAAACACTTTAAAATGATAAATCAAAGTATCAAAATAGCTAAAAATGCTACTTCAATACACATTAACCAACGAAAATGGGTTCGAGCGAAGGTTGCAGGATTGTTCACTCCCATTGTGCATAATGGTGAAAAAGTAAAAAAAGGGCAAGTTTTAGGACATATTATGGACACTTATGGAGAAACAAACTTCTCAGTAAAGTCTCCTTACGACGGTTATGTAATTGCTAAAAACAATTTCCCTATTATTAACATGGGCGACGCTTTGTTTCATTTAGGAAAAACATAACAAACTGATTTTATTTGTTTTATCCGTAATTTTTCACTTACTTTAATTCCAATTAACTAATCAAAATTATAAATTATGGAATTTCTTATTAGCTTATTAAGTGGAGCAGTAGGTGGTAATCTTGCCGGAGCTGTGTTAAAAAAGTATTCTTTAGGTACTCTTTGGAACTCTGTTGTAGGAATTTTAGGCGGTGGCCTAGGAGCTCAATTGTTAGGAATGTTAAATATTGATATTTCTGGTATTATCGGTAACATTGCAGGTAGTGGTGTTGGTGGAGCTGTTTTACTAGTTATTGTTGGTATTATTAAAAGTACCATGGCTAAAAGTTAAACACATATTAAAATTCAAAAAAAGACGTCTTATTTAAGACGTCTTTTTTATTTAGAAGTGAAGCCAATAAATAGCAGTACCTTTGTTGGCTCATAGTAGTATTTTATTTAGATACTACTGAAGAATTATATATGACATTTACATCGTTAGGTTTATCAAAAGCTTTAGTGAAAGCTGTAACCGAAAAAGGGTACGAAACTCCCTCTCCTATTCAAGAAAAAGCAATTCCCGTTATTTTAGAAGGCAAAGACGTATTAGCCTCTGCACAAACTGGAACCGGTAAAACAGCAGGGTTTACTTTGCCTATTTTACAAAACATATCAGAAAAAAAGAATCCGAAATACCGTCCAATTAAAGCATTAGTGCTAACTCCTACAAGAGAGTTAGCAGCTCAAGTATATGATAATGTACGCGAATATAGCACGCATTTAAACATTAAATCTACCGCTATTTTTGGTGGTGTAAAACCAAGTTCTCAAATAGCTACTCTTAAAAACGGAATAGATGTTTTAGTCGCTACTCCTGGTAGACTAATCGATTTGCACGAGCAAAATCAACTCTCACTAAAACGTGTAGATGTTTTAGTTTTAGATGAAGCTGATAGAATGCTAGACATGGGTTTTTTACGAGATATTAAAAAAATTATCTCTTTTTTGCCACAGAAACGTCAAAATTTATTGTTTTCAGCTACTTTTTCGAAAGAAATAAAAAAATTAGCACAAGGTATTTTACACAACCCTGTAATGGTTGAAGCAGCTCCTGAAAATACAACTGCTGAAAAAGTAAATCAGAAGTTATACAAAGTTCCTAAAAGCAAGAAAACTGAATTAGTTGGTCAATTAATTTCAAAAGGAAATTGGAGCCAAGTTTTAATTTTTACTCGAACTAAACACGGTGCTAACAGGTTAACTGAAAAACTGATTAAACGAGGAATTTCTGCTGCTGCTATTCACGGAAACAAAAGTCAGGGAGCAAGAACCAAGGCTTTGAAAGGCTTTAAAGACAATTCTATTAGAGTACTGGTAGCTACTGATATCGCTGCTCGTGGATTAGACATTCCATTATTACCACACGTTATTAATTTTGAACTCCCTAATGTTCCTGAAGATTATGTACACCGAATTGGTAGAACAGGAAGAGCAGGTGCTAGTGGAGAAGCAATCTCATTGGTATCACAAGAAGAAGAAGCTTATTTAAAAAGTATTGAAAAATTATTAGGGCAAAAAATTATCATTTCTCAGTTAGAAGGGTTTGATTTATCTACCATAAAAGAAGAAGTAAAAACAGAACGACCAAAGCAGCAACCTAGAAATAAACCTGCTAAAAAATCGTTTAAAATATCTTCCGACTCAAAGAAAAAAGCAAAAAAAACTTCAGCAGAAGATACTAAAAAACATACTCCTAGAAAGCGAAACAACCGTAATAGAAGGAACAATAACAAAACTTCTCACTAACTTATTAGGTCTTTTGAAGTTTTATTACTAACTGAGTCTCTGTATTAACTACTTGAAAAGTTGGGTTAGAATAGCTCATCGACATAAATTATTCAAAAGGATGCTACAAAAAAGCATCCTTTTTTATACTTTTAAGCTAAAATTTATTCCGTAAAAATGGAAGCTTCAAAAAAAATAGTAGCACAACACCTTCAAGAAATCGTAAACAATGATTTATTAAATAATCTCATTCCTGAGATTGTCAATCATTTTAACGAGTTTTCATTATCAAAAAATCAATATTTTGTTGAAAAAGGAGAAGTTTGCTCCTATTTCTGTTTTGTAGAAAGCGGTATTTTACAACATGCTGTCTCGGTTTCTGGAGAAGAAAAAACCACCTATTTAGCTTTAAAAAATAGTTTTACCTCATCGTTAAAAAGCTTTTTACAACAAACCCCTTCTCCCAAAAATATTAAAGCACTTAGTGCTTGTAAACTTTGGGTTATTACCATAGATGATTTTAAACACTTAATGAAACAGAACAAAGCCTTTCATCAGTTTTATTACAATTTAGTTGAGCATCAAATTTTTTTAATTGACGATTACCGCATTGACCTGCTGACCTTAACTCCTGAAGAGCGTTATAAAAAGCTACTCGTAAACGAACCCAAATTACTTCAAGAAGTTCCGCTACATTATTTAGCTTCTTTTTTAGGAATTTCTACTCGCCATATGAGTAGAATTCGAAAAAATATAAATTAGCGCCAAATGGCTAATATTTGCACAGTTTCTTTCCGTATTTTTGAGGGAATCTTATCAATTTAATTGAATCATTATGAAGTACGACGCAATAAACAGTCAATTATTTATAAAAAACCGTAAAAACTTTATGGCTCAGATGAAGCCTAATAGTTTAGCTGTTTTTAACTCAAACGATATTTATCCTGTAAGTGCCGACAGCACTTTACCATTTGAACAACACCGTGATATTTTCTTTTTAAGTGGAGTTGATCAAGAAGAAAGTATCTTAATTTTATTCCCTGATTGTCCGAAAGAAAGTTTACGTGAAGTCCTATTTTTACGTGAAACTAACGAGCATATTGCAGTTTGGGAAGGTGAAAAACTAACCAAAGAAAAAGCGCTAGAAACTACTGGTATTAAAAACGTACACTGGTTACAAGACTTAGAAAAAGTATTAGCTGAAATGATGGCTTTAGCCGATACCGTTTACATTAATACCAACGAACACTATCGTGCCAATGTTGAAACTGAAACTCGTGAAGCACGTTTTACAAAATGGTTATTAAACAAATACCCTGCTCATTCAGTAGCAAAAAGTAATCCTATTTTACAACGTTTACGTTCAGTAAAAGATCAAATTGAAATTGATTTAATTCAAAAAGCTTGTGATATTACTGAAAAAGGATTCAGACGTGTATTAGATTTCGTAAAACCAGGAGTGTGGGAATACGAAATAGAAGCAGAGTACATTCATGAGTTCGTGAGAAACCGTTCTAAAAAATTCGCCTATACTCCTATTATTGCTTCTGGTAACAATGCCAACGTATTACATTATATTGAAAACAACCAACAATGTAAAGCAGATGATTTATTATTGATGGATGTTGGAGCTGAATACGCTAACTATTCTTCAGACATGACGCGTACGATTCCTGTTTCTGGCCGTTTTACTGACAGACAAAAAGCAGTGTACAATGCTGTAAACCGTGTAAAAAATGACGCAACAAAAATGTTAGTTCCAGGAACCCTTTGGGCTGATTATCATGTAGAAGTTGGTAAGTTAATGACCTCAGAGTTATTAGGCTTAGGATTATTAGACAAAGCAGATGTTCAAAACGAAGATCCTAACTGGCCAGCATACAAAAAATACTTTATGCACGGTACTTCTCACCACATGGGCTTAGATACGCATGACTACGGATTGTTACATGAGCCAATGCAAGCAAACCAAGTATTTACAGTTGAACCTGGTATTTATATTCCTGCTGAAGGTTTTGGTATTCGTTTAGAAGATGATGTAGTAATTCAAGAAACAGGTGAGCCATTTAACTTAATGCGAAACATCCCTATTGAAGCTGACGAAATAGAAGATATTATGAATAAATAGTATCATTTCCCATATTTTAAAACGTCATTAAAACTCCTTTTTATGGAAACTTAATGGCGTTTTTCTATTATATTAAGAAGATGTTTTTACTTTATTCCCATTATTTTTACTACTTTTAGTACTTAAAAAATTGTTATTATAATGACTTATTTAGGAATGATTGGAGTATGGCAAATTATAGTACTCCTAATTGTAGTATTACTTGGTATCTTACCAACAATAATTGCGCTTATTGATATTTTAAAAAGTAAATTTAAAGGAAACAATAAATTTTTTTGGATTCTCGTTGTTTTATTAGCTAACTTTTTTGGCGTTATTTTGTATTTCTTAATTGGGAGAGAACAAAAAATAAAGAAACAAACACAAAACCCTTCATAATGAAAAATCTACTTTATATATTCGCTTTTGCATTAATTTCTTGTGCTTCTAGCCAAATAAACAAGATTGATAATTCCGATATAGTCGGAATATGGAACTGGACAAATACCGATGGTGGTTTTGGAAACCATATTCATAAAACGCCTGAAACACTCAACAAAAAAATACAATTAACCTTGTTGAAAAACTATCAGTTTTCAATATCAGAAAATGGTACTCTTGTTTCAAAAGGTACATACACCCTAGAAATGAAAAAAGCGATTTATTCTAACAAACAAGAACGTTTTATACAACTTTCCGACGATCAGCAACTTTCAGGAATTGTCCTTTCTGGAATTATTAGGCTCGTAAAACCAAACACTTTAGAAATTTCTGACAATAACTACGACGGACTTGGAAGTGGATTTGTAAAACTGAATTAAAAAAACCCGTAAAAACGGGTTTTTATTATTAATTATTAAAACACTACTTTACTGTTAAAGTATATTGAGGTGTTGGATTAAGTGGACAAAAGTACACGTACTCTCCTTTTGTTAAGGTTACTTTTTTAGAGCTTGACTTGCCATTGTTTTTTACTAAAGAAGTTACATACGCGTTTTTTATATGATGCCTTTCATCAGTTTTTCCTTTTGGTGCTAATACAAAACCTACATCGTGTCCTACATTCTTGTTTGAAATTTCAAAAACATAAGTTCCTTCTGAAAGGGTTAACGATTTTTGAGTGAATTTTCCTTTTGTTTGTTCTAAAGAAATGGTTTTTGCTTTTTGTGCATTTGCTGTAAATGCAAATCCTACTAATAATACTAAAATAGCTACTACTTTTTTCATTTTTATTGATTTTTATGGTTTTACTTTTTTATAGATGAATAGCTCTGTAATCTAAAACCCCGTAACTACACTTTGTAAATAAGGTTACAAGAGCTATTCGTTTTTTATGCGTTTTGTGTGAATTTTCCTGCTTCTACTTTTGGAAAATCAACTTCAGTTTCTGCTATGTGATTTACATAGTTTGTTAAAGTGTTGGCTACAACATTTAGTACGATTTCTAAAATATCTCCGTCGTTATATCCTGCTCCTTTTACCTCAGCTATTTCTGCTGAACTTACATTTCCTTTGTTTTTTGTAACACTTTGTGCAAATTTTAAACCTGCTTTGGTTTTAGCATCAGAAGCCTCCGCTTGTCGGTTTTGTTCAATTTCTTCTTCTGACAAGCCATTGTTTTTTCCTATTACCGTGTGTGCTGATAAACAATAGTTACATTCATTTTCTTCTGCAATCACTAATGCTAATTGCTCTCTAAATTTGTTTGAAAAATTCCCACTCCCGTTTAATTCTCCTAAACTTAAATAGCTTTGTAAAAGAGCTGGTGAATTCCCCATTACTTTAATTAGGTTTGGAATAAACCCTAACTTATTTTGAACTGCATCAAACAATTCTTTTGATTTTCCTGTTGTGGTTTCTGGATTTAAAGTTTCAATTCTTGTACTCATAATTTTACTATTTTAAAGTTGTTTTTTAGTTTGTTTTTTCACAGTTACATAATTCTCTTTCAGGAAACTGTTCATCGTATTCTTGATATCCCCAACAATTTGGGCATTGGTTAATTTCTGTTCTCATAATTCGTTGTTTTTGAATTCTGATACAAAGTTGCGACAGGAATAGGGCTTAAAAAATGGACAAAGGTTCTTAAAACTTGGACAAGCTATGTTTGCTAACATTATTCTTACAAAAAGCTAGCTTTTTATTCACGGTTTCGTAAAATACAGGTAACGTAACAACACTTTTATTACAGTACTTTTAAGGCGTCGAAAAGGTTGTTTGTATTAGTGTAACAAAAAACTTTATTAGTTGTGTAGTTTACCACGCGTTGCGTGGTTTTTTCTTTTACAAGCTATAGCTTTTTTTAAATTGTTTTGGCGATTGCCCGGTAGCTTTGGTAAAAAACCGAGAAAAGTAGGCAGGATCATTAAACCCCAAATCAAAAGCAACTTCTTTAATAGAATCATTTTTATACAATAACAATCTCTTTGCTTCGGTAATAATTCTATTTTTTATAAAATCACTTGGTGTTTCTGTTCCTATTTTTTGAAGATGTTTGGTTAAGGATTTTGGCGATAAACCTAACCGATAAGCATACCCTGTAACTCGATGTATCTTTTTAAAGTTTTGTTCTACTAATAAACTAAAATCTTTAAAAAGCTTGGTTTCAACACTCTCTTTTACAACATCTTTTTCTTTTTTTATCCGTACTGAATATACAATAAACTGTTTCAAAAGTGATTGTAGCATATCGTATTGTGCTGTTTCTTTCAACTCAAACTCTTCTTTTAGATTTTGAAGGATAAAATCTAATTTTTGTGTTTCTTTTTCCGAGGGCACTACAAAAGGTGTTTCGTATATGTTATTAAATAATACTCCGTTACATGATACCTCAGCATCGTGTGTTTGAATACAATAAAAATCTCTTGTAAAACTAAGCTGATAGGCTTCTTTAATTTTTTCGGAATCTACTGAAAACACTTGTCCAGGCGATAAAAAAAACAGTACCCCATCTTTAAAAGAGTAACTTTTAAAATCGATATTATACCTCCCTTTTCCTTCTTTTATCCAAAACACCTTGTATTGGTCTATTTGTTGTGGTGAATTTACTACACATGATTCTTCAAACTGAACTGTTTGCAACGAAAAAATATTTTGATAGGAGTAGTTTTGAATATCTTGTACCGCCATTTATACATAGTTTTATTGTTTGTCGAAAAAAATAGGGAGAGCTAACAAAACCAATGTATCTTTGATTTAAAATTAACTTTATGCTTAAAAAACTGCTTTTTTTAGTTCTTTTACTCCCTTTTTACACCACTGCTCAATCCAACTGGCAACAATTTAAAAAACTACAAGGAGCCCAAAAAACATGGGTACTACTCCATCCATTTAAAGCAAAAAAAGCTTTTATTGTTTCACGTGAAGCATCAAGGATAAGTGACTCTTTAAGAGCTTCTCCCCTATTAGATGGCGATCATGCAGGCGGACAAGTAGATGCTTTTCGTCACGCTTTTTGGATGGCTTTATTACGACAAGAAATTGGAGAAAATGCTGCTCGTTCACTTGGTAAAGCCCATGAAAAAGACAACTACAAAACATATAAAAAACGAAAACTAGAAGACGGTGTTATTCCTGATAAAATCTCCTCAGAAATGGATTTATTTAACAACGAGGTTGGTTTAACACTTTCAAAAAAAGGTGGTAACCTTCCTAAAAATGGATTGATTTACAGAGTAATCAACGCCATTCATCAAGGAAAATTAAAAATTATTAAAAAAGATAAAAACGGTAATTTTCTAACTTGTAATAATGAGGTTATTTCAAAAAAAACATTAATCGGCAAGTGGAAGAATAACAAATGTTTGGTTAGTTCTAATTATAATAGATAAATGCAAAAAGTATATGTAATTTCAGGCACCATGTGTACGGTAGATTTATGGCAATATGTTTTTCCTAAACTGAAAAACATCCTTCCAATTAATATCGATATTACTCCAGCAACTTCTTTTGAAGGAATTAATCAAACCATACTGAATCACATTGAAGAACCTGCTACAATTATTGGGTTTTCTTTAGGTGGGTTTTCCGCCATGAACTTTAGTGTTCACTATCCTGAAAAAGTAAAAAAGTTGGTTGTAGTTGCTGCCAACACTGATGGATTGAGTAATTCAGAAATTCAACTAAGAAAAAGTACGATTGCCTTTTTAGAAAAACATACTTATAAAGGAATCTCTCAATCAAGAATTCAACAATTTTTACACCCAGATAATCACAGTAATTCCAAAATTATTTCTGTTATCAAAAAAATGGATGCTGATTTAGGGAAAGATGTACTACTTCGTCAATTAAAAGCAACTTCAGCTCGGTTAGATATTTCACAAAAAGTTTTAAACTTAAACATCCCTATATTTTTTATTGCTGCGGAAAATGATGCGCTTGTCAATCCTAAAAAACTAAAAGAGTTTGCTAACAAATCCGAAAAAGGAACATACATACTAATTAAAAATTGTGGTCATATGATTCCACTTGAAAAACCCGAGGAATTGGCATCAATATTAAATATAACTGTTAACTAACCACATAAAATGTCAACTGAATTTAATAAAGTTATTAGTTACAGCCCTAATTTTTTAACTGAAAAAGATGCTACAAATCTATTTCAGCAATTAACAAACCTCTCTGAACTCACAAATATGATGGAAATGAAACTTCCATCCGATGAGGTAATTAAATATAACTTTGGTAAGGTAATGTTTATTGACTCTGACTTGATAGAGAAAAATGTTTTTCCAAAATCAGTTTGGGGAAACATTATGAAATGGCCAGAATATATGCTACCGATAAAAAAACAAATTCAAGAGCATACTAGGTTAGAGTTTAAAACTTGTGTCTGTATTTATTATCCTGATGGAAACTCCGGTGTAAACTACCATTCAGATGAAATGGCTTTTGGAGATACGGACATTATTCCTTCAATTAGTTTAGGAGAAGAACGCATGTTTTATCTTCGAGAAAATAAAACAATGATTGAAAGCAAAATACTTCTAGAACACGGAAGTTTGTTAGTTATGGAAGATGGTTGTCAAGAATACTACGAACATAGCCTGCCTGAAAACCCAAAATATTTAAACCCGAGAGTTAATTTAACTTTTAGAAAATATGGTTTTTAAAATCCAACTAACTTAAAAAACTATAGAATTATTACGTTTTTATCCTTAAATATTTAGAAAAATAACTTTTAACAACTACTATTTAAACCCATTCTAAATATTTAAGAAAACAATTCGTAAAGTTTGTTCAAGTACTGTGTTCCTCTTAAATTTGTGCTATTATTTAATCAACAAACAAAATAATGAGCGGATTACTAAAATCTTCTATCGGAAGAAAGTTTGCCATGGCACTTTCGGCATTCTTCCTGATGTTTTTCTTATTACAACATTTTGCAATTAACATTACTTCGATTTTTCCAGATAACGGAGCCACATTTAACAAAATGTCGCACTTTATGGGGACAAATCCGTTAATTCAATATGTAATGCAACCAGTTTTAATTATTGGTGTAGTATTTCATTTTGTAATGGGATTCATCTTAGAAATTAAAAACAAAAGTGCTCGAAAAGTTAACTATGCTAAAAATAATGGAGCTGCAAACTCTACTTGGATGAGTAGAAACATGATTTACAGTGGAGCAGCTATTTTAGCTTTTATTGTATTACACTTTATCGATTTTTGGTTTCCAGAAATCAACACTAAATTTATTCAAGGTGATTGGAGTGGTTTGCACGATGGTGAGTTTAGGTACTTCCACGAATTACAACACAAGTTTGTAAGCCCAATTAGAGTTGGCGCTTATGTGATTGCTTTTGTGTTCTTAGCATTGCACTTATTACACGGATTTAACTCTGCTTTCCAATCAGTTGGAGCAAACAACAAATACACTAAAGGATTGAAAACTTTTGGTAAGCTTTATGCAATCTTAATTCCGTTAGGGTTCGTAGTTATTGCATTATTTCATCACTTCAATCATTAATACGCAACAAGTATGGCAACTTTAGATTCAAAAATTCCAAAAGGTCCATTAAAAGATAAGTGGACAACTTATAAAGATAAAATTGACTTGGTAAATCCTGCTAACAAGCGTTTAATTGACGTAATTGTAGTAGGAACTGGTTTAGCAGGTGGTTCTGCTTCTGCAACGTTAGCAGAATTAGGATACAACGTTAAAGCTTTTGCTTATCAAGATTCACCTCGTCGTGCACACTCTATTGCAGCACAAGGTGGTATTAACGCAGCAAAAAACTATCAAGGTGATGGTGATTCTTTTTACCGTTTATTTTACGATACTGTAAAAGGTGGAGATTACCGTTCTCGTGAAGCAAACGTTTACCGTTTAGCTGAGGTTTCTGCAAATATTATCGACCAATGTGTTGCTCAAGGTGTACCTTTTGCACGTGATTATGGTGGACAATTAGATAACCGTTCGTTTGGTGGGGTATTAGTATCTCGTACATTCTATGCAAAAGGACAAACAGGTCAGCAGTTATTATTAGGAGCTTATTCAGCAATGAACCGTCAAATTGCTCGTGGTAAGATTGAAATGTTCAATCGTCACGAAATGTTAGATTTGGTAATTGTCGATGGAAAAGCTCGTGGTATTATTGCTCGTAACTTAGTTACTGGTGAAATTGAGCGTCACTCTGCACACGCAGTAGTAATTGCTTCTGGAGGTTACGGAAATGTATATTTCTTATCAACCAACGCAATGGGTTCTAATGCAACAGCAGCTTGGAAAGTTCACAAAAAAGGAGCATTCTTTGCAAACCCTTGTTACACACAAATCCACCCAACATGTATTCCTCGTTCAGGAGACTATCAGTCTAAATTAACCTTAATGTCTGAATCGTTACGTAACGATGGTCGTATTTGGGTTCCGAAGAAAATGGAAGATGTATTGGCTATTAGAGAAGGTAAATTAAAACCAACTCAAATTGCTGAAGAAGATAGAGATTACTATTTAGAAAGAAGATATCCTGCCTTTGGTAACTTAGTTCCTCGTGATGTGGCTTCTCGTGCTGCAAAAGAGCGTTGTGATGCTGGTTATGGTGTAAATGCTACTGGAGAAGCAGTGTATTTAGACTTTAAATCGGCTATTGAACGTTACGGTAGAGAGCAAGCAAAATTAAAGCATATTACTAACCCTACGGCGAAAGAAGTATACGACTTAGGGAAAGCAATTGTTGAGGCTAAATACGGAAACTTATTCCAAATGTACGAGAAGATTGTAGATGACAATCCGTATGAAACTCCAATGATGATTTACCCTGCAACTCACTATACTATGGGAGGAATTTGGGTAGATTATAACTTAATGACTACCATTGATGGTTGTTACGCCATTGGTGAAGCTAACTTCTCTGATCACGGTGCAAACCGTTTAGGAGCATCTGCTTTAATGCAAGGTTTAGCTGACGGATATTTCGTATTACCTTATACAATAGGTAATTATTTATCAAACGACATTCGTACAGGAAAAATCTCAACAGATACTAAAGAATTTGAAGAAGCAGAAAAATCGGTTAAAGACCGTATTGATTTCTTTATCAATAATAAAGGAGAACATTCTGTAGATTACTACCACAAGAAATTAGGAAAAATCATGTGGGAAAAATGTGGAATGGCACGTAATGAACAAGGTTTAAAAGAAGCTATGGCTGAAATTAAAGAATTACGTGAAGATTTCTGGAAAAATGTAACAGTTCCTGGTGATGCAAATGAAATGAATCCAGAATTAGAAAAAGCAGGAAGAGTTGCTGATTTCTTAGAACTAGGAGAATTATTTGCTAAAGATGCATTAGACAGAACTGAATCTTGTGGAGGTCACTTTAGAGAAGAATCTGTTGAATTAGACGGACCACAAAAAGGTGAAGCAAAACGTGACGATGCTAATTTTGCTTACGTTTCTGCTTGGGAATATAAAGGTGAACCAGCTGATGCTGTTTTACACAAAGAAGAATTAGAGTTTAACGATATTGAATTAAAACAACGTTCATACAAATAAGAGAGAATTATGAATTTAACACTTAAAATTTGGCGTCAGAAAAACGCAAGTGATAAAGGAAAAATGGTTGATTATAAGGTGACCGATATTTCTGAGCATATGTCTTTCTTAGAAATGATGGACGTATTAAACGAACAATTGGTAAATTCTGGAGAAGAGCCTGTAGCATTTGATCATGACTGTCGTGAAGGAATTTGCGGTATGTGTTCAATGTACATTAACGGTGAAGCTCATGGGCCAGATCGTGGAGTAACTACTTGTCAGTTACATATGCGTATGTTTAAAGATGGTGATACCATTACGATTGAACCATTTAGAGCTGCTGCTTTCCCTGTAATTAAAGATTTGGTTGTTGATAGAAGTTCTTTTGAAAGAATTCAACAATCTGGAGGTTACATTTCAGTAAACACGTCTGGAAACACTACCGATGCAAATGCTATTTTAGTTCCTAAAGAAAACGCAGACCAAGCTATGGATGCTGCAACGTGTATTGGTTGTGGTGCTTGTGTAGCTACTTGTAAAAACTCATCTGCAATGCTATTTGTAGGAGCTAAAGTGTCTCAATATGCTTTATTACCACAAGGACAGGTTGAAGCGACTGAGCGTGTTAAAAACATGGTTGCTCAAATGGATTTAGAAGGTTTTGGTAACTGTACAAATACAGGAGCTTGTGAAATCGAATGTCCGAAAGGAATTTCTTTGGAAAACATTGCTCGTATGAACTCTGAGTTCTTAAAAGCAAGTTTTAAAGGATAAAATAGACCTTATATAACATAAAAAAAACGAAGCACTTGCTTCGTTTTTTTTATGCTCGATATTTACACACTCATGCCTTTTTTTAATTTAAAAAAATAAAAAGAATATACATTTGTCGCCGATGATTACAATATGATAATCTGTGGGGGACTATCTATTTACTAAATCAATCATATCTCAAATGAGATAAGAAAGCCTGAGTTTAAAAACTCAGGCTTTTAACATCTTAATTGTCTGTGTTCTATTTCCAAGTGTTTTCAGCTTCGTTACCACTCCAAATTACCGTAGCTAAGTAAGGATTATCAATAAATGGATTTCTATTTCCTTGTTCATTAGCCACAACATTATTACGTTGTATCTCTAAATCTGATACCGGATCTTCCGCGTTCCATTCTAACAATAAATTAACCATATTACTATCAGAGGTTGTAATTGATCCAACTGTAACATTTTTAGGTAAACATTGGCTCCCATAACGTACATACATATACATTATCATACGTGCTACATCACCTTTCCATTCATCTCCAGGGTACCAATTGCCTGAAACATCTCCTGCGTCACCAGAACTTGTAGCAAATTTTTTACTTGACCTGTCATTATTAAATCTTACGTCAGAAGGTCTTAAGTGATGTGCATCTGCTCCAGCCCCTGATGTTCCTAAATTTGGATTTCCTAAAGCCTTAGGATATACATGTTCTCTATTCCAATCTCCTGTATTTCCACCATTCATATCTTTATCACGAGTTCTATCTGTTACGTAATTTCCATCGGTATCATCATAACCATAAATTAAAACCACTTTACTGTTATCATTAAGGTCTAAATCTGATTGTTTTAATACATCCCAAACATCAGGAGTATATGATAAATTAGTTGTGTGAGTACTAATTATCGTTGTAGCTAAGGCATCTTTTAAAGAAGCTCCTGTTAACGTAAAGTCTACATCTTTATAATACTCTGATAGTTCAGAAGGAATCTTAAAACTACCTGAGTTTCCTTCTGGTATATTTTTTACATTAATTATTACTGTAGCTGTAGAACAGCTATTAGGTGTAATTGTACTACAAATAGTGTACTTAAAAGAATCTGTACCTACAAAATCTTGCGCTGGAATATACGTAAATGTATTGTTGCTCTCTGTAATACTTCCATTTCTTGCTGAAGAGGCCTCAAACGTTATTTTTATTTTTCCTGATGTATATGTGTCATTTGTTAAAAAACTAGGGAGTTCTGTTTCTTTATTTTCTTTTGCTTCAAAAGAGTCGTCAACTGCAACAACTTTATCTTCTGCTGGTATAACTACATTGTCACTACCTCCACAATTAATAAACAACACTATGATTGCTATTGCTCCTATTATTTTCTTCATAATTTTTAATAAAATAATTAGCCCTATTTATGTTTATCGTGCACCTTTGTTGGTACATTCTCATTCCACACAGTTAAAATATCTGTAGCTACACTTGCGCCACTTCCTGCAGCGATAGCAAACTGACTTCTCCAACCTGCTAAAGTTCCACAAACATATAAACCTTCTCTAATTAAGTGATTAAAGTTTCGTAATTGAATTCTATCTTTCATAGCATTTGCACGTGTATGTCGTTCTACATATTGCTCTAAACCTACTATATCAAATGGTTTAGAATAATTAAGCGCTATAACTACATTTTTGCTATGGTACTCTTTTTTATTTGTAACAACTTTATAATTATCTTCTTCTTCAAAAACAGCTATTACTTTCTCGTTATCTATTTGAGAAACCTCAGGGTATAATTGTTCTAACTGGTCTCTACCTTCTTCTAAAATATCTTTTCCTAAAGTTCCCGGAGTAAGTCCAAGAACATTATTAAACAATGCATCTTGTAAATGAGAAGAACGTTGGTGCATAATGATACCTACTTTTTTGTCTCTTGCATACTCTTTGGTAAGCGCAGAACCTAAAACTAAAGCACATTGCATACCTGATACTCCTCCTCCAATAATAAGTGTGTCAAAAACCATGTTACGCTATCAACATTTTAAAATTAGCTGCAAATAATTTAACTGCAATGGCTAATAAGATTACACCAAATATTTTTCTGATAATTTTAATTCCGTTCGGTCCAATCACTTTTTCAATTTTTGTAGAAGTTTTTAACACGATATAAATTACAATTACATTTAATAAAACAGCTACAATAATATTCTCAAGGTTAAATTCAGCACGTAATGAAAGTAATGTTGTTAAACTACCTGGACCTGCTATTAATGGGAATGCTAACGGAAAAACGGTTGCACTAATTGCCTCTTCTTCATCATCTCTATACAGAGTAATTCCTAATATCATTTCTAATGCTAGAAAAAACAAAATAAAAGCACCCGCTACCGCAAATGAGTGTACATCTATACCTATTAAGTTTAATAGTCGCTGTCCTAAAAACAAAAACAGAATCATAATAAAACCTGCTATTACTGAGGCTTTTTCTGATTGTATGTGTCCTACTTTTTTACGTAAATCAATAATGATGGGAATATTTCCAACAATATCAATTACCGCAAACAATACCATAAAGGCTGTAAAAATTTCTTTGAAGTTAAAGTCCATAGTTGCTATATTTTTCGCGTGCAAAATTATATAAGTAATGTTACAATCTAGTATTTTTGCATTTAAATTTACGGGAAGTTACTATAAACTTCCAATTTTAAACACAAATTATGTTTCAATTAGGAAAAACCATCGTTTCAGAAGAGCTTATAGAAAAAGAGTTTGTCTGTAACTTATCTGCGTGCAAAGGAGCTTGTTGTATAGATGGTGATGCAGGTGCGCCCCTTGAAAAAGAGGAAACAACAATTTTAGAGGAAATTTACCCAAAAATTAAACCTTTTTTAAGAAAAGAAGGAATTGAGGCTATTGAAAAACAAGGCACTTGGGTTACCAGTGATTTTGGAGAGCTAGAAACTCCTTTAATTGATGACGCGGATTGTGCCTATGTTATTTTTGATGACAAAGGTACTGCCTTATGTGCTATTGAAGAAGCATATAATCAAGGAGTTGTAGATTGGAAAAAACCAATTTCTTGCCATTTATACCCTGTTCGCGTAAAAGACTATAGTGAGTTTGCTGCTGTAAACTATCATAAATGGGAGATTTGTGACGATGCGTGCTCTTTAGGTAAAGAGTTGAGTGTTCCTGTGTACAAATTTGTAAAACAAGCGTTAATTAGAAAGTTTGGACAGAATTGGTATGATGAACTTGAAAAGGTAGCCGAAAAGCACTTGAAAAAATAAGATAAAAAAACGACGCTAGATAGTGTCGTTTTTTATTTTATGTAGTGAATTATTAATTGATATTTCCCATTATTTTTCTATGCAAACGAATAGCATACCCATCAGATAAGCCTGCAACGTAACTAGAAATTTGCATAATTCTATCATATAAATTTTCTTTGTTCTGTTGGTATTCTTGTGGTATTAAGTTCAGTACTAATTTATCATAGTTAGATTGTTTACTGTCAAACTTATTATTTAAAGCCGTTACAAAAACATCTAGAAGGTCTGCTATGATTTTATATCCTGCAACTTCTTTTTCAACAACCTCTTTACTTCTGTAAATTTTATCAACACTTAATTTAATTATATCATTAATCTGAGCTTCATATTTACATTTATCCAATAAACCTTTATCAAATGTCCCTTTTAAAATAACTTCTTCATTATCTAAAAATATAGCTACTGCTTCGTTAATTAACACTCCTATGGCTAAAGCGCGTAGATAACTTACACGGTCTTTTGTATGTTGCAATGAATGATATTTCTTGCTATCAATGGTGTCTTTCACCAATTTAATCATATACTCTAAGGCATAATCTTCTTCAATTAAACCTAGATTGATACCATCTTCAAAATCAATGATTGTATAACAAATATCGTCAGCTGCTTCAACTAAGTATGCTAATGGATGTCGGTAGTAAGAAATTCCTCCAGATTCTTTTTTTAATAAACCTAAATCTTGTGCTACATCTAAAAAAGCTTCTTTTTCTGACTGAAAAAAGCCATATTTTTTATCTACTATGTGATTGGTAGGTTTCTTTGGTAAACTCTCTTTAGGGTACTTTAAAAAAGCTCCTAGGGTTGCATACGATAAACGTAAACCTCCTTTAATTCCTTCTCTATTTTCTGTGAGAATTTTAAATCCGTTGGCATTTCCTTCAAAATCTATTAGGTCTTGGTATTCTGAATCGGTTAATTGATTTTTATACTGAAGCCCTTTTCCTGTTTTAAAATACTCTCCAATCGCTTTTTCTCCTGAATGTCCAAATGGCGGATTCCCAATATCATGCATTACAGATGCAGCAGCTACAATCGCTCCAAAATCGTTAAAAGTATATCCTAACTCTTTTAAATGTGGATGACGTTCTAACAGCTCCTTACCTACTCTTCGTCCCAATGTACGCCCTACAACCGATACTTCTAAACTGTGGGTTAAACGTGTGTGAACAAAATCAGTTTTTGATAATGGAATTACCTGTGTTTTGTCTTGTAAGCTGCGAAAAGCCGATGAAAATATAATTCTATCAAAATCTACCTCAAAACCCAAACGAGTTTCGTCTTGTTTTGCACGTTCACGTTTTTGGGTATCACCAAAACGTTTTAAAGAAAGGAGTTGTTCCCAGTTCATCATTCGTAAATAAAATTTTGTCGAAAATACAAAATCTTTATCCTAAACCTAGTTTTTCTTCTACATCATATTCTCTAATAACCTCCCTATCAGACGCAGCTACCTCTAACCATTCTGTAAAATTTTTTACCTTGTAATGCAAACATCCATCTATATAGTAAGCTAAAGACCATTCATTATCTTTTTTCTCTTCATGAGTTAACCAACACCATGCTCCTCCATTTGAATCTTCAGACATTAAAGAAAGTAAACTTTCTGTTATAATCTTCTCCTCTCCTAAGTAAACATATTCTTTTAACGTGTTATTATAATCGTACTCTTTATAAAAGCCTCCATTTTGGATGTTGTCTATATTTTGTACAAAAATCCAATCGCCTCCATCTCCAAAGTATTTCAGAAATATTTTATATGATTTAGGGAGTTTTAGAATTAACTTCTCTTCAATAATTTTAATTTCTTCATCAGTTAATGTTTTTCCAACATTCTCGTGAAAATGGTAGTTTTCTAATAACCTAATTATACTTTTAGAAATTAGGTGATTGTAATCAGGAGAATTCCTAAATTTATCTAATAAATATGTTGCTTTATTCCTAATAGCTTTTTTCTTTTCTATTTTTTCTGAATCAATTCTGTTATTACTCCTTAAAATAGCAACAGCGGCGGAAAAAATGCCAAGTATTATATAGTATTTTATCTCCATAGGCTTCTAAAATACAAAAAAAGAGAAGCCTAACAGCTTCTCTTTTCTCCCTTTTAATTTTGCTCCGACTCTACTAAGCAATCTTTAATAAATAATTAAAACTAATTCTTAAGATCCACACATTAAACAATCGTCTGGTCCTTCTGCATTTTTAGAAGCTTCAACCATCGCTTTGAATTCATCTGTACTCATTGGCTTGTCTTCTTCCTTCTTTTCTATATTTAACGTAAACTGCTTCGCATTTACAGCAGATTTGGTACGTAAATAATACATTCCTGTCTTTAATCCAGATTTCCATGCGTAGAAGTGCATTGAGGTTAACTTCGCATAATCAGGATCTTGCATAAATAAGTTTAACGATTGAGATTGATCGATAAAGTATCCTCTATGACGTGCCATATCAATAATATCTTTCATACTCATTTCCCAAACGGTTTTGTATAAATCTTTTAAGTTTTGTGGAATAGCATCAATATGTTGAATTGATCCGTTGGCACGCATAATATCTTCCTTCATATCATTATCCCATAAACCTAACTCTACTAAATCTTCTAATAAATGTTTATTTACTACGATAAACTCTCCTGATAATACTCTACGTGTGTAGATATTAGAAGTATATGGTTCAAAAGCTTCATTGTTTCCTAATATTTGAGAGGTAGATGCTGTAGGCATTGGCGCTACCAATAATGAGTTACGAACTCCATGTTTTTTTACGTTTTTTCGTAGTTTTTCCCAATCCCAACGACCGCTCAACTCATCGTCTTTGATTCCCCACATATTGTGTTGGAATTCTCCTTGTGACATTGGCGAACCTTCATAAGTTGAATAGGCTCCTTTTACCTTAGCAACTTCCATTGATGAGGTTACAGCTGCAAAATATAGGGTCTCGAAAATTTCTTGGTTAAGTTTCTTCGCTTCTTCTGAAGTGAATGGTAAACGCAGCATAATAAAAGCATCTGCTAACCCTTGAATTCCTAATCCTACTGGACGGTGACGATAATTAGAGTTTTCTGCTTCTTTTACAGGGTAATAATTACGATCAATTACCGTATCTAAGTTTCTAATAACCTTTTTAGTTACTTTAAATAACTTTTTGTGGTCAAAAAACTTATTTCCATTTTCATCTTCAGCAACAAACATTGGTATTGCAATAGAAGCTAGGTTACATACTGCTACTTCATCATCAGCAGTATACTCCATAATCTCAGTACATAAGTTTGAAGAACGGATTGTTCCTAAATTCTTTTGATTTGACTTACGGTTTGCTGCATCTTTATATAACATGTACGGAGTACCTGTTTCTATTTGTGATTCTAAGATTTTCTCCCATAAATCACGTGCTTTAATGGTTTTTCTTCCTTTACCAGCTGCTTCGTAACTTGTATACAAACGCTCAAATTCTTCACCATACGTGTCATATAAATGAGGACACTCGTGTGGACACATTAACGTCCAGTCAGCATCTTCTTGTACGCGTTTCATAAATAAATCTGAAATCCACATAGCATAGAATAAATCACGTGCACGCATTTCTTCTTTACCATGGTTTTTCTTTAAATCTAAGAAATCGTAAATATCAGCATGCCAAGGTTCTAAATACATTGCGAAAGAACCTTTACGTTTTCCTCCTCCTTGATCTACATAACGTGCTGTATCGTTAAATACACGTAGCATAGGTACAATTCCGTTTGAAGTTCCATTAGTACCTGCAATATAACTTCCTGTAGCACGGATATTATGAATAGATAAACCTATACCCCCTGCAGATTGTGAAATTTTAGCTGTCTGCTTTAACGTATCATAAATTCCATCAATACTATCATCTTGCATTTGTAGTAAAAAACAAGATGACATTTGTGGTTTTGGTGTACCTGAATTAAATAACGTTGGTGTTGCATGAGTAAAGTATTTTTTACTCATTAATTCGTATGTAGCAATTGCTTCGTCTATATCTTCTTTATGAATCCCTATAGCAACACGCATTAACATTTGTTGTGGACGTTCAACAATGTTTCCGTTTAGCTTTAATAAATAAGATCTTTCTAACGTTTTAAAACCAAAATAATCGTAGTTAAAATCACGACTGTAGATAATTGTCGAGTCTAATTTATCGGCATTATCCATAATAATTTTATACACATCATCTGATAATAAAGGAGCTTTATTTCCTGTACGTGGATTGATGTATTCGTATAAATCGGTCATTGTATCCGAAAACGATTTTTTGGTGTTCTTATGTAAGTTAGATACGGCAATTCTCGCTGCTAATTTCGCATAATCGGGATGTGCAGTTGTCATTGTAGCAGCAATTTCTGCCGCTAAATTATCTAATTCAGAAGTAGTTACCCCATCATACAGCCCTTCAATAACACGCATTGCTACTTTTACTGGATCAACAATCTTGTTTAATCCATAACACATTTTTCTAACCCTTGCTGTGATTTTATCGAACATCACAGGCTCTTTTCTGCCGTCTCTTTTTACTACATACATATTGATATTGGTTTTTTGGTTAATAGCGTCGTCAAAACATAGTTGTTTAGACAACATGTAAAATGTTAATACTAGTTTGTTTCTTTTTGAAACGATTATAACGCTAAAGCACTGGAAAAAGTGCTCTAGCTGAGTAATACTGCATGTAGGGGAAATAGCAGTTTATTGGTTCCTAAAAATCTGCATCAAAGCTGATGCTTCCTGTACCACCAGATTTTACTCCGGCTTTTTGGTACTCTGATACTCTTTTTTCAAAGAAGTTAGTTTTCCCTTCCAATGAAATCATTTCCATGAAATCAAATGGATTGGTAGACTCGTACTCTTTTTCACATCCGAATTCTAAAAGTAGTCTATCGGTAACATACTCTAAATATTGTGTCATTAACGTAGCATTCATACCTATTAAACTCACAGGTAAAGATTCGGTAATAAACTCTCTTTCAATATTTAAAGCAGAAATAATAATTTCTTTAATTCTTTCTTTTGGCACTTTATTTACTAAGTGATTGTTGTGTAAGTGTACTGCAAAATCACAGTGCATACCCTCATCACGAGAAATTAACTCGTTTGAGAATGTTAATCCAGGTAATAATCCACGCTTCTTTAACCAAAAAATTGAACAAAACGATCCTGAAAAGAAAATTCCTTCAACTGCTGCAAAAGCAATTAAACGCTCAGCAAACGAATCAGATTCTATCCACTTTAATGCCCAATCTGCTTTCTTTTTTATGGCAGGAAAAACATCAATTGCTTTAAACAACTTGTCTTTATCTTCTTCATCCTTAATATACGTGTCAATTAATAATGAATACGTTTCAGAATGAATATTCTCCATCATGATTTGAAAACCATAAAAGAATTTTGCTTCTGAATATTGAACTTCATTTACAAAGTTTTCCGCTAAGTTTTCGTTTACAATTCCATCAGATGCCGCAAAAAATGCTAAAACATGCTTAATAAAGTAACGTTCATCGTCTGTTAATTTAGAATTCCAATCCGTTAAGTCTGAATGTAAGTCAATTTCTTCTGCAGTCCAAAAACATGCTTGTTGCTTTTTATACCATTCCCATAAGTCGTTATGTTGAATTGGAAAAATTACAAATCTGTCTTTATTTTCTTGTAAAATTGGTTCAATCGATGCCATGCTTTTTAAGCTCTTTTTAGTGTGTTATTTTTTATTCCCTGAGATAGAAACAAAGATTGGAAAAATTGCTAAATTCTGAAAGCTATACTTATTCACAAATCCCTTGAAGTTTTTAACAAATTACTTTTCCTTCTTCAATTTACAACATTTTTATGTTTTTACAAAAACTTTAAAATCAATACTTTAAAATTTAAAAAAACGCTTGATAAGTGATACTCACTGAGTTTCTTATTTTGTGTTTTTACATAAAAAAAGTGACACAAAATGTGTCACTTTTTAAACTCTTATATTCTTCTTTTTTAAGGTTATTTTTTAACCTTTAAAACGTCTTCAATTATTTGTTCAATTTGTTTTTTTGGTAACGCTCCATGAGCCATTTGAGGGTCCTCGTTAGCAGGACAAAATAACATAGAAGGAATGCTTCTTATTCCAAAAGCAGCAGATAATTCTTGTTCAGCTTCTGTATCAATTTTATAAATATTAATTTTTCCTTCGTACTCTGCACTTAATTCTTCTAAAACAGGAGCAAGTGCTTTACATGGTCCGCACCAATCGGCATAAAAATCAATTATAGCAGGTAGTTCTCCTTCAAATTTCCATTCTTTGTTCTCTTCATAGTTAAAAACCTTTTTTAAAAAAGCTTCTCTGTTTAAATTTTCAGTCATGTTATTTAAATATTGTAATTAGGTAAAGGTAGTCGTTTTTATTTCAATAGGTTTACAAGGCTGTTTTTGTTAAAATCGTCTTAAAATCAATAGCTATGATTGTTTTTCTTCTAACTTTGGTCAAATTAACCAATTTTTTAATCATGAAAAAAATCCTTCTTCCAATTATTTGTGCAGGAACAATTTTAGTTTCTTGTAAAGAAGAAAAGCAACCTAAAAACAATATTAGTGTGAACTATCCAGAAACAGCTAAAAAACCTGTTGTAGATGAATATTTTGATACAAAAGTAACCGATAACTATCGTTGGTTAGAAGACGATAGAAGTGACGAAACTGAAGCTTGGGTAAAAGCAGAAAATGAAGTTACTTTTGATTACTTAGACAAAATTCCATATCGCGAGCAATTAAAAAATCGTTTATCTGAATTATGGAACTACGAAAAAGTAGGGACTCCATTTAAAGAAGGTGATTATACTTATTTTTATAAAAACAACGGGCTACAAAACCAATATGTTTTATATAGAAAAGATAAAGACGGTAAAGAAGAGGTTTTCTTAGACCCTAATACGTTTGCTGAAGACGGAACAACGTCGTTAGGTTCTGTAAGTTTTACCAAAGACGGAAAAACTGTAGCCTATGCAATTTCTGAAGGAGGAAGTGATTGGAGAAAGGTTATTATAATGGATGCTGAAACTAAAGAAATAAAAGAAGATACTTTAGTAGATGTAAAATTCTCAGGAATTGCTTGGAAAGGAAACGAAGGCTTTTACTATTCTAGTTATGATAAACCTAAAGGAAGTGAATTATCTGCAAAAACAGATCAACATAAATTATACTTCCATAAGTTAGGAACCCCACAAAGTTCTGATGAGATTATTTTTGGAGCTACTCCAGAAGAAAAACACCGTTATGTTGGTGGGTATTTAACAGAAGATAACAACTACTTATTAGTATCTGCTTCTACCTCAACTTCTGGAAACAAGTTATTCATTAAGGATTTAACAAACTCTAATAGCAAACTAACACCTATCATTGACAATTTTGATAGCGATACTGGTGTAATTGATAGTAAAGGAAGTAAACTATACTTAGTAACCAACTTAAATGCGCCTAACAAAAAAATTGTTACCGTAGATGCTTCAAATCCTACACCAGAAAACTGGGTAGATTTTATTCCTGAAACAGAAAATGTACTATCTCCATCAACAGGAGCTGGATACTTCTTTGCAAAGTATATGGTAGATGCTGTTTCAAAAGTAGTACAATATGATTTCGACGGAAAACTAATCCGTGAAGTAAAATTACCAGGAGTAGGAACTGCTGGTGGTTTCGGTGGAAAAACTGACGCTAAAGAATTATATTTCTCTTTTACCAACTACAACACCCCAGGTTCATCATACAAGTTCAATCCAGAAGATGGAACCTATGAATTATACTGGAAGCCTTCTATTTCATTCAACTCAGATGATTATGAAAGCAAGCAAGTATTTTACAGTTCAAAAGACGGAACGAAAGTTCCTATGATTATCACTTATAAAAAAGGGTTAGAACTAAACGGTAAAAATCCAACTATTTTATATGGTTACGGAGGATTCAATGTAAGTTTAACACCTAGCTTTAGTATTGCCAATGCAGTTTGGATGGAACAAGGCGGTGTTTATGCTGTACCTAACCTACGTGGTGGTGGTGAATATGGTAAAAAATGGCACAATGCAGGTACACAATTAAAAAAACAAAATGTATTTGACGATTTTATTGCTGCTGCTGAATTCTTAATCAAAGAAAATTATACTTCATCTGATTACTTAGCAATTAGAGGAGGCTCTAACGGAGGTTTATTAGTAGGTGCTACGATGACGCAACGTCCTGATTTAATGAAAGTAGCTTTACCTGCAGTAGGCGTGTTAGATATGTTACGTTATCACACATTTACAGCTGGGGCAGGTTGGGCTTACGATTACGGAACTTCTGAACAAAGCAAAGAAATGTTTGAATACTTAAAAGGATATTCACCAGTACACAATGTAAAAGAAGGAACTCAATATCCTGCAACTATGGTAACTACTGGTGATCATGATGATCGTGTAGTACCAGCTCATAGTTTTAAATTTGCTGCTGAATTACAAGAAAAACAACAAGGAAACAACCCTGTTTTAATTAGAATTGAAACCAATGCGGGTCACGGAGCAGGAACTCCTGTAGCAAAAACTATTGAACAATACTCTGATATTTTTGGCTTTACATTATTTAACATGGGGTTTGAAACATTACCAAATGCACCAAAATCTAAAATAAAAAGTTAAAAACTGTAACATTTTTATAAAAACTGAATCTTATTAGAAGTAAATTTACTACCTCGAGGCAAAATCCTCGAGGTAGTTTGTTAAAATTAAGATTCATTCAAAAAACATTAAAAATGAAAACCATTCACAAAATGCTGTTTACTACTGCCGTTGCTTCTTTAGGAGTTATTGCATGTAAAACAGATAAAAAGCCTGAAGAAAAAGTACAGGCAATTGTTTTAGAAAACATGGATACTTCGGTTAAACCTACCGATGATTTCTTTAGATATGTTAACGGTTCTTGGATTGATAACACTGAAATTCCTGCTGATGAAACTTCTTGGGGAGGATTTAATCAATTAAGAAAAACCACTACCAAAGATGTATTAGCTATCTTAAACAAGGCTATTGAAGAAGGTAACTTCCCAAAAATAAAAGATGCTGAAGGAAACGAAATAGATTCTGATCAAGAAAAAGCGGTAAACTACTACGAAACCATTATGGATACCGTAGCTAGAAATAAAGCTGGTAAAGCACCAGTACAACCTTTTCTTGAAAAAATTGAAGAAATTAAAAACTTAAACGACGTACAAACATTCATTACCAACATGGCTCCTTATGGAGGTGCTGGTTTTTATGGTTTTGGTGTTTTTAACGACCTTAAAAATAGTAGTATGAATGCGGGTTACATGGGAGCTGGCGGACTTGGTTTATCAAGAGATTACTACGTTGATGAAAAGGTAAAAGACAAACTTGAAAAATATGAGGTTTTTGTAGCTAAAATGTTACAAGAGTTTGGTGATGATGAGGCTACAGCCAAAAAGAATGCAGCAACTATTGTTGCTTTTGAAAAGAGTTTAGCTGAACCTAGAATGACAAAAGAAGAACGTAGAGATACTCGTAAAATTTACAACCCAATGACCCTTGCTGAATTAACTGAGTTAGCTCCAGTAATCGATTGGGAAGCTCATTTGAAAGGAATTGGTGTTGATCTTGAAGGGTTAGATGGCGCTAAAGGTCTTGAAAAGATTATTGTTACAGATCCAGGGTATTTCAAAGCAATGAATGATGTTCTTAAGAATAGTCCTATTGAAACTGTTAAATTATCACTACGTTGGAACGCTATTAATAATTCTTTAGGCTTATTATCTACCGATTTAGAAACTGCAAACTGGGATTTTTACAGTAAAGAAATGCGTGGAGCTAAACAACAACGCCCAAGAAACGAGCGTGCTTTAGCAAACTTAAACGGAGCTATTGGCGAAGCTTTAGGTAAATTATATGTAGATGAAAAGTTTCCACCTGAAGCGAAGCAAAAAGCTAAGGAAATGATTGATAACGTAATGTTAGGTTTCGAAAAACGTATTGCGCAATTACCATGGATGAGTGAAGAAACAAAAGAAAAAGCATTAGATAAATTACACAAATTAACTGTTAAGATTGCATACCCTGATAAATGGAAAGACTACTCTGCTTTACTTGTTAAAGGTTTAGATGAAGGTGGTACCTATTTTGACAATGCTGTAAACGTTCGTAAGTGGAACTTTGAAAAAGATATGGCTAAGTTAGGTAAAGAAGTTGATAGAACTGAATGGGGAATGTCTCCTCAAACAGTAAACGCTTACTTTAACCCTGTAAACAATGAAATCGTATTCCCAGCAGCAATTTTACAACCTCCTTTTTATAACTATAAGGCTGATGAAGCTGTGAACTATGGAGGAATTGGAGCTGTTATTGGTCATGAAATCTCTCACAGTTTTGATGATTCTGGTGCTCGTTTTGATGGTGATGGAAACCTTAAAAACTGGTGGACAGAAGAGGATTCTGAAAAGTTTAAAAAAGCAGGTGCTAAATTAATAAAACAATACAGTGATATTATTGCTATTGATAGCATGCATTTAAATGGAGAATATACTTTAGGAGAAAATATTGGTGATTTAGGAGGTGTACAAGCTGCCTATGAAGGGTTACAGGTTTTCTTAGGAAAAAATGGTCGTCCAGAAAAAATTGATGGTTATACACCAGAACAACGTTTCTTCCTTTCTTGGGGAACTATTTGGAGAACAAAAATGCGTGATGAAGCGCTTAAAAACTTGATTATGACAAATACACATGCTCCAGGGCAATACAGAGCTTATATGCCTCTTAAAAACGTAGATGCTTTTTATGAAGCATTTGATGTTAAAGAGGGAGATAAAATGTATTTAAAACCAGAAGATCGTGTAAGAATTTGGTAAATTCAATTAAAAAATAAGTACCTTTAAACCAGTGTATAAGCACTGGTTTTTTTATTTTAAAAAATTAATAATAGAGTATTGTATATTTCAAAAAATAGTAAGTAATTCGCTCACCTTAATTTTAAAAAATGAGACTAATTGGAAGGGTTGAAAAAATATCCTTTTTAAACTGGGAAATAGAAGATTTGCCCGTAAAGATTGATACTGGAGCTTATACTTCTGCGATACACTGCAAACATATTGAAGAAAAAGACGGTGTATTAGAGTTTATACTATTATGCCCTAAGACAGAAAGGTATAATAATAAATTACTCCAAACTACAAAGTATAAAGTTAAAAGCATAAGAAGCTCAAACGGAAAAAAACAAAAGAGATATGTTGTTTCCACATCCGCTATTTTTTACGGCAAAAAATATAAAATAAAGCTATCGTTATCAGATAGAGGTAAAATGAATTATCCAGTATTAATTGGTAGAAAATTTTTAAATAAAAAATTTATTGTAGATGTTTCACAAAAAAACATCACTTCAAAAGAAATATAAAAAATGAAAATTGTTGTTCTTTCTAGAAACCCTAAATTATATTCAACAAAACGCTTAGTAGAAGCAGGCGAAAAAAGAGGTCATGAAATGGTCGTATTAGATCATACTAAATGTGATCTTATTATTGAAAAAAAGAAGCCTGCTATAGTATACAATCATGAACTTATAACCGATGTTGATGCTATTATACCTCGTATTGGTGCTTCAGTTACTTTTTATGGTACCGCAGTTGTTCGTCAATTCGAAATGATGAAAGTATTTTCTGCAGTAGAATCACAGGCTTTAGTACGATCTAGAGATAAACTAAGTAGTTTACAAGTGCTTTCAAGAGCAAATTTAGGACTACCAAAAACCGTTTTTACCAATTACTCAAAAGATACCTCTGAAATCATCAAAAAAGTAGGAGGAGCTCCTTTAATAGTTAAACTTTTAGAAGGAACACAAGGTTTAGGTGTTGTGTTAGCAGAAACCAAAAAAGCTGCAGAATCTGTTATAGAAGCTTTTAATGGCTTACAAGCTCGTGTAATTGTTCAAGAGTATATCAAAGAAGCTAAAGGAGCAGATATTCGTGTTTTTGTAGTAGATGGAGTTGTTGTTGGAGCCATGAAGCGTCAAGGTAAAGAAGGAGAGTTTAGATCAAACCTACATCGAGGAGGAACTTCAGAAATTATAGAATTAACTGATGAAGAAGAAAATGCAGCTTTAAAAGCTGTTAAAGCAATGAAGTTAGGTATTGCTGGTGTAGATATGTTACAGTCAGATAGAGGTCCGTTAATTTTAGAGGTTAATTCTTCCCCTGGTTTAGAAGGCATAGAAAAAGCTACAGGAAAAGATGTAGCAAAAAGCATTATACGTTACGTAGAAAGAAGCGCTTAAAAACAAAACCGATACTCTCTGTATCGGTTTTTTGTTTATAACTAAACAATTACTTTTGTAGCTATGCTACAAGTAAACAATATTTCATTCACTTATCCGTCAAAAGAAAAAACTTTAGAAAACATCCAATTTACACTTCAAAAAGGAGAGCATCTCTGTGTAATGGGTGAAAGCGGTTGTGGGAAATCTACCCTTTTAAAAATTGTATATGGATTACTCGATGTTGATCATGGAAGTTTACACTGGAACGACACACAAATATTAGGCCCTGAACATTACCTTGTTCCTGGTATGGAGTTTTTTAAATATGTCGCACAAGATTTTGATTTGATGCCTTTTACATCAGTAAGTGAAAATATTAAGAAGTTTTTATCTCGATTTTATCCAAAAGAAGCTGAAGAAAGAACAAAAGAACTTCTTGAAGTTATTGAAATGACTGAATTGGCAAACGAAAAAGTTAAAAACTTAAGTGGCGGACAACAACAACGAGTAGCCATAGCAAGGGCTCTCGCAAAAAAACCTGAATTACTATTGTTAGATGAACCTTTCAGTCAAATAGACAACTTTAAAAAGAACTCATTAAGGCGACGATTGTTTTCTTATTTAAAAAAGAAAAATATTGCTTGTATTGTTGCAACACACGACGGAAATGATGCGCTTTCTTTTGCTGATACTATGATGGTAATTCGCAACCATAAAGTCATTGCATACAATAGTCCAGCAAACCTGTATAAAAACCCAAAAGAAAAGTATGTAGCTTCTTTATTTGATGATGTAAACGAACTCACCATAAATAAACAAACATTATTACTATATCCTAACTTACTTGAGATTACCAAAAAACCATCAAAATTAGAAGGAACTGTATTGAAATCTTATTTTAAAGGGAACTATTGGCTAATAGAAGTTGCGTACAACAACCAATCAATTTTTATAAATCACTTTGAAAGTATTGAGTATAAAAAAACGGTCTCTTTTAAGATAAAAGAGACTGTTTAAACCAATAATAACTATCTCAATAATTATTACTCAACTATCTTAAAATAAATTATTTTTCTAAAAAAATACACCCTTACCGTCTAAATACCAAAAGATAAAAGTGTATTATAGCTTCTTTTTCTGTTCTGGTTATAACAACCTTTCCTGCATTTAGAACAAGTAGTTTTTATTTTACCCTACCTTATGCTTTAAAAAACTTCTTTAATGGTATTTTTTGCTCCATTAAACTCAAAAGATTCTCCTTCTTTTTTTCCTAAGATTAACTTTCCTATGGGTGAAGATGGAGATACAGCAAAGTATGTTTTATTTTCAACAACTAACAAACCTACGCTTACACTAATAAAATAGTTTATGGCTGAGGTAGTAATAACCACGCTACCTAAATGAGCATTTTTTGAAGTTGTTTCTGTATTAATTTTTGCAAGTGTTTCTTTCATTTGAGCAACTCCGCTAAGTTGCTGACTCGCTTTTTCCATTTCTAACTGTAGCATTGCTCTACCTGTTTCATGTTTATCTCCTGCAGAACTCTTTGTTTCTGATTGCAACGCTTTTTGATGAAAGGTAATCGTTTCTTCTACTGTTTGTAAACGTTTATTCACATACAACTCACATTGTTTGTATAATTCTTCTTTAATATTCATTTTTTTACCTCTCTAAACAACATTAATCCATAAGTTCAGCTAGCTCCTTCCCTACCAAACTTCCTATGGCAACCCCCATTCCACCTAAACGAACTCCGCAAAACACATTATTTGAAAGCTGCTTTACAATGGTTTTTTTCTGATTTCCAACTCCCATAATTCCGCTCCAACGATGTTCAATTTCAACTTTAGTATTTGGTAAGATTGTAGTTTTTAAAATTTCCTCTAATTTATTTTGAATAAGTACTGTCTGTCCAAAATCAGTAGTTTCTTCACCTTTGAAATTAAGATTCCTCCCTCCTCCAAACAAAATTCTATTATCAATATTTCTAAAATAATAATATCCTTTATCTAAGTGAAAAGTTCCTTTAATATGGAGGTTTTTAATTGGTTTCGTAATTAACACTTGTGCTCTTGCTGGTTGTACTTTTTCGTTTAATAGCTGATTTGAAAACCCGTTGGTAGCAATAAATAGCTTTTTGGTATTAAATGTTATTTGATTTGTTTTTACTGCAACTTGCTCATTGTTTTCAATAAAGTTTTCAACATGAATAGTATTGATGATTTTGATTCCTGAGGACAACACTTTTTTTAACAGTTTCGCTGCCATTTTACCAGTATCAATCTGTCCTTCAAAATTATTGGTAATATAATTTTGATGAATATTTTTAAAATGAAACTTATTGTCATCGACTGTAAAAACATCTGAAGAAAATAACGGTTGTAAAAGTTTGTTTATAACCTCTTTTTTATCCAAACACGATTCATATAGTTCAGTTGTTAAAAAAAGTTCATATCCTTTATTTTGTTGAAAATCGATGTTTTTATCACCTAGGTTAGTTCTTAAAAGCTGTAAGCCTTCCCAACGTTTTTTCACCAAATTAAAAACTTCTCCTTCAGTATGTGTTTCTAAATCATCAATTAATTCTGATAAACTCCCAAAACAAGCAAATCCTGCATTTTTAGTACTTGCTCCTTGCGGTAATATTCCTTTTTCAAGAATAAGAATTTTGGCTTTCGGGTAATTTTTACTCAGTTGTAATGCACAGTTTAACCCAACAATACCGCTACCTACTACTGTAAAATCGACATCTTTAAACCATTCTTTTAATTCCCAATAACTGAAATTCAACTTCATATAAATCTGATTATATTTGTGACTTGGCACGCTCCTTGAATGTCTAAATGTAAACATTAAAAAACAACTCTATGAAATTAATTGGAATCTTAATTTTAGCTTTAAGTTTTACGAAATGTGCAAGTGTAAAAATGGAAAACAATCATCCTTTCAAAATAGAATCAGCAAGTTATTCTCATGTAACTGGTGGTGTAAAAGGTAGCTACAGCTCTACTAACTTAATTATTTATTTTGCTCCTGAAGAGTCTGTTGATTTTCAAAAAGTATATTTTCAAAATAGAATTACCAAAGCTGTTGTTGAGCAACATAATGATAAACAATACATCGCTGCTCGTTATAAAACCTCATTTAATAACAGAAAAGATCTTATTTTACATGCTGACCCTAAAAAAGAGTTTGGAAACACCCCAACAGAAGAATTTCCTTTCGAATTAAAAGAAAATGAAGCAATGGTTTCATATGTTGTAGGAGAGAAAATACACTACGTTAAAATAGAAAACATTATAAAAAAAGATAGGGTCTTTATGCAATAAAAACCTCAGCATAGAATAGCTTTAAACACCTCTTTTTTGAGGTGTTTTTTATTTTTGGCACGTAATTTGAAAACTTATTAGCATAACCATAAAACGAATGCTTATGAAACGTATAAAATTACTTTTAGTACTACTTATTAGTGGTGTAACACTTACGTCGTGTGTTGTAAGAAATGAAATTGTAGATGATGGTTTTGCTTTAAGCGAATATATTTCAAGTTATGATTTATGGTATGTAGATTATCACAGAACTACTGGTAGTGGCGAAGTTCCTTTTTTATCAAGAGCTTTTACCATTTCCTTTTTAAACGGAACCATGTATACAAATAACAATATTGTTGATGTTGGTAAAACAGGAAATGGTTTTGGTATAGCTGTAGGTAACTATGGCACCTACGGAACCGCTTTAGAAACGCGTCACGATATAGATGGATATTTTGAATTTGATGTAGTACAACTTTCTAGTAATGAAATTAGAATTGATGATTTGTCTCAAAATGTGAGTTATTATCTAGTAGGTTACCAAGTAGATACATTTGATTATGACATGTTATTTTATGACAATATTGAATATTTTTTACAAGAGTTTAAAGCTTGGGAAAGAACTGATGAAGCTGGAGGTACACCAACCCCTTTTGATAACGAGCATTATCTAAAGTTTACCCATGAAAATGATGTGACATTCTATTCATCACACGACCCTTTTGGCACAAATGTTGATTATATTAATTGGGACTTTGAAGGAAGTTATATTGTTAGAAATGTTACAGGTGAAAACAGCCTAAAATATTTAACACTTAATTATGATAACGGAGATACTGAAGAGTTTGATTTAACCGTTATAAATGACGAAACAATACGATTAAAACACGTAAGTTCAAGAACAACATATATTTTTTCTGGTATAGAATTTATACAATATTTAAAAGGAGAAAAAACAAGTACTACAAAACCAGCTGTAAGGAATAGCGGTAGAAAGCGTACTAAAATAGAAAGAGAAACAGTTCCGAAAAGGAAATAAAAATAAAGTTTGGTTAGTTGATTTTTGGTTGGTGTAGTAGCCAACTGAAAAGAACCGCCCTTCACGGGGCGGTTTTTCATTTTATAATAGTAGCTTAACATAAAAAAGTTTACCTTTATACAAAACAACAAACCATGCAACAAACTGCTTTAATTACTGGAGCAACCTCAGGTATTGGTAAGGCAACCGCTCAACTTTTTGCTAAGAATAACATTAACTTAATTATTTGTGGTAGGCGTATTGAAAAACTACAACAATTACAACAAGAACTATCACAGTTCACCAAGGTACATGTACTTCAGTTTGATGTTCGTTATAACAAAGAAGTACTAAAAGCAATCAATAGTTTACCTATTGAGTTTAAACATATTAATATTCTTATTAACAATGCTGGAAATGCTCATGGATTAAACAGTATTCAAAATGGAAATATTGATGATTGGGATGCTATGATAGATGGGAATGTAAAAGGTCTTTTATACGTTTCAAAAGCCATTATTCCTCAAATGGTAGAACGAAACAATGGTTTCATTGTAAATATTGGTTCAATTGCAGGGAAAGATGTGTATCCTAACGGAAATGTATATTGTGCATCAAAGTTCGCTGTAAACGCTTTAAATAAAGGAATGCGTATTGATTTGAATCAACATAACATTCGCGTAAGCGCTATTCATCCTGGATTGGTAGAAACTGAGTTTTCTGATGTTCGTTTTAAAGGAGATTCTGAAAGAGCTAAAACTGTATATCAAGGATACAAAGCACTACAACCTGAAGATATAGCAGATATTATTCACTTTGTAATTACTCGCCCATACCATGTAAATATTGAAGATTTAATTGTATACCCTACAGCGCAAGCTAGTGCAACTATTGTGAACAAAAACGCTTAAGTTGTGATTAACAAACGTCTTTTAATTAAAAACTTACTGTCTCATAACGACGAGAATAGTTTTTATGATAAAAAGCAAAAGTTATCTTTAGGTTCTAAAGAGGGAAAAGCTAAGTTTATAAAGCACGTTTGTGCACTTTCTAATTCTAATCCTAACAATAACTCTTACATTGTTATTGGTATTGAGGATGAAGAAAATAAAATTATTGGGGTTGATTTTTACGATGATAGTAAAATTCAAAATTTGGTAAATGCTTATCTTAAAAACCCTCCAAAAATAGAATATGAAAATGTTCCTTTTCCTCGCTTACAACGTCATAAAGTAATTGGTTTAGTAACTATTTATCCTACTAAATTAATTACCTCTTTAGCTAAAAATGCATGGAAGTATCGTAGAGGAACAATTTTTTATCGCAGAGGTAGTAACTCTATGCCTACCAAAGATAGTTTTATACTTAAAAACAACAATAAAGCGATTGTTGAAGCTATTGAAAAAAATGCTAGTAACAATATCCAGCTTACACTCGACGGTGTTTTTGATTTTATTGAAAGACACAAACCAGAATACAATCCGAAGTACAAAGTATTTAACGAACAATTTGTCCTTTGTTGGGCTGGAAAAAAGAAAATTATAAATGATGAAGAGTTTTTTACACGGGTTGATATTGAATTGATAAACGAGCAAGTTCGTTTATTTTTTTCTTCGTTAGATGATGTACAAATTAGTTATAACGAACAATCATTTATTATTACTGAATATATTGTTTTAGGAATTGATAAGAGTGAAAAACGCTATCCGTTAGAAAAAACTATTATCAACTTTAAAGATAACGGAAAGCATGATATTGTTACGGAGTTTTTATTTGAAGCTCCTCAATATCATAACGATATTTTACAACTTATTTACGATAACAATAATAGTATTATCGCTAAAATTGTGAACAACAAACCACTTTCTGTTATTGAGCACGAAGATGTATATCGATTACCTACTTCCTACTTAATCTGTTATTTAAATGGTTTTGAAAGTGCTCCTCTACAACTTAAAAAAGCAAAAATTTATATTAAAAACTTAGAAGACAAAACTACCTATATTAAATATAAAGAGGCAATGCGAGTAATACGTAAGGTGAAGTATAATTAGAAACTTTTAACCTCTTTTAAAATCTTACTATCTACCTCAACATTAATTGTACAATTGTAACGATTCCAATTAATAGAATAAAAGACAACGACAGTTTTCTGAATTTAGATTGTGGTATATAAGCTAATGTTTTCTTTCCTATAAATGATCCTACAAGTCCAATTACAAACAAAAAAGGGACGTATTTTAGGTCGTGATTGTGAATGTAACCATTGTTGTAGTAGACAAATGTTCTTGAAAAATCAATCATAAAATCTATAAAGGCTGAAGTCGCTATAAACACACTCTTTTCTAAGTTAAAAGCTGCCATGGTTAACCCTCTAATAGCTCCTCCTGTACCTAACAATCCCGCTGAAAATCCTGAAAATGAACCTCCAATAATGGCATTTTTTTTATTCGGGGAAACAATGAATTTATTTTTAATCAGGAAGAAAGCACTAAACCCCACTAAAAAGACTCCTAAAAATATTTCTAAATAGGCACTGTTCACATATTTTGATAATATACCTCCTAAAATCACAAAAACCACTGAAGGAATTCCAATGTTTATCAACAATTTTTTATCTAGGCCTTTTTTAAATAAGAAGATTTTACTCACATTACTAGACAAATGAAAAATAGCTGTAAGACCTAACACAGAGTAAAAATCGAAATAAAAATTTCCTATTGGAACAAAAAAAACAGACGAACCAAAACCTCCTATTGTTCCAATAATTTCGGCAATTAAAGCTAATACTAAAAATATGAAGTTTATGTCTTTCATTCCTTTTTGCCATCTAAATTATCTTGCAAATTTTTAAGCTCTTTCCATTTACCTTTGTAAGCTAGTTTTGCTTGTTTGGGCCATGTATTAGGTTTATGAACTCTATAACGATTTCCTCCACTTTTTAATACTTCTTGGCATTTTTCTACAGATGTTTCCGATAGTAATTTCCATGTATTGATATTAAAATTATAAAAAAGTTCTTCAATTTTAGGTCCTATTCCATCAACTATTTTTAAATCATTCTCTTTTATTTTTCTACCAAACACCTTTTTAATTTCATTTGTATTAAATGGTTTTTGTTCTTCAGATATAGAGGGTGCTATACTAGATTTTGCTAATTTTAAATCAGTTTCTAATACTGACTTACTTTCTTTACAGTTCCTTAAACTAGATTCTAATTTTACTATTTTATTCTTTAAAAGAACTATCTCGTCTTTCCTAATATTTTTACTCGATAGTTTTCCTAATAAATAGCCTAAAATAGCGGCAATTACTACTACTGCTAATGAAATTAATATACACCAATTCATGATTTAATTATTCGGTTAATAGCTAGTTAAATTACTGATTTTTAATTTATTAAAAAACATTAAATCTGTTAAGAGATTTTTAAAAGCTTATCTTAAATAATTGTTAAGTCTATGTATTTGTTGAAACGTTTTGTTTTTATAGGCGTCTTTTAGCTGTAACCTAATCATAAAAAAACTTAACATCATGAAAAAATTTGTATTAACTGCTTTAGCAATCGCTTTATCTTTCGGAACTATTACTGCTGCTTCAACTTCATATGAAGCACCTATTAAAACTAACTTAGAATATCCTAACGTAAGTACTTTTTGTAAATTAATTAGAGTTGGAAACTTTGAAGCTGTAAAAGCTATGGTTGAAAACGGAACAGATATTAACAGAAAATCTACTGGATTAACTCCTTTAATGTTTGCTGCTAGATATAACAAAGTAGACATCGTTAAACTTTTGATTGATAGCGGAGCCAAGTTGAAAACAAAGTCTGAAAGAGGATATACTGCCTTAGAATATGCTAAAATGTCGAAAGCACATGAGGCCTATAAAGTTATTTCTGTTGCTTTAGAAAAATAATATAAAACTTGTTTAAAAGCAAAAAGTCTCATCAAAATGATGAGACTTTTTCATATTTTGAAAACTATGTTTTCTTATAAATCGAACTTAATTCCTTGTGCTAAAGGTAATTCATCAGAATAGTTTACAGTATTTGTCTGACGACGCATGTACACTTTCCAAGCATCAGATCCAGACTCACGTCCACCACCTGTTTCTTTTTCACCTCCAAAAGCTCCTCCAATTTCAGCTCCTGAGGTACCAATGTTTACATTTGCAATACCACAATCAGATCCTGCAAACGATAGGAATTTTTCAGCTTCTTTCATTTCATTTGTCATGATTGAAGAAGATAATCCTTGTGCAACTCCGTTTTGTAATTCAATCGCGTTTTCAACATCTCCTGAATACTTCATTAAGTATAAAATTGGAGCAAATGTTTCATGTTGAACAATTTCAAAATGGTTTTCAGCTTCAATAATTGCTGGCTTAACATAACAACCACTTTCGTAACCTTCACCTTCTAAAACACCGCCTTCAACTAATACGTTTCCTCCTTCAGCTTTTGCTTTTTCAATAGCAGCTAAATAAGTATTTACAGAGTCTTTATCAATTAATGGTCCAACGTGATTATTTTCATCTAATGGGTTTCCAATTTTGATTTGACCATAAGCTCCAACAATCGCATCTCTTACTTTGTCATAAACAGATTCGTGAATAATTAAACGACGTGTTGATGTACAACGTTGTCCACATGTACCTACAGCTCCAAATACAGCACCTGGAACTACTACTTTTAAATCAGCAGTTGGAGTAATAATAATTGCATTGTTTCCTCCTAATTCTAATAATGATTTACCGAAACGCTCCGCAACTTTAGTACCAACAATACGTCCCATTCTTGTAGAACCAGTAGCAGATACTAAAGGAATACGTGTATCTTCAGTAATGTATTCACCAACTTTATAGTCTCCATTAACAATACTAGAAATTCCTTGTGGTAAATTGTTATCTTTTAAAACCTCAGCAATAATATTTTGACAAGCAACAGAACATAAAGGTGCTTTTTCTGAACCTTTCCATACACATACGTTACCACAAATCCAAGCTAAAGCTGTATTCCAAGCCCAAACAGCCACAGGAAAGTTAAATGCTGATATGATACCAACCACTCCTAATGGGTGCCATTGCTCTCTCATTACGTGTCCTGGTCTTTCTGAAGGAATTACTTGTCCGTTTAATTGACGAGATAAACCTACAGCAAAATCACAGATATCAATCATTTCTTGCACCTCACCTAAACCTTCTTGGTAAGATTTTCCCATTTCGTAAGAAACTAATTTTCCTAAAGGCTCTTTTAACTCTCTTAATTTGTTTCCAAACTGACGTACAATTTCTCCACGTTGAGGTGCAGGCATTGTTCTCCAACTTTTAAATGCTGAAGTAGCGGCATCCATCACTTTTTCGTAATCTTCTTTGGTAGAAGCTTTTACTTTTCCTATTAACTTTCCATCTACTGGTGAGTATGATTCTATAATTTCACCGTTTGAAAAGTTTACTGAACCTGTTGAAGTTCCTTTATTTATTTCTTGTAAGCCTAAAGTAGCTAACGCTTCTTTAATACCAAAATCTGCCATATTTTTATATTCTAATTTTAGTTGTTTAAATTTAAAGCTCAAAACTACGAATAATTTTACAATTAATAAATTAAACAAACACAGTTGTTTTTGTTTAAAAATTAACAAATAATCATGAAAAACATTTATTACTTTCTTTCTTTACTGGTAACATTAACAGCTTGTAATTCGCCTAAAACAACTTCAAATAAACAAAATGATACTCCTGTAAATGAGTTCGCTATTATTATTCATGGAGGAGCTGGAACTATTCTAAAAAAGAATATGACCCCTGAAAAAGAAGCTGCTTATAAAGCTAAACTAGAAGAAGCTATAAAAACAGGATATGAAATTTTAAAAAACGGAGGTTCTAGTGGTGATGCTGTTGTAAAAACCATTCAAGTAATGGAAGAATCTCCTCTGTTTAATGCGGGAAAAGGAGCTGTGTTTACCCATGATGAAACGAATGAACTTGATGCCTCTTTTATGGATGGAAAAACATTGAATGCGGGAGCTGTAGCAGGTGTAAGTACTATTAAAAGTCCAATTGAGGCTGCTAGGACTGTAATGACAAATTCTGACCATGTGATGTTATCAGGAAAAGGAGCTTCTCAATTTGCTAAAGAACAAGGATTGGAAATTGTAGACCCAAGTTATTTTTATACTGAAAATCGTTTCAAATCTTTACAACGAATTAAGGACAAAGAAAAAACAGCATTAGACCATGATGATAAAGAAGCTGCTTTTTACGATACTGATATTAAAAATAGTAAGTTTGGTACTGTTGGTTGTGTGGCCTTAGATAAAAATGGAAATATTACTGCGGGAACTTCTACTGGTGGTATGACTAACAAACGTTGGAGGCGTATTGGAGATTCTCCTATTATTGGTTCAGGTACCTATGCAAATAATAAAACTTGTGGTGTTTCTTCAACTGGTTGGGGTGAATATTTTATCCGTACTCAAGTAGCTTATGATATTTCTGCTCAAATGGAATACCAACAAAAATCATTAAAAGAAGCTACTAAAGATGTTATTCAAAATAAACTAACCAAGCTTGGTGGAACTGGTGGTGTGGTTGCTTTAGATAAAAATGGTAATATGTCTTTTGAATTTAATACTGCAGGAATGTATCGTGCTTCAATGGATGATAACGGTCATTTAGTAATTAAAATTTATAACGATTAAAACTGATAGTTTAAACCTGTATAAATACCAATAAAATATGGCTGAAACCCATTTGAATCATTTTTAAATGTATTTAACTGGGTTTTTAGCATTGGATTAATATTTAGAGACCATTTTTTACTGAACTTATAACTAAGATCTATCCCTAAATTTCCACTAAAGTTAACGCTATTTAAGTTGTTTGCTTCTCCTGATGTTGAAAAATCAGTAGTTTTTAAGTTTACATCATTCTTGCTTAAAAACAAAGAACTAAAACCCATAACTAATTGTGTTTTTAGCTTTTTTCCTTCTAATACACTATACTTAACTTCTACTGGAACTTCAATATACCCATAACTTTGATTTAACTCACCATCAAGGCTTCCTGAACTTATAGATACTGAATTTGTACTAAAATCTGTTTGAGAAGTATCATTTAATGTATAATTCTCTCCAGAACTAAAGGCTACATTAGAGCTACTTGATTCTACAGGGTTTACAGCTACATTAGTATTAGAATACCCCATTTCTTGTAAATGTATCCCCGATTGAAGTGTCCATTTTTTATTTAATTGATATGCAACTTGAACACCATAGGAATAACTTGTATTTCCTTTTGTAGTGTTTGATAAATTTACATCTATAGGGGATGATTCAGAAAATGAATTAGAGTTTAATACAGCTACAGTTGGTGAAACAGTCCACAGTTTCTTTTTTTCTTCCTCTTCTTTTCTATTTTCTTCATCATTTACAACTGCTAAAAAGTCTTTTTTAGGTTTTACAACCTTATAAATTGTATCCTTTTCTTTTTTGAAAACACTTTTTTCTTCGTTTTTAAGAACTGGCAAGCTATTTTCAAGCTTGCCAGTAGAGTTTTCTTCTTTCACAACATCTTTTTTAGCCAGTAAAGCCCCTTCAACTACTCTACTTGACACGTTATTGCTATCTTTTTCTTGCAATTCTTTTTTACTAACCTTCACAACATGATTAGCGGTTAAAACTTCATTTTCATGAAGCTTTTCTTTCAATACTTTTTTCTTTTTCGTTTCTTCTTTTACTACAAGTGTTTCCCTTAAGTTTTCTTTGGTTGGTTTTATCAATAAATCATCTTTTAATTCTTCATTTTTCTTTTCTTGCTCTTTAGGTTCAGGTTTTGGCGATTCAACCAAAATTACATCTGTATCTTCTATATTTTCTTGTTCGTGAGTAAATGGATAAAGCAAAAGACCTAAAACAAGTATAGCAGCAACCCCTCCAGAAAACCACCAAATAGGAAAAACACGTTGTTTTTTCTTTTTTTGTAGTTTTTCTTCAATAGCATTCCATACGCTTTCATTAGGAGTTACCTCCAAATCTTTAAGCTTCTCTTGAAATAGTCTATCGATGTTTTTTTCTTCCATCAGTTATGCGTTTTCCTCTTTTACTTGATATCGTTCCATTTCCTTTTTCAATATCTGTCTTGCTCGTGATAAATTTGATTTTGATGTTCCTACAGAAATATTTAATAGTTCTGCTATTTCTTTATGTGAGTAATTATCTAATACATAAAGATTAAAAACTAAACGATACCTGTCTGGTAAATTTTGAATTAAATCTAACAAAACATCAATATTAACATTTTCTGTTTCAAGGGCTACTTTTTCAACTATTTCCTCATCAGGAGCTTCTGAAACTAAGTGTAAAGGTGATTTTTCTCTATACTTTTGTAATGCTGTATTTATGGTTATTCTTTTCATCCATCCTTCAAAAGAACCTTTATGTTGATATTGAGGCATCTTTTTAAAAATAGTTAAAAAACTATCTTGTAAAGTATCTTCCGCATCTTGAGAATTACGTGAATACTTTAAACACAGCGCAAAAAGTTTACCAGAAAATAACTGGTAAACTTGCGCTTGCGCTGTGATATTTTGATGACAGCATCCTTGTATGAGTTTTTCTAAATTGATGTTACAAATTTACTGGAATTACCACTTCTTCGTATACATCTTCTCCTTCATCATTTTTACCTTTCCAAAACTTAAAAACATAATCTTCTTCCTGAGTTGCCTCAACAGGAAAAGCATATTCTTCTTGTCTTATATCTTCAGTACAAGCAACATCAAGAGCTACTATTGCTGTACCAGCTACAATTCTAGTTGTATCTACTTTTTGGTAGTATAATCCATCAAAAGAATAACAACTATTAGGCAACGTATACTTTATCTTAATTGTATCAACTTCTCCGAATGTAAAACTTTCAGGGGTTGTGGCACTATCAACCTTTAAAAACTCATACCTAACATTAGGGCCGTCATCATCTAAACAAGAATAAAACGTAAATACACTTAAAAAAAGGATTAAAATTTTTTTCATGACATATATAATTGGGGTTATTATTATTTTAATTTTCTATGGTTTATATACTAGATGAAAAAAAATTAAAAAGGTTGCGTCGAATACTCTTACTTTTGTAGAAGTTTATGAAAAACACCATTTTTAACATACAGTCTACAGAAGATTTCAATAAAACTGCACTACAAGTTTTTAAACATCAGTTTACAAACAACAAGGTGTATCGTTCTTTTTGCGATTTAATATATGTTCATCCATCTGATGTAAACACTATTGAACAAATTCCGTTTTTACCTATTCAGTTTTTTAAAACTCGTGAGGTACTTTCTTCTACCGAAGAAATTCAAGAAACTTTTACAAGTTCAGGAACTACAGGAAATACAACCAGTAAACATTTAGTTACCGATTTATCTTGGTACGAAACCAGTTACTTAAAAGGGTTTGATTATTTTTATGGAAATATAGAGCACTATGTAGTATTAGCTTTGTTACCTAATTATTTAGAACGTAAAGGATCTTCTTTAATTTATATGGTAGATGATTTAATTAAACGTTCTAAAAACCCTGAAAGTGGGTTTTACCTCAATAATTTAAATGAACTTGCTCAAAAGCTTACACATTTAGATTCACAAGGAAAAAAAGTATTACTTATAGGTGTTTCTTTTGCTTTGTTAGATTTAATAGAACAATATGATTTCAATCTTTCTAATACTATCATTATGGAAACTGGTGGAATGAAAGGAAAAAGAAAAGAACTTATTCGTAACGAACTACATACTATTTTAAGTAACGGGTTTGGTGTAAATGAAATTCATTCTGAATATGGAATGACAGAGTTGTTAAGTCAAGGATATTCAAAAGGAAACGGTGTTTTTAACTGTCCACCTTGGATGCAAATCTTAACTCGTGATACTGAAGATGCTTTAACTATCTTACCTAAAGAAAAATCAGGCGGAATTAATGTTATTGATTTGGCAAACTATAATTCTTGTTCTTTTATTGCGACACAAGATTTAGGTAAAGTATACCAAGACAATAGTTTTGAAATTATCGGTCGTTTTGATAACTCTGATATTCGTGGTTGTAATTTAATGGTTTTGTAATCCTTTTTTATTTTTTGCTATCTTACCTTGCTATTAACCTCTATTAGTTCAAGGTATTATGAAAAACTGGGCAGAAAATGTACAGTGGAATCCATCAACTGTTGCATTTCCTCATTCGGAAAATGAAATTCAGCAACTTGTTTTAAAAGCTATTCAATTTAACCAAAAAATCAGAGTTATTGGTTCTGGACATTCTTTTACTTCTTTGTGTAGTACTGATGAAATATTAGTAACTCTCGATAATTTTCAAGGAATTATTTCGGTAAACAAAGAAAAAAATCAAGCTACTGTAAAAACAGGAACGAAGCTTTCTTTATTAGGAGAATTATTATTTAATGAAGGATTAGCTATGGAAAACATGGGCGATATTAACGTTCAATCAATTGCAGGGGCCATAAGTACAGGAACACATGGAACAGGTGTCGGACTTAAATCCATCAGCAACCAAGTAATCGGATTAAAATTTGTGAATGGAAAGGGTGAAATTATGGAGTGTTCTACCTCAAAAAACACAGAGCTATTCAAAGCAGCACAATTGTCTTTAGGATGCTTAGGAATTATTACAGAAGTTACTTTACAATGTGTGCCAACCTACAAACTAAAACTTCAAAACAAAAAAGAAAAATTAAGTGATGTTTTGGCAACCTTGAACGAAAGAAACTCTCAAAATAGAAATTTTGAATTTTACTGGATTCCTTATACCGATACTGCTTGGACAAAAACTTCAAACATTGTGGAAGATTCTGAACCCGATAAAGTGAATTTTTTCAACTACTGGACTGAATATATACTAGAAAACCATGTTTTTAAACTCATGTGTGAATATGCTAACCTTTTTCCATCACAAAATAAAACAGTAGCTAACATCACTGCGGCCAGTATAAGCAATGTGAAAAAAGTATATCACAGTCACAAAGTATATGCTACGCAACGAATGGTAAAATTCCATGAAATGGAGTATAATATTCCTGCAGAAACTTACCAAGATGTATTTAAAGATGTGCAAAAAATTGTCAATTCTAAAAAATTCAATATTCATTTTCCGATTGAAAATCGTTGGGTAAAAGGAGATGACGTTTTCATGAGTCCTGCTTACAATAGAAATTCTGCATATATCGCTTGCCATGTTTACAATAAAAAGGATAGCAGTGCTTATTTTACTGCTTTAGAAGAAGTTTTTAAAGCCTATAATGGAAGACCTCATTGGGGTAAAATGAATACATTCACTTCAGAAGATATTGCTAGAATGTATCCTAAATTCCCCAATTTTATGGCTTTCAGAAAAGAGCATGACCCAGAAAATATATTTGTGAATCCGTATCTTCAAAAACTGCTAGGTATTTAATTCTATGGATATGTATTTTAAAACCCTAAATAAAGAATTAAAAAACTACCAACGAGCGATTCCTTGTTTGTTAGTAGATTTAGATATTTTAGATGAAAATATTACAGAAGTAATTTCTAATTTTAGAAAAGATACTTCGCTTAGAGTTGTAGTGAAATCATTACCTTCATTTCAATTAATTGAATATATATTAGAAAAAACACACTCAAATAAGTTGATGGTTTTTCATCAACCTTTTTTAACCGATTTAGCCTCTCGATTAGATAACAAATCGGATGTTTTATTGGGTAAACCCATGCCTATAAAAACTGCTGAATATTTTTACAACAACTTACCTCAGCAACACAACGGGTTTAATCCGTTTACACAAACTCAATGGTTGGTAGATACCGAAAAAAGAATTAAAGAATACATCAACTTAGCCAAACAACTCAATCAAAAATTACGATTAAACATTGAAATTGATGTGGGGTTACATCGCGGTGGATTTTCTTCTCTAAAAAATTTATCAAAAGGATTATCATTGATTGAAAACAATCAAGAATTTGTGGCGTTTTCAGGATTTATGGGCTACGATCCTCATGTGGTAAAACTTCCAACAATTATTCGTTCTGAAAAAAAGGCATTACAATTGGCCAATCAGTTTTATGAACAATGTAAAAATTTGCTTCAAAAAGAATTCCCTTTATTATGGAACGAGAATTTAACTTTTAACGGAGCCGGAAGCCCAACCTTAAACTTACATAAAGAACAAAATTCTCCAATAAACGATATTGCCATTGGCTCATGCTTTGTAAAACCTACAGCTTTTGACATTCCTTCTTTAAAAAACTACATTCCTGCAGCTTTTATTGCCACACCTGTTTTAAAAACTTTTTCAAACACTACGTTACCAGGATTAGAAACTTTAAAGAATCTATTCACTAAAAAATCAGCATTTATTTATGGTGGTTTTTGGAAAGCTGATTATTACTATCCGAAAGGAATAAAACAGAATAATTTGTTTGGAGCATCTACCAATCAAACCATAATTAATATTCCTAAAAATATAACTTTACAAGTAGATGAGTTTGTGTTTTTAAGACCACACCAAAGTGAATTTGTTTTTCTTCAATTCGGAGAAATTTTACCCATTAGAAAAGGTAAAATTCAAAAACCTTGGCAATTATTAAACAATTCCTAACTGTAATTGTAATGTTCATTGCTTTTCATCGACTACTCATAAAATCTACAAACAATGAAAAACTTTTTTACACTGCTTTTGGTAGTAATTTCTACTGCATTATACGCTCAAAAAACTGATTATAACACCAAAAAAGGCTACGTGTCAGAAGGTTACGACGTTGTTTCTTACTTTACAAATAGTGAACCTATTGAAGGAAAAAAGAAGTTTCAAACAACTTACGACGGAGCAAAATTTAAGTTTTCCTCAGAAAAAAACTTATCCCTATTTAAAGAAAATCCAACAAAATACATTCCTCAATATGGAGGATATTGTGCTTATGCTGTAGCTGCTAAAAAAACAAAAATGTACATTGATGCTGAAGCTTATGAAATTAGAGATGGTAAACTATACCTTTTTTATAGCTCTTGGATTTCTAGTAAACTTGATGATTGGAGAAATGGTAATACTAAAAAGTTACAAGCTCAAGGAGATATAAATTGGGAAGAACTAAAGCATAAAAAGAATTAACATGAAACATTTATTCATAATTTTTCTACTTTTTTCAACCATTACTTTCTCACAAGAATACAATACTAAAAACGGTGTAGCTGTTAAAGGTTATGATGTAGTTAGTTATTTTCATGATATAGCCGAAAAAGGGAATAAAAAATTTACGACTAAATATAACAACGTTTCCTTTCGTTTTTCATCAAAAGAAAATTTAGGTACTTTTCTTAAAAATCCTAAAAAATACAATCCACAATATGGTGGATATTGCGCCTATGCAATTGGTAAAACTGGAGCAAAGGTTGATATTAACCCGAAAACTTTTGAAATACGAGATGGTAAACTGTATTTATTTTATAATTCTTGGGGTACCAATACATTAAAAATGTGGTTAAAAGAAAATCCTGAAAAACTCAAAAAACAAGCAGATATAAATTGGAGAACAGTGAATCAGTAATTGATTCATTTATTTAGGGGGATGAAGGGCTGGATAAATCCAGCTCTTTTTTTGTTTTTTGGTTATTTTTTATTCTTATTTTTGGTTGATAAAGAAAGCTCTATGAATAATTTCTCTTCTTTTAATAGAAAAAACATTCAACATGAATTACAAACAACTGAATTTGATATTCTAGTAATTGGTGGTGGTATTACCGGTGCAGGTATCGCTTTAGATGCAGCCTCACGTGGAATGAAAGTTGCTTTAATAGAAAAAAACGACTTTGCTTCGGGTACTTCAAGTAAATCTACCAAATTAATTCATGGAGGTTTACGCTACTTAAAACAGTTTGATTTTTGGTTGGTGAAAGAAGTAGGTACTGAACGTGCTATTGTTCATAAATTAGCTCCGCACTTGGTAATTCCTGAAAAAATGATTTTACCGTTAATTGACGGCGGAACTTACGGTTCATGGTTAACATCTATCGGATTAAAAGTATATGATGTACTAGCTTCTGTTGAAGGAGATGATAAACGTAAAATGCTTGATAAAAAGGAAGCATTAGAAAAAGAACCTTTGTTACCTGAAAGTATTTTAAATGGCGCTGGTTTTTATGCTGAATATCGTACGGATGATGCTCGTTTAACCATAGAGGTTTTAAAAACTGCTAGCCAATACGATGCACAAATATTGAACTATACGCACGCAGACGAATTTATTTACGAAAATAAACGTGTCATAGGTGCTAAGGTAACCGATACTTTTACTGATGAAAGTTACGATATCAAAGCTAAATATGTAGTAAATGCAGCAGGACCATGGGTAGATGAATTACGCCAAATTAACAATTCTAAAATTGGAAAACGTTTACACTTAACCAAAGGGGTTCATTTGGTCGTTCCGCATGAAAAATTACCTGTAAAACAATCGGTGTATTTTGATATTCCTGATGGTCGTATGATGTTTGCTATTCCTCGTGGAAAAGTAACCTATTTCGGAACTACAGATACCAATTATCAACAAGACAAAGATTCCGTTGAAACTTCAATGGTAGATGCTTTATATTTAATTGAAGCAGTAAATAATATGTTTCCTGACATCCAATTAACTATGGATGATATTCAATCATCTTGGGCAGGATTACGTCCGTTAATTCATGAAGAAGGAAAATCGGCTTCGGAATTGTCTCGTAAAGATGAAATTTTTGTATCTGATACCAAGTTAATTTCTATTGCAGGAGGTAAGCTAACAGGTTACAGAAAAATGGCAGAACGTATCATAGATATTGTCGCTAAAAAAATGAAACGCCGCTTTGAGGTAGAATTTGACCCAATTCAAACTGAAGAAATTGTTTTAGCAGGAGGTCCTTTTCAAAACTATAAATCAGTAAAATTATATAGTAATCAGGTTTATAAACGTATAAAATCATTTGGTTTTTCAGAAAAAGATGCTAGCTATTTAGTGCACAACTATGGTAAACAAACTGAACTTATTTTAGATAAGTTTGATGAGCTAAATGAAAAAAATATGCAAGAACGTTTGTTAAAAGCAGAAGTATGGTTTACCATAAAACACGAAATGACCTGTACTCCTACCGACTTTTTTATGCGAAGAACTGGTCGTTTGTTTTTTGATAAACCAAGTGTAGATCTATACAAAAACTTTATTATTCAAGAGTTTACCAAACGTTTTAATTGGAATAAAAACACATCTTTAAAACACAAACAAGAGTTGGATAAAAAAATAGCTTTAACCTTAAATTTTAACTAGTTTTTATCTAGAAAATTAATCGAGTATTATATCTTTGGCGACTGCAAAATTTAGCTACAAAAAAGGTTTGTACAATTAATTTTTTAAGTAATATGAAACAACTAGTACTCGTATTTTTTCTATTAACCACTCTTTTAGCAAAAAGTCAAACTAATATTATTTCTAATTCAGATTTTGATAATATTAAAATAAATAATGTTGCTTTAACTGATATAAAAAAGACCTTTGGAAAACAAGCAAAGGTAGAATCTTTATTGGGTGCGACTACTTCTTTTGAAGATAATGGTTTCTACTACTATTTTAAATTCAATGGTTTAAAACTTGATTTTTCTACTTCTGGAAGAAAGCCTTACATCGAATCTTTAGATGTTTTAAGTGATGAAGCCTCTTTTACAATTAAAGGAATTACAGTTGCTGTAGGGGATTCTATTAGTAAATTAGGTAATGTTACCTTAAGTACTGGTAGAAATGGCTCTAAAAGTATTTTATATGCCGAATGTGATAATTGTGATGTTTTTATTAACATAGATTTTGATCAAGCAACTAAAAAAATTACAAAAATTAATTATTTCGATATGTCATAATTGATTTACTTATTAAAATAGTTAACTTGTTATTCTTCCTTCTCATGCTCTTCTAAATCTTTAGTTAAATCTAACTTTCGTAACGTTGGGTTTAAAACTCCCGTAGTAATAACGGTAATTAAAGTCATGGTACCACCAAAAACAACTGCTGTAACGGTACCCATTAATTTTGCTGTTACACCACTTTCAAAAGCTCCTAATTCGTTAGAAGAACCTACAAACATAGAGTTTACTGAAGCCACTCTACCACGCATATGATCGGGTGTTTTTAATTGTAATATTGTTTGGCGAATCACCATCGAAACTCCATCAGTTACACCACTAAAAAATAGCGCTACAATTGAAATCCAGAAAACAGAAGACAATCCAAATACGATAATACAAATTCCAAAACCAAATATAGCTGCTAAAAGCTTCATTCCTGCATTTCTACTAATAGGTATGTAAGCAGTTATTAACATTGTTAAAAAAGCTCCTATGGCTGGTGCAGCACGTAAAGCACCAAAACCTTCCGGCCCTACTTTTAATATATCTTGAGCATATACTGGAAGCAATGCTACTGCCCCACCAAATAATACTGAAATCATATCTAACGTAAGCGCTCCTAAAATAGCTTTTGTTTTATACACAAAACGTACTCCTTCTTTTAAACTTTTCATTACTGGCTCACCAATTTTAGGGTTTAAAATTGGTTTCTTTTTAATGAAAAATACTGTTAGAAATGATATAGATACTAAACCAAATACAACACATAATGACCAATGTACTCCAATCCAAGAAATGGTAAATCCTGCAAAAGCAGGTCCTAGTACAGAAGCTATTTGCCATGTTGAACTACTCCAAGTTGCTGCGTTTGGGTATAATTTTTTAGGTACTATTAATGCAATTAATGAAAATATAGTTGGTCCGAAAAATGAACGTAGCAATCCACCAAAAAATACCAAGGCATAAATAGCGTATAATACTGTGTTCTTATTCCACCCTTCAATAAAACTAGGTAAGGTTAAAAAGAATAGTCCTAAGCTAATGAGTGAAAATAACCCAATGCACAACGCTAATAAATTCCTCTTTTCTTTTTGATCTACAATATGACCTGCAAACAGCGCCATAGATACTGCTGGAATTACCTCCATTAGACCTATAATTCCTAGTGATAATGGGTTTTTAGTGATACTATATACTTGCCATTCTATAATAATAAATTGCATAGACCATGCAAATACTAGGGCAAATCGTACTAAAAGAAAAATATTAAACTCTTTGATTCTTAGGGAAGCGTAGGGATCTTTTTTTTCCATTAATTAATTTAGTTTCAAATCCATTAAAATAGCAAATGTTTCATTCACATCTCTTTCTTTTACCACTATGGTCATTTCATGTGTCGTAGAAATTACTTCTTGTACCGCTATATTTGCCCAAGCAAATTGTTTTAAAATGAAATAATAAATACCTGATTGATCTAAATTACCTTTTGGAAGTTTTATAGTTATGGAAGCTAAATCGTTTACGTTATTAATTAATGCTTCTTTCTTAAAAATTTCTTCAACAAAAGGCTTTAAGTTTTTACTTGTAACAATATTGGTTTCAAAAATACCTTGAGAAACCGTTAAAAAGTAATCTTTACTATCAGCTGATTTACTTAAAATTTTAGCAATTTCTTTTAGTAATGATGTGGTATTTTTAAAAGTGAAATCGCACAAATCTGAACGTACAATTACATCTCCTAAATTCAATGCAAGTCGTTTAATATTTTTACGAACTCTCAATTCGTTTGCTGGAGATAACCTATTAATAGCCATCATAACTGCACCAACTTTTACTTCTTTTTTTAACAGTTTAGAAACTTCTGGTAAAATTTCTCTTGCTAACGATGATACATTAATTAACTTCTCATTTAAAGCCTCTTCTATAAAAGGAGTTTTTCTGATGGTAATTTCAACAGCTTCTTGAATTGTTTTCATGCTTGTTTAATTTTAAACTAAAAGTAACAAAAATACAATTAAAAGTGAATTTATACTATATTTTTAATTTGTAATATATTTAATTAAAAACTTTGTTAATCAGATTTTTAAACTAAATTTGTTACTATTGTATCTTGTATACAAGACCTATACACAACTCAATTTATTAGAAGCGATTGATGGGGCTTCTTAATTATATATTAAGAAGGATTATTTGTACAAATGCAAACAACTAATCTAATCTATTTGTTAACTTTAAAAACTCATCTTTCGCTTCTTTTTTGTCGTACAATACGTTATAAACAGCTTCGATTATTGGAGTTTTAGCTTTGTTTTTTTGATTGATTTTATAGGCACTTTTTGTTGCGTAATATCCTTCAGCAACCATACTCATTTCTAACATTGCAGATTTCACAGTGTACCCTTTACCTATCATGTTTCCAAACATTCTATTTCTACTAAATGTTGAATAGCCTGTAACTAATAAGTCACCTAAGTATGCTGAGTTATTAATATTACGCTTCATTTTGTGAATCTTTTTAATAAAGCGTTTCATTTCACGAATACCGTTACTCATTAATACCGCTTGAAAATTATCTCCATATCCTAAACCGTGAGCAATTCCAGCTGCTATGGCATAGATGTTTTTTAACATTGCTGCGTATTCGGTACCAATAATATCATCAGATATTTTAGTTTTAATATAGCGTCCTGCTATAGCTTTGCTAAGTTTTTTTGCTTTGTCTTCATCTTGACACGCCAATGTTAAATACGATAGGCGCTCCATTGCCACTTCTTCTGCATGACAGGGTCCTGATATCACTCCAATATTTTCGTATGGAATATTATATGATGTATGAAAATGTTCACCAACAATTAATCCTGATTCAGGAACTATTCCTTTGATAGCTGAAAAAATAATTTTTCCCTCTAAAGAAGCTGTTAGTTTTTCTAGCTCGGTGTTTAAAAAAGCAGATGGAATAGCAAAAATTAACACATCGTAATTTTCAATAATATAGTTTATATCTTCAGACAAATCTAATTGCTCTGGATGTAATTCTGCAGAACTTAAATAACTAGGATTATGCTTGTTACGTTTAATATGTTCAATAGCATATATGCTGCGCATATACCAACCAATAGTTTCTAAGTTTTCAGATAACATTTTAACAATAGCTGTTGCCCAACTTCCTCCTCCTAAAACGGCTATTCTAGTTTGATTGCTCATAAGTAGTATTTGTTTGTATTACAAAATTAAGAAATCTATAAACGACTCTCTAAACTTAAAGGTTATTATATTTGAAAATTGAAAATCAAGAATTATGAATGTACAAATCATAAACAAATCAAAACACCAAACTCCAACGTATGAAACCGAAGGTTCTGCAGGTATGGATTTGCGTGCAAATATAGATGCTGCTATTACTTTAAAACCTTTAAAGAGAGCTATTATAAAAACAGGTTTATTTATTGCTCTTCCTGTTGGATATGAAGCTCAAGTTCGACCACGTAGTGGACTTGCAGCTAAAAAAGGAATTACTGTATTAAACTCTCCTGGTACTGTTGATGCGGATTACCGTGGTGAAATTGGCGTTATTTTAGTCAACTTATCTAATGAAGAGTTTATTGTAAATGATGGTGAACGTATTGCGCAATTAGTTATTGCAAAACATGAACGTGTAAACTGGCAAGAAGTAGAAGTTTTAAACGAAACTGAACGTGGTGCCGGTGGTTTTGGAAGTACTGGAGTTTAAGTAATATTTTTATATACTTGACTCATTTTTCTAACTTCATCAAACAATAATTCAAAGTTTAAAAAACAATGTGAATGATGTTGGTACCCTAGTTTTTTATAGAATTCAAAAGCTTGCGGTTGCTCATCAATAGTATCTAACCATATTAATTCATATTGTTTTTTTCTAGCTTCCTCTTCTAACCAAGCTAATAATTGTTTACCAACACCTTTACCTTGAGTGCTTTTATGTAAATAAATTCGATGGAGTTTTAATGATTTTTTATTCTCAATCCCTGATAATTTTTCATCCCATAGAATTCTAAAAACCCCTATTATTTCTCCCTTGTAAAGAATAAAATAGTAGCTTGTTTTATCTTCCAGTAATTCTTTTTCTAAATTACTTTTAGAGAATTGAGTTTGCACATACCAACTACCTGCATCTTTCCAAAAATGACTGTATGCTGCTGGATATATTTCTTCCATTAAATTAAAAAGAGATGTTGAATCGGAACTCAACATTTCTTTTAATTGTATGCTTTTAGATACATTAATCATTGTCTTTTTAAATACAAAATTACTTATAAAAACAGTATAATTATTTACTAGTTTTAGATTTACACTAAATCTTCTTTTTATATAATTTTCAAAACAATTTGTTTATTTACTTTCATATATTTCTTTACCATTAAAAACCGTTAAAACTACTTTAGTTGTTTTAATTGTATTTGATGAAATTGTAAAAATATCTTGATTAAGAACAATAAAATCAGCTAGTTTTTCTGCCTTTATAGACCCTACTTTATCTTCTTGACGCATTACATATGCTCCGTTAACTGTATACGCTTTAATGGCCTCTTTTAACGATATATTTTGCGGTGCCCTTGTAACGGCATTCTGAATTCCTACAAACGGATTTAAAGTACTTACATTCCAATCACTACTCAATGTTATTCTAACTCCAGCTTCTTTTAATGATTTTATTGGAACTTGATTGTCAGATAATTCTGCACCTAGTAAATGATTGTTTTCATGCCAATATTGTGGTTGGGTGAAATCTCCAGCTACTTGAGCATCAGCTGTTATATTTAATTGTTTAAACCTAATTAAATCAGAATTATTTATCATTTCTACATGCGTTAATCGATGTCTTCCTTTTGAGGTTCCATTTTGTTCAATGGCATTTAAAGCTTCTGTTACCCCTCTATTTCCTATAGTATGAATGTGAAAATCAAATCAATTCTAGTTCTTCAATATACTTTGCAATCCTTTCTTGTGTAAAATAATTAAGTCCGTTATTTGTTTTTAATCCAAAAAAATCTTCTTTGTAGTTTGAATGTAACGCTGCTGTGGTATTATGTGTTATTCCGTCTGAATATAATTTTATCTGATTAATTTTTAACAGGCTATTTTCATCATTTGAAAACAATGATTTTAGCGATGCTAATTGTTCTTTATCATTTTCGGTTGGATATGCCCATAAACCTAAATTAAATCGAGCAGTTAATTTACCATCATTAGCTAAATTTTTCCAAGTTTCATGTTGTTTTCTTTTCCAGTAAGTTCTTGCATCAGAAACTGATGTTATACCGTATTTTGCTAATTCCGGTAGTACATAAGAAACCATTCCGTCATACTCACCATCTGTATCTTTTAATGATGCTACTGCTTGCTGAAAAACTACATCGCCAGCATTATCTATTAAAATTCCTAATAACTTCCCTCCTTCTTTCATAATAATTCCACCTTGAGGATTGCTTGTAGAATTCGTAATTCCTGCTAATTCTAAACCTTTAGAATTTATCCACATTGAGTGTGATGTTTGTTCCATAATAATTACAGGTCTGTCTGAAACAGCTTCATCTATAATTTCTAATGGATTTCTTTTTGCATTAAATAGTGTATTTATAGAATGCCCAAAACCAATTAACCACTCAACATTTGGATTGTCCTTTGAAGCTTTTTGGATGGTTGAAATATAATTTTCTGCATTAGTTTCTTCTTCATTTAACACAAAATCTGTGGTAGTAGATCCTACCTCCATAGGATGCATATGAACATCATGAAAACCTGGTAATACTAATTTTCCTTTTAAATCAATTTTCTTAGCATTTTTATTGGCTTTTAATTTTGCTTCTTTATTTGTTCCTACAAAGATTATTTTATTTCCTTCTAACAATAATGCTTGTGCTAAAGGATTATTTTCATCTACTGTATAGATTTTTGCGTTGTAATATAATTTTTGACTGCTTATTTCAGTGTTTTTATTTGTAATTGCTACATCACTTGAACAAGATTTCATTGTAAAAACTATACTGCATAAAATAGCTAATAACTTCATTTTCTTCATGTTTTGTTAGTGTTGTGAAATCGTCTTTTTTAAAGGTATATAAATTTCTGTTTCAAATTCACTTTCATTATTTGTATTTCCTTCATGTTTTATATATTTTTCAATAAATGGTTTTTCTGAAACTTCAAAATTTGTAGTAAATAACCACCTTGTAAAAATTTTGTCATACGTTTTAGAAATACTTTGATACGACCCAACATGTGTAAATACGGCATAACATTGTTCTGGAATAGTTTTTACCTTAAATTTTTTTTGAGGTATTTTTTCTGTAAAATTAACTTCAATACAAGCATCGTAATCATAGTTTATAGCTTCTGAAATACTAGGTTCGTCCCATATAATTCCAAAACATTCAGCTGTATTAATATTTATATTTTGTGCAGATGCTTCTTCTAAAAACTCATCCCAAATAGTAGTTAACTTTGTACTATTATAATCTCCTTTAAAAGTAGTATATAGTACTTTTTTTGTGGGTAAAACAGTAATTTTTTCTTCAAAAAAAGGCATAATTTCTATATTTATTTGATTCTTTTTTTGAAATAATTCTTCTTTTTTATTTCTATACTTTGCTGGCGAAATTCCGAAATGATTTTTAAATGATTTACTAAATGTTTGTACATCAGAATATCCTACTTCTTCAGCTATTAATTTAATTTCTGTAGAAGAGTACACTAACATTTTAGCACCGTTTTCTACCTTTATTCTTGTAACATAAGCTCCTATAGTTTCTTTATAGTATGCTTTAAATACCCTTTGAAGATTTCTGTATGAAAAGTTTGAAAACTCTTCAAGCTCTTTAATAGAAATTTTTTCATTGTATTTAGATCGTAAATAAGAAACAACTTGCTGTAACCGGTTTTTATAGAATTCTTTTGTTTCCACAATGCAAATTTATGCTAGGATTAGTGTTTTACTTTTGTCTTAAATTGACAACATTTAATTTACAAAAAAAAAGCTGTTGAAATATTTCAACAGCTTTTTAGTAATAGTTAGAACTTTTTAATTTAAATCTTAATCTTGGTTTTCAATAGCATCTTTTATTTTATTTTCTAACTCTTCCATTAGTTCCGGGTTGTCTTTAATAACACCTTTTACAGCATCTCTACCCTGACCTAATTTAGTATCTCCGTAGCTAAACCACGAACCACTTTTCTTTATAATTCCGTAATCTACACCAATATCTAATACTTCACCAACTTTTGATATTCCAGCTCCATACATAATATCAAACTCAGCCATTTGAAATGGTGGTGCTACTTTATTTTTTACAATCTTAACCTTGGTACTGTTACCAATTACCTTATCACCATCTTTAATTTGTGTTCTACGACGAATATCTAAACGAACCGATGCATAGAATTTTAAAGCGTTACCACCAGTAGTTGTTTCAGGGTTACCAAACATAACTCCAATCTTTTCACGTAACTGGTTAATGAAAAATACCGTACAGTTAGTTTTACTAATTGTTCCTGTTAATTTACGTAAGGCTTGTGACATTAAACGTGCATGAAGTCCCATTTTAGAATCCCCCATTTCACCTTCAATCTCAGATTTTGGTGTTAAAGCTGCAACCGAGTCAATTACCACAATATCAATAGCACCTGAACGAATTAAATTATCAGCAATTTCTAAAGCTTGTTCACCATGATCTGGTTGAGAAATAATTAAGTTATCAACATCAACGCCTAAACTTTCAGCATAAAAACGATCAAAAGCATGCTCTGCATCAATAAAAGCAGCAATTCCTCCTGCTTTTTGAGCTTCTGCAATGGCATGTATGGTTAATGTTGTTTTACCTGATGATTCTGGTCCATAAATTTCTATAATTCTTCCACGAGGATACCCTCCTACTCCTAAGGCTAAATCTAATCCTAAAGAACCTGACGATATTGCATCTACATCTTCTACTTGGCTATCTCCTAACTTCATTACGGTTCCTTTACCGTACGTTTTATCTAACTTATCTAGTGTAAGTTGAAGCGCTTTTAATTTCGCTTCTTTTTCTTTATCTGCTGCCATAAATCGTGCTAATTATTTTAAGTAATAAGAACGGCTAAGTTATGAAAAACTAGCTTTAATATCCTATCTTTTTATGTTACATTTTGTAATATTGTGCTTCTTAAAAAAAGAAAAGATGCCAACCCATCGTCACTTCATGATTTACAAACCATATGGTTTCTTATCGCAATTTATTACCAATCAAAAAAAAGGTGGTAGACATAAATTGTTAGGAGAACTATTTAATTTTCCTGAAGGAACTATGGCTGTCGGTAGATTAGATGTAAAATCAGAAGGATTATTATTATTAACTACCGATGGAAAAGTAAGTGATTTTATTACCACAAGAGGCAAGGTTGAAAAAGAGTATTATGTGCAAGTTGATGGAGCAATTACATTTGAAGCTGTTAAACAATTACAAAAAGGAGTAGAAATTGGATTTGATGGAAAAAAATACATGACTAAATCTTGTAAGGTTAAGATGATTGATACTCCTAATTTTCCTGAACGCTCTAAAAAAATTCGCGATGCTCGTCATGGTCCTACACCTTGGATATCAGTTACCTTAACGGAAGGAAAATTTAGACAAGTACGTAAAATGACTTCTGCAGTGGGATTTCCTACCCTACGTTTGGTACGAGTTCGCGTGGGTGATATTGCATTAGGTGAAATGGATTCTGGTGAAGTTAAAGAGGTTGAGGAATTGATTTAGTTTATTATTTTTACAGCTTTATAAAAAGCTATGAAAAAATATATAACCCTCTTTCTTTTCTTTTTTACTTTATTTTCTTATTCACAAAATACTTATGTACCCGATGATAATTTTGAACAAGAGTTAATAAACCTTGGATATGATTCTGGTCCTTTAGATGACTATGTGTTAACTAGTAATATTGAAACAATAAAAAAATTAGATATAGAAAATAAGAATATTAGTGATATGACTGGTATTCAAGATTTTGTTTCTTTAACATACTTGGATTGTTCTGATAATTTTTTTACCAATATTGATGTTAGTAAACTTATAAAAATAGAAACCTTGATTTGTGGTGCAAGTAATCTAAATACATTAGATATAAAAAATAATACTTTAATAAAATTTCTTTCTGTTAATGATTCAAAACTTTCTAGTATAAATGTTACTAAGAATATTAATTTAGAACACTTTGTTATTTATGGTAACAACCTTAGTGTGTTAGATATTTCAAATAATCTTAAATTAAGGTTTTTAAGTTGTTCAAGTAATAATCTTACCCAACTAAATACTTCTAACAATCCTGATTTATATTGGTTGGATATTTATTTTAATAAAATATCAAGTTTAGATTTGAGTAATAATTTAAAATTAGCAAGATTAGATTGTTTTAATAACTCTATTAAAGAATTAAATTTAATTAATAATAAAGAACTAACATTTTTAAACTGTAGATACAATCAATTAACTAATGTTGATATAAGAAACAATAACAACACTAATATTTTGTCAAATAGTTTTGATTTAAGATATAACCCCAACCTTACTTGTGTTTTAGTTGATAATGCTAACTACAGTACAGTAAACTGGACTCAAATAGACGATAATACGGTTTTTAAAGAAGATATAAACAAATGTAACCAAACTACATGTACTATTACAGTAAATACTTTAAATGATGTTATTACCTGTGATAATTACTCTTTACCTAATTTATCTAATGGTAAATATTATACACAAAGTGGAGGAAATGGAAATCAATTAAATTCGGGAGATATTATAACTTCATCACAAACAATTTTTATTTACAATGAAGATCCTAACAATCCTTCTTGTTTTAATGAATCCTCTTTTCAGATTACTATTAATAATTCACCTGATGTTGATATTTTAAATGATGTTTTTGCTTTTAATGAATTTACTTTACCTAATCTAACAAACGGAAATTATTATACTGAATCTGGAGGTAATGGAAATCAATTAATCTCTGGAGATATTATAAATAAATCTCAAACAATTTTTATTTATAATGCTAATCCAGCCAATTTAAATTGTAATAATGAAAGTAGTTTTACTATCACCATTGAACAAAAAGATATTACTATACCAAATTTCTTTACACCTAATAACGATGGAAATAATGATACTTGGGTTGTAAACGCTAATAACAATCTTATTAAAAATATTTATATTACTGATAGATTTGGTAAAATGGTAAGTAAGATTAAAGCAAATACTATTGGTTGGGATGGTTTATGCAATGGATTACCATTACCTAGTAATACATACTGGTATCAAATAATTTTTACTAATGGAGAAACTAAAAATGGAGCTTTTGCTTTAATTAGAAACTAGTTTCTAACCATTCTTATATGCGGAATTCCATCTTCCAAATATCCTTCACCTACTTGTTTAAAACCGTGAGATTCATAGAATTTCTGTAAATACGTTTGCGCAGAAATGGTAATAGTTGTTTCATTATAGTTATCAACAATAGCTTTGATAGAAGCTTTAATTAAATTATGTCCATAACCATATTTACGTTCGGTTTCCTTTATTACTAGCCTACCAATACTAGGTGTATCAAAATATTCACCACTGTTAAATAATCGTGTGTAGGCTATAATTTTACCTTCTTTTACACCTATAACATGTAAAGCTTTTTGATCTTTACCATCAACATCTTGATATACACAATCTTGTTCAACAACAAAAACTTCAGAACGTAATTGAAGTAATTCATACAGTTCTGAAGTTGTTAATTCTTGAAAATTTTTAACTTTAAATTCCATTAGCAATCACAAGCTATTTTATTTACTCTATTAGCATGACGACCACCTTCAAATTCGGTAGATAAGAATATTTTAACAAACCCTAAGGCTTGTTGTAACGATACAAAACGAGCAGGAATCGTTAAAATATTAGCATCGTTATGTTGACGTGTTAATTCAACTAATTCATTATTCCAACATAAAGCAGCTCTTACACCCTGATGTTTATTAGCTGTCATTTGCGCTCCGTTGCCACTTCCACATAAAATAATACCCATTTCAGCTTGACCAGTTTCAACAGCTTCAGCAGTAGGGTGAATGGTATCTGGATAATCCATACTATCGGTTTCATTTGTACCAAAGTTAATTACCTTATGTCCTAATTCTTCTAATAGGTTAACTATTTCAAATTTGTATTCGGTACCTGCGTGATCATTTCCTACAGCGATTGTCATAATTTGTTGATTTTAATTCAGTTGTGAGCTACAAAAATACAGTTATTCACGGTTATCAACAGTAATTAACAATGCTTTTTTTAGCATTCTTAATAACCTCTTTAAAATTAAGGGGTTAAACTGTATTACCAAATTGTTAAGAACTAGTAATAGATTCTGAAAAGAAAATTTGATTTTCTAGATATTTTTTACAATACAAGAACAAGAATTAATTATGCAACTTTTTTTTTGAGATTTTAATGAACATTTATCAACATAAAATTAACCCTTTCTTTACATTTAAAATGAAATTAACTATTCATAATTTTTAGTGAATTGCTGTTTATAACTTTTGTTAATAACTCCATTTTGTAGTTGATTTTTAAGATTTTATTCAACTAATAACTTGTTTATTTATTTTAATAAGTCACTTTACCAAAAATAAAATCTACTTTTTATGCTACATATTAACACACTATTATAACAATCATTTCTTTTTTTAAATTTTAAAAATCTTTTATATATATTATATAATATGTTAACAACAGTTTTTTTGAACTTTAAATAATTTACTTGTAATATGAGAGATTAAATAAATTAGAATCCTTTCTGTGTTTCTAGTAGGCAAATTGCAAAAAATAAGGTATTAATGCTACGTTTGTTGATAAGTGGTAATAAATGTAAAGAAGTGCTTTAAACGGCTTTTTTATAAGCTTTGATAAGGTTAAGAGTGTCTTTAGCTTTAACTACTTCAGAAGGAGTTTTTTTATTCAAAGTCGTATTAATACTTACTACAGTTACGATAATTCCTGTAATAAATATAAAAATAAACAGCGCTATTATTTTGCGTAAGTTTTTCATTTATAACGACTTTCTTATTATAAAGACGTATGAGTTTAAGAAACGTTACAATTTCTTTAAGTTTTTTTTAACTTTTTAAGGAACTACTATTCGAACAGCACTTTTAATAATACTAACTCTTACTTTTCCTTTACCTATTAACTCTCCATCTGCCTGAATATAAGGAAGATTCTTTCTGTTTTTTGGAGTTATTAACAATGATTTTGAAGTATATGTTTCTACTTTTTTATGCTGAAGAATTTTTCTGTTGTATAATTTTTTTATAGAAAAAAAAATCCAAAAAAGATAGATTTTTAGCTATTGTTATATCAAATAATCCATTATTAGAGTTTTTATAATCAGTTAATTGCATACCTCCAGCAGAATACTTACAAATACCAAACAAAGTCATTAAACACTTAGTTTTAATAGATTTTTTGTCAATGTCTACTTTAAAAGTAGTTTTTTTATAGAGTAATAAACCTGCTATTCCACTAACTAAATACGCTATAGGTCCAAATCTTTTCAATTTATTCAACTTATTAACAACATATCCGTCATAACCAATGCCTGCAACATTATTAAAGTAAGAAGTAATATCTGATAATTCCAAGTAACCGATGTCTTGAAAAATGGTTTTTTCCTGTTTAATTAAATTAATAGCTGCTTTTACATTTTTAGGAGTAGTATAGGTTTTAATCCAATCATTACCAGTACCTAAAGGTATTACAGCAACAGTTATTTCTTTTGAATTAATAGTATTTTGTGTCATAATTCCATTAATAATATGATGTAAAGTACCATCACCACCTACTGAAATTATTTTTTTATACCCTTTATTAATAGCTTGTTGAACAATTATTTTTTCATGATTTGAATACTCAGTTTTAACATATTCATAAGTAATATCATTTGCTTTTAATCCCTGCTGAATTTCAGACCAATATTTATTAAAATTACCATTACCAGCTGCAGGATTAACAATAACAAACCAAGAATTATTCATACAAATACTTTAAATAAAGAATGGAAAAGTACGAAATGAATTTATAACAGTTATTTAAATTACTAGCATTAATTTTATTTGTACTTTGGTTGAAAATTTAATAAGACGAAAGATTAATGACTAGAAAGAAAAAAATCTACAAAAAAAAGGGTAAAGTAATTAAAGATCTTACCCGAAACATTTTCAAAATACTTAACGAAGACAGTAATAAAAATTATAATTACAAGCAAATTGCTGCCAAATTGAAGGTTTCTGATACTGACGGTAAAAATCAGATTATTAAGAAACTAGCTGAATTAACAGCCAATCAAAAAATTAAAGAAGTTGACAGAGGTAAATATCAAATAAACGAAGATCGTAAGTATCATATTGGTACATTAGATGCTACTTCTAACGGTAATGCTTATTTTATTTGTGATGATTTTGAACACGATATTTTTGTTCCTTCCGTAAACTTAGGAAAAGGCTTACATAACGATACTGTTAAAGCCTATGTGTATAAAAAACGTAGAAGTAATAAACTTGAAGCTGATGTTGTTGAAATTATAGACAGAGCTAAAACAGAATTTGTTGGTGTTTTACAAATGAATAAAAACTTCGGATTTGTGATACCTGATAGCAATAAAATGTATGCCGATATTTTTATTTCACAAAGTAAACTTAATGGTGCAAAAGATGGTGATAAAGTAGTTGCTACAATGACTGATTGGCCTGAGAATTCTAAAAATCCGTTTGGAAAAATTACACAAGTTTTAGGAAGACCAGGAGACCATGACACTGAAATTCATTCTATTTTACTAGAGTACGGTTTACCGTACGAATTTCCTACAGAAGTAGAAAAAGAAGCCTCAGAATTACCGATAGAAATAACTAAAGAAGAAATTTCTAAACGTAGAGATATGCGTGGTGATTTAACTTTTACTATCGATCCTAAAGATGCAAAAGATTTTGATGACGCTTTATCATTTACCAAACTTGAAAATGGAAATTATGAAATAGGAATTCATATTGCAGATGTTTCTCATTACTTACAACCAAAGACAACTTTAGATGATGAAGCCTACGATCGTGCTACTTCAGTATATTTAGTTGACAGAGTGGTACCAATGCTACCAGAAATGTTAAGTAATGGAGTTTGTTCATTACGACCAAATGAAGAAAAATTGACTTTTTCTGCCGTATTTGAAATGAATGAGAAAGCACAAGTTATCAACCAATGGTTTGGAAGAACAGTTACTTATTCAGACAAGCGTTTTGCTTATGAGGAAGCACAAGCCATAATTGAAAACAAAAATAATATTATACCTGCTGATGTTTCTTTAACAGGTGAAGCCTATGAAGTTGACGAAAATATTGTTGAAGCTACATTAAAATTAGATGAATTAGCAAAAAAGATGCGTAAGAAACGTATGAAATCTGGAGCTATTTCTTTTGATAGAGTTGAAGTTAAATTCGAATTAGACGAAAATGCAAATCCTACTGGAGTTTTCTTTAAGGAAGCAAAAGATGCCAATAAACTAATCGAAGAATTTATGCTATTAGCAAATAAAAAAGTTGCTGAGTTCATAGGTTTTTCTGGTGGAAAACCAAGTAAGAAAACATTTGTGTATCGAGTACACGATGAACCAGATGTTGAAAAGTTAGCATCATTACAAAATATTGTTAGCAAGTTCGGATATAAAATAGATACAGAAAACCGCCAAAAAACATCAGATAGTTTAAATAAATTATTATCAGACGTTCATGGTAAAGGGGAAGCTAATATGGTAGAAACTTTAGCAATACGTTCTATGAGTAAAGCTGAATATACTACACAAAATATTGGTCACTACGGATTAGCATTTGATTATTATAGCCACTTTACCTCACCTATTCGTCGTTATCCTGACGTAATGACACATCGTTTATTACAGCATTATTTAGACGGAGGAAATTCACCAAAAGCAGAAATTTATGAAGAAAAGTGTAAGCATTCTTCAAAAATGGAAGAATTAGCTTCTAAAGCCGAAAGAGATTCTATTAAATACATGCAAGTAAAATACATGCAAGATCATAAAGATCAAGAGTTTGAAGGTGTAATTTCTGGGGTTACCGAATGGGGAATTTATGTTGAAATTAAATCTAATAAATGTGAAGGTATGGTTAGAATCAAAGATATTAAGGATGATTATTATATCTTTGACGAAAAACAATATGCTGTGATTGGACAATCGACTAAGAATATGATTCAACTAGGTGATGAAGTAGTAGTAAAAGTAAAACACACCGATTTGGAACGTAAACATCTTGATTTCAATTTGATTTCACACTAATTTGTACAGTTTAAACAATAAAAATTAAGATTTACCTTTATAGTATTGGTATAATTATTGGTTATACTCAATTAACTAATGGAATTAATTATGAAGAAGTTAGCAATATTAAGTTTGTTTTTGATGACCGTTTTAGCATCAGCTCAAACAACTATAACTAAAAATTTAGGAGACTTTTCAATCGTAAAAGTGTATAATGGCATAGATTTAAAACTCGTAAAATCTGATGAATCTAAAATAATAGTTACTGGTGAAAAAACAGATAAAGTTAAAATTAAGTTGGATGGAACTACCTTAAAAGTATTATTAAGATTCCCAGAAACTACTGCCGATGGTAAAGTTAAAGCAACGTTATATTACAATAAAACTTTATCAATCATTGATGCAAATGAAGGAGCAACAATTACAGGAAAAGATATTAATCAACAAAAAGTTGAAATTAGAGCTCAAGAAGGGGCTTTTATCAATCTTGTGGTTCATGTTAAGCATTTGAATGTAAAAAGTTCTTCAGGAGCTGTTATTAAGCTTTCTGGTACAACCAAGAATCAAAATGTGAATGCTGATTTAGGTGGAATGTATCATGGATATAAATTATTAGTAGAACAAATGACCACTGTAAAAGCTGGATCTGGTTCTAAGGTTGAAGTACAGTCTGGAGAAACACTAGATGCTAAAGTATCGTTTGGAGGTTCCATTTTTTACAAAGGTAAACCAGAAGTATTTAGAGACAAAAAAGTAATTGGTGGAGTAATTGAACACCGAAGTTAATTTCGTATCTTTGTAGCGCAAAATTTAATAAAAATGAATTTACTTACTATATTTTTAGGCATGATTGGACCATGGCAAATAGCTATTGTCGTTGCATTAGTATTATTATTATTCGGAGGTAGAAAAATACCTGAATTAATGAGAGGTTTAGGAACAGGTATCAAAGAATTTAAAGATGCTACTAAAAATGAAGATGAAGAGAATACTGATAAAGCAGAAGATAAAAAATAAGATTAGTACGTATCACAAATAAAAAAAACCGAAACATTTAATGTTTCGGTTTTTTATTTAGTTATATTTTTATGGCAGTACCTGAGGCTGTGACCATTAGCATACCACCATTTGAACCCACAGTTTCATAATCTAAGTCAATTCCTACGACTGCATCTGCTCCTAAACTACGAGCTCTTTCAGTCATTTCTTTTAAAGCTATTTCTTTAGCTTCTCTTAGAACTTTTTCATACGAACCAGACCTACCTCCTACTATATCTCTAATACCAGCAAAAAAGTCCTTAAAAATGTTTGCACCAATAATTGTTTCACCTGTAACAATACCTAAATATTCTTTAGCAGGTCTATTTTCTAACAAAGGTGTAGTTGATAATATCATATTATTCTTTGTCTTTTTTCTCTTGAGCTTTTTTCATAGCTTCCCCTATTTGGTTACTAGCTGTAAAGCTTGCTACCATATCATTTAACATATTACTACCCGCTTGTGGTGAATTAGGTAATAAAATTAAGTTACTGTTTGTTTCTTCACCAATAGATTGTAATGTATCATAGTGCTGGGTAACAACAATTAAAGCAGAAGCTTCTTGACTATTAATACCAACCTTATTTAATACTTCTACAGATTCTTCTAATCCACGGGCAATTTCACGACGTTGATCAGCAATACCTTGTCCTTGTAAACGTTTACTTTCAGCTTCCGCTTTTGCTTTCTCAACAATTAAAATACGCTGTGCATCACCTTCATATTGAGCCGCAGTTTTTTCTCTATCTGCTGCATTAATACGGTTCATAGCTGCTTTTACTTGAGCATCAGGATCAATATCGGTAACTAAAGTTTTTATAATATCATAACCATAATCCATCATTGCATCATTCAATTCTGTTTTAACAGCGATTGCAATATCATCTTTCTTAACAAATACATCATCTAAACGCATTTTAGGTACCTCTGCACGTACTACATCAAATACATAAGAAGTAATTTGATCATGTGGATAATCTAGCTTATAAAAAGCATCATACACTTTATCTTTTATTACTTTGTATTGAACAGAAACTTTTAATTTAACAAATACATCGTCTAAGGTTTTTGTTTCCACTATTACATCTAATTGCTGAATTTTTAAGCTTAATTTCCCTGCTATTCTATCTACAATAGGAACTTTTAATTGTAAACCAGATTGACGGATGTTTTGAAAACGACCAAAACGTTCAATAATCGCAGCGGTTTGTTGCTTAACAATAAAAAATGAAGATAATAAAACGATAACCCCGATAGCAATAACCGGATACATGTAAATTGACATAGTTTTTAATATTTAAATGTTAGTAATTTTTTTGATAAAGATACTACTTAATAGTAGATATTTATAGGACGAATTTTTTCATAATTGTTACAATTATTTTTTTAAAATTATATTTGTAAAAAATCAATTACATGGAACTTATACAACAAAGCATAACAGAAATTTTAATCTTACTTTTTTTAATCGTTACTTTTTTACAATCGGGAATTGATAAAGTGAGTGACTGGAAAGGAAATTTGTCTTTTATTAGAGGCCACTTTAAAGATTCACCTTTAAAAAATTCAGTACCAATTTTATTAGCCGTTATTTTAGTGATGGAATTATTAGCAGGTGCATTAATGTTTGTTGGAATTTTCCACTTATCAACAACAGGAAATCATAACATCGCTTTAATTGGTGTAGAATTATCTGCAGTAACATTAATCTTTTTATTAATTGGTCAACGATTAGCAAAAGATTATGCAGGGGCGATGACCTTAGCAGTTTACTTTATAATTGCAGTTTTAGGCGTATATTTATTAAATAGATAAAAACTATTAAAAACATAATAAATAATTAATATTTATTATTTAAAAACCTCTTAAAAATCTAATTTTAAGAGGTTTTTAAATTTTAATAAGGTATTTGTATGTTTTAGTGTTTAAAACTACTTAAAATAGCTTTAAATTTAGTTTTACTTACTTTTTAAGATGTAAATTAAAGAAGAATATTCACCAGAACGTTTTGCTTTCATATTTGACTTTAAACCTGTTAAAAAAGCATGAATAGGTCTTGATTTTTTTGTTTTATATTTTTCTGATAATAAAGAAACATAATATGAATCAAACTTCATTGGAAGTGTTTTTTCAACTCTCATTTCAAATAATAAAAATATTTTTGAAATAGCTGTTTTTGAAAAATGCCATAAATGTCTTGGAACATCATAAGCAGCCCAAAATTCTTTGTAGTGTTTTGCATCAAAACTTTTATGATTAGGAACAGCAATGATTAAAAATCCATTTGGTTTTAAAAGAGACTTAAGTTGTTGTATATATTCTGTTAAATTAGGAATGTGTTCTAATACATGCCAAAGTGTAATAACATCAAATTGCTTATTATCTATTTTAGAAATATCTTTTATAAGATTTACGTTTTTGTTTTTAGCAAAATCTCTAGCTTTTTCAGAAGGTTCTACTCCATTAATTCTCCATCCATCTTTTTCACATACTTTTAAAAAATCACCAGTACCTGCTCCAATATCTAAAATTGATTTTTCTTCTGTATTAAAAGAGTTAATCAATTTTAGTTTTTTCTTTAAAGTGTAATTTTTTACAAACTGATATGTTTTATCAAAAAGAGAAGTTTTACTATCTGTGTGTGAAATATAATCTTCACTAGCATAATATTTTTCTAAGTTGTTAGGTACAGGTGAAGTTACCAACATATTGTAATCTTCATTCCTCATTACCTCATAACTTTCTTTTGATACTGTATGATCAATACAGTTTAAAAAAGGTTTTAAGTTCCTGTAGAATTCTTTATCTGTAATCAAACTAATAAAATGTGTTGAGTGTTCCTTGTGGAACATTATTTTTTATCGGACAATTATACATATAAAAAACAAAACGTTCCACATGGAACATTTTATTTTTTATAACTCTAAATTAGAATTTACCTACCCATGTAAACAAGTAGTACAGATATATCACTTGGTGATACTCCACTTATTCTACTTGCTTGTGAAATTGAAGTAGGTTGTATTTTAGATAACTTTTCTCTAGCTTCATACGACAAAGATTTTACTTTACTATAATCAAATGTAGAAGGAATAGGTACGTTTTCTAATCTATTTAATTTATCGGCATTATTCTTTTCTTTTTCGATGTAGCCAGAGTATTTTAAATGAATCTCAACTTGCTCTATTATTTCTTCATCAATATCGTTTTCTTGAATATAATTTTCAAGCTTATCAATCGATCTAAAATCTGAAAAAGATAATTGTGGTCTAGCAGCAATCTTATATAATTTCATAGATTGATTAATGGTTGCTAAATTCTTATTCTCTAAAATAGGATTTACCTCTTCTTTTGTAATACTTAATTTAGTAATGAAATCTATTAAACTTTGAGTTTTGTTTTGCTTCTCTTCTACTCTATCCATTCTTTCTTGTGAAGCTAATCCTAATTTATAAGATCTTTCAGTAAGACGTAAATCAGCATTATCTTGTCGTAATAAAGTTCTATACTCTGCACGAGAAGTAAACATTCGATAAGGTTCTTCTGTTCCTTTTGTAATTAAATCATCAATTAAAACACCTATATAAGCTTCACTCCTTTTTAAAATAAATGGTTCTTTATTTTGAGTTTTTAAGGCTGCATTTACACCTGCCATTAAACCTTGTGCAGCTGCTTCTTCATAACCCGTTGTACCGTTTATTTGTCCAGCGAAAAATAAGTTATTAATTAACTTAGTTTCTAAATTATGTTTTAATTGTGTTGGTGGAAAATAATCATATTCGATGGCATAACCGTATCTAAAAAACTTTACGTTTTCAAAACCAGCGATAGAACGAATAGCTTTATCTTGAATATCTTCTGGAAGAGATGTTGAGAAACCATTTACATAAATTTCAACTGTATTCCAACCTTCTGGTTCTACGAAAATCTGATGACGTTCCTTTTCTGCAAAACGATTAATCTTATCTTCTACTGAAGGACAATAACGAGGTCCTGTAGATTTAATTCTACCATTAAACATTGGCGAGCGTTCAAACCCTTCACGAAGTATATCATGTACTTCAGGATTGGTGTAAGTAAGATAACAAGAACGTTGCTTAGTTAATGTTTTTGTAATAGGTAAATACGAGAATTTTTCTGGAGAATCATCACCAGGTTGTTCCGTCATTTTAGAATAATCTAAAGAGCGTCCATCAACACGAGGAGGAGTTCCAGTTTTCATTCTACCAGCTTCAAAGCCTTTCGCAACTAAATCTTCAGTAATACCTGTTGAAGCTCCTTCACCTGCTCTACCTCCACCAAAAGTTTTATCACCAATATGAATTAAACCATTTAAAAAAGTACCCGCTGTTACGATTACTGTTTTAGCTTTTATTTCTAAACCTAAAGCAGTTTTAACACCTGTAATAGCATCTCCATCAAACAATAATCCATTAACAGAATCTTGATAAAAGTCTAAATTTTCTGTTTGCTCTAACATCGTTCTCCAACACTCTGCAAATTGCATCCTGTCTGATTGAGCTCTTGGACTCCACATAGCAGGTCCTTTTGATTTATTAAGCATTTTAAACTGAATAGCTGTCTTGTCAGTTACAATAGCACTATAACCACCTAAAGCATCAATTTCTCGTACTATTTGCCCTTTTGCAATTCCACCCATAGCAGGATTACAACTCATCTGAGCAATGTTTTGTAAGTTCATTGTAATTAACAAAGTGTGTGCTCCCATGTTTGCACTTGCTGCAGCTGCTTCGCTTCCAGCATGTCCACCTCCTATTACAATTACATCGTATGTTGTATTAACTAAACTCATTTTTTATAGTCAGTTCCACGTGGAACTTTTTTATATTTTATCTAAAATTTCTAAACATTCATTTTCCTTAGAGCGCATCATTTGCTTCTCTTTCTCAGTCTTGTCTTTGTATTTCATATAATGTAAAATACCATGAATTATCACTCGGTGTAATTCATCTTTAAAAGAAGTACCAAACTCGTTAGCATTATCATTTACTCTTTCTATAGAAATAAAAATATCGCCCCCTACTAACTTACCCAACGTATAATCAAAACTGATAATATCAGTTAAAGTGTCGTGTTGTAAAAACTCAATATTGAGTTTATGTAAATAGGCATCGTCACAAAAAATATAGTTGATTTCTCCTAATTCAAAACCTTCTTTTTCGATACATTCTTGTATCCATTTAGAAGTGTTTTCTTCATTGTTTAATTGAAACTCGGTTTCGTAATTAAATGCAATCATTTCTTTATATCAAATACTATTGTTAATGTCTTAAAAAAAAATCAATTAAAAAGCGATAGTATTTGTATAATCTAAAGGCTTTTTAATGTGTTATTTTTTATCCTTTGGAAGGCTAAAATACTCTTGCACCTTCTTTTTGTAATTTTGGCGCAAAGGTAGTGATTGTCTGTTTAATATCTCTGTTTGGTTATAAAACAACTTTTTAAACTTCAATTCTTTAGAAGTATTGTTATTAAACTCTTGTAAATTGGTATTCGATTTACGTTGCTTATCTTTATTTTGTTCAAAAGATGCTTTGTCTAATTTTAGTAACTCATAGTTTAACTGTTGCATTCTATTTATACTTTCTTGCGTAAACCCTTTTTCTAAAATCTCATTTTCTAATTGTTCCATTTCCTTTAATGCTTTTTTAGCATCACCATTCCCTCTTTTTCCTTCCCTAATAGCATTTTCTAATTGCTCTCTTAACTGTGATTGTTCTTTATAAATTTGATATAACTCGCCATCTAAATCATCACTTTGTTCTCCGTTTTGTCCCTCTTTTTCGCCTTTCTTTTTACCATTTTTTCCGTCTTTTGGTTTTCCTTGATTTTTCTTTTGCATACCTTGTTTCATCTTTTCCATCAATTTGTTTTGTTTTTGAATGATGTCCGGTAAGCTAAACGATTTCCCTTTCCCCTTTCCTTTTCCGTTACCGGGTTTAGGGTTTTGCATGGCATCTAAAGTATTACTCAACATATCAGCTAATGTATTTGCTGAAGTCATTACATACTGTTGGTTTGATATTCCAGTCTGGAAATAATTGTCTGCAAAGTTATCTAAAGACTGATCTAAATTATAATGTGCCTGTGCTAGGTGATCTTGAATTTTTGAAGATATACTAGGAACTCGCATTGAAAGCACAAATAAACTATCGTCAATATGTTCAAAATAGGTTTTAAGCTGATGTTGTTTTTGTAGGTTTTTACCAAAATTTGGATGCGATGAATTCGATGAAGAAAACTCATCCATTAGTGCTTCTTGGTCAAAAGAAAATTTAATTAAATTTTCTAAAATTTGACGCAATCCTTCCATGTTCTCCTCCTCCATTTCAGCACTCATTGATTGCATTGACTGTTGCATTTTTTGACTCATTTCCTGCATCTTTTTAGCAGCTTTTTTCTGGTTTTTTTTAGTTTCTGAAGCATTATTTTTATCTAAGTTTTCCTCAGCTTTATTTAGTTCTTCTTGAGTTTGTTTTTCTAAATCTTCCATAGAAGGCATATCCATGGGGTGTTTTAACTCTTTATTGTCTTTTTCTAAGTCGTCTAATTCTTTCTTTGCTTTTGTAAACTCTTCATTAACCTCTTGCTGTTCTTCTTTACTAGATTCTTTGTTACTTAACTCTTCTTGTTTTTTAGATAAATCATCAAGTTTATTAGCTAGTTGATTCATCTTTTGTTCAACATAAAAACGTTTAGTCATTTCTAAAATACGTTCCAAACTACGTTCTTGTTGTTTGTTTTGTTCAGCTAGTTCTTTTGTCTTTTTAATTAAATCTTCTTTTTTAAGTTTATCAGCTAGCTTGTATAATTCATCTAATAATTTTTGTTGCTTTTCTAATTTCTTAAGTTCTTCAATACGCTTTTTAAGGTTCTCTTTTTTCTCTTGAAGTGTTTCATTTTCCTCTTTCTTTTCAGAAAAATTTTCTTGTAATTTTTGTGTTTGACGTTGCATCATTTGCTTGTATTGCTCCTGACGCTTTATTAAATTCTGAATTTTCTTTTGATCATTCCAGTTAATATTCTTTTTGTTTTGTAAATCAAACTGAATTTTCTCTAAATATTTCTTACTTTTTTGTTGTTGATCTAACGAGTTAGTGATGTTTTGAATGTAGTTTTTTTGCTCTTGTAATAGTTCTTCTTCTATTTCCTCTTCGGTTTTTTGACGATAACTAAACTTTCTACTCATGGTCTTTTTACTACCATTTACAAGATCATTATCATATACTTGAAAGTACATTTCATAGTCTATTCCTTTCTTTAAACCTAAGTTTCCTGGAAACTCAAAATAAAAGGTCTGAATAATCTCTTTTTTAATGTTAATTAATTGATTATAAGTGTTTTGGATGTTATTCTTATCATAATAAACCAATTGTAACTTCTTAAAACCGTAGTCATCAGCAATTTGACCTACAAACTGTGCGTTACCTCTCGAAATACTATCAATATTTGAATTTACGGTAATTGTAGGATATTCATCTTTGGTTACATTAATAGAAAACTGTAGCTGTTCGTAATCTGTTAGGTTTTGATTAGAGGTAGTTATTTGATAATTCGTATTGTTTAGCACACGTTTAGAATACTCAAATTCGTTGTTTTCTTTTTGTTTAAAAATTGTTCTTTTTTCTTTTTCAATAAAGGTAACTGTATCGGTTTCAGAAGTTTTAATACCCCATTTTATAATTGTTCCTTGTGGAACATTTAAGTTTCCGGTATTGTTTATAGTTTCAGAAGCTTTTCGTATGTATGACGGATACGTTAAGTTCAATGAAATATTTTGAATAGAAGGAGTTTTAATAATTGTTATACTATACTCATTAGATTCAATTCCGTTGGCGCTTGCGTAAAAAGTAATTGGGTTTTGAACTTCTGAAAACGTATACGAAAACAAACCATTTCCTTCATTCTCCATAAAGTATTGTTGATTATTAAAATGAATTTTAGTTTCCTCAGGTATTACCTCCCCTTCTGTTTGTAAATACACGGTTACATCTTTTCCTTTAATAACACGTAAATCTTTTGCAGTTAAATTAAAATAAAAAGGAGCTGGAGGATTATAAGCTACGGAATGATTTACCACACGATTAAAACTTTGCGAAAGCTTAGTAGAAGTTCCTGTAAGCAAAGAAATACCCCAAATAAGAAAAGGAATTAAAGCATACTTTATATATTTTTTATTTCCACTAAAATCGATAGCTTTATTAAAAGAAACAGGTTGTAACTCTTTCGACTTTTGTTCAATACTAGCAGCTAATAAATCAGACTGCTGATTGTTTTGCTGTAATTGTAAAACATTTAATAATTTATCTTTTACTTCAGGAAAATGATTTCCGATGATTTTAGAAGCCTCTTCAAAAGAAATTCCTTTCTGTAATCCCACAATTTTAAAAATAGGAAAACAAATAAAACGGAATAGTAAGAATACTTCCACCACAATAAATAACCAAAACAAAATAGTTCTAGCTGTAGGTTTTAACCATAAAAAGTATTCAATAAACAGTGTGAAAAGTAAATAGATTAATCCTAATGCAACAAATAAAATGCTTCCTTTTATCAATTCATTAGTGTAAAACTTCTTGCTAAACTGCTGTAGCTTTTGTTGTATTTTATTAAAATCTTTCATATCTAAGTATAAAAATACATGTTTTATGAAGAAATCTTAGTTAAAGATTTATTTAAACGCACATATCCTCTTAATAAATCATTTTAAAATAGTATTTAAAGAAAAAATAAGGACTTTCCATACCTTTTATAAGGTAAAATAGGTGATTCGTATTTAAAGTTGAATTAAATTGCTAGTACTAATTTAAAAACTTTAAAGATGTTAAAAAACATTTCAAACTTAGGTATTCTACTGAATAAAGTAGCTCAAAAAAATATTAATGGAGGGTTTTCAGGAAATAATGAATGTGATATTACAGGTTGTCATGAAAGATACCCTGGAGGAAATGGGTATGTTGGTTTTGGAGAAGGAAATCCATGTGCATTTGATACGCCATATGATATAAGCTGTGTAGGAATTATACAAAATGGATTGTGTTGCATAAGTTAAAAACTTCAAGTAGAATGTATGAAAGCAGTATTAAATTTAATGCTGCTTTTCTGTGAAGTGTAATTAATAATAAAAAAATGTTACTTAAAAAATAAGTCTTTTGTAAGGAACGAAAGCTTTTGTAAACTAATTATAAAATCTTTTTAGCATGAAACAACTAGTTTTACCAGCATTATTTTTAATTACACTTAATGCTTTTTCTCAAAGTCCATGGACAAAAAATAAAAACGAAGGATATATTCAAGTATCATATACTACCATTGGAAGCTATGATAAAATCTATGGAAACCCAGACTATAAACCACAACGAGAAATAACCGATAATACAGTACAACTATACGGAGAATATGGTGTAACTGACAAAACAACACTATTTGCTAACATTCCTTTAAAAATGGTAAAAACAGGCGATTTTACCGAAGACATGTCAGTAATTTTTCCTTCTTTTACCATTGATGAAGCTTCAGAAACTTTATTAGGGAATATTCAATTAGGAATAAAACATAATTTTTCTAATAATAAATGGTTACTTTCAGGACAACTTTCTATAGAAGCAAATACAAGTACCTATAAAGAAAATTCAGGATTACGGAGTGGTTACGATGCGTGGACATTTACCCCGTTGTTTTTAACAGGTAGAGGTTTTGATTCATGGTATATACAAGCGTTCACAGGGTTTGATATTAGAACTAATGATTATAGCTCTAACTATAAACTCGGAGGAGAAATAGGGTATAAAGCACTAAATTGGTTATGGATAGCTGGGTTTTTAGATGGTGTTGCTTCTTTAAAAAATGGAGATATAGTATTATCTAAGGAAAATTTAGCTACAGGTTTGTATGTAAACGATCAAAGCTATGCTGCCTTTGGATTAAAACTTATAGGTGAGTTCAATAAATCTTTTGGAGCTAATGTTGGTTTCGGAGGAGCTTTTGCAGGAAGAAATGTTGCCAAAGCCCCAGCATTGAGTTTCGGATTGTATCATAAATTTTAAAAAGTATGGTTTTTCCTTACTTTTTGTAAGGTAAAATAGACGACGAGTGTTTAAAGTTGAATTAAATTGCTAGTACTAATTTTAAAAACTTTAAAGATGTTAAAAAGCATTTCAAATTTAGGTACTACCCTAAAGAAAAAAGAACAAAAAAATATCAATGGAGGGTGGAGAAACATTAGATGCCATACCGATAAAGATTGTCCACCTTGGGATTCTTTTTGTCTTAATGGTTACTGCCAGTATAAATAAGATAACACAAAGCGAGCATTAGCTCGCTTTTTTATTGATCAATAAAAAAGTAAGGTTTTGCCTTACAAAAGGTAAGGCAAAAAAAGTGTTGAGTATTTAAAGTTTAATTAAATTGCTAGTATTAATTTTAAAAACTTTAAAGATGTTAAAAAACATTTCAAATTTAGGTACTACCCTAAACAAAAAAGAACAAAAATTTATTAATGGTGGTTCTAGAGGAGGACGTATGCAATGCAATTCGAATAGTGATTGTAGTATTCTTAATTCTTTACCAGGAATGGAAAATGAAGTTTTCTTTTGTTACTGGGGTTATTGTCAAATATCTTAAAAATATATTATGCTAAAGAACATTTCAAATTTAGGTACTACCTTAAAAAAGACTGAACAGAAAAATATTAATGGAGGTTTCGGACTTACCAGGTGTAGATATGATCAAGACTGTCCGAGAAGGGATATGTATTGTTTCCATGGTTACTGCCAGTATAAATAAGATAACACAAAGCGAGTTTAACTCGCTTTTTTTCTTTTTTCTCTTTCCTCCTTTTTCTTTTCTATTAACATACAACTATCTTTGCGCTTTCAAATCAATAAAAAAATGACTGAGAACGTAAGAGTACGCTTTGCTCCGAGTCCGACAGGACCATTACACATAGGTGGTGTAAGAACTGCTTTATTCAATTATTTATTTGCTAAAAAACATAACGGAACCTTTGTTTTACGTATCGAAGATACAGACCAAACTCGTTATGTAGCCAATGCAGAAAAATATATCATCGATTCTTTAGAATGGTGTAACATTCCGTTTGATGAAGGTCCAGGTAAAAACGAAAAATTCGGACCGTATCGTCAGTCAGAACGTAAAGATTTGTATAAAAAATATGCCGATCAATTAATTGAAAGCGGTTGGGCGTATTATGCATTTGATACAGCTGAAGAGTTAGATGCACATCGTAAAAATCACGAAGAGCAAGGAAAAACGTTTATCTATAATTGGCATAATCGTTTAAAGTTAAATAATTCGTTGGCTCTTTCTGCTGATGAAGTTGCAGCTAAGATTAGTGCAGGAGAAAAGTATGTGATCCGTTTTAAAACTCCACAAGATGAAACGTTGATTTTACAAGATGAAATTCGTGGTACGATTAAAGTGGAAACAAACACGTTAGATGATAAAGTATTGTTTAAATCTGATGGAATGCCAACCTATCACTTAGCAAATATTGTAGATGACCATTTAATGGAAATTTCGCATGTAATTCGTGGTGAAGAATGGTTACCTTCTCTCCCACTACATGAGTTATTATATCGTGCGTTTGATTGGAAAGCACCAAAATTTGCACACTTACCATTAATTTTAAAACCAGTAGGAAAAGGTAAATTAAGCAAGCGTGATGGTGACAAATTAGGTTTCCCAGTATTCCCGTTAGAATATACCAATGAGCAAACAGGAGATGTTTCACGTGGATATAAAGAAGACGGTTATTTCGCTGATGCTTTTATAAATATGTTAGCGTTCTTAGGGTGGAATCCTGGAACAGAACAAGAAATTTTTAGTTTAGAAGAATTAACAGAAGCGTTCGATTTAGCGCGCGTAAGCAAATCAGGAGCTAAATTTAGCCCTGATAAAGCAAAATGGTTTAACCAACAGTATTTACAGCAAAAGTCTAACGAAGAGCTTACAGCGTTATTCTTACCTATTCTTGAAGAAAAAGGTATAAGTACATATAAAGATCAGGCAGAAAAAGTAGTTTCTTTAATAAAAGAGCGTGCGACGTTTGTAGCTGATTTTTGGGAGTTATCTAGCTTTTTCTTTGAAAACCCTTCAGAATACGATGCTAAAGCAGTTAAAAAGCAATGGAAAGACACTACGAGTGAGCTAATGCAAGAGTTAATAGAAGTCATTTCTAATATAGAAAACTTTTCAATTGAAAATGCACAAACAGAAATTAAAGGATGGATTACCTCTAAAGAAATAGGCTTTGGTAAAGTGATGCAGCCACTTCGTTTAAGTTTGGTAGGTAAATTAGCAGGACCCGATTTGTTTGAAATTATGACAATGATTGGTAAAGAAATGACCATGACAAGAATACAAAATGCAATAAACGCATTATCATAAAAATAAGAAAGCCGCTTTAAAAGCGGCTTTCTTATTTTATAAAATTAGAGAAGTTTAAAACATACAACCTCCTAAATGTTTTGCAGCATTACGACCATTGTTATCACCACCATTGTTCCAGTTTAATTTGAAAACAACACCTAAAGTTCCTTGAATGTGCGAACGCATACTTTCATAACCTTCAAAAGAATGCTTATAGTATAATTGTGGATTAATACCGATATTATCGCTAACCCAGTAAATTCCACCAGCACCAACATTAAGTGTAGGTGTCATTTTACGTTCAGAATCTACTACACTTCCTCCTATAAAAACATACGGAGCAAATTTATCTAACACTGCATTTAAGTTATAACGAAATGAAGCATCCATAGAAAAATACTTTGCCGAATTTTTAATAAAACCAACATCATCAATAGTATTAAAAGACACAGCACCATCTAAAGAAAAACGATCACCAATAGGCATAGTTAAACTTACAGTAGGTACTTGAAATAAATATTGATCGCCAATAAAAGCAGCGTCACTTTCACTAAATTTTGTTATTCCAAAACCTACACCTATTTGCCAAGAGTCGTTTAAATTTTGAGAAAAAACGGATGTTGTTAAACAGGTAAAGATTGCTATGAATAAAATTTTATGTTTCATCGGGAGATAAGTGTTTAGAGTAATAACTGGTTTAATAAGTTTTTAGTATAATTAAATTAATTGGCATTCACCTTTTTAATAGCTGCGGTAAAATCATCTAAGTTGTTATCATTTAAAACTAAATGAACGGCTTCATCACAAACTTTCTCAGCATTTTCTGCAGAGAAATGCAAAGCTACTGCAATTTTACGAAGTATACCAACTTCTTCTTTAGCTACATTTTCATCAGCAAAAATCATTCTTGTTAAACGATATAAGCGCTCAATACGCTCATCATAACTTACAGGGGCGTTTATTGGATATTTTTCAGGACTTTTTAAAATTAGCTTATATTCTTCTTCACTAATATTTAACTTCTTTGCGGTTCTGTCTAATAATAACTGTTCCCCTTCTGAAATAATTCCATCAGTCTCAGCAATTTTTACTACACTAGCAAAGTGCCCTATTTCTTGTTTATGTTTTCCGGTTGAATATAAATCTGATATTGACATAATTTTTTGTTTTTTTATGATTGAAAGTAAGTGGTATTTATTTAGAAGCAAAGTTTAAATAAAGTCACATAAATACCGCCGAAAGTTAACAATTCTAACCAAAAACAAAGTATTATTTTTTTTTATTGTAATTTAAAAACACATAAAAACTACTAATAAATAACAGCTATTTTTTAGGTGTTTTAAAGAGTTTTTATTTTTAGTTAATACGAATGTTTATACTAGTGTTTTTTTATTCTTTAAAATAGCGATTAAACAGGTTTTAATAAAAAAAATAGAAAAAAGAAAATTTAATAGAGAATACTTATAGAACACATAAAAAGAATCAATAAATCTTAATTTCGTTTTTAAAATTACTAACTTGTTAACAAATGAATTTTTAATCTTATCAAAGTGAAAACGGCATACACTATTTTAATTTTTCTAATTTCAATTACGTTTAGTTTTTCACAAAATAAAGGAGTAATAGAAAAAGAAGTCAACGAACAAATATGGCAACCATTTAAAAAATCTTTTGAAGCTAGAGATTGGAATACATTTAATAGTTTGCATATTAATGATGTTTTAAGAGTTAATAAGTATGGAATTCGTATAGGTGAAGAATACAAAACATCAGTGCAAACATCTTATCAAAAACCAACGACTAAGAAAAGACAAATAGATTTTTGTTTCAATCAAAGAACTTACAAAGAAAGTACTGGTTATGAAGTAGGTTATTACCGAGTTATATATACCGAAAAAGACAAAGAACCACGTATTGTATACGGTAGGTTCCACGTGGTACTTAATAAAAAGAATGGTGTATGGTTAATTTCACAAGACTGGGATACTGATACAATTAACGGAGAACCAATTACTAAAGAAGGTTTTGAATCAGGTAAATGTTTGTAAATTAGATAGCAATTTTCTTTTATATGATCTCAACAAACAGATTGTTTTGGTCACCTACTCCTTCGAAATAACGTTGAGGTGGTATAACTGATTAAAATAAGGGAATAAAAGCATAAAAATAATTTTCAAAGTACCTTATTTTTATGAGCAGAAGCTTTAAAACCAGCCTATGAATAACGAAAAGAATTCTGAAACTTGGAAAAAACTTTACCATAACTCACAAGAACTCACAAAACCAACATCAATAAACAGTATACTTTCTGATGACGATGTAACCTTTTTAAAACAAGAATTAAAAAACATCATCAATCGGTTTTTAGACAAAGGAGAATTGCATAAAGGCATCAAAGTATACATAAATCATGAGCTTCAAAACGGAATTGCAGAAGAAATGGCTGCCAATAGACCCAAAGAAAATGAAACTATTGAACAGTGGTGTATAAAGCTCTTTGGAGATCAAAAATTCGGAGTTGTTTTCAATAGCTTAGAAACCTTTAGCAATGAGTTTACAGAGAGAATGTGCCATATAGTTGCTCCACTACTTCAAAAAGCAGGAATGCCCTTGGGCGGACTTTCTTTTTTGTTTTTTATGGGAAATTATGGTTTTACCCCTTTCGGAATTCATAAAGATGCCAAAGGAGAAGATGGTTTTTTGTTTCACTTAGGCCCAAATGATAAAGGTTTTTACACTTGGGATATTGAAGAATACAACCAAATAGAACACCATACCAAAGTGTTCCACGAGGTAAATGCAATGTTATCAACATCTACAAAATATCCGTTAAAAGCAAAATCAGCCATGTTTATTCCGTATCATGTATATCATATTGCAAAAACTGATGAATTTTCGTTGAGTGTGGTAATGGATTATATCAATCCGTCTAGAGACTATTTAGAAAAAACAATTGCTACACAAATAGCGTCTAGTGAGTTAATAAAAAATCCAAAAGTAGGGTACTTACCACCTGTAGATACCACAACCGAAGAATTGGATTGGAATCCCTTATTAAACTCAAAAACGTGGGAAAATAAATACAAAAACACACTTACAAAATACATAACCCAACTAAAAAGTAACGCAGGAGTATTAAACCCATCAATACTTCAAAACAAAGAAGGCTTACTCAATCCGCCATTTCAAATTATGGGAAAAACAATTTTTCCGTTGTTGTTACATACAGAAAATACAGAGAAAACCAGCATAATGGCAAGAGGAAACGAGGTTGTAGTTAGCAATAACTCACAACTAAGCACAATTATAGAAAAGCTAAACACAGGAGAAACCATAAGCTTTGAAGAACTACAAAACCACCTCACTCCTACTTGGGAATTGATGGATGTATTTGATTTTGTAAGTCAGTTAGCACGAGTTGGAGCGATTACTATTTGTAAGGAATAAAACCTTTTTTTGTACAAACTTTTTTCTACAAAAAAAATCCTTGTACAACATAAGAAAGACGTTGAGGTTGCATGGTGTCCTGTCATTTCGACCGTAGGGAGAAATCTGCTTAATTTGAGTAGGAAACACTCTTTTAAATACCTAACACGCGACTGTAAGATTTCTCAGTCGTGCCTCCTTCGAAATGACGTAATGAGTTGTCATTTCGAGCGATAGCGAGAAATCTGTTTAATTCTAGTTAGAAGCATTATTGAAAATACCTAATAGACCATTATAAGATTTAGCTCTGCTGAATCTTGAGACTTCTCAGTCGTAGCTCCTTTGAAATGACGTTTAGAATTTTTCATATCTTTAAAATAAAAAATGCTAGACAAATATGTTGTGTACATCATCACAAACAAGAACAAAACCACGCTGTATATTGGTGTGACTAACAACCTCCAAAAACGATTATCTCAACATTATTTTGATAGTGAACATGCTAAAAAATCCTTTGCAGGAAAATATAATTGCTATTATTTGATTTATTATGAAGCTTTTGAAACGATAAACGAAGCAATCTATCGAGAAAAAGAATTGAAAAAATGGCGCAGAGAAAAGAAAGAAAGCCTGATTAATAGTTTCAATCCTGAATGGAATTTTTTAAATAATGAAGTGTTTTAATTAATACGGTCATTTCGAGCGATAGCGAGAAATCTCATTCATGTGAGTCAGAAACACTCTTGAAAGTTCCCTACACACAACAATAAGATTTCTCAGTCGTGTCCTCCTTCGAAATGACTTTGGAGTTGTTGTTTTTCATTCTTAGCATCCTGTCATTTCGAGCGCTAGTGAGAAATCTCATTCACGGGAGTCAGAAACACTCTTGAAAGTTCCCTACACATAACAATAAGATTTCTCACCACCGTTACACTTCAGTTCGAAATGACGTATAAGTTGTCATTTCGACCGCAGGGAGAAATCTCACTCACAGGAGTCACAAACACTCTTAAAAGTACTTAACATACGACTATAAGACTTCTCACCTCCATTGCACTTCAGTTCGAAATGACGTTAGGTTCGTCATTCCGAACGAAGAGAGGAATCTCATTCATTTGAGTTACAAATATTCTTAGAAGTCACTAACACACGACTGTAAGATTTCTCACCTCCGTTGCACTCCAGTTAGAAATGACAAAAAGGTTTGCCTCCCTCCTCTTTTTTTAATATGTTTAACACGCTAAAAAACAAAAAGTAGTACTACCCCTTATCTTAACTATTTTTTATAAACAACAAGTAACAACAAACACTTTTTTATGGGTTACTGTGAAGAATGGTGGTTGAATAGGTATGTATTTGCAAAGAAAATATAAAACTAGATACTATGAGAGAAATTGCAAATCTAAAAGACCAAAATATTGAAAATCAAAGTAAAACAATTATTGTAAACAAGAAACAGAAAAAACGTTTTACTGCTAAAATAAATGGAGTTGGAATAGTAGGATTTATTTTAGCAGTGATAGGTTTATTTTTTGGATGGTTTCCTTTTTTAGGATGGCTCATATGGGCTTTAGGATTTATTTTTTCTTTAGTTGGAATATTTAAAAAACCCAGAGGACTTGCAATAGCTGGTTTAGTTATTTCCTCATTTAGTTTCATTTGGGTTGCTTTTCTTTTTCGGGGTTGGCTATTTTAGGAGTAGCGACTTTAGTGTGAACTAAAAAAGTAGTGTTATCCTTTATCTCAACTATTTTTTTGTACAAAACAACAGTTACCTCGCCATTGCTTCTTATCCGTCATTGCGAGCCTTTCGACTGTCGCTCAAGACAGGCTAAAACAAAGCAATCTTTCTGTTACGAGTTCTAAATGAACAGACTATTTCGGTCATAACTTCCCTCGTAATAACAAAAAGGTTTGCATCCCTCCTCTTTTTTTACTATGTTTAACATGCTAAAAAACAAAAAGTAGTACTACCCCTTATCTCAACTATTTTTTTATTAAAAAAGTAACAACAAACACTTCTTTATGGATTGTCGTAAAGAATCGTGGTTGTGTATGTTTAGTTTTGAGAAGAAAACAATAAGTTAATTAAATAGTATAAATAACAATGAGTAATAATAAAATAATATTGGAAGGTTGTATCAAAGCTTTTAAAGATACAAATGAAATTGAACTTTCTGAAAGTGAAACTTTTGAAGTGTTTTCATTAACTCAAATTCATAAAGATAGAAACATTACTTACGAAAATATTATTTCTGCTATTGTAGATGGAGGAAATGATGGAGGGATAGATTCTTTAATGGTTTTTATGGATGAAGAATTCGTTGAAAATATTGATGATCTAGAAAATTTTAATTTCTCTAATAAGACTGAAGCAAAATTTATTCTTACTCAATGCAAAAAAGAGAATTCGTTTAAAGAAAAAGCCATTGATAAGCTGATTACAACTATTCCAGTATTATTAGATCTTGAGAAAAACGAAACAGAATTATTAAGTAGGTTTAACTCTGATTTAGTAACACAAGCATTACTTTTAATTGAAGTATGGAAGAAAACAGCTATTAATGGAGGTAAAATCTCATTAGATTATATATATACTTGTAATGCACAAGAAATAACTATAAATAATGTATTTAAACAAAAAGTAGATCAATTAATAGACATCACTAAAAATTGTTTATCTAGTCAATCAGTGACTTTTTCAAGTTATAGTTGTACCGAACTTTTAGAGTTTTATCAAAAACAAAAGTCTAATCGTCTTTCAATTGAATTTAAGGATAGACCCCTCTCTACTGATTTTGGAGATAACGGAATAGGATACATTGGTACAGTTAAATTAGCAAACTATAAACAATTTCTTAAATCAGAAAATGGAGACATTAGAGATGATCTTTTTGAAAGTAATATAAGACACTTTCAAGGTCTAGTAGATGTAAATAAAAAAATTAAATCAACAATTGAAAATCCATCATGTGAAGATTTTTGGTGGTTAAATAATGGAATTACAATAATTGCTGAAGAACCGAAAGAAGTTGGTAAAAAATTGTCAATAGAGAATATTCAAATTGTTAACGGTCTTCAAACCTCTTATTCTATTTTTAACAATCATAATGAAGATACTAGTGATAATCGTTCAGTTCTTGTTAAAGTTATAATTAATAATAACAAAGAAACTACAGATCATATAATTGCAAGTACCAATAGTCAGAACCCAGTTTCAGCAACATTACTTCGAGCAACTGAACCGATTCAAAGGAATTTAGAATTATTCTTTTTAAATGAAGGTTTTTATTATGATAGACGTAAGAACTATTATAAGAACCAAGGAAAACCTGCAACAAAAATATTTAGTATTCAGCTAACTGCTCAAGCAATACAATCTATTGCTTATGATGATCCACATACAGCAAGATCTAGACCTACATCATTACTTAAGACAGAAGCATCGTATAAGAAAATTTTTAATCCTAATAAAGATTTTAATATCTATTTAAAATGCTGTTTAATATATAGAAAGGGACATAATTTTTGGTTAAAGCATTCTGATTCCAATGAAAAAAACAAAACTTCTAATTTTAAACTTCATTTAGGTGGTTTATTACCTAAAGTTTTATTGAGTAAGAAAAATATTAGTTTGAATGAGATTTCTACAATAAATATGGATGATATTAATGAATATGTGTTTAAAGAATCAATTAGTTTATTGAATAATTCAATAGATAGTTATTTATCTGAAAATCCTTCATCAAACCTTATTAACATTGCTAAATCAAAGGAGTTTACAGATTATTTATATAGTAAAGTAGATGAAAGATACAGTGTCTGCAACCAGTAAAACTATAAACAATTTTTTTATTGAATAATATAGTTTTAAACTTTCTAAAACATATTTTACACAAAAAAATAATCCTCGTACATTTGCGTAAAATTTTTGTACGTTGAGCAAGCAAGCAATTGTAAATCACTATCAACAATCTGAGAATGTAAAACAGATTGTTCATCAGCTTCAACAAGAACAACACCATTTTCAACTAACGAATTTGGTCGGTTCTTCGTTGTCTTTTGTCATTTCCGAAACTTTTAAACAAGCCGATAAACCCTACTTGTTAATTTGTAACGATAAGGAAGAAGCTGCTTATTATCTAAACGATTTAGAGCAGTTATTGGGCGATAAAAACGTGTTGTTTTATCCGGGTTCGTATCGCAGACCGTATCAGATTGAAGAAACGGACAATGCCAATGTACTGCTACGTTCAGAGGTGTTAAACCGTATCAATTCTCGTAAAAAACCTGCGATTATTGTTACCTATCCTACTGCCCTGTTCGAAAAAGTGGTGACCAAAAAAGAGTTAGAAAAAAACACGCTAAAAGTGATGGTGGGCGAGCAAGTATCGCTCGATTTTGTCAACGAAGTACTGTTCGAATACCATTTTAAACGTGTTGATTTTGTGACCGAACCAGGAGAGTTTTCGGTACGTGGTGGAATTATTGATGTGTTTTCGTTTTCTCACGACGAACCCTATCGTATAGAGTTTTTTGGCGATGAGGTAGACAGCATCCGAACCTTTGATGTAGAAACGCAACTTTCTAAAGAAAAACTGAAGAAAGTGAGCATTATGCCGAATGTAGAAAACAAAACATTGCAGGAATCGCGAGAAAGTTTTTTAAAATACATATCGGCTAAAACGGCTGTTTTTGTGAAGAATGTAGACTTGTTAAGCGATTCATTAGACAAATTTTACCGAAAAGCAGAATTGTCGTTCAACGAACTCTCTACAGAAATCAAGCACGCAAAACCCGAAGAACTGTTTTGCAACGGCGAGTTAATTCGAAGCCAGTTACAAGATTTTATAACGGTTGACATCGGTAAAAACCTTCATTCTGAACGAAGAGAAGAATCTCATGAAGGTGTTCCAAGTATCAACTTCGATACCCACCCCCAACCGTCTTTCAACAAAAAATTCGACCTGTTAATTCAGAATTTCAACGAGTTTTCGGCAAAAGGATTTACCAACTATATTTTATGTTCTAACGAACAGCAAGCACAACGTTTCCACGATATTTTTGATGACCACGAAGAAAAGGTTTCTTATGAAACCATTGTGTTTCCGTTGTATCAAGGGTTTGTGGATATTGATAGCAAAATTGTTTGTTATACAGATCATCAAATCTTTGAGCGTTATTACAAATTCCGATTGAAAAACGGATACGCGAAAAAGCAATCCATCACCCTACAAGAGCTCACCAAATTAGACGTAGGTGATTATGTAACCCACATCGACCACGGAATTGGAAAGTTTGGCGGACTGCAAAAAATAGATGTAGAAGGCAAAAAACAGGAAGCCATCAAGTTAATTTATGGCGACCGTGATATTTTATACGTAAGTATTCACTCGCTACACAAAATTTCTAAATTCAACGGAAAAGACGGGAAACCGCCTAAAGTATATAAACTAGGGTCGAACGCTTGGAAAAAAGTCAAGCAAAAAACCAAAGCCCGCGTAAAACATATTGCGTTCAACTTAATTCAGTTATACGCAAAACGAAAACTACAAAAAGGATTTGCTTTCGGACCCGATACGCACATGCAACACGAGTTGGAAGCGAGTTTCTTATACGAAGACACGCCCGATCAGTTTTCTTCTACCCAAGAGGTAAAAGCCGATATGGAAAAAGAACAACCGATGGATCGTTTGGTATGTGGTGATGTTGGTTTTGGAAAAACAGAAATTGCCATCAGAGCCGCTTTTAAGGCGGTAGATAACGGAAAGCAGGTTGCGGTGCTCGTACCAACGACGGTTTTAGCATTTCAGCACTTTAAAATCTTTTCTAAGCGATTAAAAGACTTTCCGGTTACGATTGATTACCTAAACCGTTTTAGAACCACAAAACAGCGTAAAGGCGTGTTAGAAGGGATTGCTGATGGAAGTGTAGATATTGTAATAGGAACACACCAGTTAACCAATAAAGCAGTTCAGTTTAAAGATTTGGGATTATTGGTTATTGATGAGGAACAAAAATTTGGGGTAGCAGCGAAAGACAAACTAAAAACCATTAAAGAAAACGTAGATACGTTGACCTTAACGGCAACGCCAATTCCGCGTACTTTACAGTTCAGTTTGATGGCGGCGAGAGATTTATCGGTCATTAAAACACCACCACCTAACCGTCACCCCATAGAAACTAATGTAATTCGCTTTAGTGAAGAAACTATTCGCGATGCGATTTCGTACGAGGTTTCACGTGGAGGACAGGTGTTTTTTATCCATAATCGTATTGAAAACATCAAAGAAGTAGCAGGGTTGTTGCAACGTTTGGTACCAAGTGCTAAAATTGGTATTGGTCACGGACAAATGGAAGGAAAAAAGTTAGAAGAACTCATGCTAGGTTTTATGAACAATGAGTTTGATGTACTAGTTTCTACTACGATTATTGAAAGTGGATTGGATGTACCGAATGCGAATACGATTTTCATCAATAATGCCAACAATTTCGGACTGTCAGATTTACACCAAATGCGTGGTCGTGTAGGGCGTTCAAACAAAAAAGCCTTCTGTTATTTTATCACGCCACCGTATCATCATATGACCGACGATGCACGTAAACGAATTCAGGCATTAGAACTGTTTTCTGATTTAGGAAGCGGATTGAATATTGCCATGAAAGACTTGGAAATTCGTGGTGCTGGAGATTTACTAGGAGGGGAACAAAGCGGATTTATAAACGATATTGGGTTTGATACCTATCAGAAAATCTTACAAGAAGCCATTGAAGAATTGAAGGAAAATGAGTTTAAAGACTTATATCCTACGGATGAAAATGCACCAAAAGAGTATGTAAAAGAGGTGCAAATTGATACCGATTTTGAAATTCTGTTCCCAGATGATTATGTCAACTCAGTAACCGAACGTTTGAGTTTATACAACAAGTTAGGAACTTTAACTACGGAAGAGGAATTACAAACCTTTGAGACAGAAATTATCGATCGTTTTGGAGAATACCCAACCCAAGTAGCCGATTTATTAGACAGCGTTCGTATTAAATGGTTAGCGAAAGAACTAGGTTTAGAAAAGGTGATTTTAAAGCAAAAACGATTAATAGGATATTTTGTATCCGATCAGCAAAGTGCTTTTTATCAAACCGAAGCGTTTACCAAAATGTTGAGGTATGTACAGCAAAATCCGAAGAGTTGTGTAATGAAAGAAAAGAAAACCAAAAACGGATTGCGTTTACTTATCACATTTATTAAAATTGATAGTGTACATAAAGCGTTAGAAACCTTAAAAAAAGTGTAAAACGTCATCACTCGCAATGAAGGAACAAAGAAGTTGTCTGTTCGAGGGATTTTCACGATTAGAATGAGTGAAAATTGTATCGAGAACTAGTCTATACATCTCGATACAAATTTCTTCCTTCTATCGAAAAAGAAATTCACTCGATGTGACAATTAAGCTCGCAACCAAAATATGGGTATGCTCACTTAACAATTACGGAATAAAGAATTGTCATTTTTGTAAAAAGTAACTAATTCGGTGATAAACTTTAAAATGAAAGTATATTTTGTTTACATATTACAATGTTCAGATAAAAGCTATTATACAGGAGTGACTTCCAACCTTTCTCAACGAATATTTCAACACCAAAACGGAACTTTTAAAGATAGTTATACTTCAAAAAGAAGACCTGTTTCATTAGTTTTTTATTGTGAGTTTACCAACGTAGAAGTGGCTATTGAAAAAGAAAAACAAATAAAAAATGGTCTAGAGCAAAAAAAGAAGCTCTTATAAATAATGAGTTTGAAAAACTACCGAACTTAGCAAAGAAGAAGTTTAATAATTAAGATTTGTCAGTTCGAGTGGTTTTCACGATTAGAATGAGTGAAAACTGTATCGAGAACTAGTTTATATGCATCTCGATACAAATTTCTTTCCTCTATCGAAAAAGAAATTTACTCGATGTGACAATTAAATTCATAACCAGAAGATTGCTTCATTTTTACTTCGACTCCGCTCAGTGTCCATTCGCAATGTAAAAATTAACTATTTTGTTGATAAAATTTAAAATGAAAATATACTTTGTTTACATATTACAATGTTCAGACAAAACCTATTACACAGGAGTAACTTCCAACCTTTCTCAACGAATATTTCAACATCAAAATGGAACTTTTAAAGATAGTTATACTTCAAAAAGAAGACCTGTAGAATTAGTCTTTTATTGTGAATTTACTAATGTAGAAATGGCTATTGAAAAAGAAAAACAAATTAAAAAATGGTCAAGAGCAAAAAAAGGAAGCTCTTATAAATAATGAGTTTGAAAAACTACCTAATTTAGCAAAAAAGAAGTTTAATAGTTAAGATTGTCTGTTCGAGTGGTTTTCACGATTAGAATGAGTGAAAATTGTATCGAGAACTAGTTTATATGCATCTCGATACAAATTTCTTTTCTCTATCGAAAAAGAAATTCACTCGATGTGACAATTAAATTCATAACCAAAAGATTGCTTTATTTTCCACTTCGACTTCGCTTAGTGTCCATTCGTAATGACGAGAATGAACAAAACGTCATTTCGAGCGGTAGCGAGAAATCTCACTCAATGAAGTAACTCATATTCTTAAGATTTCTCCCTCTAGTTGAAATGACATACATTTACGCCCATGCAAACCAACCACGTAAAAAATATTTCAGGGTTATTATTAGCCACTTTTTTTATAAGTACTTCAAGTGTGTTGGGTAAGTATATTGCAATGCCTTCGGAAGTGATTGTTTGGTTTCGTTCAGTATTTGCCATGGTAGTTTTATATGCTTTTTGTCGGTTTAGAAAGATTGATTTAAAAATACAATCGAAAAGGCATGTGCTTCCGTTTATTATAGGTGGTGTTTTTATGGCAGCGCATTGGATTACCTATTTTTATGCTTTAAAACTATCTAATGTTGCAATCGGAATACTTTCTTTATATACCTTTCCGGTAATGATTGCTTTTTTAGAACCTTTGTTTTTAAAGGTAAAATTCAATCCGATTCATATAATTTTAGGCTTGTTAGTACTACTTGGGTTATACATTTTAGCACCAGAATTTGATATTAAAAACACGCAAGTACAAGGAGTTTTGTTTGGTTTACTTTCCGCATTGTGTTATGCTGTTAGAATTTTAATTTTAAAGCAATATGTACAGCAATATAACGGAGTGATGTTAATGTTTTATCAAACGGTAATTATTACCGTTTTATTGGTTCCTGTACTGTTTTTTATGGATATTTCAGGTTTTAGAGAGCAACTCCCCTATTTGTTACTATTAGGGTTGTTAACTACGGCTATCGGACATAGTTTAATGGTACATTCATTACAGTTTTTTTCTGCATCAACGGCAAGTATAATTAGTAGTATTCAACCTGTTTTCGGAATTTTGTTAGCGTTTATTTTTTTAAACGAAATCCCCACATGGAACACGTATGTTGGAGGAAGTTTGATTTTAACAACCGTAATTATTGAAAGTATTCGAAGTAGAAAAGGTTAGTGTAGTCTTTGCTGTTGTTGAATAATGGTTTTCATACTCACATCTTCATAATTTCTACGAACAAAAGTGAGTGCGCTATCTAAAACCTCTCCCATACCATCACTATCCCTAAAGTTAATATCACCTGTGAATTCAAAAATTTCAGACTTTAGCTTTTCAATATTTTTAGGAGTAGAAATATTATCAGATTTCATGGCAGTAAGCAAACGGTTTAATCGAGAACGTGAACCTAAAATTCTTTTAGCAACAATTGATCGCTCTTCTATTTGATATTGCTCAATAGACTCTGAAGTAAGCTTATCTCCTACTAGTTGAACGAGTTTTATGTTTTCTTTAAAAAATTGCGGATAATACACTTTAAACTTTCCTTCGTAACACTGTTGGTCAAAATCTATCGGACGAATTTTATACACAACATTTTCAAAATCGTGTGTGGGTACTACTACATAGTTATACGAACGCATGTCACCCAACAAACGAATCATACAACGTTCATTAAACTTTACAAACTCTTTGGCTAATTGCGCTTTTTCAATATCTAAACAATCCTCTAAATAATCGTTAATAAAAACATCACCTGGAATTCCTGATATATGTTCTTCTATCAAGGTGTCTTCATATACCAAAAAGTTTAAGTTATAAGGCGATAAAATATCCTCTAACTCCAGCCCGTAAATACGAGAAGCATCAGTTTTTTTTACGTAAAAATATGTGTAGTTATCATTTAAAATATTTCTAATTTTAATACGAAAAGGTTTAGAGTTACCAAATGTACAAAAGTCGATAGCATCAACATTTAGGTGTTTAATACTGGCATCAGAACCGTTAGAGTGTAAAATATTATATACCTTTTTAAGGTATAAATCAATTTCGGCTCGCTCAAACTCATTGTAAAAAACGCGTATCCATAAGGTATCATTATCGTGTTTATCATACACAGCAACTGCCCCTTGAAAACGTAACAAATCGTCATAAAAAATAGGAATTTTAATAGTTCTGTTATGCCTTTTTAAGTAGTTTCCTAGTTTTTTGTTAACAGGAAACGCTGGTTTTTTTTGTGATATGAGTTTATATTCTGACATTAAAAAGCCTTTTTTTTCAAAGATAATTCAATTTATTTTTTTGGAATAATATTTGTTGATTCTTAACAAAAACTACTTACTATGAAAAGCTACAAACTTACGATTCCAAAACCATGTCACGAAGATTGGAATACTATGACACCTAATGAAAAAGGAAAATTTTGCAGCTCTTGTGCAAAAACAGTCGTTGATTTTACCCAAAAATCATCAAAAGAAATTCAAGAATATTTACTAGCGAACAAAGGACAAAGAGTTTGTGGTCACTTTTACAGAAAGCAATTAGATAGTATTGTAATTCAGCTACCAGAAACAACTTTTTATCAACCGTTGACGTTTCAAAAACTGTTTATTTTATCGTTGTTATTTGTAATGGGAACTACGTTGTTTAGTTGTAAAACTGATAAAGGAAAAACACAAAAAATAGAAAAGGTTGAAATAATTAATTCTATTCCTAAAATTGAAATAACAATAGATTCTTTGAAGGTTGATAAAGACACAATTATTCAAAAAAAGAAACGTAAAGTTCCTCCACCGCCTTTAACAAAGGGAATATTTGTTGTAGATGATACTAAAATGAAACCATTATTTCAAAAAGATAGTGTTCCAGAAGTTGTAATTATGGGAGATATTGTTGAGGGTGAAATTGAAATAGAACCAAATGAACCGTACGCTTTTATTCAAGTTGATATCAAGCCTAAATTCAAAAACTCTAAAGTTAGTTTTGGAGAAGACATTAATCGTCTTATCGAAAAAAAACTTGATAATGATCTACTCAATAAACTTGAAGTATATAAAAAAAATGAAATAGCGTATGCACAATTTATAATAGACACGATGGGCAATATTTCTAACATAAAAACAAGAGCTCCAGGCCAAAAAGTAGAAGATTGGATAATAAACTTTGTTGAAGATTTACCCCAAATAATACCAGCAAAGATTGATGGAAAAAATGTAAATGTACGATATACATTACCGATTACTTTTGAAGTAGATTAAACTTCAAACATTTTTCCGGGTAAAGGTTTTATGGCTCCTTTCAACTCCATTTGAACTAAAATAGATGATAATTGATAGGTAGGAAGATTACAGTCTAATGCAATAACATCCAGTAACTGCTTACCATTTACTTGTAAATAATCATATATTTTTTGTTCGATTTCACTTAAGTCAACAAAAAGTTTGCTTTGAATGGGAGTCGAGGTTCTCGGTAGATCCCAGTTGAGCATTTTTACAATATCTTCAGCCGAAGTGAGTAAATGTGCCTGATTATTTTTAATAAGGTTGTTACAACCTTTGCTATACATATCAGTAGCTCTACCGGGTAGCGCAAAGACATCATGATTGTAAGAGTTGGCAATATCAGCAGTAACTAACGAGCCACCTTTTTCAGCAGATTCTATAATGATAGTTGCTTTTGAAAGCCCTGCTACAATACGATTTCGTTTTAAAAAGTTTTCTCTCATAGGTTGCTCATCGTGCCAAAACTCGGTAATAAAACCACCATTCTCATTCACTTGATGAATATATTTTTTATGAGTTTTCGGATAAATTTCATCTAACCCATGCGCTAATACAGCAATAGTTTGCAAGTTATTTTTTATTGCGGCTTTATGCGCAGAAATATCTACTCCGTAGGCAAATCCACTTACAATTATAGGATTATGTTCTTTTAAATCCTCAACTAGTTGATTGCAGAAATCGCGCCCGTAGGAACTCATTTTTCGAGTTCCCACAATTGAAATAATTTTATTGTTGTTGAGGTTGAGGTTTCCATCCTTAAAAAGTAAGATAGGAGCATCTATACAATGTTTCAAGTGTTGCGGGTAATCAGGCTCTAAAAAATAAGAAAAAGGAATGTTGTTTTGTTGAATATAGGCTAGCTCTTCTTCTGCTCTTTTTAGGTTGTTTTTATCAAAAAGATGTTGGGTTACGTGAGTTCCAATTCCGTTAATTTTATGTAGCGCATTTTTCTTTTCTAAAAACACTTGTTGAACACTACCTGTAGCGGTAATTAGCTTTTTTGCCAAAATATCACCTACGTTTTTGGTTGCTTGTAATCGTAGAATGGCTAGTAATTTTTCTGAGTTCATATAGCAATAATTTGAGTATCAATATACAAAAAACTGTTAATAAAAATTAAGAGATTACTTGAAAGTAATGGACTAAAAAGCTATATTTGTTCTTATGACATTAGCCAACTACATTAACGATTTATTATATAGATACGATTGCGTAATTGTTCCTAATTTTGGAGGGTTTGTAACCAATAAAATTGGTGCTAGAGTAAATACTACTACACACACTTTTTACCCACCCAAAAAACAACTTACATTTAATGCGTATTTACAGCATAATGATGGTTTATTGGCTAATTATATAGCTTCAAGTAAAAATATCTCTTTTGAAGAAGCTGTTGCTTTCATTGCTGAAGAAGTTACGAAATGGAATGAGAAATTTGAAACGACAAGTGTTACTGTTGCTTCTGTAGGAAGTTTATCTTTAAACGAAGCTAAACAAGTTGTTTTCGAACCTAACCCAACTAGTAATTTTTTAACGGAATCTTATGGATTAGCTGAGGTTTCAACACCATCTGTAGAGAGAGTAAAAGAAGTAACAATTAAGTCGTTAGCCACTACAGCCACTGAAGAAAATAAAAAAACAATTCCGTTATATGTAAGAAGAGCTGCAGCAGCGGCTGTTTTTGTGGGAATTGCTTATGTGGGTTGGAATGGCGTTCAAAATCAGGAACAGCAGAAGGTACTAGCAAACCAAGAAAAAGCTGTTGAGAAGAAAATTCAATCAGCAACTTTTGTAATCGATAATCCGTTACCAACCATTAACTTAAACGTTAGTAAAGAAGCTAGAAATTTTCATATCATAGCAGGAGCTTTTCAAGAAGAGCACAATGCTGAAAATAAGTTAGCTGAACTACAAGATAAAGGTTATGATGCTTCTATAGTTGGAAAGAATGGATTAGGCTTAACTCAAGTAGCTTTTGCGAGTTATGCAACAAGGGATGAAGCTAGAAAAGCCTTAGGAATTATTAAAGAATCAGTAAGTGAAGACGCTTGGTTATTGACCAAATAAACTGCATTTATTCTAGGTAGATTTTTTTGTTGCTGTATCTTTGCAGCAAAATTTAATTGATGAGAGCAAAATCACCAAAAGAATCGTTAACTGTACTTACCGATTTAGTTTTACCAGGAGAAACAAATTATTTAGATAACCTTTTTGGAGGAGAATTATTAGCTCGTATGGATAGAGCTTGTAGTATCGCTGCACGACGTCATTCGAGAAGAATTGTAGTAACCGCCTCTGTAAACCATGTAGCATTTACGAAATCGGTGCCTGTAGGAAGCGTGGTAACTTTAGAAGCAAAGGTTTCACGTGCTTTTAAATCATCAATGGAAATTTATGTAGATGTTTGGATTGAAGACCGTCAATCAGGTGAAAAAACAAAAGTAAATGAAGGAATTTACACATTTGTTGCCGTTGATGAAACTGGTAAACCAGTGCCAATTCCTCAAATTGAACCAGAAACCGAATTAGAGAAAAAACGTTATGAAGCAGCGTTGCGAAGAAAGCAATTAAGCTTGGTTTTAGCAGGTAAAATGGATCCTAAGGAAGCTATAGAGTTGAAGTCTATTTTTATAGATTAAAACAGGTTATATTTCATCTACATTGCCGCTTTCAGATAAGAAAATGGCAATGTCTTTTGTTTTCTCAAACTGAGAAAAGATAATAATCATAATTACTGTAATAGGTACAGAAAGTATCATTCCTGTAATTCCCCAAATTTCTCCCCAAAGAGCTAAAGAAAGTATGGTGACTAACGGACTTAAGTTCAGTGACTTTCCGAAAACTCTAGGTTCTACAATATTACCAACCACTACTTGAATATTACCTACTGCAAACAATACAATTAAAAAAGGAGGAAATTCTCCAAATTGAATTAAACAAAATATGGCAGGAAATGCAGTTGCTACAAGTGAACCGATAGTAGGGATGTAATTCAGTAAAAAGATAAGAAATGCCCAAAATGGAGCACCGTCTACTCCTACTAATAACAAAACAAAATAACTAAGTATACCTGTTAATAAACTTACGTAGGTTTTTAGTCGTAAATAGTTTGAAATAGAGTCTTCAATCTTTTTTAAGATAGACTGAAAGCTTTTAGAGTTGTTTTGAGAACTCATAAATACCTTTTGTAATTTCTTTTTAAAATTACTTTCCTCTAAGAAGATAAATAAGGCATAAATAATAATCATAAAGGTGTTACCTAGCAAACTGCTAATTCCGTTTGCTATATCGCCTAAAACAGAGCCATAATCAAAGTCTCCAACAACAGATTGTAACGACTTGATAATATCTATGTGAAAATATGCGTCTAAACGTTTTATAATAGCATCAACATTAGGTTCATATTTTGAGTAAGAAGTGGTTAAGTTAGAAATACTATTGGTAATTATTTCTGAAACAAAACCAAACCCTAAAATAATGAATGTAAAAACAAATACATTACTTAACCAAAACGGGATAAACCGTTTGGCAAAGGGGATTTTGTATATGGTTTTGCGGATTTCACGAGTTAAAAACCAAAAAATTAGTGCAAAAACAAAAGGAATTAAAATCCCTTTTCCAATAACCAACGTTGCAATGATAGCTACGGTTACAATAATAAAGTTTGATGCGTTTTTCACACGTTTAAATTTTGATTACAATTTAAAAATAAAATTTATTAATGTTCTTGTTTTGGGGTTATGAACGAATCCATTTAGCAGGATTCAGTCGGTTTTTGTTTTTATATAGCATAAAACTAAGTTGTGTTTTACCCGTTACTTTGTTAGTAAATACCTTACCTAACTTATCACCAGTTTTAACAACATCACCTTTTTTAACGTATACTTCTTTTAATTTGTTATATGCAGAAATGTAATTACCGTGCTGTACTAAAACTGATTTTCTACCATCAGAATGTAATTGAATAACCAATACTTTTCCGTTAAAAATACTTTTTACATCGGTGTTTGCTTTGGTAGCAATGTATAATCCGTGACTATTGATACTGATTCCGGGAAATGTAGGGTGTGGTTGCACTCCATATTTTCGTGTAATTACGCCTTTTACTGGCCAAGGTAAATTACCTCTATTTTGTTCAAAGTTGGCGAGCAAAGCTTTTTCTTCAGCATTTAAAATAAAACCGGAACTTTTAGTTTTACCTTTCGTTGTTTTTTTACCCTTATTTGCTTTAGCAATAGCATCTCTAATTAACTTATCAATTTTGGCAGCAATTCTTTTTTCTTCTCGTTGTTTTTTCTGTAAATCACTTTTATATTTTTTTTCTTCTTTTTTAATTTTAGAAATGAGTTTCTCTTGGTGTTTTTTATCACCTTCAATTTCTTTTTTCTGACTTTTCTCGTCAGAAAGTAAAGCTTCTTTTGATTTTTTTTGCGCAGTTAACGAGTCGTTTAATTGTTCTACTTCTTTTGCTTTAACTATAATTTCTTCTCCTTGTTTTTTCCTAAAGTCTTTATATTGCTGCATATACTTTAGCCGCTTGTAAGCTTGATAAAAGCTTTCTGAAGACAACAAAAACATAGTTTTGCTTTGTTGCGATTTGCTTTTGTATGACTTTACTACCATGTCTCGGTAGTCATTTTTCAAGTTCTCTAACTTGTCATTATATTTTTTTAATTGTCGCTCGTTTGAATTGATTTCTTTTGAAAGTAATTTAGCTTCTAACTCAATAGTTTTAATTAAACGCTCTCTAACACTTATTTTTTGATTTAAGTCTTTTAAATCATCTAAAGCGCTGCTCTTTTTTTTCTTTGTTTTAAATAATAGGTTGTTAACTTGCTCTATTTCATTTTTAAGTTTTTTTCGCCTATTTTCAAGCTCTTTCCTACTTTGAGCAAAAGAAGAAATTCCTACAAAAAACAGGCATAAAAAAGAGATGTAAAAAACAGGGTACTTCATAATTATAGTTTAATTTCTTTGTATCCGCTAGGGATATTAAAATTTACATTAAGCTTAGTGTCATATTCTACTGACCGAGTAGTTATATCAATAATAGTAAATTTATTTTTTTCTTTAGCCTTTATGTTAATCTTCTCAGGGAAAAAAGTAGTGTTCTTCTTATGATATTTTGGGTAACTAATAGCTAAACGTTGATCTTTTAACGAGTTTACTATTAATTGCTTGTTTAGTTTAAAATGTTGAGGGTTTACATAAAAAAACAAGTCGAATAAAGTAGGTTGTTTTTTTGGCGATAATTGATACGATTTTTCTTGAACTTGAACTTCTTGTCGTTCAGACTTTACATCCATTAAAGCTTCACCTAATAACATGCTTTGTAATTGTTGGAAATTAATATCAGTTCCTAATAATTTTTTTAGCATTAGAAAGTCACCATCGAAATAATTCTTTTCATACGGAGAATAAAATTGCACTTTTGTTGGGGTAATTTTAGCTTTAAAAATAGAGATGATTTTGGTTCCCTTTAACCAAATAACTTCATCTTTTTTAATTTTCATTCGTACCGAAAACCCTAAGCTTTCTTTGTTGTTCTTGTAATTAACTTTTAAACGAGCATCTACCGTTTTTTTGTCAAAACTTGTGGCAATATGTTTTTTAGCTACTTTTCGTGCCGATAATTCTTTAATGACGGTACTACCAGTGACGTTTTTGGTAGATTTACAAGAGGTTAAACCTAAAAATAATATAAGTAATAAAGTGGTATATTTCATAAAACTTGTACTAAGGAAACTTATTTTAAAATCTTTTCAGCTTTGTTTTTGTAAGAATTGGCTTTTTTAACATTGTTCAACCCTTGATAAGCTTTTGATATTTCTAAGTAAAATTTGGCTTCTATTTCATTATTATCAATAACAAAATCAATGCCGTTTTGTAAGGTTTCTAACGCTTTTTTATAATCTCTATTGTTATTAAGTGCCTTTCCATTCATTAAATATACAAAAGGTTGCGCAGGAAAAAGAGCTAAACCCTCTTCACTGTATTTTAATAAATCAAGATTATTATCATCAGCTAATTTATCCAATAAAGCTTTTAAACTTCCATAGGATTTTTCTTTTTCAAAAAGCGATTTAGCATCGAGGCTTTCTGTAACTTTTTTAGGCTGTACTTTGGTTATTTTTTGAAGATTTATTTTTCTTTCGATAGAGCGAAGTCTGGCATTTAATAATTTAGCTTTTTTTAATTCAGCCAACACTTTTTCAGCAGAGATTACATCTTTGTTTTGAAGATGTAAAAAAACAAGTAACTGTTTTTTCTTTGGGTATATTGCAGCTATCTTTTGTTGTGTAAGAATAGCATCATTAAAATCAGCTAATTTTCTTAAAATAAATACCTTGTGCTCAAGTAACCAAACATTATTAGGCTCTACTTTTAAGGCTAAATCAATATAGGTTAAAGCTTCAGGGTTTCTGCCTAATTTTTCATAGTTTTTAGAAAGTTCAAACAAAACAGCTTTATTGTTTGGAAATATTGTGTTACACTTTTCTAGGTTTTGTATAGCTTTTTGGTAATTAAAAATAGCTTTGTCTGAAAGTGCTTTAAAAAAATATTGTTGAAATTCAGTATTGTTTTTTTCAGCAATGTTAACCGCAGCAGGAATACTATCTTGAGCGTTTAGAAAGAAAGAAAAGAGAAGAAATATAAAGGACAATACCGTTTCAGAAAAAAAACTTTTTCCTTTTCTTTCTTTCTTCTCTTCTCTTGAAATTTTATGTAAGTTCTGTATAATCACCTATACTTACTGATGTATAATTAGCATTGTATTTTACATGATTACCAATCATAGCGTTATCTAAATTGGCATTTGAAATACGAACATTTGTTTGAATTAAAGAGTTTGTTATTGTTGAGTTTTCAACGATACTATTTTCACCAATTGAAACAAAAGGACCTATTTTAGTGTTTTTCAACACTACATTTTTTCCAACATAACAGGGCTGAATAATTTCAGCGTTCTCTAATACAACGCTTTCAGCTACTAAATTGTTGCCATCAGCTTGCTCAAAACCTAAAACTTGCTTGTTGGTATCTACTGTTGGGTCTTTTTTACCACAATCCATCCAAGTATTTACTTTTCCAGGAATAAATTTAGCTCCCTTCACTTTTAGAGCTTCTAAAGCTTCGGTTAATTGATACTCACCAGAAGGTCTAATATCATTATCAATTAAATATTTTATTTCTTCCAGTAATTTATCAGCATCTTTAAAATAATAAATACCAATAATGGCTAAATCAGAGACAAATTCTTTTGGTTTTTCAACAAAATCAGTAATAAAACCATCTTTTAATTTTACTACACCAAAAGCACTAGGATCTTCCACTTGCTTTACCCAAATAGCTCCATCAGCGTTAGCATCTAATGTAAAATCAGCCTTAAATAACGTATCAGCAAAAGCCACCACACAAGAACCACCTAATGATTCTTTAGCACAATAAATAGCGTGAGCAGTTCCTAATGCTTCTTCTTGCACGTATACAGAACCTTTTGCACCTAAATTTTCGGCTATTTTTATTAATCTATCTTTTGTATCTGCAGGAAACCCTTTAGCGGCAGGTCCAATTATAAAAGCAATTTCCTCTATAGGTTGATCTACAACAGAAGTAATATCTTCTACTAATCGTTGTACAATTGATTTACCAGCAATAACGGTTAATGGCTTAGGAGTAGTTAATGTATGAGGTCTTAAACGAGACCCAATTCCTGCCATTGGTACTATAATCTTCATATTCTTTCTTTTCGTTTTTAACGGTGCAATATACCATTAATAACGCAGTGAAAAAAGTTACAGCCCTTTTGGGATAGCTTCTATTAAAGTTTGAGTATATTTTGTCTTTGGATGTTGATAAATTTCGTCAGCATCAGCTATCTCCTCTACTCTACCTTTGTTCATCACAACCAACTTATCTGCCATGTATTTTACCACAGATAAATCATGAGAAATAAAAATATAGGTGAAGTTAAATTCTGTTTTTAATTGATTTAATAAGTTTAATACTTGTGCTTGTACTGATACATCGAGTGCAGAAACCGATTCGTCACAAATAATTAGTTTTGGTTGTAAAGCTATAGCACGAGCAATTCCTATACGTTGACGTTGTCCGCCGGAAAATTCATGTGGATAACGATTAAAATGAGTTGCTTCCAAGCCTACTTTTTTTAACAAGTTGCACACATATTCTTTTCGCTCTTTATTAGAACCTAAAATTTTATGAACTTTCATTGGTTCTAAAATAGTATTACCAATAGTAATTCTTGGGTTTAATGAAGAAAACGGATCTTGAAAGATGATTTGAATTTCTTTTCGAAGTTTTTTAAATTCAGATTTAGAAAGTTTAGTAATGTCTACTCCCTTGTATAAAATACTTCCCAAAGTAGCTTTTTCTAGTTGTAAAATAGTTCTACTCAAGGTCGTTTTTCCGCAACCACTCTCTCCTACTAGTCCTAAAGTTTCACCTTCATAAATTTTAAAAGACACATCATTCACCGCTTTTATCACAGTTGGTTTTGAAAACCATGAAGCATTACTGATAAAATCTTTATGTAAATTAACGATTTCTAACAGTGGAGGTTGGGTATATATTTTTTGATGAAAAGCAGTACGCTCTTCATCTGTATAAATTGTAGAATCAATAGTTTCATTGATAAAATCGTAAACAGTAGGTAAAGTTTTGAGTCGTTTCTTTGTATTAGGTTTTGAGTTGATTAAAGCTTTTGTATAATTTTCTTGTGGATGTAAAAAAACATGATTAGCACTTCCCTTCTCTACTATTTTTCCTTTATGCATTACCACAACAGAATCTGCAATTTCAGAAACTAATGCTAAATCGTGTGAAATAAAAATAATTCCCATTTCAAATTCTTGTTGTAATTCTTTTAATAAAGAAATAATCTCTTTTTGTACCGTCACATCTAGCGCTGTTGTAGGCTCATCAGCAATAAGTAATTGAGGTTGACAAGCAATAGCCATAGCAATCATTACCCGCTGCTTTTGTCCGCCACTTATTTGATGCGGATACGAATTATAAATAACTTCGGGTCTTGGAAGCTTTACTTTAGAAAATAATGAGATTACTTCTTCTTTAATTTCATGATTAGATAATTGTGTATGCTGTTGTAGCATTTCAGCAACCTGGACACCACAAGTTAATGTAGGATTTAGAGAACTCATAGGTTCTTGAAAAATCATGGCAATTTTTTTACCACGTATTTTTTGAAAATCCTGTTCATTAAAATCTAATAAAGATTCATGGTTAAAAAGTAGTTCACCCTTTACAGTAGCAGTTTTAGGTAGTAATCCTAAAATAGCTAAGGAACTTATTGATTTTCCGCTACCACTCTCTCCTACAATTCCTAGTGTTTTGTTTTTCTGAACATTAAAAGAAATTTGCTGAACAACAGGTGGAGAGTCTTTAAAGGATATTTCTAAGTTTTTAACTTCAAGCATTAATTATAAATTTTAATAAAAATACAATTAATATTTTCCATTTCTTTTCTCAAGAAGAAGGTTTTTGCCATAACTGTTTGATAGTAAGTAATAAAAAAACATTTTTTTTCTTTCCTAGAAAACCTAGTGTTTAGCTGGGATAAAAGAGTATTTTGTTTTATAAAACAAACATAAACAGTTAATTAACTATCTAAAAAGTATCTTTTTTTGTCTTTTTTTATATATTTGTCAATGTTTTAACAAATAATTAAGAATTTGTATTAAGGATAACAGCCTTGGAAAGACTCTTAAATTTTATTAACTCAATTAAAAACCCTTCAAAAATGAAAAACAAAATTACCCTAGCACTTATGTGTTTATTTTTTGTTGGTGCTTTGTATGCCCAAGAAAAAAGAAACTGTCACTCAATGGAAAATCTTGAGTACAGACAATCCCTCAATCCTTCTTTAAAAAGTAAAATGCAAGAAATTGAGTCCTTTACTCAAAAAAGGCTTGCAGAAAAGAAAAATTATCAAGGAAAAATAGTTGGAGATATTATCCAAATTCCAGTAGTTGTACACGTTATTTATAGTAATTCACAAGAAAATATCAGTGTGGCACAAATTCAATCGCAACTTGATGTTTTGAATGAAGATTACCGTAGAACAAACTCTGATGCAACCAATAAATGGTCACAAGCAGCAGATACACAGATAGAGTTCTATTTAGCTCAAGTTGATCCAAATGGTAATCCAACAAATGGAATTACAAGAAAATCATCATCTAAAACTTCATGGGGAACTAATGACGCAATGAAAAAGTCATCTCAAGGAGGAGTAGACCCATGGGATACTTCTGAGTACCTTAACATGTGGGTATGTAATATTGGAGGTGGAATATTAGGATATGCCCAGTTCCCCGGAGGTAGTGCTGCTACTGATGGAGTAGTGATGGGACCTCAATATTTTGGAAGCTCAGATAAAGGTTCAGGTTTCTATTTATCATCTCCATTTGACAAAGGAAGAACAACAACACACGAAGTAGGTCACTTTTTAAACCTTAGACATATCTGGGGAGATGGTGGTTGTGGTGTTGATGATTTTGTTTCTGATACTCCAGAATCTGATGCCGCAAACTACGGATGTGCTTCAAGTCACTCTTCTTGTGGATCAGCAGATATGGTTGAAAACTATATGGATTACTCAGACGATACTTGTATGAACCTTTTCACCCTAGGACAAAAAAATAGAATGCGTGCTGTTTTAGAATCAGGAGGTGTACGTAGAAGTTTAGCTTTATCTGATAAAACAGGAGGTTCTACTTCATGTACAGCAACGGTACCAACAGGAGTAACTGTATCTGGTGTTACTTCATCAGAAGCATCAGTTTCTTGGACAGCAGTTTCAGGAGCTACTTATGACGTAAGATACCGTCAAACCGGAACTTCATCTTGGACAACCAACGCAGTTTCAGGAACATCAACATCTTTAAGTGGATTATCAGCTTTAACTGAGTATGAAGTACAAGTACGTAGTAAATGTTCTGATGGATCTAATTCAGCATATAGTGCTTCTTCAACTTTTACTACTCCTGAAGTTACACTTTCTTATTGTTCTTCAAAAGGAAATAGTGTTTCTGATGAACATATCGGAAGAGTACAATTAGGAACTATTGATAATAGTACAGGAGGAGGAAATGGTTATTCAGACCATACAGCCATTTCAACAAACTTAGCAAAAGGAACTGCTCATACAATTACCATTACACCAACTTGGACAGGAACAGTATACAATGAAGGATATGGTGTTTGGATTGACTATAATCAAGATGGAGATTTTTCTGATTCAGGAGAAACAGTTTGGACAAAATCGGCATCTAAAGATACGCCAGTTAGTACATCTTTTACAGTGCCAGCTACAGCTACAGATGGAGCAACAAGAATGCGTATAGTTTTAAAATATAATGCAACTCCAACGGCATGTGAAGCTTCTTTTTCATACGGAGAAGTAGAAGATTATACAGTAGTAATCGGAGCAGGAACAACAGACACAACAGCACCAACAGCGCCAACAAACTTAGCTGCATCTAGTGTAACACAGACTTCGTTAACGTTAAACTGGTCAGCATCTACTGATAACGTTGGAGTAACTGGTTACGATGTTTACCAAGGAACTACAAATATTGGATCTGTAACAGGAACTACAATGAATGTAACAGGGTTAACAGCAGCTACTACTTATACTTTCTCAGTAAGAGCAAAAGATGCTGCAGGAAATATTTCATCTTCTAGTAGCGCAATAAATGTAACAACGTTTTCAAACTCAGTTTCATACTGTGACTCAAAAGGAAATAACTCTTCTTATGAATGGATTGATAATGTAGAGTTAGGAGGAATGACCAATGCAACTGGAGATAATGGAGGATATGCAGATTTTACTTCTAAAACAGCAACTTTAGCAGTAGGAAGCTCAAACCAAATGACTGTTAGCGCAGGGTTTAGTAGTTCTTCATATACAGAACATTGGGCTGTTTGGATTGATTTTAACCAAAATGGAACATTTGAAAGCAGTGAAAAAGTAGTAACAGGGTCTTCATCAAGTGCAAATAACTTAACTTCTACTGTAGATGTACCTGCAGGAGCAACTTTAGGAACAACAAGAATGCGTGTTTCTATGAAATATAACGCTGCTCAAACAGCTTGTGAAACATTTACTTATGGAGAAGTAGAAGACTATACGGTAAATATTGTTTCTAGTACAAGACAAGAATCTTCAGCTAGTATAAATGGAGAAAGATTAGGTAATGAAAACAGCTTAGACTTAATGGCATACCCTAACCCAGCAGTAGACTTTATACAAGTAAAATTAGCCTCTAGAGCTGATAATATGACTTATAAAATTGTAAATACCATTGGTAGAGTAATGAAAGAAGGTCGCTTAAATTCTTCAAACATCGATGTTTCTAAACTAAATACAGGTATGTATATTTTACAAGTTAATGATGGTCAAAAACTACTAACGACTAAAGTATTTAAAAAATAAATTCTTACAAAAAAGCCTGAGTTATTTCTCAGGCTTTTTAATTAAAATAAATTAACTAAACCCTTCAAAAATGAAACAGAATTATGCAAGAACTGTGTTTTTATCTGCTTTTCTACTTACAGGAATTTATACTATAAATGCCCAAGAAAACAGAGAATTAAAACACGTTAAGTTCAACAAATCCTCAAAGGTGTCTTTACAAAAAGCACCAGATTTAATTAGACAAAAACTAAAGCTATTTAAAAATGATGGCTTGCAAAAAATTAAGTCAAATAGAGACGATCTAGGCTTTACACATGAAAAATTTCAACAAAAATTTAAAGGAATAAAAGTAGAATTTGCCACTTATACAGCTCACGCAAAAAATGGTGCTTTAATGAGTATGAATGGTGAGTTTTACGATGTTGGAAAGGTTAATATAAGCCCAAAGCTATCCAAAGCTCAAGCATTTCGAAAAGCTTTAACGCATACAGGAGCAGAGAAGTATTTATGGGAATATCCTGAGGCAGCCAATGAAATGGATAATTATAAAAAGCCTGATGGAGAGTTATTAATTCTTCCTAGAGAAGTTATAGGAAAAAAAGAAGCAAGACTAGCTTATAAGTTCGATATTTTTGCTACAAAACCGCTAAGCAGAGGGTATTTATACATAGATGCTCATACAGGAGAAGCATTATTTTACAATGCAATTATAAAACATGCAGATAAGTTTGGTCATGTAGGAGAGTTAACTACTCACGCAAAAAAAAGTAAAAAAGCGGCGAACGCTATTTCGGCTGCATTTGCAGCAGGAACTGCACAAACACGTTATAGTGGAACTAGAACCATTGAAACATCACTAAGTGGAGGAAACTATATTTTGAGTGATACTGGAAGAAAAATCCACACAAGAGATGCAAAAAATCAAGCTCCAGGTTCTACATATCCATATGTTACAAATTATGACCAGTTTACTGATAATGATAATAATTGGACTACAGCTGAACATAGTGCAAACAAAGATGATGCAGCATTAGATGCTCATTGGGGTGCAATACAAACATATGAGTATTTCTTGCAAAAACATAATAGAAATAGCTATGATGATAACGGTGCTCAAATTAGAAGTTATGTACATGTAGATACGAATTACGATAATGCCTTTTGGAATGGTTCTGTAATGTCTTATGGAGACGGTTCTTCTAACGGACAAGAAGGAAACGGTAGTTTTGATGCATTAACCTCTATTGATGTTGCAGCACATGAAATAGGACACGCAGTTTGTACTCATACAGCGAACTTAGCTTACCAAAGAGAATCAGGAGCTTTAAATGAAGCTTTTTCAGATATTTGGGGAGCTGCTGTTGAGCATTTTGCAAAAGGAAACGGAAATGATTCAAACCCAGACCTTTCAGTATGGTTAATAGGAGATGAAATAGATAGGCGTAGTGGTTCTGCTGCTTTACGCTCAATGAATGACCCAAAATCACAAGGTCAACCAGATACCTATGGAGGAACTAATTGGAAAAACCCAAATTGTGGAGTACCGACGAGATTTAATGACTACTGTGGAGTTCATACAAATTCAGGAGTTTTAAATAAATGGTTCTATTTGCTAACTGTAGGAGGGTCAGGAACAAATGATGCATCTGATACATACAACGTTACCGGAATTGGAATGACAAAAGCTGCAAAAATAGCGTATCGTACCGAAGCAAATTACTTATCAGCCAGTTCAACATATGCCGACGCTAGAACAGCGGCAATACAAGCTGCAACAGATTTATACGGAGCAAACTCTCAAGAAGTAATTTCTACAACAAATGCTTTTTATGCAGTTAATGTAGGAGAAGAATTTGTACAAAACTGTGCTTTAGCAGCACCAACAAACTTAAATTCATCAAACATTGGTGATAACGGATTTACAGTAACTTGGACAGCAGTTTCAGGAGCAGCTTCTTATGATGTAACTATTGGAGGAAATACAACAAACGTAGCAGGAACATCATTTAACGCTACAGGATTATTAAGTGGAACAGAATATACGGTATCTGTAGCTGCGAAATGTACAGAAGGTGGAACAGGAACACCAGCAACAGTAAATGTAACAACAACAGGTACGCCACCGCTTAACTATTGTGATTCAAAAGGTAATAGCGTTGCTGATGAATATATTGAGAGAGTTCAATTAGGAAGTATCGATAACACTTCTGATGGAGGTGGAGGATATTCTGATTTCACTACAATTTCAACAGATTTATCTATTGGTGACTCTAATACAATAACCATTACCCCAAAATGGACAGGAACTGTTTATAGTGAAGGTTATGGAGTATGGATTGATTATAATCAAGACGGAGACTTTTCTGACTCTGGAGAAACGGTTTGGACCAAAGCAGCGTCTAAAGATACTCCAGTAAGCACATCATTTACAGTACCTGCTTCAGCAACCGAAGGAGCTACTAGAATGAGAGTTGTGCTAAAGTACAATGCTACACCAACGGCTTGTGAAGCAACATTCTCTTATGGTGAAGTTGAAGATTATACAGTTAATATTACAAATGCTACACCAGATACAGAAGCACCAACAGCGCCTTCTTCAGTAGCAGCATCTAATATTGAAGAAACAACAGCAACGTTAAGTTGGACAGCGTCAACAGATAATGTTGGAGTAACTAGCTACGAAGTATTTAATGGAACTACAAGTGCAGGAACAGTTAGTGGTACATCAATGAACTTAACAGGGTTAACTGCAAATACTACATATAACTTTACAGTAAAAGCAAAAGATGCAGCAGGAAATGTTTCAGTATCAAGTAATACAGCAACATTTACAACAAAAGATGTGTCAGTAGTAGAGTATTGTGCTTCACAAGGAAACAATTCTTCTTACGAGTGGATTGATAGAGTTTCTATGGGAGGAGTTGATAATACTACAGGAAATGATGGTGGTTATAGAGATTATACGAACCTTATAATGAATGTGGCTCCAGGAGCTAATCGATTATATGTAAGTGCTGGATTTAGTAGCTCTTCTTATACCGAGTACTGGAAAGCATGGATTGATTACGATAAAGATGGCGTTTTTGAAGATACTGAAGTAGTGTTAAGTGGTTCTTCTTCAAGCGCAGGAGAGCTTTATGAAGATTTTACAATTCCATCAAATATTTCAGGAACTACAAGACTTAGAGTTTCTATGAAGTATAATAGTGCTCAAACAGCATGTGAAACATTTACTTATGGTGAGGTAGAAGATTATACAGTTAATATTTCTTCTGGTTCTTCAGTGGCTGCAATAACAGGTTTTTCAGCGAATATCAGTGGAGAAGCAATAGGAAATGAAGAAAGCTTAGATTTATTAGCATACCCTAATCCAGCAGCAGACTTTATACAAGTAAAACTTGCTTCAAAAGTAGAAAAGATAAGTTATAAACTTATAAATACTGTGGGTAAAGTAGTAAAAGAAGGTTATTTAAAATCTTCTAATCTAGACGTTTCAAAGTTAAATACTGGAATGTACATTTTAGAGGTAAACGATGGACAAAAACTCCTTACAACTAAACTGTTTAAAAAATAAAACTTATAAAAATATAACAAACAAGAGTCTGAGTTTTTTACTCAGGCTTTTGCTTGTTATAAATTGTAAAATACTATGAGAATAAAATCTTTGACTTAGCTAGGGGCGGCTGAACTATTAAAAACTGATTTATAAAGGGTTAAGTTAAGAATCTTTTCAATTGAGTGTAAAAGGCAAAGAAAAGGTACAGTAACAAAAAGCGCTAGGAAATAAAACTTAATTATTTAATTAAATTAATTCAAATGAACAAAAAGTTTAAATTTCTAATTGGAGGGCTGTCTGTTGCGGCGGTTTCAATTATTGGTTCAGATTATCTTAAAAAGCAAAGTGTTGCTGATAAACTGACCGAACAACGTAAGGTACACAGTACTTTTTTAAAGGAAAGCCCTTTAAATGAATCGTTAAAATGGGGGAAAAAAGAAAGAAAACATAGAGGGTTACCACCTAACAGGTATTTTGATCAAATGCAGTTACTCACCATGAATCCAGCTACAGGAAAAATGGAAGATGGGAGTTTAGCAGGATTGAGAGAAGATCTGTTGAAAAAAAGAGCACAACAAAAAAACCCTGGAGACAATGGAAACTCTTGGATAGAAAGAGGACCTAACAATGTAGGAGGACGTACAAGAGTTGTTTTATTTGATCCAAATGACGCTACAAATAATACCGTATATGCTGGTGGAGTAAGTGGAGGTTTATGGAAAAACACTAATATTAGTAATGCCAACTCACAATGGACAAGAGTACAAAATGTACCAGGAAACCTATCGGTAACTTCTATCACTGTAGATCCAAGAAACTCAAATAGATGGTATGTAGGTACAGGAGAACAATACACAGCAGGAGACGTAGTAGGAAATGGTGTTTATGTAACTACCGATGGAGGTACAACATGGAACGCAGTTAATATACCAGCAGCAGGTGATGCAATTATTAATTACAATGCAAGTAACATTTTTTTATCAGGAGTTCATTTCGTAAATGATGTATTGGCATGGGATAATGGGGCATCAACAGAATTATTTGTTGCAGTTGGAGCACATGTGTATGGAGACTCTTCTAGTCCTAGAAACTGGTTAGGGTTACAGTCTGCAGGGTTGTACCGTTCTACAGATAATGGGGCTACATGGAATAGAATAGAATCTGCTAATATGAAGTATACCTTCGGCGGAAAAGATTACTATTATATAGCGAATGATTTAGAGGTAAGTGCTAACAATACTTTATGGATGGGAACTATTGCGTCTGCTTTAGGTGAAGGAGGAGGTAGAGTATTCAGTTCTACAAATGGAGGAACTTGGTCAGAAGCAACAGCATCTCCTTTAACTGAATCTAACAGAGTTGAAATTGAAACTTCTGCTACTGATGCAAATAAGATTTATGCATTAACACAAGGAACAACAAGTGCGGCACCTGTTCATATTTATAAAACAACAAACGCGTTTTCAACAGCGAGTGCAACATCATTACCAAATGATGCAGATACAAATATTTCAGCAAACGATTTTTGTCGTGGGCAAGCATTTTATGATTTAGTAATTGAAGCAGATCCTACAGATGATGATATAGTTTATGTTGGAGGGATAGATTTATTTAAAACTACTAACGGAGGTAATTCTTGGTCTCAATTATCACATTGGTATGGAGGTTTTGGTCATCAAAATGTTCATGCAGATCAGCACTCGATGGCTTTTGGAAATAATGACTCATCAAAAATATTATTCGGTAACGATGGAGGAATCTATTATTCAGGAAACTCAGGAAGTACAATTAGCGTAAGAAACAAAGGATACAATGTAACTCAGTTTGTAAAAGCAGGAATTGGTCCTGATGGAGCAGGTGATGTTGATGGAATTTTTAGTGCAGGTGCGCAAGATAACGGTACACAAGCATTTAGAAATGCAGTTGCAGGAGTTAATAGCTCGACAGAACTAAGCGATGGTGACGGATTCTATACTTTTGTTGATAAAGATGGAGACTACATGATTGCTACGTATGTAAACAATGTAATATATAGGTTTAACTTACCATGGAATGGTTTGGGTAGACAGCAAGGAGGAGCGACAACATTATCAAGTGACCAAAATACGGGAGACTTTGTAAACCCTATGGGGTATGATAATGATGCTAATCGCTTATTATCTAATGCATCAACAGATTCTTCAAATTCAATTTTGAGTATTAATGTAGCATCAAATTCAAAAGGAAATATTACAAATGCATTATTAGATGCAAGCCCAACAGCTTTTCAAGCGTCTCCTTTTACAAATAATGCATGGTTTGTAGGATTAGCGAACGGAAAACTATTAAAGTTAACAAACGTTACTAATTCTAATGCTACATGGTCAAATATCAATACACCTTTTGTTGGTTCAGTATCTTCAGTAAGATTCGGAGCTACAGAAGATGATATTTTTGTAACGATACATAACTACGGAGTAACAAGTGTTTGGGCTACTTCAGATGGAGGAGCAAACTGGGTAAGCAAAGAAGGAAACCTACCAAATATTCCTGTAAGAGATATTTTACAAAATCCATTAGATAGAACAGAAGCTATTTTAGCAACACAATTAGGAGTTTGGTCAACATCTAACTTTAATGATGCAAACCCTAATTGGAATCAAGCTTATAACGGGATGAGTGATGTTAGTGTTACTTCATTTGATTACTGGAACGTAAGTGGAGACCATGTTACTAACAAAGTAATAGCATCTACCTATGGTAGAGGAGTGTTTACAGGTTCATTTACAAGTAATGCAGCTGCCGATACCGAAGTACCAACAGCTCCAACTAGTTTAGCTGCAAGTTCTATAACAGCAACAAGTTTAACGTTAAACTGGACAGCATCAACAGATAACGTAGGTGTTACAGGATATGATGTATATCAAGGGTCAACTAAAATAGGAAGTTCAACAACTACTTCATATAATGTAACAGGTTTAACAGCAAGTACAGCATATACTTTTACTGTGAAATCAAAAGATGCGGCAGGAAATGTTTCAGGAGATAGTAATACCGTAAACGCAACTACTACAGCAGCAACAATTACGTATTGTACTTCTAAAGGAGATAGTGTTTCTGATGAATATATTGGAAGAGTTCAATTAGGAAGTATCGATAATTCTTCAGGAGGAGGAAATGGATACTCTGACCATACTGCAGTTTCAACAAATTTAGAAAAAGGTGCATCAAATACCATTACGATTACTCCAAAATGGACTGGAAGTAGTTATGATGAAGGGTATGGTGTATGGATTGATTACAACCAAGATGGAGATTTTTCTGATGCAGGTGAAACGGTTTGGACAAAAGCTAAATCGAAAGACACTTCTGTAAGCACATCATTCACGGTGCCAGCTTCAGCAACTGAAGGAGCTACTAGAATGAGAATTGTAATGAAATACAATGCAACACCAACAGTTTGTGAAGCATCTTTCCAATATGGAGAAGTTGAAGATTACACAGTAAATATTACAGAAGCGGTAGCTGATACACAAGCACCAACAGCACCTAGTAGTTTAGCTACATCAAATGTTGCACAGACTACATTGACGTTATCTTGGACAGCATCAACAGACAATGTAGGTGTTACAGGATATGATGTATATCAAGGAGCAACTAAATTAACAACTGTTTCAACAACGTCTTACAATGTAACAGGTTTAACAGCTAATACAGCTTATACATTTTCAGTAAGAGCAAAAGATGCTGCCGGAAATATTTCTTCAGCAAGTAATACGGTAAATGTAACTACGTTAGATAATGTTGTTAGCTATTGTTCTTCAAAAGGAAATAGAGTTACTTACGAGTGGATAGATTATGTTTCTTTTGGTGGAATGACAAATACAACTTCTGCAAATGAAGGGTATGGTGATTTTACAAGTAAAATAGCAACGGTTACTCAAGGAACAACAAATCAAATTATTGTAAGTGCAGGATTTGGTGGTTCTTCATATACTGAGTATTTTACCGTTTGGATTGATTATAACCGTAATGGAACTTTTGAGGCTAGTGAACAAACTTCTTTAGGTTCTTCTAGTACAGCAGCAAACAGATCAGCTAATATTTCTATTCCATCAAGCGCGTTATTAGGACAAACAAGAATGCGTGTTTCTATGAAATATAACGGAGCATCAACAGCTTGCGAAACTTTTGCAGATGGAGAGGTAGAAGATTATACAGTGAATATTGTTAATTCATCATCTTCAGTAGCAGGAAATACAAGTAATGAGTTTGCTGAACCATTAGACAAGGAAGCAAAATCAAGCTTAATAGCATTCCCAAACCCAGCAATAAGTAATGTTACTGTAAAATTTGGAAGCAACGAAAATGTAAATTACAAAATAACAAATACAATTGGTAGAGTTGTATTAACAGGAAAAACAGTTAATGGTACTGTAAATGTTTCTAATTTAAAAACAGGAATTTATTAGAAGCGAACGATGGTAAAAAATCAGAAACCATTAAATTAATGAAGAAATAAAAGCATTTCTTTTAATTATAACAAAACCCGAGCTATTGCTCGGGTTTTTTGTTTCTTTGCATAAAATTTTAGAGAATGAATTACCTATCAGTAGAAAACATAGCAAAATCGTATGGTGAAAAGGTCTTGTTTGAAGATATTTCTTTTGGAATTAATAAAGATCAAAAAATAGCCTTTGTTGCTAAAAATGGTAGCGGAAAAACCTCTATTTTAAACATTATTGCTGGAAAGGATACACCAGATGAAGGACAAGTTATAAGCAGAAAAGGAATTAATATTGCGTATTTGGCGCAAGATGATGACTTGAATCCAGATTTAACTATTGAAGAAACTATTTTTTCTGCTGAAAGTACCATTCTTCCAATTATTAAACAATACGAAAAAGCCTTACAAAATCCTGACGATACAGAAGCGTATCAAAAAGCATTTGAGCAGATGGAGCAGCATAATGCATGGGATTTCGAAACACAATACAAACAAATTTTATTCAAGTTAAAACTTGATGATTTATCACAAAAAGTAGGAAATCTTTCTGGAGGACAAAAGAAGCGATTGTCGTTAGCTATTATTCTAATTAATAAACCAGATTTATTAATACTAGATGAGCCAACAAACCATTTAGATTTGGAAATGATTGAATGGTTGGAAGCTTTTTTTGCGAAAGAAAAAATTACGTTGTTTATGGTTACACACGACCGTTATTTTTTAGAGCGTGTGTGTAATGAGATTATTGAATTAGACAACGGAAAACTATATAAATACAAAGGAAACTATTCGTACTATCTTCAAAATAAAGAAGAACGAATGGCTTTAGAAGCTACTAATTTAAGTAAAGCTAAAAGTTTATTTAAAAAAGAGTTGGATTGGATGCGTCGTCAACCAAAAGCCCGTACAACCAAATCTAAATCGCGTATTGATGACTTTTTCCAAATTAAAGAAAAAGCACATCAACGTAGAAAAGAGCACGAAGTTCAGTTAGAAATAAACATGGAACGTTTAGGAAGCAAAATTGTAGAGCTTCATAAACTAAAAAAGGACTTTGGTGATAAAGTTATTTTAGATGGGTTTGACTACGTTTTTAAGCGAGGTGAACGTATAGGAATCATTGGAAAAAACGGAACAGGAAAATCTTCTTTTTTAAACATACTAACGGGTAAATTGCCTGTTGATGGAGGTAAGGTAATTGTTGGTGAAACAGTAAAATTTGGCTACTATACTCAAAAAGGAATCCAAATAAAAGAAGGACAGAAAGTAATAGAAGTTATTAAAGAATTTGGAGAAGAAATTCCGTTAACTAAAGGAAGAAGAATTTCTGCAGCACAGTTATTAGAACGCTTTTTATTTGATAGAAAAAAACAATACGATTTTGTTGAAAAATTAAGTGGAGGAGAGCAGAAGCGTTTGTACTTATGTGCTGTTTTAATTCAAAACCCTAACTTCTTAATTCTAGATGAGCCCACGAACGATTTAGATGTGGTAACTTTAAACGTGTTAGAAAGTTTTTTACTCGATTACCCAGGGAATTTAATGGTAGTATCGCATGATCGTTATTTTATGGATAAAATCGTAGATGGTTTATTTGTGTTTAGAGGAAATGGAGTAGTGGAGAATTTTCCTGGAAATTACTCTGATTACAGAGCGTATGAGAGCTCGCAGCCATCAGAACCTAAAGAAGAAAAGAAAGTAACTGAAAAGCAAGAAAAAACCCCTCAAAAAGGAAAGTTAAGTTATAACGAAAACAGAGAATACGGATTACTTGAAAAAGATATTGAAAAACTTCAAAAGAAAAAAGGAGTAATTGAAGATCAGTTTGCAAATAACGAAGTTTCACCTGAAGAGATTAATGAAAAATCGCTAGAACTACAGCAAATAATTGATAGTTTAGAAGAAAAAGAAGAACGTTGGTTTGAGCTTTCTATGAAATTGGAGGGCGAATAATTCGATTTTTAAATGAATAAATAATGAAGCTAAAGTATATTTTATATATTTCAGTTTTAATCATATTCAATCTGTTAAGGTGCTAGTAAAGAAAATTATTTTAATTTCAATTTTATTTAATCAAACAATTTGGGGTCAAAATTGGAATTATAAATCTGGAGGAAATGTTTTTGATGGTAAGTATAGAACAGCAAGTGTAATAGGAAAAGGAAATGATTTTCCTTACAATAAACCCATTTTAGTTCTTAATCTTTTCAATGAAGAGTCTTTAAATTTTTATATAACAAATTCTGGTTATTTTCCGGATACATCTTCTGTTGAAATTCTTTGGGTTTTTGACAATGAGCCTAACACAATTTATAAATCAGTTGAAATTTCAAAATCAAAGGATAATGAAACCTTATTCTTAAAAAGTTTTATAAATACTATAACTAAAGAAGAAGTTAATCAGATAGAGTTTATTGAAAGACTGAAAAAGGCTCTTAAAATAAATGTAAGAATATCTGATTATAATAGTCAAAACGATTTAATTTTTAGTTCAAAAGGGAGTACTAAAGCTATTAATTATGTTTTTTCAAAAATAAATATTCAAAATTTAATAACAAAAGAGAAAAAAACAAATAATCAACATATTGAATCAAAAGAAGAAAAGGGAAAGGTTAAAGAAAAGACTTTGCAATTATTTAAAAAAGCTGGAATAACAAATGAAAAGAAATTACAAGAACTTTATATAGAAGTCAATAAAGCTTTTGATTGGGATATTATAAAAATTAAAGAAGTAGATTCTATTAGTTTAGAAGTTAAAAAAAGTTCAACAAATTTACTTTTATTAAATAATAGAGGGATAAAATTAAAGAATATTAATAATGTGACTCAAATTATCCCTGATTTTGTTGCCAATCATATTAATAAGAAAAAATTATTAGAATACAAAAAAGCACTGAAAAGAGCCACTTTATTGTTAAAAGATTATAGCCTTAATAAAAATGAATTAAAAGTAGTTGCTAAAGAAATTGTTTTTGTTTCTGAAACTTATAATATAGAAATTGATCAAATAAAAATTTTAAAAATTAATATTCCTTCAAAAGGCTTTGCTTCTTTAAGATTATATTATTTAAATAATAAATTTATTACCGAAAAAGATATTGATATTCCACACTACTTAAAAAAAACTCAAGAAGAAATACAAAAAAAAGCAATCAAAAGAATAAAAATTTTACTAGATAAATATAAAATAACTGATTTAGAGAAAGATAGGTTGTTAAAAACAATAAGCAAAGAAGACTTACATACTATAGAGTTAAAAGAACTTGATTCAGTAAAATTTGAATTTTTATCGTATGCAACTAAAATTAAGTTTAGCAAAAACGAACGTGATGTGATTATAGTTCCAATTTTTGACAAGAAACTTTCAAGAAGTATTAAGAAGAAAGTAAAATAATAGTGAGTAAAAGTTTAAAGAAGATAATAACTTTTAATGTGTGTATATTACACCTTTATAATATCAATTTCATCAACCAAAGGTTTATTTAAAAAGCGTAATAGCAACTGAGCTACCGCTACGGTATCTCGTTCGCAATATTCAACAATACGTGATAGGTTTTTCTCTTGGTAATAAACATTAGCAACTTCGCTTCCATCAATATCTTGTTTGGGTGACGGAATTCCTAAAATAGCAGTAAGTAATTTTAAAGAAGTATAGTGTTTATAATCGCCAAATTTCCATAGGTCTAAAGTATCTAAATGCGGAACCTCCCAAGGCTTTTTTCCAAATAAGTTGAGTTTACTAGGTAATTCAATCTGATTGATAATCATACGACGTGCTATGTATGGAAAATCAAATTCTTTACCGTTATGAGCACATAACAAATGATTTGGATGATTAAAGTGTGTATCTAACAAATTTTTAAAATCAACCAAAAGTTTATGCTCATTATCACCATAAAAAGAAGTAATTCGTAGTTGACTTTCACCTTTACGCTCTACAAAATAACCTACAGAAATACAGATTATTTTTCCAAACTCAGCCCAAATACCTGCTCTATGATAAAACTCTTCAGGAGTAAACTCGTCTTTACGCTGGTATTGCGTTTTTAAAGCATATAACTCTTGCATTTCAGGAGATAAATCAGCAAACAATTCTACTTCAGGAACCGTTTCAATATCTAAAAACAGGATGTTTTGTAAGTTAGTTTTATTCAGCATTTTCTTTAATTAACACGTAAGCACTAGCATTAGATAAGTGTTTTTCGGTAGCATTATCAATTTTTGATAGATTTATATTTTGAAAAACGAACTTTATATTTAGGGTTTTAAAACGATGTTCAATTGTCATTAAACTAGGTGAAACATTGTAATTTACTTCTTGATTTTTAAGCTCTTTAATCATTTCTGAGCAGTCTATATCTCCAACATGAGTATCTCCTTTTGAAACTTTGATAATGTTGGTTTTTTCACTTAAAGAAAAACGATAGCTATTAATAGAGTTACGATTTTCATAAGAATTAAAATATAATATTTTTAAGACATCATAATTTTTAGTGTTGATAATCATTTTAGAATCATCGATACTATAATAACTATTTCTGTAAGTATCATTAGCGTCATCAATTACTTTTATATCTAAACTATCCATTAATCTATTTTGTAATTGCCAACGACTATCAGTTTTAAACGTTGTTTTTGGATTATAGCCTAAAATGTTTTCTACTTTATGTAATTCCTGTTTATTGTTTAAGTACCGAACGATAGAACGTAGCCGATTTTTCTTTTCAAAAGTGGTAGTAAAATTATCATTCTTAATGTCAGTATATACTTTCTTAAATTGAATAAGTTGACTTTTTGTTGATATTGAAAAAGTTCCCCAAAACCCAAAAGAAATGAGAAAAGTAATAAGAGCTAAACTAAAAGGAAAGACTTTAATTTTTTTACGCTTACTAAAAAGTATGTACAAGGTCATAGCTAAAATCCAACAAGCTACAACAAGTACGAAATAACGGTTTTCGGTAATCCCATATTCGTTAATACGTCTAAAAACAGCAATAAAAAGTAAAATTATTAACGGTAATAACAAATAATAAAACCATGGATAAAACTTTCTAATTGTACGAGAGTTAATAGTTTTTTGAATAGGATTGATAAGTATTTGCACAATAAAACCTAAAAATGAAAGAGCAATAACCAAATAAGAAACCCACCCTTTAGGTAAGTTCCAATTAATTACAATTTTTAAACTATAAGCATATAAAATGATGAGGTATAAAATTACTAATGGAATTAAAATATACTTAACTAATACCTCTAAAGCTTTTGTGTAGTTAATTGCAAGTTGGTTATGAACATCTTTAGGAAAATCTGAAAGGTAAATCCAAGTATTTACAACTCCTATACAAAGCACAAAAACCTGAAAAAAACGTTCTCCTTTAAAATCTATATTAAATAAATGTTTAATGGCTAAGAGTGCCAAAACAATTCCTAAATATAAAATTAGTGAAAAAAATAAACTTCTAACAATTGCTATAAAAACTGATTTTACGTAATTAAAATAAGCAGATTTATTCCATTTAAAGATAAAAGGGGCTACCATCACTAGTAAATGACCTGACACAAAGTAAAGTATAAATCGAATAGTAGAATTTTGGTGAATTTTTGAACCATTAACTTCAATACTAAAATAAAATAGAAGTAAAAAACCAAGAGTTAGCAAGAATATCCATGTTTTATCTCTTTTAAATTGTTCTTCCAAAAAACGAGTAGCGATTAACCAGCTAACCCCTAAAGTAAAAGTTATAATAACTTTACCATAAAAAGCGTTATCAAAAGTATCTGTTTCAATTGTAAATAAAGTAAACAGTGTACCAATGATTGCCCAACAAAGGGCTATAGGAAATCGCTTAAAAGCATTTTTAGCATTGGAAGTAATTTCCCCTAGGGAAGAAATAATTTTCATAGGAAACAATTTGTATAAAGATACAAAAACTACAAAAAAAGAAAAAACAAAAGAAATCTCTTCGTTTTCTTTAAGCAAAAGTTTGGTAAATATTAAATGAACGTTAAGTTAAGCATGTATATAAAGGGTTTATTATTTTATGATTACTTTTGGATAACACAATATAAATGAATAATGAACACTAGCGATATTAAAATTTTACTAGTTGACGATGAGCCAGATATTTTAGAAATTGTAGGTTACAATTTAAAATCAGAGGGATATCAGGTTTTCACTGCAAACAACGGAGCAGAAGCTGTAAAAACAGCAAAAAAAGTAACTCCACATTTAATTTTATTAGACATTATGATGCCTGAAATGGATGGTATCGAAGCATGTGAAAAAATTAGAAATGTAAAACCTCTTGAAGATGTGATAATTTCTTTTTTAACCGCTAGAGGAGAAGACTACTCACAAGTAGCAGGTTTTGACGCTGGAGCAGATGACTATATAACTAAACCAGTAAAACCAAAAGTGCTAATAAGCAAGGTAAAATCGTTACTACGTCGTTTAAAAACTGAGGAAAAAGCGGATACCACTACAAAAATTGGAGATATAGTCATCAATAGAGACGAGTATGTAGTTTTTAAAGGAGAAGAGAAAATATCTTTACCAAGAAAAGAATTTGAATTATTCTCTTTATTAACTTCAAAACCAGGAAAAGTATTTAAAAGAGAAGTTATTTTAGATAGCGTTTGGGGAAATGAAGTAGTTGTGGGCGGAAGAACGATAGATGTACACATACGTAAACTTCGTGAAAAAATAGGAGATCACTATTTTAAAACAGTAAAAGGAGTTGGGTATAAGTTTGTATTAGACGAAATAGATAAATAATTTTTTAAACTCAAAATTTTATAAGTAGATTGCTAGCTAGCAATCTATTTTTTTATAATGAAATGAGCTATAATAATTTTGATTCTTCTTGAGATAATTATTGGCGAATTACATCTGACATTTAAAAAATAATAGAAAAAACAGATGAAAAAAATAAAAAAAACGTATAACTACGCACTTTGGTCGGCGTTATATTCAACGCTATTATCTATTGTCATAGCAGTATTATCGTACTTGTTTTTATTAAACAGCTTAGGAGTTGTAACCATTGTAATTTTTGGTCTTGTAATGTTTATTATCTCCTTTTTTGTAATTCAATACAGAGCAGAACATTTTATTTACCAACGAGTAAAAAAGATGTATGAAGACATTTCTATTTTAGATGAGAATGATTTAAAAAGAAATAAAGTAACGACCGATGTAGAAGCGTTAACTAAAAGTGTACAAGAGTATGTTGAAGGGAAGAGTGAAGAGATAGCTAATTTAACCCAGCGTGATTCATTTCGCCGTGATTTCTTAGGAAATGTAGCTCATGAGTTAAAAACACCACTTTTTACAGTACAAGGATATATTTTAACGCTTATTGAAGGAGCTGCTGATGACAAAGAAATTCTTGAAAAATATTTAGAAAGAGCTAATAAAGGGGTAGAACGATTAACCTCAATTGTTAAAGATTTAGACATGATTGCTAAGTTAGAAACTGAGGGAATGAAAATGAACATGCAAACCTTTAATATTATAGAGCTTATTCAAAACGTGTTCGACTTGTTTGAAATGAAGGCGAAAAAACGAAATATCACGCTACGTTTTGATAAAGTGTATGATTTTCCTCATTTAGTAAAAGGAGATGTTGAAAGAATTGAACAGGTACTTATTAATCTTGTTGTAAATTCTATTAAATATGGTAGAGTTGGAGGTATAACTACAGTGAGTGTTGAACCGTACAACCAGAATAAGCTTATCATTAAAATAAATGATAATGGTGAAGGAATAAAACAAGAACATATTTCTCGTTTATTTGAACGTTTTTATCGAGTAGACCAAAGTCGCTCACGTGAACAAGGAGGTTCGGGGCTTGGGCTTTCTATTGTAAAACATATTATTGAAGCGCATAACGAAACCATTCTTTTAAAAAGTGTGCACGGAGAAGGTTCCGAGTTTTCGTTTACGTTAGAAAAGGCAATGAAATAAATAAAGGAGTTGAATTTTCAACTCCTTTATTATTATAATTATTTTAAATCGAAACCGATATCTTTTCGATAATTCATTTTATCAAAAGCTATTTTATCGATGCTCTTATAAGATTTTTCTATGGCTTCTTCTATAGAGTCTCCAAAAGAAGTAATTGCCATTACACGTCCACCGCTCGTAACAACTTTACCATCTTTTAAAGTGGTTCCTGCATGAAAAACGATAGAATCGTCTACAGTATTAAAACCTGTAATTTCTTTTCCTTTTTCATAAGCTTCAGGATACCCACCAGAAACTAACATAACTGTAGTTGCTGTTTGTGGAGTAACTTCGTATGATTTCTCTCCTAAAGTTTGCGTAGCAACTCCTTCAAACAACTCTACTAAGTCTGATTGAATACGTGGTAATACCACTTCTGTTTCAGGATCCCCCATACGAACGTTGTATTCAACTACCGAAGGATTTCCGTTATCGTTCATCAATCCGATGAAAATAAATCCTCTATAATCAATTCCGTCTTTTTGTAAACCTTCAATTGTTGGTTTAACAACCAATTCTTCCACTTTCGTTAAAAAATCATCCGTAGCAAAAGGAACAGGAGAAATAGCTCCCATACCGCCTGTATTTAGCCCTGTGTCACCTTCTCCAATACGTTTGTAATCTTTAGCAGAAGGTAATATTTTATAATTCTTTCCGTCCGTTAATACGAAAACAGATAATTCTATTCCTTTTAAGAACTCCTCAATAACTACAGTTGATGAAGCACTTCCAAATTTTTGATTAGAAAGCATTTCTTCTAACTCAGCTTTAGCTTCTTCTAAATCATTTAAAATTAAAACTCCTTTACCAGCAGCTAATCCGTCAGCTTTTAATACATACGGAGCATCTAAGGTTTCTAAGAATTTTTTTCCTTCGGATAATGTTTCAGTAGTAAAAGATTGGTAACGAGCTGTAGGAATATTGTGTTTTTCCATAAACTGCTTCGAAAAATCTTTACTTCCTTCTAGTAAAGCACCGTCTTTTTTAGGGCCAATTACAGGAATATTTTTTAACTCTTCATCAGCTAAGAAAAAGTCATGAACCCCTTCAACTAAAGGCGCTTCAGGACCTACAACTACCATAGTAATATTGTGTTGTAAAACAGTTTCTTTTACTTGTGTAAAAGCAGTTGGATTGATGGCAATATTCCTTGCTATTGCATCAGTTCCCGCATTACCAGGAGCAACAAAAAGATTATTGATTTTGGTACTTTCTGAAAGTTTTTTAGCAAAGGCATGTTCTCTACCGCCCGATCCTAAAATTAGAATATTCATTGTTGTGTGTTGTTGTATTGTGAGTGCAAATATAAAATAAGAAAAAAGGCTATGAGCAAAACCTGTCTTTAAAATTATGTAAAAACTAAAAAGACCTCTTTTAATTTGAAAAGAAGTCTTTTTTATGGTTTAATTAGGTTTTTTGGTAGTCGTTCTGCGACTAAAATATTTGTTCTAGTATTTTTTGCGTAATAGCATAAGTAGGTGTTACGCCGCTCATTCCAAGTCCTCCAGAGGCAAGTGTAGCACCTGTTTCTAGTGGGTTATCTGAGGCGTAATATGCATAACGTACTTTTACATTTTCTGAAATATTTCCTCTAATTTTTGAGGCAGATTGAATCGCTTTTTGATAATGCGCTCCTTCCATTTCTAGTCCGATTACATTCCAAGTTGAATCGTGGAAGAATCGTAGTAAATCTTTGTTTTGTAACGACGTTCCTAAGACAGAAATCATTGCTCCGTCAAAAACTTGAACACCAAAACCTTCTAAATCTTCTTTTGATAGTTCGTTTTTAAATGGGTAATTATCAGCAGTTCCTTCAAAAATATGTGAAGAAGGAATCATAATATCTCCTTTACCACCTTCTAAAATACCTGCTTTTCCCATAATTGAAACAGATTGAACATCTAAATGGATTTTTTCTCCTTTAGTCTTATAGGGCTTTAAAAGCTCGTCCATAGTTTCAAAAGCCTGTTCACCAAAAGCATAATCCATTACAATGATTACAGGATCTTCTCCAACTGAATTAACTTTGTTAAAAGAGTTTGTTTCAAAATCAATTTTTTGGGTATCAATTACCTGAACATTGATATTGGTTCCTGAAGTGTCTTTGATATATATTAATCCGTTTTCGGAAGCATAATTTTTAACGGCAGATTGCAAAGTACTGCTATTAGCATTACTCAATACTTCAAAAAGTTGAAAATCTTTGTGCTTTTTAGCTTCTTTTGGTAAAGCGTTTTGTGCATAAATACTATTCATTACACTATGCATGTTTGCACTAATGATATGGATAGGGCGTTCTATTAACTCGTTGTCTAACAATACCTTTTTAATGTTGTTAGCCCACATTTCTCCATAATAATGGTGTCCTATTTCTTGAGTTAAAACAGAACTAAATTTAATAGAACGTTTTTGGTCATATAGTGTTTCATTAATCGCTAATTTACCTAACCAGTAAATTAGATGGAAAAACCTGTTTTGGTTCTCTTCTGTTGAAAATGTGTTATAAGCATCATATACTTCATCGTAAGTTCTTCCTAAAATATTACCAAGATGTACAACAATTACATCTTTTTCTTCATCCGTAAGTGTTTTATTGTGTATTACAATATCTTCTAATAATAGCCATTCACGAATAAAGCTTTCTCCATTATTAAAAACCACTCGGTCTTTAATTTTATGAGATTCAATAAATAAAAAAGTCAAGTGTGTAAGAATATCGTAAATCTCAGAGCGCCCTCTAGTAATTTCAATATTCATTTGATCTTTATCAATGCGATAACAGTTTCTCCTTCTTTTAGGAGGAACGATAGCCTTAAATTTTGAGTTACGATATCCCTCATCTGCGGTTAAATATATAAACTGACATTCTTCAATTCCTTCAGGTAAACGTTCAATAACGTATACCAATCCGTTTAATTCAGTTTTATTTTCTGCAATAGAACCATAAATTTCTGGTCGTAATGATAATAGTGATTTACGTAAGGTTTCACCAGAAACCCCCATTGGTTTATAAAAACCGCGACTAAATAAGTGTCGCATTGAAATGTATAAACGCTCAATAGCATTTGTAGATTCTTGGGCTCTTGTACGTTCTTTTAGGATAGGTTTCGACATATGTTTTTAAAGTACAAATATACAAATTATGTTAAAGAAGCTATTTTTTTAAAGTAGTGCTATATTTTTTAGGGTTATTTAGCAAGTTTACAGCATTTTTTATAGTTATATCATTTTTAAATAAATGCTTATACATTCCTTCTTTGTACGCATAACGCTCAATAATTTCATTTTCAATTTCTTTAGATAAAAGATCTTCATTCTCCAAAACTTTAGCAACTTTAGCTGCTTTTAATTCTTGGATAATTGAGTTATATTCTGAAGTGATTTTGTTGTTGTTTTCTACTGATTCGTATGCTTTCTGAAAAAGCTTCTCTTCTTTAGAAACAAAAGCAGTGTCTTTACGAAGTAAATAGTCTTTAAATTTATTGAAATCAGAAGGAGAAAAAGTATAGTTTTCAGTAGATAAACTAGGGTTTTGATATGTGAAATCAGTTACAAAATTGAATATTGCTCTTGATTTTAGTAAATCATCTGTTTCTTCTGTTTTCTTCGAAAAATTATTTGCTATATCAGGAGTTACACCTCCACCATCATATACTTTTCGTCCGTTTTGAGTTGTGAACTCATTAAGAGTAGCATCAGAAAATTTAGGAACTTTTCCTGTTTTCGGATCTCTATTGGCATAATCTAATTCTTGAATACATCGTCCGCTTGGGGTGTAATATTTAGAGATTGTGATTTTCATTTGTGTTCCGTAACTCAAATTAAAGTAACGTTGTACTAGCCCTTTTCCAAAAGAACGCTCTCCCATAATTACAGCTCGATCATAATCTTGTAGGGCACCAGAGACAATTTCTGAGGCAGAAGCCGATCGACCATTTATTAAAACTACGATAGGAATTTCAGCATCTAAAGGTTCTCTACTTGTTTTATAAGTTCTACTATTTTTTTTAGTTTTTCCACGAGTATCAACAACTTTCAACCCTTTTGGAATAAATAAATTGGTAATATTTACTGCATCAAATAAAGAACCACCAGGATTGTACCTTAAGTCAAAAACCAATTTTTTCATCCCTCTTTTCTTTAGATCACTAAACGCATTTACAACACTTTCGGTAGCCTTTTGACTGATAAATCGTGTTAAAACAATATACCCTGTTTCAGTATCAATCATATCGTAAAAAGGGACAGGGTTTAAAATAACTTTATCAAGTTTTACAGATATATTTTTTGTTTGACCATTTCTTTTTACCTGTAAAGAAAGCTCTTTTCCCGGAACTCCTTTTAACATTTGTGAAAATTGACCTCTCTCCAAAGTGGCTAACTCTTGTCCGTTTACATTGGTAATAATATCACCTGCTTTTAAGCCAGCTTTATCGGCCGAAAAACCTTTGTAAATTTCAGAAACCACAATTCCTCTTTTGGTGTAAAATGTAGAAATACCAATACCTCCATATTCACCTTCACGACGAATGCGTGCATCTTCAACATCTTGTTCATTATAAAAATTGGTGTATGGATCTAAATTCTTAAGGGTGTTTTTTATCGCCTTGTCAGTTAAATTACCAGGGTTGATTTCATCAATATAATTAATGTTCAACTCTTTAAAAAGGTTGTTGTAAATTTCAATTTGTTTAGCAATCTCAAAAAAACGAGATTGAAAAGAAAAGAAAAGAGAGATGACAATAAGCGAACCAAAAAAAAGGAATTTTCTATTTTTCATCTTGAGTAACTTCTGTAATAAACTTTGTTAATAATTTCTTCATTTTATGCTCTAAATCGGCATATTTCCATTCATCTCTTGCAAGATAAGAAATCATAAATACATACGGTTTATCTACAGTCTCATAAATAGTATACTTCTCTTTACGGTAGGTTTCACGAAGTAATCGTTTTATACGGTTTCTATCTACTGCTTTTTTAAAATTACGTTTAGGTACAGAAACTCCAACTTGCGCAGGAAATTTTGAGGTGTGTTCGGTTTGTATATACACCATTCTTAGCGGAAAAACTTTTATCACCTTTCCCTCCTCATATAGTCTTCCTATGAGCTTTTTGCTTTTTAAACGCTCCTCTTTTCCTAAAGTAAATCTCATTAGTACAAACATACGCAAACCTGCACTAATAACCATTTTTTTAAGTATTTTTGAATCAATTCTTTTAAGAAACGCATACAACAAATCGCGATTAATTTTACATTTCTCTTATACAATTAGTAGAATTAATTTTAAAATATATTTATGAAGTCTGATTTATTTCAAGCCCCAGATTATTATCAAGTAGATGATTTATTAACCGAGGAGCATAAACTTGTTCGAAACACTGCTCGTGAATGGGTTAAGAAAAACTTATCTCCAATTATTGAAGAGTATGCACAACGTGCAGAATTTCCGAAGGAATTAATTAACGGATTGGCAGAAGTAGGAGCTTTCGGATCTTATATTCCTGAAAAGTATGGAGGTGCAGGGTTAGATCAAATTTCTTATGGGTTAATTATGCAAGAGCTAGAAAGGGGGGATAGCGGAATTCGATCTACTGCTTCAGTACAGTCTTCTCTTGTTATGGGACCTATTTATAACTACGGAACCGAAGCTCAACGACAAAAATATTTACCAAAATTAGCTTCTGGTGAATGGATGGGAAGTTTCGGATTAACAGAACCAAATCATGGTAGCAACCCTAGTGGAATGGAAACAAAGTTTAAAGACATGGGTGACCATTATTTACTGAATGGGGCTAAAATGTGGATTTCAAACGCACCCATTTGTGATGTAGCTGTTGTATGGGCAAAAAATGAAGAAGGACGCATTCATGGTTTACTAGTTGAACGTGGTATGGAAGGTTTTTCTACGCCAGAAACACATAATAAATGGTCGTTAAGAGCATCAATTACAGGGGAGTTAATTTTTGATAATGTAAAAGTTCCAAAAGAAAACTTATTGCCAAATAAATCAGGATTAGGAGCTCCATTATTATGCCTTGACTCTGCTCGCTATGGCATTGCTTGGGGGGCTATTGGTGCTGCGATGGATTGTTACGATACGGCATTGCGTTATGCGAAAGAACGTACACAATTTGGAAAACCAATAGGTCAATTTCAGTTACAACAAAAAAAACTAGCTGAAATGATTACTGAAATTACGAAAGCTCAATTGTTAACATGGCGTTTAGGAAGCTTAAAAAATGAAGGTCGCGCAACATCAGCTCAAATATCTATGGCAAAGCGAAATAATGTTGACATGGCGTTGAAAATAGCACGTGAAGCAAGACAGGTGTTAGGTGCAATGGGAATTTCTGGAGAATACTCAATTATGAGGCATGCAATGAACTTAGAAAGTGTAATAACCTATGAAGGAACACACGATGTTCATTTATTAATCACAGGATTGGATATCACAGGATTAAACGCATTTAAATAAAAAAGAAGAAGAAGCACTCAAACGTTAAACCACTAACACATTATTAAAGAGTGCTTCTTCCATCAACTATTAAAACTAAAATTTACCTACTCTTTCTTCTTGCCACCATTAACAAAAATTAAAAGAGCAGTTACTAAACCTATACAAACCAAACCAAAAATAACCATCATAATGGTTCCGTTTGTCCAAGATACCATTGGGATATTCATTAATTGTGTCATTTCTTCTTATACTTTATTGCTTCAAAAATACAAGTATAGTTTAAGTTAAAACATGATTTTTATCAGGGTTTAAAAAAATGAAGAGATTTTAAAAGTTGATTAAGAAGATGTTTCCTCTTTTAGTAAAGTGTCAAAGCCATCGATACTAGTTTGGTTTCTGTCATTCCAATATTGTTTAATTTCTTCTTCACCTTTTTCAATAGCCCAATCATTTAATTGATTTCGCTCTCCTTGGTACTCATAAAAAGGAATAGACATTCCACAAGAGGTTTGTACACTTTCAACAGAAACAATAAATATTTGACGAGTACCTGGAAGTTTAGGGAACAAATCAGCATAGTTACTCCACTTATCATGAGTTGGAAGAATTTCTTCTGCTTTTCCATATAGTCTGAGTATGTTTGGATCCCCTTCAAAAGTACAAAACATAATTGTTATTCGGTTATCAGCTAATAAATGTGCGGAAGTTTCATTTCCGCTACCTGTAACACTTAACCAAGCAACTGTATTTTCGTTAAGTATCCTAAAGGTATCCATTCCTTTAGGAGAAAGATTAATTCGTCCTTCTTTTGCTGCTGTAGCAACAAAAAAGAGCTTTTGTGCTTCAATAAACTGTTGAACTCGAGTTGTTATTTTGTCGTAAAATTTTGCCATGATTATTTAACTCTAATTTTTCTTAAATTTTTTTATGATTTCGTTAAAGTTTATACCCAATCCAGCTATATTTGGTTTTAATTCTAAATTATCAGTATCCCAGACCTTATTCCAAAAGTTTTCTTTTTCACCTAGATTTTGTCTCCTTTCTTCTTTTAAACTTTTTTTTATTTTATCTAAAGAAGATTTATATTCAGGAGTGTAGTTGGGTCTTTCATTTATATTTTTTTCAAATTCTTCCATTTCTCTAGAAATGTTTAAAGAATTACTATTTATTAATTTATAAGCAATTTCCACATGAAGATAATTTGAAATTACATGAAGCCTAGATTGATACCCAGTAATTTTAAGATCTCCGTTTTCTGTAACAAAATCTCCATTTTCAATACATAAATCACCTTCTCCTTCTTTCTCAATTCCTTTTAACAAATAATTTATATCCTTATAAAGTGTTTCAATTAACCTAGGGTTATCCTTTCTTAAAGGGTCTAATACTTTTTCAATAAAAGTATCTAAAGATTTTTCTTCTGTATTTCTAATCTCTTCTCTTAAGCATTTATATATATAATTATTTAGTCAATCCAATCTTTAGTACGTTCAACAGCTTTTTGCCAAGTACGGTATAGCTTTTCTCTTTTTTCTTTAGAGAAAGATGGAGTAAATGTTCTATCTATTTTTCTTTTGTTAACAATATCGTTTTGTTGCCAAAAACCAACACAGAATCCAGCCAAATAAGCAGCTCCCATTACGGTGGTCTCAATTTCTTCAGGACGCTCTACAGCTACATTTAAGATATCTGCCTGAAACTGCATCAATAAATTATTAGCACATGCTCCACCATCTACTTTTAAAGAGGAAAGTTTAAGCATGCTATCTTTTTGCATAACATCTAAAATATCTTTGGTTTGATAAGCTAATGATTGTAATGTGGCTTTAATTAAGTGATTTTTTCCTGTATCACGAGTCAAACCAAAAACAGCACCTCTAGCGTACATGTCCCAATACGGAGCGCCCAAGCCAGCAAAAGCAGGAACTACGTAAACAGGGTTTTCTTCGGTAACTTCTTCAGCAAAAAGTTCACTTTCCTCTGCATTATTGATAATTTGTAGTCCATCTCGTAACCATTGAATTGCTGAACCAGCAACAAAAACACTTCCTTCAAGAGCGTAATACACTTTGTTGTTAATTCCCCAAGCAATTGTAGAAATTAAACCATTTTCAGAGTATTCTAAGTTTTCACCAGTATTCATCAACATAAAGCATCCTGTTCCGTAAGTGTTTTTAGCTTCCCCTTTTTTAAAACACGCTTGCCCAAATAAGGCAGATTGTTGATCTCCTGCAATTCCGGCTATTGGAATTTGAACTCCATCTAATTCATAATTTCCAAAATGAAAGGATGAAGGTTTTACTTCTGGCAACATTGAAATTGGAATGTTTAATTCTTTTACTAAAGTTTTATCCCAACACAAGTTTTTTATATCATATAGCATCGTACGCGATGCATTACTGTAATCGGTAGCATGGATTTTTCTATTGGTCAAGTTCCATAAAAGCCAAGAATCAATAGTTCCAAATAACAAATTTCCTTTTTCTGCTTCTTCTTGAGCTCCATCTACATGATTTAATATCCAATGAATTTTCGTTGCAGAAAAATAACTGTCAATTACCAGTCCAGTAGTTTTACGTACATAGTTTTCGAGTCCAGTTTCTTTGAGTAACTCGCAAGTAGCTGCTGTTCTTTTGTCTTGCCAAACAATTGCATTATATATAGGTTTGCCTGTGTTTTTATTCCAAACAACAGTGGTTTCACGCTGATTGGTAATACCAATCCCTGCAATTTCTAAAGGCGAAATTTTAGCTTGTTCTATAGCTTTTTGTAAAGTGCTTAGTTGTGTTTGTAAGATTTCATTAGCGTCGTGTTCTACCCATCCTGACTGTGGGAAAACCTGCTTGAATTCTTCTTGAGTTTTTGCAACTATCTTTTCTTCTTTATTCAGAATAACTGTACGACAGCTAGTGGTTCCTTGGTCTAAAGCAATAATATATTTTTGAGTCATTTAGGCATAAAATGATTGAACGCCTAATTTACAATTTTAGTAGTGGTAATAAAAAAACCTTCTAGGATTTCTAGAAGGTTTGTACACTTAAGTTTGGTTAGTTAACTTTTAGTGTCTTAGAGCATAGCCAGCTCCTTTACCAAATTCAGCTAAAACTGAAAGTAAAGTGCTTAAGCTTTTGTTCGTTTTGCGTAGTAGTAATTTTCCCATTTTAAAAATTATTTAATTCCCCTTAAATTAATTGTCATTAAAGAATGAACACTTCAAATATATGCTGATAATCAGGAGTGTAAAAAGGGATTACCGAAGTTAAAAGTGTAATTTTCCGTAAAGAGCATAAAAAAACCTTCTAGAATTTCTAGAAGGTTTATTATTCCCCTTAAATGTCTTTTTTCAATTAATCTTGAAAAGAAGATGTTACAAATGTAATGAGAGGTTAAAGGTTAAAAAAGGGTATTACCGCAAAAAAAGGTGCGGATTTCCGCAAAAGAGTTAAAGAGAAACAGTTTTACAACAAAAAGCCTTTAGATATCTAAAGGCTTTTTTTATTTTCTCTCTCTTTTCAAGATTCTTCCCAACAATGGTTTGAATTCCATTGCGAAATTATTACTTAGTTGTAATGTATAAAACGGGATAACCGTAAAAATAAATGCGGATTTCCGCAAAAAAAACTAATCTATAATTCCTAATTCTTTTGCTTTTAATACTAGGTCTGTATTGTTATTAGCTTGTAAGTCAGTTCTTAATTTAGATAGTTTACTTTCTATCGAGCGGACTTTTATTAACGAACCATCATCTTTTTTAATTAAGCCTTCTAGGTTAGAAATTTTAGCATGCCTAGGAAGCTCTTTTAAGATTTGAATAGCAATATCATCCATTTGTATTTCAACTAAGGCTCTTTTTAAGAGTTTTTGATGAATTTCATGCGTGTAATACACTTCTCCCTTCAACATTTTTTGAATGGCAAAGGTTAATTCATCGGTACTACACTTTCCTTTTAAAATATAGGCAGAAGGATTTAAATTGTGTATTACATTAAAAATTCTGTTTGTTTCAGAGTGTCCAGTAATTACACCTACTTTAATAGGAATTTTTTCTTTAAGGATAGACTTTATAAAAGCTTCGCCTCCATCTAAAACTACGTTTTGGTTTTGATTGTCAAAACTCAAATCCGTAAAAACAATATGAAATGGATTTTCGCTTAAACTTGATTTTATTTTAGAAAATGCTTCGTCACACGAATTTGCCGTTTCAATTTCTAAACCATCTATATCTTTCAAATACGAAAGAATTCCTTCTAGAATCAATTGATGGTCATCAACTAAAAGTATTTTTGTTTGTCCAGCCATTTAAGGGTATTTGAATACTGGTTTGGGTTCCTTTACCTACTTCACTATTAATAGTTAATTTACCATTTAACTCTTCAATGCGTTCTTGTAGGTTTTGTAAACCAATTCCTTTTTTATTAACGATGGTATTAAAGCCAATACCATCATCAATAATACCCAAATGTACGTATTTTTTACGTACAGAAAAATTGATAGTTATTTTACTCGCTTTTGCGTGTTTTTTACAGTTCTGTATACTTTCGCGAATACTTAAGTAAAGTAAACGTTTAATAGAATTATTAATTGTCGTCCAATCGTAGTTTTGCAATCCATTCACTTTTATTTTAAAATCAGGTTCAAAATAATCACTCACTAAATTGATAATTTGATTTTTAAAGGAAACTTTATCAAAACTAACACTACTGAGTTGATGTGATAAATTTCGAACATTTTCTTTTACTGCATCTAGTTTTTGAGCTTCCTCTAATAAATTAGACTTTTCTAACTTACGATGTAGTAAGCGTAGGTCGCCAGCAACTTCATCATGTAAAGATTTAGCAATTTGTTTGCGTTCATGTTCTCTTACTTGTACCTGTTGTAGTTGTGCTTGATATAATAATTTTCTTCTACGTTGAAAATAAAACATAACACTAAAACCAAATAGTAAAAGACCAACAGCAGCAGCTAGCCACCCTATTGTTTTTTGTTGTTTATGATAAAGTATTTCTGCTTGCTTTTGCTGGTTTTCAGTTTTTAAAACTACATTTTCTTTTTCTTTCTTATCGGTTTCGTATCTAATTTTAGCAAACTGATTTTTTAACCTGCGTTCGTTTTGAAATAAGCTATCACTAAGAGTTATATACTCGTTTAAATACAGTTTAGATTGTTCGTCACCAGTTAAGTCTGAAAGGTTTTGTAAAGCTTCTAACCAACGTTTATTATTATGGGTTTGTTTGGCATATTGTAAAGCTTCGTTAGAATGATATAACGCTTTTTTAGTATGATCTTGATCTTTGTAATAATTAGATAAGTTAATATGAGTTGTACTCATACCACTATAATTATTGAGCTTTTTTCTAATAGATAAAACCTCATTATATTGTTGTAAAATATTCTCTTTTTTGTTTAAGGCATAGTTACTAAAGGCCAAATTTTCTAATAATAGTGCGTATTGAGTTATGTATTTATTTTTTATAGAATCAAAAGCTAAGCCTTTTTTAAAGAATCGAATAGCTTTTTCATGTTGTTTTTGCTTTTGATATAGTAACCCAATATTATTTATTATGTAGATGTGACCAGTATCATTTTTGTTTAACTTGTTGTAAGATAGAGCAATATTGTAATATTTTAAGGCTTCCTTTGGTTGATTTAATTCTTCAGATATTAGACCTAATCCATTGTAAACTCTTTCTGTATAAGTGTTTGAATTTATTGGTTCTAAGTATTGTAAAGCATTAACAAAACTAATTTCACTACCTAAATAATCCTTAGCATCTCGTTGTAGGTAAGCAATACTTAATAGACGTCTCCCAACTGCTAAAGAATCATTTATATTTTTAGAGATATCTTTTGAACGATGGTAATAATAAAAAGCACTATCATTAGTAAATGTAAGTTTATTTTGCAGAGCATTAAAATGAAAATACTTGGCCAATAAAATAGAATCTTTTGTTTTTAGATATAACGAATCAACTTGTGCTGTGATTGTTTTTAATAACGGAAGTTTATTACTAAAATAAGCTTGTCTTCCTTTTTCTATTAATGTATCTCTTATGGAGAAATAATCTTTGTTTTCTTGAGCCAAAAGAAAAGAAGAGTAGAGTAGGAGAATACAAAAGAAACTTTTCATAGTTGTAAAAATAAAACCATTACTTTTCAAAAGTAATGGTTTTATTTTTAAATCGTATACTGAGAAAATATGTTTGCTAAGTAGTTTAATACTTAATCTCCTCCTTGACCACCTCCATCACCTCCGCCAGTTGTTGGTCTATCTGTTCCACCAGTATCGGTAGTTGTTGTTTCATTATCTCCATCAGGGCTTAAACTCATTAGGGTTTCTTTTAAGTACTTGTTTTCCATGTTAAATAGGGTTTTTAATTACAAAATAATACTTGGGGATGGGGGTAATCAAGTGTCTAATGTAGTGGGTTTTTAGGAGAAAGTCAAAAATTTAACATTCTGCTTTTAAAAGAATGATATCGTCTTTGCGAATCTTTCGACTGTCGCTCAAGACGGGCTAAAGTGAATCAATCTTTGAATTATGAACTCTAAATAAACAGATTACTTCAGATTTGTTTTTAGAAAACAAAACCATTACTTTTCAAAAGTAATGGTTCTTATTGTTCGTTATACGTGGAGGCTAAAATATTTAATCTCCTCCTTGGCCACCACCACCACCACCAGTGTCACCACAATATTCATGATTTTCTGGTAGTGCACAAAAATTTTCGTTTCCACCTTTAATAGATACTTGTTGCTCTCTTTGTAAAAGAGTTCCTAAATTTGAAATGTTTTTTAACATATATTAATTGTTTAATAAGTTAGAAAATAGACTAGCAATGTAACAGGTTTTTATCAAATCAACAAAAATTTAACCTTTAGTTTTTTATAAACAAGTTGTTGTTCTTTTATATAATGATGTTACTTTTTCATTTTCGTAAACAAATCCCATAACACCACACCACAACTTACCGAAATATTCAACGAGTGTTTAGTTCCTAATTGCGGAATTTCAATACAAACATTAGAAGCAGAAACAACTTCTTGCTGTACACCTTTTACTTCGTTACCAAATACTACCGCATATTTTTGGTCAGTTTCAGGAGTAAAAGTATCTAACATAGTACTATTTTCCGCTTGCTCTATAGATAGGACTTTTACATTTTCTGCTTGTAGTTTTTCAACCAAATCAATTGTGTTTTCAACATATTCCCAGTCTACAGATTCAGTAGCACCTAAAGCCGTTTTATGAATTTCTTTGTTAGGAGGTGTAGCAGTGATACCACACAAATAAATTTTTTCAATTAAAAAAGCATCCGAAGTTCTAAATACCGATCCTACATTATTCAAACTACGAATATTATCCAATACTACAATGATGGGAGTTTTATCCGTTTGTCTAAACTCTTCAAGGGTTTTTCTGCCTAGTTCGTTGTTTTTTAATTTTCTCATTTTGTTGGGTAACTTTTAGAGGTCAATAGCTAAAAGCTAATGACTAAAAGCTAATGACTAAAGACTTTTTTCTATCTTCGCAAAACTAACCCAAAAAATCCATAAACTTGGCAAAAACAAAGGCAAAAAAGGTAACTCCATTAATGCAACAGTACAACGGAATTAAGGCAAAATATCCGGACGCGATGTTGTTATTTAGAGTAGGCGATTTTTATGAAACCTTTGGAGAAGATGCTATAAAAGCATCCAAAGTTTTAGGTATTATTTTAACCAAAAGAGGAAGTGGAAGTGAAAGCGAAACCGCATTAGCTGGTTTTCCGCATCATTCTTTAAATACCTATTTACCTAAGTTAGTAAAATCTGGATTGCGTGTTGCTATTTGCGATCAGTTGGAAGATCCCAAAATGACCAAAAAGATTGTGAAACGTGGGGTTACGGAGTTGGTAACTCCTGGTGTTGCGTTGAATGATGAGGTGTTACAATCAAAGTCAAATAATTTTTTAGCAGCCGTCCATTTTGGTAAAAAGTTATTAGGAGTTTCGTTTTTAGATGTGTCAACGGGAGAATTTCTCATCGCACAAGGAAATGAAGAATATATAGATAAACTCTTGCAAAACTTTACACCAAGTGAAGTTTTGGTAGAAAAGAAATACAAGCAACAATTTTTAGAAGTATTTACCAATCGTTTTCATGCATTTTATTTGGATGATTGGGTGTTTCAAAAAGATTATGGAGATGAATTACTTCGAAATCATTTTAAGGTAAAAACGTTAAAAGGATTTGGAGTTGAAGAGTTAGAATATGGAATTGTGGCTGGAGGTGCAGCCATGTACTATTTATCGGAAACACAACACAACAAAATAGAGCACATACAATCTATCAGCAGAATTGCGGAAGATAAGTATGTGTGGATGGATCGATTTACCGTAAAAAACTTAGAATTATACGGAGGTAATTCTGTGAATTCGGTTTCGTTATTGGATGTAATTGATAAAACAATTTCTCCAATGGGAGGGCGTTTGTTAAAACGTTGGTTAGCACTCCCGTTAAAAGATTTAGCTCAAATTCAACAGCGACATGAATTAGTAAAGTTTTTAATTGATGACGATGCCTTTTCTGAAACAGTAAGCTATCAGTTAAAACAAGTTTCTGATATCGAACGACTCATTTCAAAGGTTGCAACAGGCAAAGTGTCTCCAAGAGAGGTTATCTTGTTGAAAAATTCGTTAAAAGCGATTCTTCCGATAAAGACTTCCGCAGAAAGCAGCGAAAACGCTGCCGTTAGGTTATTAGGAGAAAAAATTAATACGTGTGATGAATTAATTGATAAAATTACGGAAACGGTATTAGAAGAAGCTCCTGTAAATATAAACAAAGGAAATGCGATTGCCAGCGGAGTTTCTGAAGAGTTGGATGAATTACGTAGTATTTCAAATTCTGGAAAGGAGTATTTAGATACCATGTTAGCTAGAGAAACAGAACGTACAGGAATTCCGAGTTTAAAAATAGCCTTTAATAACGTATTTGGATACTATATTGAAGTTAGAAATACGCATAAAGACAAAGTTCCAGAAGAATGGATTCGTAAGCAAACCTTGGTAAATGCAGAACGTTATATTACTGAAGAATTAAAAGAATACGAAGCCAAAATTTTAGGAGCAGAAGAGAAAATTCAGCAGTTAGAAACTGAGATTTTTGCCAAATTAGTGCAGTATATTATTGGGTTTGTACAGCCTGTACAGCAAAATGCACAGAATGTGGCTAAGGTTGATGCTTTACAATCTTTCGCAACCTTAGCTACTGAAAATAATTATGTACGTCCGTTAATGGATGATAGTACCGATATTGAAATTAAAAATGGTCGCCACCCGGTTATTGAAAAGCAATTACCATTAGGCGAAGAATACATAGCCAATGATGTTGTGTTGAACCGTAATCAGCAACAAATTATTATGATTACAGGTCCTAACATGTCAGGTAAATCGGCAATTTTACGTCAAACAGCCTTGATTGTATTGTTAGCACAAATGGGAAGTTATGTACCTGCACAAAATGCTCGAATAGGTATGGTGGATAAGATTTTTACAAGAGTAGGTGCGAGCGATAATATTTCGATGGGTGAGTCGACATTCATGGTTGAAATGAATGAAACCGCATCGATCTTAAATAACATTTCCGACCGTAGTTTGGTGTTGTTAGATGAAATTGGACGAGGAACATCTACCTATGATGGAATTTCCATTGCTTGGGCTATTTCAGAATACTTACATGAACATCCATCGAAAGCAAAAACACTATTTGCAACGCATTATCACGAGTTAAACGAAATGACTTCCACGTTTGAACGTATTAAGAATTTTAATGTATCGGTAAAAGAGCTAGATAATAGCATTATTTTCTTACGTAAGTTAGTAGCTGGAGGAAGTAATCATAGTTTTGGTATTCATGTAGCAAAATTGGCAGGAATGCCAAGTATGGTAATTCATAGAGCAAACAAAATTCTAAAAGAGTTAGAAAACACACATTCACACAAAGAGGTTAAAGAAACCTTGAAAGAAGCACAGCATGCAGATATGCAAATGAGCTTTTTTCAGTTAGACGACCCTTTGTTAGAAGATATTCGAGAAGAAATTTTAACAACAAACATCGATACCTTGACCCCAATTGAAGCCTTGATGAAGCTGAATGAAATAAAACGAATGTTAACGAAGAAGTAATTGGTTAATTATTCTCTATTTTCAAACTCGCAAATTTTAAAAAACTCATTACGAACAGCTAAATCATTAAAACTTCCTCCATACTCAATAGTTGTTGTGTAACTATTCTTGTCTTTAATTCCGCGAGAAGAAACACATAAGTGCTTTGCATTCACCAGTACAATTACATCTTCCGTTTCCAAAGTTTTTTGTAAATCTGTTAAGATTTGTAAACATAATCGCTCTTGTACCTGTGGTCTTTGTGAATAATAATCTACTAAACGATTAATTTTCGAAAGCCCGATAACCCTATTTTTTGGAATATAACCAATATGTGCATAGCCACTAATAGGAAGAAAATGGTGTTCGCATGAAGAATCGATAGTAATGTTTTGTTCCACTAGCATTTTACTATAACCGTATTTATTCTCAAAAGTATAAGCTTTGGGTCTATTAGATGGGTTCAATCCATAAAACAACTCTTTAACATACATTTTAGCAAAACGATAAGGTGTCCCAGACAAACTATCATCTGTTAAATCTAAACCGAGCTCCTCCATTATTTTTGCAAAATGACCTTGAATATTTGCAATCTTTTCTTCGTCTGACTTAACAAATGCATTTGGTGCTAAAGGTGTTTCAATATTTGTTAAAATGTGATTATCTCCTATATAGTCATGCTTGTTCATTTCTTAAACTATTTAATTAATTATTAGCGCAACAAGTGTTGTTTGCACACTGACAATACTTTCTATTATATGTATGTAGAAATACTAACCCTAAAGATGGTACATAAATACTTTTTTCAGGTAATTTAATGCTTTGTATATATTCGTTTAAAATGATTATAAATAAAAGCACAAACGTAATCCAAAGAGCATACTTCATCCATTTTTTTGAAGTAGTTTGAACCGAATTTTGAATAGCAAAAAATGAAATGACTAGAAACAAAACGTCTATACTTTTCCACCAAAAAGGAACAGTTTCATGACTACAACAGGCAGCATGAGATTGTATAACAAACAGAAAAGGTGTAAATATGCAATGTACCAAACATAGACCGCTCGACAAAGCTCCTAATGTATCTGATTTTTGTTTGAGTACCATTGAATTTCTTAATTTAGTATTTTGAAAAGTAAAAGTACGTTATTTTTTTAATTGCAACAAAGTTGCGTTAATGGATTTTATGGGAGTTATTAGGAAAACAAAAGCAGTAAAAAAATTATTAAGCTTATTTGAGTCTGGAGTTTCAGCAATTGCTGCTGTTGATTTAGTGAGTAAATTAAATGAAGAAATGAATAAAACTACGGTCTATAGAGTTTTGGATCGCTTAGAAAATGATGGTGTTATACATTCTTTTATGGGAAAAGAAGGTGTAAAATGGTATGCTAAATGTACTAGTTGTTCTTCGCATCATCATAATGATATTCATCCTCATTTTCAATGTACTGACTGCAAAAAAGTAACATGCTTATCTATAGATATTTCAATTCCTCAGGTTGAAAATTATATCATAGAAAGTGCTACTGTTTTTTTAACAGGTAAATGTGAGGTTTGCTCTTAAATAAGATAAATAGAAATCACATACTTCGATAAAAACAATACATTGCAATTTCATTTTTCAACTTCAATAATAGTTATTTTTGTCAACTATTATGCAACACGACATTAGTTTTAAACACATAAACAAATTAGCAATGCCTGCATTAATTGCAGGAGTTGCTGAGCCGTTACTTTCTACCACAGATTTAGCCATTGTAGGTAACATTGAACACAATGCTACCGAAAGTATTGCTGCCATAGGTATTGTAGGGGCTTTTTTATCCATGTTAATTTGGGTCTTTGGGCAAACACGTAGCGGAATTTCTTCTATCGTTTCTCAATATTTAGGAGCTAATAAGCTCGACGAAATAAAAAACTTACCAGCACAAGCTATTATTATTGTGTTAGGAGTAAGTGCACTTATTTTAGGAATCAGTTACCCGTTTGCAAAAGAAATTTTTGAGTTATATAATGCTTCAGGAACCATTTTAGACTATTCTGTTGCGTATTATAAAATTCGTGTTTTTGGATTCCCGTTTACGCTTTTTACGATTGCTGTTTTTGGTACGTTTAGAGGTTTACAAAACACCTATTACCCAATGATAATTGCTTTAGTTGGTACGTTTATTAATATAGGGTTAGATGTTGTGTTGGTGTATGGAATAGAAGGTTTGATTCCTGCAATGCATATTCAAGGTGCAGCGTATGCAAGTGTTGTAGCACAAGCTACTATGGCAATAATTTCGGCGGTATTATTGGTAAAGAAGACAGATATTCCATTAAAATTCAGCCTGCCTCTTAATGCTGAAATACCAAAGTTTATAAACATGGTTTTAAATTTATTTGTGCGAACTATAGCGTTAAATGTTGCTTTATATTTTGGAACTTCCTATGCTACTGATTATGGCGACGCTTATATTGCAGCTTATACAATTGGTTTCAATTTATGGCTTATGGGAGCTTTTATGATTGACGGTTATTCTTCTGCAGGAAATATATTATCAGGAAAATTATTAGGAGCAAAAGCTTATAAAACCTTAGTCACGTTGGGGAATAGGTTAATTACTTACGGATTCCTTTTCGGACTCTTACTCACAGCTATTGGTTTTGTTTTGTATCAATTTATAGGAAAAGTATTCACGAAAGAACCTGAGGTTTTACAACAATTCTACAATACTTTTTGGATTATTTTAATCATGCAACCTATTTGTTCTATTGCTTTTATTTATGATGGAATGTTCAAAGGGATGGGAGAAATGAAGTACTTACGAAACGTTTTATTATTAGCAACAGGGTTCGTATTCGTCCCAACCTTATTATTTTTTGATTCATTAGATTATAAACTGTATGCTATTTGGATTGCTTTTTTCCTGTGGATGATTGCTAGAGGAACTCCATTAATTATAAAGTTTAGAAGAAAGTTTTTACCACTTGCTCAAAAAACGTAATTTTGAGCAAACAACAAATAAATGACTACAACTAGAGAAAACGGAAGTTTATATACACATATTGAAAATAAGATTGCTACAGTTGAATTCGGGCACCCAGCTAGTAACTCTTTTCCAAGTGTGTTGTTAGAACGTTTAGCAAATGAGTTTGATAAGCTTTCAATTAATAATAAAGTTTCAGTAATTGTACTAAAATCAGAAGGAGATCGTGCTTTTTGTGCAGGTGCTTCTTTTGATGAATTGGTAGCAATTGATAATTTAGAAGATGGAAAAGCTTTTTTTTCAGGTTTTGCGAATGTTATTAATGCGATGCGACGTTGTTCGAAGTTAATTGTTGGTAGAGTACAAGGAAAAACTGTGGGCGGTGGAGTTGGATTAGCAGCTGCTTGTGATTATGTATTAGCTACAGAGCATGCTTCTATTAAACTTTCTGAGTTTACGATAGGTATTGGTCCTTTTGTAATTGCACCTGCCGTAGAGCGCAAAATAAATGTAAGTGGATTAGCGGAACTAACCTTAGACGCTACCAGTTGGAAAAATGCGTATTGGGCGAAAGAAAAAGGTTTGTATGCCCGTGTTTTTGAAACACAAAGTGAATTAGATAAAGAGGTAGAAATATTATCAGAAAAATTAGCTTCGTATAATCCAGAAGCATTGGCAGAAATGAAAAGGGCTTTATGGACTGGAACGGAACATTGGGAAGAACTCTTGATGGAAAGAGCAGAAACCTCAGGAAAATTAGTATTGTCTGAGTTTACCAAAAAAGCCTTAGAAAAATTTAAGAAGTAAGAATGTTTTTAATTCAAGATGAAAAAAGTTCTACAGCATATAAAGCCGGATATGAAATAGGACAATGGATAGCACATAATTCTTTCCTGGCTGTGTTACTCGGAGTAGTGGTTTCAGTAGGTTTTGTGTGGATATTAACAAAAGTTGTAAAACAAATTCGTAATTTTGGCGAATAAAAATAAAATAGTATGGGTGGAGATTATTTATTTGCCATTTTAGCAGCAGGTGTTGCAGTAGTTTATTTCTTTAATAAATATAGAGCAAACAAAAAATTTAAGAGAAAATAAGAGCCTTTTAAAAAGGAGAATATATGAGCAATATTAGAATTACCAAACAGTTTACTTTTGAAACTGGACATGCGTTGTACGGTTATGATGGAAAATGTAAAAATGTTCACGGGCATAGTTACAAGCTTTCGGTTACCGTAATTGGCTCTCCAATTACAGATGCTTCCAATGTTAAGTACGGAATGGTAATTGATTTTGGTGATTTAAAGAAAATCGTAAAAGAAGAAATTGTTGATGTATTTGATCATGCTACGGTATTCAACAAAAATACGCCACATGTAGAGTTAGCCAGAGAGTTAAAAGACCGAGGACACCATGTGATATTGGTAGATTATCAGCCAACAAGTGAAATGATGGTGATTGATTTTGCTAAGAAGATACAAAATAGACTTCCTGAAAAGATTAAACTGCACGCCATTAAACTACAAGAAACGGACACTAGTTTTGCTGAGTGGTATGCTTCTGATAATTAACGAATAATCAGTTATCATTGAAGGTGGATAGTTGTTCACTGGTAATTGATGGGTTATTTCCCATTAAACTCATTCATAGTATTAGCTAAACCTGACGTAATAAAAGAGGTTACAGCTTTTACAGAAAAAGGAATACGCTCAATCATCGCGCTTTCTTCATCAGCATTCCATTCGCCCAAAACATAATCTACTTGACGACCTTTGCTGTATTCAGCTCCTACACCAAAGCGAAAACGCGGGTAGGCCCCTGTATTAAACTTATCTTGGATGTCTTTTAGACCATTATGTCCGCCAGAACTACCTTTTCCTTTAATACGAATCTTTCCGAAATCAATATTTAAGTCATCGGTAATAATTAATAAGTTTTCCACTTGAATGTTTTCTTTTTGCATCCAGTATTTGACAGCTTTTCCACTTAAATTCATATAAGTACTCGGTTTTAAAACGATAACTGTTTTACCTTTAATTTTAAGTTTGGCAATATCTCCTAGTTTTTCAGTTTCAAAAGAACTTTCATGTTCTTTTACGAAAGCATCTACGATTTTAAAGCCGATATTATGACGTGTATTGGTATATTTTTCACCAATATTACCTAAGCCTACGATTAAAAATTTCTTCATTGAATTGTCTTCTTTCTCTGTTAATTGTTTTGTAGAAAAACCAAATAATCTTTTCAAAAAAGTTGTAAAAACCATGCACCAAAAATAAAAAAAGCGCTACACATGGTAACGCTTTTGTATAATTATAGTTTTGCTGTCTAAGCTTCTTCAGTTTCAGATGCTGCTTTAGCGGCATTACGAGACATACGAACTTGAGCAACTACTGTGTTGTCTGGGTGTAAAAATGTGTATTTGTCATTTTTTAACTCAGTAACATATAATTTATTACCAATTTCTAATTCAGTAATATCAGCTTCGATATAATCTGGTAAATTAGCTGGTAAAGCTTTTACTTTTAACTTACGTAAGTTGTGACGTAAAGCACCACCTACCATAACACCTTTAGAAGTTCCAACTAAACGAACAGGAATATCCATTGTTACAGCTTTGTCTTCAAATAATTGGTAGAAGTCTACGTGTAAAATACTATCTTGTACTGGGTGGAATTGTATATCTTGCAATACAGCACTGTATGTTATACCATCTAATTCAATCGTAGCAGTAAATACGTCTGGAGTATATACTAATGGCTTGAACGATTTTTCGTCAGCTGAAAAGTGTACTGGCTTGTCTCCTCCGTATAATACGCAAGGAACCTTTCCAGCATTACGTAAGGCTTTGGTTGCTTTTTTACCTACGCTTTCTCTTTGAGATCCTTTGATTGTAATTGATTTCATTACTTTGTTTATTAAATTTATTTACATTAAAAATTGATCACTAATTGATGTATTGTCTTGGACTTTATGCATCACATCAGCGAATAAAGTGGCGCAAGATACAATTTTTATTTTAGATACACTCTTCTTTAAGGGTATTGTATCTGAAACAATTAGCTCTGTTAATTGAGAGTTTTGAATTCTTTCGTAAGCATTGCCAGAAAGAATAGGATGAGTACAGATGGCACGTACACTTTTTGCTCCTCTTTCCATCATTAAATCAGCTGCTTTAGTAAGAGTTCCTCCAGTATCAATCATGTCGTCTACAAGAATCACATTCTTGCCTTCGACCTCACCAATAAGCTCCATATGAGCAATTACATTAGCTTTTTGACGCTGCTTATAACAAATAACCACATCACTTTCTAAATACTTAGAATAGGCATAGGCTCTTTTTGAACCTCCCATATCTGGAGATGCGATTGTTAAATTATCTAACTCTAAGCTTTCTACGTATGGTAAAAAGATAGTAGAAGCGAATAAATGATCTACTGGCTTTTCAAAGAATCCTTGAATTTGATCAGCATGTAAATCCATAGTCATAATCCTAGTTGCCCCAGCTGCTTCTAGTAGTTTTGCAACTAACTTGGCACCTATGGCTACACGAGGTTTATCTTTTCTGTCTTGACGTGCCCATCCAAAATATGGCATTACAGCTGTAATATGTCTTGCTGATGCACGCTTAGCGGCATCACACATTAATAACAATTCCATTAAATTATCTGTTGAAGGAAAAGTAGATCCTATAAGAAAAACTCTACGCCCTCTAACCGATTCTTCAAAAGCTGGTTGAAATTCACCATCGCTAAAATGTGTTGTCGTTAAATTTCCTAACTCAGTTCCATATGCGTTAGCGATTTCTTCTGCAAGTTCAACACTTTGTGAACAGGCAAAGACTTTTGGGCTTAATTGATTTGTAGCCATTTACAAAAAGATATTTTTAGTTAGTGTTGTTGTCAAGGCAAAAATAAAACTATTTTAAGAGTTTAAAAGATATTTTAAATGAAATATTTTATAGATTTGCACTCTCCAAAAGCCAAAGTGGTGGAATTGGTAGACACGTCGGATTCAAAATCCGATGCTCGCAAGGGCGTGTGGGTTCGAGTCCCACCTTTGGTACTAAAAAGCACTTAAACTCAGTTTAAGTGCTTTTTAGTTATGAGTTAATTTCTCTTTTGACTTGTTCAAACTCTTCAGGAGTATTGATGTTTCTTATAAGGCCGTCATCAATTTCAATAATTTCAACTTCGGAATTGATTAACATTTTACGAGGGCAAGAATAACCTTGTGCTAAATAAGCTAATAATTTTCTGTAAGCTTTTGGTTCGTAAATGGTGATTAAAGGCTCAGGAAACTCTTTGTTTTTACCTTTGATTGCAGTAGCAACTTTACTTGGATTCCTTTTTTGTAATAATAATTGAATAAGGTGATTATTTACAAATGGAAGATCTGTAGCGATAACTAACCATGCTGAGTTTGGATCTTTTTGAAAAGCAGAACAAATACCTCCAAATGGCCCTAAGTTTAAAAAGGTATCGGGAATTTCATTTGTTGTTTCCGAATAAGTAGATGAACCTCTTACAGAGTAAAAAGTTTCTAAATTGTTGTTTTCTAGTAACTCTTTTACATGTTCTTTTTGAGGCTTTTTATAGTACACTAACTCCGATTTGTCACGTCCCATTCGAGTACTTTTTCCGCCTATTAAAACCAGCCCTTTTACAGGAGCAATGTTTTCTTTAATGAGATTGTGTATATGATTAGATATTTTATCAATCTCATTAATGGTATAAGAGGTACTATTTTTGATGTTTGGAAAACGCTCTAGTAAACAATCAAAATATACTGAATCTTCGTTCAACTTAATTATAAACTGAATGTTTGTTAATTGGTCTAACCTTTTTTTTACAGAAGCTTCTTTCTCGTCATCTAAAATCAAAATTTGTTTCGCTCCTTGGTAATGATTTCCGTTAATGAATACAAAATCGTGATTGTAAAACTGTAAGCGTTGTTCGTATTTGTTTACAATAGCAGTAGTATTTAGCTGTAAATTACCTTTATGATGAAAGGTATATTCAGACAAAGTATTTTGCTCAACATCTTTAGCATGCGAAGCATCAAAATAGCCTAAATTATATTTCGATAACCTTTTTGAAACTTCATTAACTAAATCAGTAATAACCCCGCATTTTGTTCCTAAAATAGCTACTTCATTAGGAGCAAAATTATCATTATGCTTTTTAACAAGGTTTGTATGTTTGGTATGCTTCTTATCCATTTTTTATATCTGATTTTCCGCCTGTTTTTTCTACTAGCTTTACTTCTTTAATTACCATTTTTTGACTGATAGCTTTACACATATCATAAATAGTTAAACAAGTTGCTGAAGCTCCTGTAAGTGCTTCCATTTCTACTCCCGTTTTTCCTTCAATAGTCACTTTACAAAAAACCTCTACATGTTCATCGTCTACAATATTGATGTCAATATCCACTCCGTTGATTAACAAAGGATGGCACATTGGGATGATATCAGAAGTCTTTTTTACGGCTTGAATTCCAGCAATGATAGCTGTTTGAAAAACAGGCCCTTTTTTAGTGATGAGTTCATCATTGGTAAAATGACTTACAATTTCTGAACCTAAAAACATAGTAGCTTTAGCGACGGCGGTACGTTTCGTAATTTTTTTATCAGAAACATTGACCATTTTAGGTTGATTTTGTTCGTTTATGTGTGAAAAGTTGCTCACTTTTTATAAGTTTTAAATATTGAGTTCTTGTCAGGTTTAGTTGTCACATCGAGTGAATTTCGTTTTCGACAGAAAAAAGAAATTAGTATCGAGATGTATATTAGACTGGTTCTCGATACAGTTTCCACTCGTTCCAATCGTGGAAACCACTCGAACAGACACTTTTACTTTTAAAGTTCTTTTTTGCTAAGTTAGGAAGTTTTTCAAACTCATTATTTATAAGGGCTTCTTTTTTAGTTCTAGACCATTTTTTAATTTGTTTTTTTTATTCCAATAATGAAAACCACTTGAACTGACAAGATTATTTTTCATAATTAAAAGCTCAACATTCAAAACTACGATACGTTAGTACCGGAAAAACACTTCCTTTTTTAAATGCTACTTCTTCTGTTTTTGGTAGTTCAATAAAACCATCGGCTTCTACTAAACTAGCTAAATCACCAGAACCATTTCCTTGTATTGGGTTTGCGTATACTTGTCCGTTTTCTGAAGTTAATTTTACTTGTAAAAAACAGCTTAAATTAGGTTTAAAAGTGATGTCTTTTGCTAAAGTAGCTGTTTTTTCTTCGGAAGAAACTCCAACAGATTTTTTATACCAAGGATAAAAATACACCAAACAATTTACAAATGTGGAAACTGGATTCCCAGGAAAAGCAAACACGTTGCAGTTATTTGTAGTGCCGAACCAAAATGGCTTCCCTGGTCGTTGTGAAACTCTATGGAATAATTTTTCAACACCCAATTCATCTAAAACTTCGGGTAAAAAATCAAACTTACCCTTACTAACAGCACCACTAAATAATAGCACATCATATTCTTTTAAGTAGGATTCTATTTTTTCTTTTAAAATTTGTTTTTCATCAGCTATATGCGCTGTTTCTGCTGGAATTTTTAAATTGTTCAATAAGGAAACTAACGTGTATACATTACTTCTCCGGATTTGGTGGTCTAACGGATTTTCATTTACATCAACCAATTCATCACCCGTAGAAACAATCATCACTTTAGGTTGTTTGGCAACTTTTACAGTGGCTTTTCCAACGGTAGCTAATACACCAATTTCAGCGGTGGAAATAATCGTATTCTTTTTTATTAGAACTGTACCTTTATTTTTATCAGAACCTTTTCTGTGAATGTTTTGCCCTTCTTTAGTTTCATCAACAATAATAGTTGCTACTTGAGTGTTAATTTCAACATCTTCATAACGAATTATTGTGTCACAGTTGTTAGGTAATACTGCACCCGTCATTACTTCATAACAGTTGGCAGCATTATTTAGTGTTTGTTGTGGACTTCCAGCAGCTTGGATTCCTTCTATTTTAAAGTCATGAAGCCCTTGTTCAAAAAAACGATAGTTGATCGCGATTCCGTCCATGGCTACTCGGTTGAAAGGGGGAAAATCTCTGTCAGCAACAATATCTTCCTTTAAAACTCTTCCGACAGCTTCTAAAAAAGAAATTTCTTCAACACCAAAATCTTGTGTGTTTTCTAAAATTATATGTTTGGCTTCTTTTACTGTAATCATATGTTAAAGTGTAACTGTTAAAAAGTTTAATTGTTACAATTTCAAATTATCTAATTGACACATTGAAATTAGCCTCCAATAGTACTCATACTTTCGGTTACGTTTTCTTTTCTATTTGCCTCAGCAACAAAACCATTTTCAGGTTTTTCTTTTATCAATGATAAAAACAAGGTTTTTAAATCTTCATTGCTTGCACCATTTCTAATAAAGTCACGTAGGTTAAAAACGCCGTCATCAAACAGGCAGTTTTTAAAAGTTCCTGTTGAGGTAATCCTAATTCGGTTACAATCATTACAGATAGTACGAGTGAATGCAGGTATTATCCCTATAGTTCCCTTATGATTCTCTATGGAAAAACTTCTAGAGGTAGATGATTTTTTTGAAGGAAGTTCAGTAACAGTAAACTCAGATTGTATGTTGTTTAAGATTTTGTTATAGTTCCAAACCTCTTCTGCATTTCGTTGTCCTTTTCCATTAAAAGGCATTTCTTCAATAAAACGAACTACAATATCCTTGTCTTTAGTAAGCTGAACAAAATCGTTAATTTCATCAGTGTTAAATCCAGACTGAACAACAACATTCAGTTTTAAATTCAATGAACTTTTTTCTAATAACTCAAAGGTTTTATATACTTCTGTAAAAATATCCCTACGAGTAATTTTAGCAAACTTTTCAGGGTGTAAACTATCAATACTTAAATTAATATTCTTAACCTTTTTAAGGTTTTCTATCGTTTTTATGTGTTTATAAATAAGAGCTCCATTGGTTGTGATATTAATGTCATCTAACAAATCATTATACGATAACATCTCCAAAAAAGAAACAAAATCTTTTCTTACAAAAGGCTCACCACCTGTTAAACGAACTTTGTTAACCCCCAATTCAGTAAGTACTCTAATTATACGGTACATTTCTTTGTAGGTAAGTAGCTCTTTACGAGGTACAATATCAATTCCTTGAGCAGGCATACAATATTGACAGCGTAAGTTACAACGGTCGGTTACCGCTAATCGAACGTAGTTAATTTGTCTTCCAAAACTATCAATAAGTGTACTCATATTGTAAAGGTAGTAAAACTAAAAATCATACTCTTTTAAAAGGGTAAAAAATCGTATTTTCGTTGTATGCCAACATCACTCGAACTTCAAGTACAAACACTACCGAACTCACCAGGAGTTTATCAATATTTTGATAAAGAAGATGTGATTATTTATGTTGGAAAAGCAAAGAATTTAAAGAAGCGAGTTTCATCGTATTTTACGAAGAATCATGAGAATGGTAAAACACGAGTTTTAGTCAAAAAAATTGTTCGAATAGAGCATGTGGTGGTAGATACTGAAACGGATGCGTTGCTGCTTGAAAACAACTTGATAAAAAAATACAAACCACGATACAATGTGTTATTGAAGGATGATAAGTCATATCCGTGGATATGTATAAAGAAAGAGCGATTTCCTCGCATATTTTCTACAAGAAGAGTTGTTAAAGATGGATCTGAGTATTTTGGACCTTACACAAATATGCGAACGGTGCATGCGTTGTTGGATTTAATTAAAGAGTTATACCCGCTACGTACTTGTAATTATGATTTAAGTCAGGAAAAAATTGATACGGATAAATACAAAGTTTGTTTAGAGTATCATTTAGGAAACTGTAAAGGACCTTGTGAAGGATATCAAACGGAAGAGGATTATTTAGAAGATGTTAGAGCAATTAGAAATATCATTAAAGGAAATTTTAAAGAGAGTTTACAGCAGTTTGAAAAAATAATGCTCGATTTCGCTGCTGATATGCAATTTGAAGAGGCACAAAAAATTAAAGAAAAGCTAGCTTCTTTACAAAATTACCAAGCTAAATCAACTATAGTAAATCCATCAATTAATAATGTAGATGTGTTTTCTATCATTTCTGACGAGTCGCATGGATATGCAAACTTTTTCAAAATAATGAATGGTTCAATAGTGCAATCCTATACCACAGAAATTAAGAAAAAACTGGAAGAAACGGATAAGGAACTTTTAGAGTTGTTTATTATTGAAACTCGTCAACGATTTAACTCGTTATCAAGAGAAATTTTTGTTCCCTTTAAAGTAAATGTGGGTAAAGATATTAAAGTAACGATACCTAAATTAGGAGATAAAAAACGTATTGTTGAATTATCTGAACGCAATGCAAAGTTTTACCGTCAAGAACAATTTAAACAAATAAAGATTGTAGATCCTGATCGTCATGTAAAAAGAATCATGGCGCAAATGCAAAAAGATTTACGATTAGGAAAAGAACCACGTCATATTGAATGTTTTGATAACTCAAATATACAAGGAACAAATCCTGTTGCTGCGTGCGTGGTTTTTAAAGACGGAAAACCAAGTAAAAAAGACTACCGCTATTTTAATATAAAAACAGTTGAAGGTCCTGATGATTTTGCTTCTATGGAAGAAGTCGTATATCGAAGATATAAACGATTATTAGACGAAGAACAGCCTTTACCACAGTTAATAGTAATTGATGGAGGTAAAGGACAGTTATCTTCTGCCTTAAAGAGTTTAGATGCTTTAGGTTTAAGAGGGAAAATAGCCATTATTGGTATTGCAAAAAGATTGGAGGAGATTTTTTATCCTGGAGACCCAGTTCCGTTGTATTTGGACAAAAAATCAGAAACACTTAAAATAATTCAGTATTTGCGTAATGAAGCACACCGTTTCGGAATTACTTTCCATAGAAATAAACGAAGTAAAAGCGCGATACAATCTGAATTAGAACAAATTCCTGATATAGGAAAACAAACTATTACTAACTTACTACGTAAGTTTAAATCAGCCAAAAGAGTAAAAGTAGCTACTTTTGAAGAACTGAAAGAGGTGGTTGGAAATGCTAGAGCTCAAAAAATATACAAACACTATCAAAAAAAAGGGAAATGAAAAAGTTATTAATTTTATTATTGCTGCCAATCTTTATGTTGGCGCAAAACCAACCTAAAGTAGGACTGGTATTAAGTGGAGGAGGTGCAAAAGGAATTGCCCATATAGGGATTTTAAAAGAGCTTGAAAAAGCAGGTGTACAAATAGATTATATCGGAGGTACAAGTATGGGGTCTATAGTCGGAGGTTTGTATGCTTCAGGTTATACTGCCGATCAAATTGAAGACGCTGTTCTTAAAACAGATTTCATTGATTTATTACAAGATAAAGTTTCTAGAAGACAAAAACCTTTTTTTAGTAAAGAACATGGTGAAAAATATGCTATTTCTTTGCCAATAAAAAAAGGTAACTTAGGATTACCTTTAGGTTTGTCTAAAGGACAGAATGTGTTAAATTTCTTGACAGAATTGTTAGCTCCAGTTGATGAGGTTACGGATTTTTCTAAATTACCCATACCTTTTTATTGTATAGGAACAAATATAGAAACTGGTAAAGAAGAAGTGTTAGAAAGTGGTTCGTTACCTCTTGCTCTTAGAGCAAGTGCAGCCTTCCCTTCATTATTAAATCCAGTAGATATTGATGGTAAGTTATTAGTTGATGGAGGAGTGGTTAACAACTTCCCTGTAGATGTAATGAAAAAGAAAGATGTTGATATAGTTATAGGTGTAAGCGTACAAGGAGAACTTTTAAAAAGAGAAGAATTAACATCTATAGCATCTCTGCTAATGCAAATAATTAATTTTCAAATGTATCAGAAATCAGATAAGCAGATTGAATTATTAGATATTTATATAAGACCTAATGTGATTGATTATAGCGTCATTTCATTTGATGCAAAGAAGGAAATTTTAGCGCAAGGAGAAAAAGTAGCTAAAACATATAGAGTGGTTTTTGATAGTATAGCAAAGATGCAACCTAAAAAAAATAAAATATCAAAAATATCACCTAAAGGAAAAAGATTTTTAGTTGATAGAATTATTATACAAGGAAATAAAAACTATACAAATAATTATATTTTAGGAAAGTTACAATTACGTGAAGGAGATAGTGTGTCCTATAAAGAAATTTCTAAAAAAATTAATACGTTAACAGCTTCAAAAAACTTTAAAAGAATAGACTATCATTTTGAGAAGTCTTTTGAAGGAAAAAAATTAGAGCTAACAGTTAAAGAAGAAAAAATACAATCTTTTTTACGATTAGGCTTACACTATGATTTGCTATATAAATCAGCTGTGTTATTAAATTACAATCATAAAAAAATGCTTTTTCAGAATGACGAGTTTTCTTTGGATGTAGGTGTAGGAGATAAAATTAGGTATAATCTTGAGTATTTTGTTGATAATGGTTTGTTACCAAGTTATGGCTTCAGAACAAGGTACAATGTGTTTAACAGTGATTTTATACATGATACAGAACTCATAAATGGGAGGTATAGAGATTTTTCTACTTCATTATACCTACAAACAACATTTGATAAAAAGTTTGCAATAGGTATAGGAGCAGAGCATAAAAATATTAATGCAAGCACACAAAATATTTCAACAGAAGGAAAAGAAGACTTTTTTGATAAAAGTAACTATGTAAACACCTTCGCATTTTTAAAATTAGACACTTACAACAAAGAAATGTTTCCTACAAAAGGCTTTTATGCAGATGTAGGGTTTAAGTGGTTTTTATGGTCAGATAGAGATAACCGGTTAGATAAATTAATAGAAAATAGTGGACCCTTTCATCAATTTTCTCAATTAGGAGGAACATTAGGGTTTGCAACAACTTTTTATGATAAGTTAACATTCCAATACACTTCGCAAGGAGGATACACACTAGGGAAAAAATCGTTTGAAATATTTAATTATCACTTAGGAGGTTACAATCAAAATTATATTAATAATTTTATTCCAATGTATGGATATGATACAGGAGGGTTAAATAATCAGTCTTATTTAAGATCAGAGTTTAACTTTCGTTATGAAGTTTATAAAAAGCACTATGCTATGTTTATAGCTAATTACGCACGTGTAGAAGAAGATATATTTGAAGATGGAGATTTATTTAAGAATACGAAGTCTGGATATGCAGTAGGGTACAGTGTAGAAACATTTTTAGGTCCTATAGAGTTAAAATATACATGGTCACCAGACCACTCAGAGAATTATTGGTTGTTTAACCTTGGTTTTTGGTTTTAAGAGATAAAAAAATCCCGTATCGTTTCGATACGGGATTTTTATTTCATAATAAGATTGCCTTACTTACTTTTTTTATTCTTTTTTAAATAGAACTTATATTGCAAGTATTGGTAAGCGTCTCTAGGTAATATTTTAATCCACTTTTTGTGTTGAACAAACCATTTAAAACGGATTGAATTAACGCCTTTTGTTAAATAAGCAGCTATAAACGGATGCACATTTAATGTGATTTCCTTATATTTTTTACCGCTATTTAGTATGCGTTCTAATTCAGCTTCTATTTTGTCTAATAACACAATAGGAGCTTCAACTTCTCCATTTTTATTTGGGTTTGGTTCACGTGTTTTTATCTCTAATTCAGGTCGTACACGTTGTCTTGTAATTTGCACTAAACCAAACTTACTCGGAGGTAAAATTTTATGTTTAGTACGATCTAAAGACATTGCATCTTTTAAATGCTGATATAATTTCTGTCTATTTTCAGCAGATTTCATATCAATAAAGTCAACAACAATAATTCCACCCATATCTCGTAACTGTAACTGACGAGCTATTTCACTGGCTGCAATTAAATTGACTTCTAAAGCAGTTTCTTCTTGGTTTAAGGACTTGTTAGAACGGTTACCACTATTTACATCTATAACATGTAAAGCTTCGGTGTGTTCAATAACTAAATAAGCTCCTTTGCTCATTGAAACTGTTTTACCAAACGATGTTTTTATTTGTCGCTCAATACCATATTTTTCAAAAATAGGTACATCAGAACGATGGAGTCTTACGATGTTTTCCTTTTCAGGATATATTTCTTGTAAGTACTCTTTAATTTCAACCTTAAGAGTTTCATCGTTGGTTACTATACTTGTAAAAGAATCATTCATAACATCTCTTAAGATAGAAGATGCTCTGTTTAACTCACTTAATATTTTTGTTGGTGTATTGTTATTAGCAATGCGTTTACACATTGTTTTCCAACGGTCAAGTGAGTTTTGTAAATCTTTGTCAAGTTCTGCTACCTTTTTACCTTCAGCAACAGTACGTAGAATAAGTCCAAACCCTTTAGGTTTGATACTTTTTGCTAATTTTTTTAAACGTTCCTTTTCTTTCGGATCTGCTATTTTCTGTGATACCGATATACGGTTAGAAAAAGGAACTAAAACTAAAAACCTACCTGCAATAGAAAGTTCCGAACTAATACGCGGACCTTTGGTAGATATAGGTTCTTTTACAATTTGTACTAATAAATTTTGACCTGATTTTAGTACATCATTAATACTTCCATCTTTGTTGATGTCTTCTTCAAAGCGAAAGTTTTTTAAAGTGAATTCTTTGTAATTACCCGTGCTTACTTTCTTAATGAATTTGTTTAAAGATTGTACTTGTGGTCCTAAATCGTGGTAGTGTAAAAAACCATCTTTAGGGTAACCAACATTTACAAAAGCGGCGTTTAAACCAGTCATTACCTTTCCTATTTTAGCAAGGAAAATGTCACCAACTGAAAAATTATTGTCGCTTGTTTCTTTGTTTAACTCAATAAGTTTACCATCTCTTAGTAAGGCGAAATCAATATCAGAAGAATTGGAACGAATTATTAATTCTGTTTTCATTCTGAATATGGTTTTGTGCCAACGAAAATTACGCAGACGGATTAAAATTTGTAAACAGGTATATGTTTATACCATTTTAAGGTGTTAAAACCTTACTGTCAATGAACGTAGCTTATAAAAGCAACGAAAAAGTAAGCTATTGCTTACTTTTTCTTATGACGGTTTGCTCTTGCTCTTTTCTTTCTTTTGTGTGTAGAGATCTTAGCTCTCTTTCTTTTTTTACCACTTGGCATAGTTAAAATGTTTTGTAAAACCTTTTAAATAAAGGTCTTGGGTTAATAATTTTTTAATTACTTAACAGCTACTTTTGTCTTCACTCCTTCAGTAAACACTTTAGAAGGTTTGAAAGCAGGTATATTGTGTGCAGGAATCTTGATAGTTGTATTCTTAGAAATGTTTCTACCAGTTTTTTCTGCTCTTGTTTTAATGATGAAGCTACCAAAACCTCTTAAATATACATTATCCCCATTCTCTAATGCATCTTTTACTTCGTCCATAAATGCTTCAACAGTTGCCAAAACATCCGCTTTTTCAATTCCACTTTTATCTGAAATCTTAGATACGATATCTGCTTTTGTCATTATAAATATATTTTTGTTTGTTTTCTTTAAAAAATTGAGGGTGCAAATATATGATAATTAATTCATTCCGGAAAAAATAAGAATAAAAATATCTAAATTAAATATACTAATTTTGCAACCACAATTTACATAAATGATTTTATCTAAGAAGTTAGTATGCTGGTATTTACAAAACAAAAGAGACTTGCCTTGGAGAAAAACTAAGGATCCGTATCGTGTTTGGTTAAGCGAAATTATGTTACAGCAAACACGTGTAGCACAAGGGCAGCCTTATTTTTTTAAGTTCACAAAAGCGTTTCCAACGGTGTTTGACTTAGCAAAAGCAGATGAAACTGAAGTGTTGAAGTTATGGCAAGGGCTAGGTTATTATTCACGAGCTAGAAACTTACATTTTACAGCTAAGTTTATAGTGGAAGAGTTGAATGGTGTATTTCCTAAAACATATAAAGAGTTACTCAAATTAAAAGGAGTAGGTGATTATACAGCTTCTGCAATAGCTTCTATTTGTTATAATGAACCAGTTGCTGTAGTAGACGGTAATGTTTATAGGGTTTTATCGCGTTATTTTGGTGTAAATACTCCAATTAATTCAATAAAAGGAATTAAAGAATTTAAAGAGTTAGCGCAAACGTTAATAGACGAAACACAACCAGGAGTATATAATCAAGCTATAATGGATTTTGGAGCGTTGCATTGTAAACCTCGGAACCCGTTGTGTAATGAGTGTCCGTTAGCTGACAGTTGTGTAGCTTTAGCAAAAAATCAAATAAAAGAGCTTCCAGTAAAAGAAAAAAAAATAAAAATAAAAAAACGATACTTTAACTATTTAGTGCCAGTTACAGAAAGCAACGAAACTGTTTTAGAAGAAAGAAAAGGGAGAGGAATTTGGCAAGGACTGTATCAATTTCCTTTAATAGAAACACAAAAGAAAACAAACGAAGAAGAGTTAATAGAGAATGAACAGTTTACAAAGCTTTTTCCTAAAGAAACAACGATTTCTCTTTTTAATAATGAAGACATTATTCATAAATTATCGCACCAACATTTGATTACTAAGTTTTGGATAGTAAAAACCATAGATGTAAATACAAAAACTATGGACTGGACTACAGTAAAAAAACGCCCTGTACCGGTGTTAATTGATAAGTTTTTAGAAGAATATTTAAACAAAGAATCTTAAAATTTGTATATTTGATTTTACACAAAACTATAAGGCTATGGCAGGAACAATAAACAAAGTTATTTTAATAGGTCATTTAGGAGATGAGGTTAAAATGCATTATTTTGAAGGAGGAAATTCAATTGGGCGTTTTCCTTTAGCAACTAATGAAACCTATACAAACCGTCAAACAGGAGAAAGAATAACAAATGTTGAATGGCATAATGTAGTAGTACGTAATAAATTGGCTGAAATCTGTGAAAAATATTTAACCAAAGGAGATCGAGTGTATTGTGAGGGGCGTATAAAAACACGTCAGTATGAAGTTGATGGACAAAAAAGATATACAACCGAAATTCATGTGCAAGACATGACGTTCTTGTCTACAAAAAAAGACCCGAATAATGCGCAGTCAAATGAATCACCAATTCAAGGGAACTCTAACCCCACACCACCAAGTGTAGCTAAAGAAGAAGATGATTTGCCATTTTAGTTTAATTAAATTTTAAAAATTGGACCCAGAACCCGAACCTTTACTTTTAGTATTATCAAGTTTTGATTGGTTGACTGCCATCAACTGTTTATTGCTACTTTTATTATTGATTTGTTCTGCGTTAGTTTCAGGAACTGAAGTTGCTTTTTTTTCTATTTCGCAAACTGAATTAGATGAGCTATCAACAAATTCAAAAGAAGAAAATACCGTAGTAAAACTCCTTGATGATCCAAAAAAATTATTAGGAACTATTTTAATAACTAATAACTTTATTAATATTCTTATCGTGTTGCTTTTTGCAAGTATTGGTAAAGTGTTGTTTGCTGGATTAAATTATGAATTAAACTTTTACTTTTTTAACGTATCAGTACTTTTTTTAGTTGAAATAGTACTTATTACTTTTTTAATTTTATTGTTTGGTGAAGTGTTGCCAAAAGTATATGCTAGTAGAAAATCATTACAGTTTGCTGAGTTCATGGCTAAGCCTATTCAGGTATTAAATACGTTATTAACTCCGTTAAGCCTGCCATTAATCAAAATAACAAGCGTTGTTGAAAATAAGTTAGGGAATAAGAATAATAATCTTTCTGTAGAGCGTTTGTCACAAGCGTTAGAGTTAACGTCTGATGATGCAACAACGAAAGAAGAACAAAAAATTTTAGAAGGAATTGTAAGTTTTGGGAATACTGAAACGGTACAAATTATGAAGCCTCGAACAGATGTATGTGCAATAGCAGATGATACTAGTTACGAAGAGGTGTTACAAACTATTTTAAAAAACGGATATTCAAGAAATCCAGTATATCATGAAAGTATTGATAATATTACTGGAGTTTTATATGCTAAAGATTTATTAGAGCACTTGAGTAAGAAAACGTTTAAGTGGCAAAAGTTGTTGAGAGAACCATTTTTTGTGCCAGAAAATAAAAAACTAGATGATTTGCTAGTAGAGTTTCAAGAAAAGAAAAAACATTTGGCAATTGTAGTCGATGAGTACGGGGGTACAAGCGGAATTGTAACATTAGAAGATGTAATAGAAGAAATAGTAGGTGATATAAATGATGAATTTGACGATGAAGACCTCACTTACTCAAAACTTGATGAAAATAATTATATTTTTGAAGGAAAAATAACTATTAAAGATTTTTGCCGTGTCTTAGAAGATGAAGATGAGGAAAAATTTGAAGAGGCTAAAGGAGAAAGTGAAACTATAGCAGGTTTTATTTTAGAAGTCTCAGGTAAATTTCCAAAAAAAGGTGAAAAAATAAACTTTAGTAATTATACGTTTACTATTGAAGCGTTGGCTAAAAAACGTATAAAACAAGTAAAAGTTACCCGAAATGCGTAAACTCTCTTTGCTGATATCAGCAATATTTTTAATAAGTTGTGGTGAGGAAACCTTGCCTAAGCCAAAAGGTTATCTAAGTTTAGAGTATCCTCATAAAACCTACAAGAAAGCAAATTTAAATAAACCGTATACGGTTGAAATAGCTCAAATAGCTCAAGCTAAAGATTTGCCAAAAAATTGGATAAAAGTTGAATATCCAAGTTTAAAAGCCTCGGTAGATATTACGTATCGTCCCATTGAAGGGAATTTAAGAGAGTTATTAATAGAATCTGAGAAACTAGTATTTGAACATGCTATAAAAGCAGATCAAATTACTGCTCCAGTTGAATATACAAACCCAAATACAAAAGTTTACGGGAGTTTATACCAAATTCTAGGGAATGCTGCTTCACAAGTGCAATTTCATGCAACAGATAGCTCTAAACACTTTTTAAAAGGCTCTTTATTTTTCTATACAAAACCAAATTATGATTCTATTTTACCAGCAGTTGAATACATTAAAAAAGATATGATTCACATGATGGAAACATTAGAGTGGAAGAAGTAAAGTGTTATATTAGCTAGATGAAAAAGATATTTTTATTTTGTGTATTTGTTCTTGTGTCAGAATTTTGTTTCTCACAATCTGATATTTCTTTTGAAAAAGGAGTTAGAATTGTAGAGAAAAAAAGACGGAAAATTTTGTTACACCAAAATCAATTCTTTTTATATTCGAAGGGGATACACATTTAATTAATTACTATTTAGAGCTTAGAGAAAAAATAAAAAAAGAAGCTAGAAAAAATAAAATAAAGGTAGGGTTTAATTATGAATTATCGTCTACAGATCCTTTAAAGGAAGATTTAGAGTCCATTCCGAAAAAAAGAAAGAAAAATTAGATTATGAAACGACTTGTACAATATCTTCTTCTTTTTCTAGAACTCCAGAAAGATGGGGTAAATATCAAAGTATAAAAAAAAGAAAGACACAGCATTTTTTAAATTTTAAAATAAAGAATATAAAAAATGAAGAAATATTTACTTGTAAGTTAGATATTCATGCGTATTATACCATTGTTACAGAAAGTAAAAAATCAAGTAAATTGTTTTTTGAGTTAATTACTAATTAATAGTTCTTAATTTATTTTGTATGATTGAAGCCACAAATAAAACTGTAACCCGAATAAAATAGCACCTGATAATAAGTGTATAGCTTGGGTTCCTAAAGGAAAGTCTGCATAGTACATTAAAATACCTGTAATTGTTTCCAAAAAGATTAAGAATACTATCCAATTTACTAGTTTGTAACCTAAATTTTTCACCTGATTTAAGTAAAATAATCCCAAGTTAACCAATACAATAGCTATAGTAAATGAACGATGGATATAAAATTTAATGTTCGGATCCATCAAGCTATAATGTTTGTTTTCAAACCCATGTAGTTTTACTTGTTCGTCAATAAATTGGCGTACCTGAGTTCCTAAAGCAATTTGAATTAATGAAAATATAGCTGAAAGAATTACTAACTTACTAAATAATGAATTGTATTTGTAGGATGTTTTTTTTCGATCGGAAACAATGTAAAGCAGCCATAATAACAAAGCAACAATAACTAACCCTCCAACCATGTGAATGGTAATTATTGTTGGTTTTAAGTTAGAATCTACTACAGTCTTACCAAGCCACGCCTCAAATAACATCAAAAAGAATGCTCCGAATGATAAAAGCGTAATTTGTTTGTTTTCTTTCCAAAATTTAACAGAAACAAAAATTAAAAATAGAAAAGGAATACCCGCCAAAGCAGAACTCAATCGGTTAATGTACTCTGTCCAGGTATGAAATTTATTGAATTTTGCGTAGTCGTGCTTTGTGTATTTTTCCCAGTTACTGCTATTGAACTCTTGAGTAGTTTTTATATCGTGTCCTGCTACAAATAAGACTTCATCTTTTACGATAATTATCCCTTTTTTATATTCAGAATCAGGTTGCCATGTAATTTGTTTTTCAGAGGTCGGGGGAATGTAATATCCAAAACACTTTGGCCAATCAGGACACCCCATTCCTGAACCTGTCATACGAACAACTGAACCAGCTAAAAAAATAACATATACCGCAATTAACGAGATTTTTACAATGAGGGTAAAGTGTTTTTTCATCAGAAGAAAATTTTAGCAAAGATACTTAAATGGCATAAAAAAAGCTCCTAATTTTAGGAGCTTTCGATATTGTTTGAATTAACAATTATGCTTTTTTGTTTTCAGTACAACAAGCCATAGTACAACCTTCTTTACAAGCTTTCTTTTCAGTCTCGGTTTTTGTACAACACTCTTTTTTGCAATCGGTTTCACAAGATTTTTTGTCTGCTTTTTTAGCAGCGCAACAAGCCATTGTGCAATCTGTTTTACAAGTTTTTTTAGCGGCTTCTGAAGCCTTGTACATATCACCACTTCCAATTCCTTCAACAAAAGCAATTAAATCAGCTTTACTTGTTTTGTTAGCATCATATTTTATAGTTGCAATACTATCGTTAAAAACAACGTTTGCTTCTAAAACACCTTCTTTCTTACTTAAGTCAGAAGCTATTTTTCTAGCACAACCTATTTCACAAGTCATTCCTGAAATATTTAGTGAAAGATCTTTAGTGTCAGCAGCAATTTCCGTTTTTTGCTCCTGAGTAGCTTCCTCTTTTTTAGCCTCATTTTTACATCCAACAGCTAAAAAGCTTACGATGGCTAAAATGAATAATATTTTATGAATTTTCATCATTTTTATTTATTGAGTTATTCAGCAAATTTATCAATAAAATCAAAAATAAAAACAGAAATAAACGACTTTTGTGCTTAAATTAATTGAAAATGAATAATCAACAACAAAAATGGTTGTTTTTAATAGTGCTTTCGCTAGTTTGGGGAAGTTCTTTTATTTTAATGAAAAAGGCATTAATTGGATTAACTCCAATTCAGGTAGGTGCTTTACGAATGTTAATTACAGCATTTTTTTTATTGTTAGTTGGGTTTAAGAGTTTAAAAAGAATTCAAAAAAAACATTGGAAGTATGTGATAATTACGGCTGGTTTAGGAACTTTTTTTCCTGTATTTCTATTCGCATTTGCAATACAGGGAATAGATAGCTCAATAGCTGCTATTTTAAATTCGCTTACACCCTTTAACACTTTTGTTTTTGGAGCATTAGTTTTTGGGTTTTCTTTTAAAAAGAAACAATTAGTTGGAATTTTAATAGGTTTAATAGGTACTTTAATTTTAATTTTAAAAGGAGCAGAGTTAAATCCTAACCAAAATTATTGGTATGCATTATTAGTAGTAGTTGCATCAATAGGTTATGCTTTTAACGTTAATACAATAAAAAAATACTTATTTGATTTGGATGCTTTAGCAATTACAGTTGGACATTTTGTAGTGCTTACTGTTCCAGCATTCTTAGTTTTAGCTTTTTCTGACTTTTTTTCAACTTTTGAAATAACAACAGAAACTACTTTTGCATTAGGTTATGTAGCAATTTTAGCTGTTGTAGGTACAGGAGTAGCAAAAGTGTTATTTAATAAAATGGTACACTTATCTTCACCTGTTTTTGCTGCTTCTGTAACATATTTAATTCCAGTAGTTGCTGTGATGTGGGGAATTATTGATGGAGAAAAGTTAAGTTTAATTCAGTTGTTAGCAGGAGGGATTATTTTGTTTGGTGTTTGGTTGGTTAATAAGGCTAGATAGCTTTAAAATTACTTAAAATAAAAAAGAACCAAAATATTGCATTTTGGCTCTTTTAGTTTTTATAGATTTAAGTCTAATTGTTATTTAAAATCAGCGTCAGAAACCCCTTCATTAATTTTAATTTCTTTCGTGATGAACTCAAAAGTCATTGGTCCATTCTTTTGAGTCATTTTATGAGGAAATTTAATTCCATTTACTTCTTTGTAATCTGAAAAAACAACAGGTACTTTCATTTCTCCTTGTGGTCCTTTAGCGGTTTTAACCTCTTTAACCTTTAACCCAGATTTTACATCATAAAAGATTTCTTTCTTACCATGCTTAATCACATAAGCATTGTTTCCGTCTATAGGTTCAATTCTGTCCAAAGTCCCTGTTTTATAAGCTTTATCAGCAAAAGGAGCAGCAGTGTTTTTAACTTCTTCTAAATCTTCACCTGTCATTTCTTTTTTCTGACCTTGAACTTCTTGATATCCTTTAGTTCCGTCAAAAATTACTTTTTGCATTACGTTACCCATCATAGAAACAACTACAGAAGATTTATTAGGAGTGGCGCTTTTTTGGATTAAACTTAATTGCATTCCTTGAACTTTAGCTTCAGAAGAAATCATTAGAGAATTTATGCTTGCTATTTTGTCTTTACCTCCAATGGCTTTAAAGTAGTTGTCAACAACTGAGCTTGCTGTAGTACCTGCTGGAATAGGTAAACTCATTTCAGGCTTTTCAGTAGGATTGGCATATGCATCAAAATAATTGATTTTATATTCTGATGTTTTTTCTAAGTTTTTTAAAACATCAATTGCCTTACCTGTAATAATTATACGAGCTTTATCTCCTTTGAAGTGCTTAATTGCTGCATTTTGAACATCGTCTAAAGTAACAGAATTAATGTTTTCTAAATATTTTTCATAAAAATTACTTGGCAAGTTATAACGAGCAATATTTAATGCAAAATTAGCTGCTACAGATGGTTTTTGAACATTACGTACAAAACTACCTATGTATTCTGCTTTAGAGTTTTTTAATTCTTCAGGTGTTACTTTTTGGTAACGAATTTTATTAATTTCCTTTTGAATTTCTACCACAGCACTATCTGTAACTATGTTTCTTACAGCTGCACTTGCTTTAAAAATTCCGGCATTTTTATTTTTATCTTGTGAAAGACTTGAATAAGACCCGTAAGTATAGCCTTTATCTTCGCGCAAGTTCATAAATAAACGCGCAGTACCACCGCCTCCTAAAATATTATTAGCTAATAAAGCTGCGTAATAATCTTTATCACCTAATGTTAAATCAACTGTGTTAATTACAGCTACTTGAGATTGTACCGCATTTGGCATATTTATAAAATTAATTTCGGTAGTCTCAACATTGGTAGGTGTATTGTAATTAGTAGCAGGTATGGTTCCTTTTTTCCAGTCGTTGAATAAACTTTTAACTAACGTTTTGGTTTTAGAAGGATTAATATCTCCAACTATTACAAGATATGCGTTGTTTGGTTTGTAATAAGTATTGTAATTGTTTTTTGCATCTTGTAGTGTAATATTTTTAATACTTTCTTTAGTTATGAACTCGCCATACGGATGATTTTTACCATACACTAAAGCATCTTCAACCCTACTAGCAACAGCTTCTACACTTTTTTCGTTAGATTTAATTCCTTCTAAAGTACGTTCAACTACTTTATCGAATTCTTCTTGTGTAAATTTAGGATTTTTAACACCGTCAGCCATTAAACCTAAAACCTCTCCAAAATACTTTGTTAATGATCTTACCGAGGCTCCATTGCTTCTAAAAGAAACATTTGCTCCAAGGTAATCAACCCTTTCATTAAACTCATCTTTAGGCATATTTGTTGTACCGTTGCCTAGCATGTCTCCCATAACTTGAGAAACACCTGTTTTATCACCTTCTAAATAAATTGGGTTATCAATTGTTAATGAAGCGGAAACCCTTGGTAATTTATGGTTTTCAACCATAATTACTTGTAAGCCATTGTTTAATTTGAACTTTTCAGCCTTCCCTAACTTAATTTTAGGAGCTGGCCCTGGCTTTGGTTGTACACTTCTATCTATTTGAGCATTTACAGCAAAAGACATGCTTACAACTGCTAATGCTGCTATTATTATTTTTTTCATATTGAATGTCTTATTACTGAATTATTTTTTTGATTCTGGTAAATATTCCATTACCAAACGTTGGTTAGTGTTTAAGTATTTTTTTGCTACGTCTCTAATTTCCTCACGTGTAATTGATCTGTAAATATCAATTTCAGTATTTATTAAATTAGTATCACCATACAACACATTATAACGAGCTAATGAATTAGCAATACCTTCTACACTTGAGTTGGCATTCACAAAATTATTTTCAAATTTATTTTGTAATTTTTGATAATCTTTTTCTGAAATTAAGTTTGTTTGTAGTTTTACCACTTCTTCATCAATTTCTTTTACTAAACTTTGTAAAGAGTTATTTCCTAATGGAAGCGCAAATAAAATATAGGTTCCATAATCTTCTTGACTTAGGTTTATTGCACCAGCCTGTAAAGCCATTTTTTTAGTATCAACTAATTTTTTATAAAGTACAGAGCTTTTTCCACCACTTAAGTAAGTAGAAATCATATCTAACACTCTAGCATCTCTGGTTTTCATAGAAGGAGTTCTATAAGCAGCCATAATTGCAGGTATTTGAATGTTAGGGTCGTAAGCTTTGGCAAAAAACTCTTTTGTAATAGGATCTTCTTTTGGGAAATTTCTTACAATATCTTTACCTCTAGGTATAGGTTCAAAGTAATCTTTTATAAGTCGTTTAGCTTCTTTAAACTCAAAATCTCCTGCAACTACCAAAGTAGCATTATTAGGAGCATAATATTTTTTATTAAATGCTAAGAATTCCTCTAAGGTAGCAGCATCTAAATGTTCCATCTTACCTATAGTAGTTCCTTTGTATGGATGTTTTTTAAACATGTTTTTCTTAACATTCTCTAAAAAACGAGAGTAAGGTTGGTTATCTACACGTAAACGTTTTTCTTCTTTTACAACTTCGTTTTGTGTGTCTACACCCTCTTGACCAATAATTGGATGTAATAAACGTTCAGATTCCATCCATATCCCTAATTCTAAATTATTAGAAGGAAAAACCTCGTAATAATACGTTCTATCATCGGTAGTATTGGCATTGTTAGTACCTCCATTAGAAGAAACTATTTTAAACCACTCTCCTTTTTTAATGTTTTTTGTACCCTCAAATAATAAATGCTCAAAAAAGTGAGCCATTCCTGTTCTATTTGGTTGCTCATCTTTAGCGCCTACATGGTACATAACAGATGTTGTTACTACTGGTGCTGTATTATCTTGATGTAAAATAACATGCATTCCATTGCTTAAATCATACTCTTCAAAATCAACCTTTTGAGCATACGTAAAATGAAATGCCATAAAAGCTGAAGTTAGAGCGATAACTCTTTTTCTCATTGATTAAAGTTTAATTTTTAATAATTTTCGTGTATATGACGTGAATTTAATTACTTTGTTACGTTTTTAACAAGGTTTTTTGAAAAAAATAAAAAGCCTCGTTAATTTGAAGTTAAATAACTTTCTTTTTTATCTTTTATAATAGGTTAGTATATAGTTTTGCTTGCTCGTTATTAAATAAAATTCATAATTATGAAGATAAAAAAATACTTTTTTTGATGCTTTTTAGTTGCTTAACATTAACTATTGTTAGCTGTGAGAGTGATGACATTGAACAAATAAAAAGTTCTTATATGGATGGAGGTATAGGGACTTCTACTATTACTGGAGCTGTTAATTTTAATATTCCGCAGAATCACTATACAGGTCATGTTCGTATAATAATACATGGTCCTATCGGTGATCAAGAAAGAACTGTAAGTGGTAAAGGGAATCGACAAGTTTCTTTTTCTAATGTACAAAGTGGTGTATATGATTATACTCTTGAATATTATTATGTGGATAACAACTATGATTATGCTGGAGGAGAATATGATTTTTCTACAAAGAACTGGTCAAACTACTATAACGAAACAAGTTATATCCCCAGCTTACATAAAGGATCGTCAATAAGTGAAGTATTGGAGGTTAAAAGCGGAATGACCTTAGTTTTTGATTTTCAATTGAATTAAGTCAGAAATACATTTTAATGTGTTTAAAAAATATGTATATTTGCACCCGCATTTTTATTAAGAAAGTGTGAATTTGAAGTATAAACGCAAAACAAATAGTATGTACGCAATCGTAGAGATAGCAGGGCAGCAATTTAAAGTAGCAAAAGACCAAAAAGTATACGTACACCGTTTACAAGAGGCTGAAGGATCAAAAGTAACTTTTGATAATGTAATGCTTATTGAAGATAAAGGAAACGTTACTATTGGCGCCCCAGCTATAGAAGGTGCAGGAGTAACTGCAAAAATTTTAGGTCACTTAAAAGGTGATAAAGTAATCGTTTTCAAGAAGAAAAGAAGAAAAGGTTACAAAAAGAAAAATGGACACAGACAGTATTTAACTGAAATCCAAATCGAAGGAATTTCTGCGTCAGGAGTAAAAAAAGCAGCCGCTAAAAAAGAAGCTCCTAAAGCTGAAACAAAAGAAGAATCGAAGGATTTAAGTTCAATGACTGTAGCAGAATTAAAGGCTTTAGCTAAAGAGCAAGGTATTACAGGATATACTTCTTTAAAGAAAGCAGAATTAATTGAAGCATTAAGTAAATAATTAACTTTAAAAACTTACAAAGATGGCTCATAAGAAAGGTGTCGGTAGTTCGAAGAACGGTCGTGAATCAGAATCGAAACGATTAGGAGTAAAAATTTTTGGAGGACAAGCCGCAATAGCAGGTAACATTATTGTTCGTCAAAGAGGAACTCAACACAATCCAGGTGAAAATGTTTACATGGGTAAAGATCATACTTTACATGCTAAAGTTGATGGTGTTGTTAAATTCCAAAAGAAAAGAGATGATAAATCATACGTTTCTGTAACTCCATTCGAGGCTTAAGAAACTAACTGATTAGAATAAGATAAAAGCTCAACTAAAAATAGTTGAGCTTTTTTGTGTACATAAACTTGAACATTAAAATTTATATAAAAAAAACACCACTTTTTAAAGTGGTGTTTCTTAACTTAATATCATTATTGATTAATCCCCCAATTTATCAATATGATTCCCCTTGTGTATTACACTACAAATATCAGAGGAAAAAATATTTTTTATAGTAATGGATGTATAAATGGTTTGTTTTTTTGTGTAAATGGTAAAAAGATTATAGTTATCATACAGTTTTAGCCTATTTCTTTGCTAAAACCGTATTGGTTATATTTTATTTTTAAAATATTATCTGTTACATTTGGTATAAATGTACATAAAATGTTAAGAGCAGTTATAGTTGATGACGAACCAAAAGCAATACAAGGACTTTCTTGGGAGTTATCAACCTTTGAAAATGATATAGAAGTTATAGAAACATTTACAATAGCAGAAAAAGCAATTAAATTTATAAATGAGAATAGTATTGATTGCCTTTTTTTAGATATTGAAATGCCTACGATGGATGGTTTCCAATTATTAGAAAAATTAGAGAATAAAGACTTTGCCATAATTATTACAACTGCATATAATGAGTATGCAATTAAGGCATTGAAGAACCAAGCAATTGATTATCTTCTTAAACCGATAGATTCTGATGACCTAGAGGAAACAATAGGAAGAGTTAAGCAGCATTATAAGAAGAATAACAATACTGAAAAGGTTGAAAAAATATTATCAAGCTTTAACAGGAAGTTTAATAGAAGAAAGATAACTATTAATACAGATGGAAAACTAGTTTTTTTATCTCAAGATGAAATCTTATTTGTAGAGTCAGACGGTAATTATTCAACAATATATACCACAGGATCTAATAAAAAAATAGTAGTAACTAAAAAACTAAAAGAAATCAATTTACTACTTCCTGAAGACCATTTTTTTAGAATACATAACTCATATATAATCAACTTAAATAAAATAAAAGAATTTTTAAAATCAGATGGTTATGTTGTGCTAGAAAATAATCATAAAATTCCTGTTTCTAGACAAAGAAAGTCAGATTTCTTAGAAAAACTTTAAATGAAACAATTAATAACAATCGCTTTTTTATTTTTCACAGTGTTTTCTTGTTTTTCACAAGAAGAAAAGAGACGTATAGATAGTTTAATACAGCTAGTAATAGAAAAAAAAATAGATGATTATTATGACTTGTATCGTTTTTTTAAAGAAGAACTATTTAAGAAAGAAGATATAGGTTTTCTTTTAAAAGAAAGTGAACGAAGAGAATATAGGTTAGGAGAAGTATATGCTTATAACTTACTTGGATGGCATTACAGAAATAACTCATTTTTTGATAGCTCAATAGACAATCATTTGAAAGCACTGAAATTATCAAGAGAGATAGGAGATGTTAATGCAGAGATAGTTACGCTAAATCAAATAGGGGTAGTATATAGGAGACAAGACAAGATTAGAAGTGCTTTGAATTATCACCAAATGGCACTTGAGTTAGCTGATAAAATTGAACTTCCAGATGTTGATACCAAAATAAGTATAAGTATATCAAATAATAGTATTGGTAACATCTATTTAGCTCTTAAACAATATCAATTAGCGTTAGAAAAGTTTAAAAAAGCAATCTTAATTCAAGAGAAAACTGGCGATAAAAGAGGATTGGCAATCAATCATCAAAACATGGGGTTGGCTTTTCAAAACTTAGGAGATATTGATGCAGCATTAGAGCACTACAATAAATCTTTACAATATAATATTGAAAATAATTCAAGTATAGGAAAGGTCATTTGCCATAATAGCATCAGCAATGTTTTATTGTTGCAAGGAAAGTATGAAGAAGCTTATAAGTATATAAGCGAAGTCGTGTCTCTTTCAGAAAAAACAGGTAACCAATATTATACCTCAGATGTATATATTACTTTAGGTAATGTACAGTTAAAGTTGGATAGCCTGGATAAAGCAAAAATATATTTAGAAAAAGGTTTAGCAGTTGCTAATAAGCATAAAATTCCATCAGGAGTTAACCAGTCCAAATTATACTTATCTGAGTTATATGAGAAAAAAAAGAATTATGAAAAAGCATATGGTTTTTACAAGAAGGCTATTGAAGGAGAACGTAAAACATTTAATGACAAAAACATACTATACGTAAACAACCTTATTAATAAGTATGATAATGAGGTTAGTAGAAATAAAATAAAAAACTTAGCAAAAGAGAATGAAATTGCAACATTAAAACTATTACGAAATAGAAATGTTTTAATTATAGCATTAGTTTCTATAGCCTTTTTAGGAGTATTGCTGTATTCGATGTATAGACAACGCTTGTTAAACAACGATAAAAAAATATTGATGTTAGAGCAGGAAGCTTTGAGAATTCAAATGAATCCGCATTTTGTGTTTAATGCATTAAATTCTATTAAACTATATGTTATAAATAATGAACAAAAAAATGCGGTATACTACTTAAATAAATTCTCAAAACTAATTAGAAGTATTTTAGAGTCTTCATCTGTAAAAGAAGTAACGTTGAGTGAGGAGCTAAAAACTATGAATTTATATATGAGTATCGAAAATATTCGATTATCTAATGAAGTTAATTATGTTGAAAAAGTAGATTCGAACGTAAACATAGAAAGAATAAAAGTTCCACCATTAATATTGCAGCCTTTTTTAGAAAATTCTATTTGGCATGGACTTTCGTGTAAGAAAGGAGAAAAAGAAGTTTCGTTATCGGTTACAAAAATATCAGACGAATTTATACAAATTGATATTGTAGATAATGGAATTGGTAGGGATGAGGCTATGAAAATTAGAAAAAACAAATCGTTAAATCGCAGATCGATAGGTATAGATTTAACCAAAGAACGATTACGAAACTTTGCCAACGAGTATGCTAATAATTATTCATTAATCTATACGGATATAATTGATGAGAAAGGAAACCCGAAAGGAACCAAAGTATCGTTAAAAATACCGATACTTTAAAAATCAAACCGTAACTGTACCCAAACAGGTTTTTTTTTCTCAGTATTTAAATTACTAAAAGAAATACCTAACAATCGAACTGAATTATTAAGTGTGTCTTGATACAGTAGCTCTTTTACAATAGGATAGAATTCTTTTTTTAACTGTAGGTAATGGTCGGTAGTCTTGCTGCGAGTTTGTTGTGTAAAATCGCTGTATTTGATTTTTAAGGTTACTGTTTTTCCTTTAGTATTCGATTTTTTCATGCGACGCTCTAACTCATCAGCAATTTTATCAAGTCGCTCTAACATGAAAACCTCTGAAGATAGATTTTCTCTAAAAGTAGTTTCGGCAGCAATTGATTTTCGAATACGGTTAGGTTTTACTACTGAATTATGAATACCTCGAACAATATGGTAATAATGCATCCCAGACTTTCCAAATAATTTAGAAAGTTCTTCCTGTGATTTTTGCTTTAAATCTAAACCTGTAAAGATGCCTAAGTTATGCATTTTAGCAGCAGTTACCTTACCTACACCATAAAATTTATTTACAGGAAGCTGTTCTAGAAACTCAAGAACCTCTTCAGGATTAATGGTTTTTTGTCCATTGGGTTTATTAATGTCGGAAGCAACTTTAGCAATAAATTTATTGATAGATATACCTGCGGATGCTCGCAATTCTAATTTGTCCCAAATACGTTGACGAATTTCTTGAGCAATCATGCTAGCCGACGGATTTCCTTTTTTGTTCTCAGTAACATCTAAATAAGCCTCATCCAATGATAAAGGTTCCACCAAATCGGTATAATCGTAAAAAATCTTTCTAATTTTAGATGAAATTTCTTTGTAACGATCAAATCTTGGAGGGACGAATATAATATGCGGACATTTTTGTTTTGCCAAAACACCACTCATGGCAGAACGCACCCCAAATTTTCGAGCTTCGTAACTGGCAGCAGAAACTACACCTCGTATCTCTCTACCACCAACAGCAACTGGTTTTCCTCGCAATTCAGGATTATCTAATTGCTCAACAGATGCATAAAAAGCATCCATATCTACATGAATAATTTTACGAAAAGGAGGCTGTAATTCCATCAATACAATCTAAATAGATTTAGATAGGTTTGTTAAAACATTTATAGTTTTTGTTTCATCTTTCTTGTCAACAAAAATATGATCATGATAAAAACCTGCAACAACATTACAGCTAATATCATGTTTAGCAAGTTCAGAAGAAAAAGCAGCTGTTAAACCAACTGCATCTAAAGCAGAGTGAATTTTTAAGGTAATCCAAGACGCTATAAAACTGTAAGCCAATTCTAAATTATCTGCAACCTTCTTTTCAAGAATTAAAGTGATTCCTTCTGCTTCTTTGAACTGACCAACTATATCTTCTTTATTAATGTTGTGTATATCTTTTACCGTAGTAAAAACATACTCTCCTTTATTTACAAAAGGCTTCATTTCTCTGATAAGTACGGATAAATTTTTTTCTCCAGTCATGGTGCTTATTTTAGATAAAAATACATTTTTTTAAACTAATAAAAGCCCTCATAAGAGAGCTTTCATTAGTTTTGATTTTTTCTAACAGGAAGTAGTTTTTGTTAAAATTACACTTGTTTTACTTCAATAATTTTAACAGGACACGCCTTTTTTGCTTCATAAGAAGCTTCAAAAATACTATCATCGTGTGATTTTATGGTAAAGAAACCTTTCTTTTCTGTAGAATGTAATAAAACAGATTTTCCATCCTTTTTCGACATTTGAAATTGTGCTGGAGCTAACTCCACGCAATAATTACAACCAATACATTTGTTTCTTTGTAGCGTAATTACGACCATTAGTTTTTAGCAAATTCGGTTTTTACAATTTTGTATAATTTATCTGATGGACGAATCCTGAAATCTAGTTTCATAGTAACTTCATCACCTTTAGTAGCAGTTTGTGCTTCTTTGTCATTTACAAACATGCTTTTTAATTCTGTTTCTTGAGCACCTGTTGTTGGTCCTGTAATTAAAATAGTATCACCAATTGCTAAATCGTAGGCTTCAATTTTAAACTCTCCAACTTCTGCTTTCGGAAAATAGTGGGTTCCTTTTCCTAAGTATACTTTCTTTTGAGTAGCATGCGAACCAGGTTCTTTGCTCCACTCTCCTAATTTCTGACCTAAATAATATCCATTCCAAAAACCACGATTGTATACTTTTTCAAGTTCTTGTATCCAGCTAATTACTTTCTCTTTGTTGTAAGTTCCATTGTATAAACTGTCAATGGCATCACGATAACACTTGATAACTTTAGCAACATATTCAGGAGCACGACCGCGTCCTTCAATCTTCAATACTTTAATTCCAGCATTCGCAACTTGATCTAAAAAATCGATGGTACATAAATCTTTAGGAGACATGATGTACTCATTGTCTAATTCCATTTCAAAACCAGACTCTTGATCAATGACCGTGTATTTTTTACGACAATTTTGTTTGCAAGCACCTCTATTTGCAGAAGAATTATGCGAGTGTAAACTCATATAGCATTTTCCTGAAACAGCCATACATAAAGCACCATGACCAAAAATTTCAATTTCTAACAAACGACCAGATGGTCCTTTAATTTCTTCTTTTTCAATCTGCTCAGTAATCTTTTTTACCTGACGTAAGCTTAATTCTCTACTCAATACCACAGTGTCGGCAAACATGGCATAAAACTTAACCGTTTCTATATTGGTAATGTTAATTTGAGTAGAAATATGGACTTCCATACCTTCTGCTCTTGCCATGGCAATTACAGCTTGATCCATAGCGATTACGGCAGTAATGTTTGCTTCTTTGGCTCTTTTGATTAAAGTTTTTACAATCGATAAATCATGGTCGTACACAATCGTATTCAATGTTAAATATGTACGAACATTTTTTTCTGAACACTTACGAGAAATTTCTTCTAAATCATCTAAGGTAAAGTTGATAGATGCTCGAGCACGCATATTTAATTGCTCTACACCAAAATATACAGAATCACATCCGTTGTCTAAAGCTGCTTGTAATGATTCAAGATTACCAGCAGGAGCCATTAACTCAATCTTTTGCATTACTTTTTAAATTTTAAAGCTTCTGAACGTCCTTTTTTAAATATTTTATTGCTTGCGTGCTTTCCTTTACGCAATTCTTTTTGTTCTTCGAATGGTAAATGAATGATTTCTTGACATTCAGGAGAACAAGTGTTTTCCATCTTTTCAGCACAGTCATCACATTGAATGAATAATAAGTGACACCCTTCGTTAGCACAGTTGGTATGTGTGTCACAAGAGTTTCCGCATTGATGACAATTGGCAATTACATCATCAGATATTTTTTCAGCTCTTCGGTGATCAAACACGAAGTTCTTGCCTAAAAACTTGTTTTCTAAACCTTCTTCGTTTACCTGGCGTGTATATTCAATGATCCCTCCTTCTAACTGAAAAACATTTTTAAAACCTTTGTGTTTGTAGTAGGCAGAAGCTTTTTCACATCGAATCCCACCTGTACAATACATCAATAAGTTTTTATCTTCTTTATGGTTTTTTAAATCTTCTTCAATAATATCTAAAGAATCTCTAAACGTATCAACATCTGGAGTAACAGCTCCATCGAAATGACCTATTTCACTTTCATAGTGGTTTCGCATGTCTACACAAACCGTATCAGGATTGGCTAACATCTCATTAAACTCTTTAGCGTTTAAATGAACACCTTTATTAGTTACGTCAAAAGTATTGTCATTTAATCCGTCAGCAACAATTTTGTTACGAACTTTTACTTTTAGTTTTAAAAAAGATTTATTATCATGTTCAATAGCTACGTTTAAACGAATTCCATTTAAAAAAGAGACACTATCTAATTGATCTTTTAAGGCTAAAAAGTTTTCGGAAGGAACAGATATTTGAGCATTGATTCCTTCAGAAGAAACATAGGTTCTTCCTAAAACGTCTAGTTCATTCCACTCTAGGAATAATTTATTTCTAAATAAAGTTGGGTTTTCTATCTTATGATATTGATAGAATGAGATTGTAATGCGGTCTTTTCCCGCTTCATCTATTAATTTAGCGCGTTCTTCAGCGCTTAACTTGTTGTACAGTTGCATGCTATACTTTTTTAAGTTAAACAAATATGTTGTAATTTCAACAAAAAATCGATGCAAATGTACTGATTTTTTGAGTTTTACTGTTTAAAACAATACTTTTTAGTTGAAAACGATATATTTTAAACTTTAACGTATTTTTTCATAGAAAATAAATACAACTAATTCGTTTTTTTTAAACCTTTGTAACTCGTTAATAATAATTTTATACTCAAATAGTAAAAAGATGAGAGTAGCAGTAGTAGGCGCTACCGGTATGGTAGGTAATGTAATGTTACAAGTATTAGCAGAACGTAATTTTCCGATAACAGAATTAATTCCTGTTGCATCGGAACGTTCGGTAGGTAATCAAATTGAATTTCAAGGAACAAATTATACAGTAGTAGGTTTAGAAACTGCAGTAGCTATGCAACCAGATATTGCATTGTTTTCAGCTGGAGGAGATACTTCTTTAGAATGGGCTCCTAAATTTGCAGCAGTTGGTACAACCGTAATTGATAACTCATCAGCATGGAGAATGGATCCAACAAAAAAACTAGTGGTTCCAGAAATTAATGGAGATGTGTTAACTAGCGAAGATAAAATTATCGCAAACCCAAACTGCTCTACAATTCAATTAGTAATGGCTTTAGCGCCTTTACATAAGGAATATAAAATGAAACGAGTGGTAATTTCAACATATCAGTCAGTTTCAGGAACAGGTGTAAAAGCAGTTCAACAATTAGATAATGAAGAAGCAGGAATTGGAGGAGAAATGGCGTACCCACATCCAATAGGAAGAAATGCATTACCTCATTGTGATGTGTTTTTAGAGAATGGATACACCAAAGAAGAAATGAAGTTAGTAAAAGAGCCTAAAAAGATTTTACGAGACGATTCTTTTTCAGTAACGGCTACGGCAGTTAGAATACCTACAGCTGGAGGGCATTCTGAAGCAGTTAATGTACAGTTTGAGAATGATTTTGAATTGGAAAAGGTTCGTGAACTGTTGGGTAAAACTGATGGAATTGTTGTACAAGACGATGTGCAAAATAATGTATACCCAATGCCAATTTTAGCAAATAATAAAGATGAGGTTTTTGTAGGTAGAATTAGAAGAGATGAATCTCAACCAAATACTTTAAATATGTGGATTGTTGCTGATAACTTACGTAAAGGAGCGGCGACAAACACTGTTCAAATAGCAGAATATTTAGTGGCTAACAATTTGGTTAAACCATCGGTTACTGCATAAAATAAATTATAATAATACTTTTAAAATCCTGTACTTATAAGTGCAGGATTTTTATTTTTGGATTATGAATAAAGAACAGATAATACAAAACACCATTGAGTTTGTAAAAGAAACCTTAGAAGGAGCAGAAGGAGGACATGATTTTTTTCATATTGAAAGAGTCTACAAAAATGCTTTACTCATAGCAAAAGATGAAAATGTTGATGAATTTGTGATTTCGTTAGGTGCATTACTCCATGATATTGCAGATAGTAAATTTCACAACGGCGATGAAACCAAAGGGCCTCAAAAAGCTAGAGTTTTTCTTGAAAATCAACAAGTTTCTGAAGAGGATATTATTCATGTTGAAAATATCATTACTAATATTTCTTTCAAAGGAGGGAATTTTAAACAAAACTTTAAATCTCTTGAGCTAGACGTAATTCAAGACGCTGATCGTTTGGATGCTATTGGAGCCATCGGAATTGCTCGTTGCTTTAACTACGGAGGATTTAAAAATAGAGAATTATACAATCCAGAGGTTCCTCCAAATTTAAAGATGACCAAAGAGGAATATAAAAAGTCTACAGCGCCAACAATTAATCATTTTTACGAAAAACTACTGCTGTTAAAAGACAAAATGAATACTACAGCAGGAAAAGCAATAGCAAAGGAAAGACATACCTACATGGAAACGTTTTTAAATCAATTTTATAATGAATGGAATGGAATTATTTAGCTTTTATTGTGTTAATAATATAAATTTTGTATTGCTTTAATAAAAAGTTTACGTTAAAATTTGGATGTTATTGAATTTGGTATATATTTGTCTCAGTTAATAACCCCCAATTTATTAATGTAATCCCCTTATTGTAAAAATAGCATCTAAATAGAATTTTAGATGCTATTTTTTTTATACAGATTATTTTTGTGAAAATTACTTTCCTGGGAATTCAGGCTTGCGTTTTTCTAAAAAAGCAGTAGTTCCTTCTTTAAAATCTTCTGTTCCAAAACAATTTCCAAACTCTGTGATTTCGCTTTCAAAACCATTTATACCATCTTTAAAATTATCGTTTACAGATTTGATTGCAGCGCTAATAGCTATGGAAGAATTACGCATAATTTTTGAAGCTATCTTTTGAGCTAAAGGTAGTAGTTCTTCTTGTGAGGTAACATGATTTACTAATCCAGCTTCTTTGGCTTCTTCAGCAGAAATCATACCCGCTGTCATAATTAACTCCATAGCTTTACCTTTGCCAACTAATTGAGGTAAACGTTGCGTACCGCCATATCCAGGAATGACTCCTAAAGAAACCTCAGGTAAGCCCATTTTAGCATTGTCTGAGGCTAATCTAAAGTGACAAGCCATCGCCAACTCTAATCCGCCACCTAAAGCAAAACCATTTACAGCAGCAATCACTGGAGTAGATAGGTTTTCAACGAAATCAAATAAAATTTCTTGTCCTTTTTTAGCTAATCTACCTCCTTCTTCAACAGAGAAATGTGCAAATTCTGAAATGTCAGCGCCAGCAACAAATGCTTTTTCTCCACTTCCTGTTATGATAATTACTTTGACAGCAGTGTCTTTTTCTAAAGTTTTAAAAGCATCGTGTAGCTCTTCGATAGTAGCTTTGTTTAAAGCGTTTAATTTTTTTGGTCGGTTAATTGTAATAGTTGCCAATGCGTTAGCTTGTTCAACTAAAATATTTTCAAAATTCATACTATGTTTATGTTTTAGGTAATATTACAGTAAAAACAGTTCCAACTCCTTTGGTTGAAGTAAAGGATATTGTACCGTCATATGCTTCAATTATATTTTTTATAATGGATAAACCTAAGCCCATTCCACTTGTTTTAGTAGTAAACTTGGGTTCGAAAATTAACTCTTTATTTTCATCACTAATACCTTTTCCGTTGTCGGAAACTGTAATTTTAACGCTGTTCCCTTCTGAAGCTACTTTAACTTCTATTTTAGGGTTTTTATCAGTGTCTTTTATTGCTTGAATTGAGTTTTTAACTAAGTTGGTAACAATTCGTATTAGTTGAGTTTTATCTAAACTAGCATATAACTCGTGTTCTTGAGGAAAATAATGTATGTAATCTTCAGTAAAAATATCTAAAGAGTGTTTAACTATATCAACAACATTCAGTTTTTCACGGCGTTGTGTTGGCATTTTAGCAAAATCAGAAAAAGCAGATGCAATAGAGCTCATTACATCAATTTGTTGAATAAGGGTTTCGCTGTATTCAGACATTTTTTCTTTGATGTTAGGGTCTTCTGGGTTGAATTTTCTGTCAAAACTTTGTACGGATAAACGCATAGGTGTTAACGGATTTTTAATCTCGTGAGCTACTTGCTTAGCCATTTCTCTCCAGGCTTGCTCACGTTCACTTTGAGCTAATTTTACAGCACTTTCCTCTAGTTGATCAATCATATTGTTGTATGCAGCAACAAGAGAGTTGATTTCTGAACTTGCAGAGTTTAATATAATTTTCTCATTACGCTTATTTAAGCGAGTTTCGTTTATCTTTTGTGAAATAGTTTGAATTGATCGAGTAATATAAGTTGATAAGAAATATGCTAAAACAATTGCAATAATGAGCATTAGTAAGTAGACTAAAGATAAGCGTGAGATAAACTCTCTTAGTTCATGTTCTTGTTCTTCATTATTTTGCGCAATTTGTAACTCTAAGATTCCTATTCGCTTGAAACGAGGATCGTTTAAGTAGGTGTATGAAGATTGATAAGTAATACTTTTTTCAGTTCTACTTTTTAAAATTTTATGGTTTGAATTGTTGGCTAAATCTCTAACAGTTTCGTTGGTTAGATCTTGACCTTCTTTTTTGTCAAAGTTATAAGGAATGGAAGATTTTAAAAGTTTTCCATCCATATCATACATAGAAATAGTAAGTTTATGAACGTATGCAATATCGTAAATCCTATCTTGAAAAATTTTAGCTAAATTCTCAGTAGTTACTGGATAAGTGGTTCTACGTTTTAGTTCTATTTCAATATCTTGTTTTGTAGAGAACTCTTTACGTTCAAAACGTGAAATATTATAATCTTTTGTTTGCTCGTCGTACTGGTATATGGTAACCATTACAATTAAAATTGATGCCAATAGCACTAAAAGTATCATTGACAAGAAGATTCTAATTCGTAGCGATATGTTGTTGAAAATACGCAATTTTATAATTCTATTTTTTTAGTTTTCATAAGCAAAGTATCATCATCTTCTCCATCACTATCCCAGTCGTAGGTAGAAGTAGCACTAAATCCATTGTTGGTTTGTGTAATTTTATACCAAGCCTGTACTTGTTTTCCTAAATACGAATAATCAACAAATAAACTATCGCCACTAGTTTTCCACTTTCCTCCTGTTTCACTAACTTTTTTTCCATCCGCTTGCACAAACCATGCAGTGAAAGTACCATCATTTTTGTAGGTGGATTGAGCTTTTCCAGAACTAGGCTTGCTAAAATCATCTTCAAAAACAGAAGTACTATCAGTTTCGTTCGCTGATAAATATTCAATTTTTAAATACGTAGTTTCCCAACTTCCAATCAAATATTCTTTTAACAATGATTCTTTTTTTTCTTGTTTACAAGCAACAAAAAGTATTCCGAAAATCAGTGCGGTAATTGTATGTTTTGTTTTCATAATTAGGATTGAATTTTTTCTTCTTTGGTGTGTAGAAGGCGTGTTAGTTTGATAGATAAATCTAACAAAATAATTTTAGCATTTCCGTTTCTTTCAATATGATATTGCGCGTCATTTACTTCCTTTTCAATGATTAAGATGTTGGCGCTATGAATAAACGGAGCAAATTTAGCAAGGTCAAAGTTTGCAGATTGAGTTTCTAAAAACACCAAGTCTGGAGTTCCGTAGTTAAATAGTAAAGCTTGTCTAAAAAACTGTAAACAATATTGTAAAAACTGTTTTTGAGTTTCTCTACCAGATTTAGCAATCTCTTCTGACCAACCAATTAAATCTTGAATAATAGCAGCATTTCCTTTAGCTCTAAACGCAGCTCGAATCCATGTAATAAACCATTGTTCAAAAACTAAATCGTTAGAGTTGTTGTTTAAAACATGTAGTGCCTTGTTGTAGTTTCCTTCCGATTGATGGGCGATTTTTACTGCTTCATTTTCTGATACACCTTTTTGTTGAACTAGATTATTAGCTATGTCACTTTCGCTTAACGCAGGAAAATGTAATGCTTGACATCGAGATTTTATGGTGTTAATAATCTGTTCTTCATCTTCAGTAACAAGAATAAAAACAGTCTTACTTGGTGGTTCTTCAATCAGTTTTAATAATTTGTTGGAGGCAGCAATATTCATTTTTTCAGCCATCCAAATAATCATTACTTTAAAACCACCTTCGTACGATTTTAATTGTAGTTTTTTCACAATGTCTTCTGCCTCATCAACACCAATTTGACCTTGTTTGTTTTCAACACCAATATGTTGTAACCAATTAAACAAACTTCCATAAGGTTGTTCTTTAATAAAAGTACGCCAATCCTCTAAAAATAAATTACTAACAGGGTGTTTTTTTACTGAATCATTCGTAGTTACTGGAAAAGCAAAATGTAAATCAGGATGTTGTAGTTTGCTACATTTAATGTTGCAGGCTTCTACATTATCGGAGAAGTTACATAATAAGAATTGAGCATAGGCTATTGCCATGGGTAAAGTTCCGATTCCTTCCTTGCCAACAAATAGTTGTGCATGCGGAATTCTATTGTTTTCAGCTGATTGCTGTAAGTGTTTTTTTATGTGTTCTTGCCCAATAATATCGTCGAAAGTCATACCACAAATATAAGACATCAAACAAAGAGAACAACCTATTGTAAATAAATCATATATTGTGTTGATATACTGTTTAGAATGATTCTATTTTAGTATATTTGCAAGCTAAAAATATATGTTTTTGAGTACTATCGCATCGTTACATTTAGGGGAAAAAGGAATTATATCTGAGGAGTGCTTAGATAAAATTCCGTTAAAATTATTAGAAATGGGGTGTTTACCTGGAAGTGAAGTTGAATTACTTCAAATAGCTCCTTTAAAAGACCCGATGTATATATGTGTAAATGGAAGTCATTTAGCGATTCGAAAAGAAACGGCTTGTCAAATTTCAATCATTAAACTATAGCTGATGAGTAATCGTATTAATGTTGCGTTAATTGGAAATCCGAACACAGGGAAAACATCATTGTTTAATCAGTTAACAGGTTTAAATCAAAAAGTAGGAAATTATCCAGGAGTTACTGTTGATAAAAAGCAAGGTGTTTGCAAGTTGCCTAATGGTAAAAGTGCAACGATTACCGATTTACCGGGTACATACAGCATAAATCCAACTTCTTTAGATGAAAGTATTGTTTTAAAAGCATTAATGACAACTCATCAAGAGGAAAAGCCTGATGTTATTGTTGTAGTTGCGGATATTGAAAACTTAAAACGAAACTTATTACTGTTTTCACAAATTCAAGATTTAGAAGTTCCGACGATTTTAGCACTAAATATGGCGGATCAATTACAGCGAAAAGGAATTTCTATTGACATTCCTGCCTTAGAGAGAGAGCTACACACCAAAGTAGTGTTAATGTCGGCAAGAACTAATGAAGGAGTTAATGACTTAAAAGAAGAAGTAGTTAATTATAAATCGTTAAAAGTACATTCAAACTTTAACGAGCTATCTAAAAAAATAGATGCCACTTATTTTGAAAAGTTAGCTACTATAAGTAAAGAGTTTACTTCGTATGAGTTGTGGATGATGCTAACGAAAAACCATACTCCGTTACTTTCTTCCTTAGAAAAAGAAAGAATAAAAGAGTTTGAAGGAGAAATTACAAAGCAAAAAAAGTATCAACATAAAGAAACTATATATAGATACCAGCAAATAAATGCTATTTTAACTAAAACATATAAAGTAGATGCCTCTAAAGCAACTGATGTACGTAGTAAACTAGATAGAGTTTTTACCCATAAAATATTTGGATATGTTATTTTCTTTGGATTGTTATTGTTGATATTTCAGTCTATTTTCGATTGGGCATCTACTCCAATGGATCTTATTGATGGTTTATTTGCAAATATTGCAGAATTTACAAAAGCACAACTACCAGCAGGAATGTTTACCGATTTACTTACCGAAGGAATTATCCCTGGAGTTGGTGGAGTGGTAATTTTTATACCTCAAATAGCCATTCTTTTCCTATTTATATCCATTCTTGAAGAAACAGGCTATATGAGTCGAGTAGTGTTTTTAATGGATAAAATTATGCGCCGCTTTGGGATGAGTGGTAAAAGTGTAATTCCGTTAATTTCAGGAACAGCCTGTGCTATTCCAGCAATTATGGCAACTCGAACCATTGCTAGTTGGAAAGAACGTTTAATTACCATTTTGGTAACACCTTTTACAACCTGTTCAGCACGATTACCGGTGTATGCAATTTTAATAGCATTAATTATTCCTGATACTAAGCTGTTTGGTTTTTTAAGCTTACGAGGATTTACTTTGTTAGCTTTATATGTTTTAGGATTTGCAGCAGCAATTATTGCAGCATATGTATTGCATAAAACATTGAAGATTAAAAATAATTCACTTTTTGTAGTTGAAATGCCTAACTACAAAATACCATCAGTAAAGAATGTGTTTTTTGATGTGTTGGATAAAACAAAAGCATTTGTTTTTGGAGCAGGAAAAATCATTTTAGCAATTTCAATAGTATTATGGTTTTTAGCATCTCATGGACCATCATCTTATGAAAATGCCGAAAAAAATGTGGTAGAAAGTATAGCAAATCAAGAATTATCAGAAGAAGATTTAGCTAAAAAAATAGCATCTGCTAAGTTAGCAAACTCGTATATAGGAATTGCAGGAAAAACAATAGAACCAGTTGTTAAACCATTGGGTTATGACTGGAAAATAGGTATTGGGTTAATTAGTTCTTTTGCTGCAAGAGAGGTGTTTATAGGTACGTTAGCAACTATTTACAGTGTTGAAGATGATGGAGAAGATACTACTACGATAAAACAAAAAATGGCATCGGAGGTGAATCTTGTTACAGGAGAGAAGAGATTCAATCTTGCTACAGGAATTTCTTTATTATTGTTTTATGCATTTGCAATGCAGTGTATGGCAACATTGGCAATTGTAAAAAGAGAAACAAGAAGTTGGAAGTGGCCAATAGTTCAACTAGTAAGTATGGGAGCTTTGGCGTATTTGTCAGCATTTATAGCCTATCAAATCTTAAGATAATGCAAGAAATTATAACATATACAGTTGTTTGTGGAGCCGTTATTTTTTTAGTGAAAAAATTCTTTTTCAAACCTAAAAAAAGTAGTGGTTGTGATACTAACTGCAATTGCTCGTAAAAGAGAAAATAAATAGCACTACTACTTTTTATAAAAAAATGTATGTTTGCAGTGTTATACTTGTAGTTAACAGGTGATTTGTAATTTAGTTAAAAAAAAATGAAAAAAATAGTATTAGCAGTTGTGGTTTTTGTTAGCTCTTTTACGTATGCACAGCAAGAGGTAAAAGTAGATTTACTAGACGCATTAGCTTTTAAAACGCTAGAGGTATCTTACGAATATTATACAACTGATCGTTCTTCAGTTGGTATTTCAGCGTTATTTAACTTTGAAAAAAAATCAGCAGATTTTAGATATAACGAAGAACGAATGTTCACTCCGTTTTTCCGTCATTATTTTACCAATAATAGTAATTGGAATTATTTTGGAGAAGTTTTTATGGGAATTAATACAGGAGAAAGAGAAGTTGAAGTTCAAGGAAGTACAACAAAACAATATAAGGAGTATACAGACGGAGCTTTAGGGTTAGCTTTTGGTTCAAAATATGTGTCTTCAGGTGGTTTTGTTCTTGATGTATATGGAGGTTTAGGGAGAAATCTATTTACTTCAGAGGCTCGTTCAATAGTACCTAGAGTTGGAATAAATTTAGGATATCGTTTTTAAGGATATTCACTTAAATAAAATAAAAAGTTCGCAATAGCGAGCTTTTTTAGTTTATGGGGATAATGTTATTTCAATTGACAAAAAAACTTAATAACTAAGGGACTATTCATTTGAAATTGACCTTTTGTATTTAATCAAGTTAGCAAAGACAAAACTCAAGATAGCAGGCAACACCCAGCCCAAATTATGATTGGCAAAAGGAATAATGTTTTTTATTTCAATTAAATAGTTAGGGTTGATAATAAACCCTAAAAAATCAGGGATGCTAAATAGAAAGGTTACTCCCACAACAATTTTAAAAACTAAAGGTGAGGTGTATTTTTCAGGAAGTACATTTAGTACAATTAAAATAATAGTTATTGGATAAATAAACATTAAAGCAGGTAGTGCAATATTGATGATGTATTTTACATCAAACTGACCTACAACAATTCCTAGTAAACAGGAAATAATAGCAGTAATTGTAAAAACCTTTTGAGAGTTATTACTAATCCCTTTAAAATAATCGGCAGTACCTGTAATAATTCCAACAGCAGTTGTAAAACAGGCCAAAGCAACTAAAACACTAAGAAAAACACTTCCTATATTTCCTAAAGTCTGATTACTCAAAGAGTTTAAGATCTCTGTTCTATTAGCACTTTCAGAAAAGGTAGAACTAAATAAAACACCGTTATAAATAAGACCAGCATAAATAATTAACAATCCTATACCAGCAATAAAGCCAGCTTTGGTAATTAGCTCTTTTTTCTCTTCAAAAGTTGTGTTTGTATTAAAATTCATTGAAATAACTAAAACACCACCAACAACTATAGAAGCGATAGCATCAAAGGTTTGGTATCCTTCTAGTAAGCCATCAACAAAAGGAGCTTTAAAAGTAGTTGAAATTATTGTATCAGGAGCTGTAAAAACTCCAACAAAAATAATAGCCAATAAAATACATATAATAAGAGGGGTTAAAAACTTACCTAATAGGCTTAGTACTTTTGATCGGTTCAAGGTAAAAAGGAAAACAAGTCCAAAATAAATTGTACTAGTAATTAAAGAACTACTGTTACTAAAATAAGGAGCAATAGCCATTTCATGAGTAACTGATGCTGTTCTAGGTGCAGGTAAAGCAATACAGATAGTGTATACAACAAAACAATAAATAAGGCTAAAAGAAGGAGACACTTTTTTACCAAAATCATACATAGTACCTTGTAGTTTAGCATGTGCTAAAATACCTAGCATAGGAATAAAAATGGCAGTAATAAAAAAACCAATAGTTACCCAAAACCACAAATCACCAGCATTTTTTCCTAAAAAAGGAGGTAAAATTAAATTACCAGCTCCAAAAAACATTGAAAATAAAGCAAATCCGTTTATAAATATCTCCTTAGTTTTGTGCATTGCCTAACAAATTAGTAAGCGACGAATATACATTAAAAAATGATTGCAAAATTTAAAGAAACAACCGTTTTTTACACTGATACTGGTAAAGGAAACTGTGTTGTTTTATTACATGGGTTTCTAGAAAACAGTACGATGTGGAATGCCGTAGTTGAAGAATTGTCTAAAAAAAACCGTTTGGTTTGCATAGACCTATTGGGGCATGGGAAAACAGGATGTGTTGGGTATATTCATACTATGGAAGAGATGGCTGAAGCAGTTAAATCTGTGTTAAGAGAATTAAAAATCCGTCGAGCTATTTTTGTAGGACATTCAATGGGAGGTTATGCTGCTTTAGCTTTTGCAGAAAAATATTCGAAAAATGTAAAAGGAATATGTTTGATGAACTCTACCGCTCAAGAAGATAGTAAAGAGCGAAAAAAACTAAGAATTAGAGCAAATGAAATGGCAAAAGAAAACTACGAGACATTAGTGAAAATGTCGATAAGTAACTTATTTTCAGAAAATATGCGCTTGCAATTATCTAAAGAAATAGAGAAAATAAGAGGGGAAGCTCTAAAAACTCCAGTTAGAGGATATATTGCAGGAACAGAAGGAATGCGTTTGCGAAAAAACAAGGAAGTTGTTTTACAAACAATAGAAAAGAGATTGATTATAGCAGGAAAAAATGATCCAATCTTAAATTATATGATTCTTGAAGAAGAAGCTAAGAATACCAATACTCCATTAATTGCATTGCCAAATGGGCATATGAGTCATGTAGAAGCTAAAAAAGAATTACTAAAAGCATTAATCAACTTTATAAGAGCTTGATAAAATTCTGTTACTTTTGTAGGATACAAAAAGAATATACTTCATGAAAATTCATCACTTAGCCAAACAAAACTCTATTCTTAATAAATTCTTAGCAGAACTTAGAGACGTCTCTATTCAAAAAGATTCAATGCGTTTTCGTAGAAATATTGAACGAATAGGTGAAGTTTTAGGGTACGAATTAAGTAAAGAGTTAGACTATAATGTCAAAGAAATAACAACACCTTTAGGAACGAAAAAGGTAGAGTTACCAGCAAATGATATAGTATTGTGTTCTATTCTCAGAGCAGGACTGCCACTACATAATGGAATGTTAAATTATTTTGATGATGCAGAAAATGCGTTTATTTCAGCATATCGTCATCACCCTAATAATGACGAGAAGTTTGAAATCGTGGTAGGCTATTTTGCTTCGCCCTCAATAGATGGAAAAACATTATTACTTGTCGATCCGATGTTGGCAACAGGTCGATCAATGGTTGAGGTTTATGAAGGGATAAAAAAGTATGGAACACCAAAAGAAATAATAATAGCTTCAGTTATTGGTTCAGTTGAAGGTGTAGAATACGTTGCTAAACATTTACCTGAAAGTACTACTTTATGGATTGGCGACATTGATGAAAAATTAAATGATAAAGGCTATATAGTACCAGGTTTAGGAGATGCTGGAGATTTAGCTTACGGAGTTAAATTATAGTTTACACGATAGTGCTTACAGTAAACGAAGCTGTTAAGAATAGAATAATAATAACATCAGCGTACCATTTTTTTTGAAAAAACTCTATTCCATTAGCTAGAATAACAGAAACAGGAAAGAACACATATAAAAACTCGCTTCCAGAACCATCTTCAACTAAAAGCAAAATAGCAGTAGTAATTACGAGATGAGTAAGAATCAATATCCAGTTTTTTCTAAACTTATTCTTAACAGAGAGTGCTTTAGGGCTTTTTAAAAGAATAGAAGCTACTAAAAAACAACTTATAAAAAGAATAGGGAATAAGTACTTTTCATGAGAGTAGAAGCTTAAATCAGGATAAAAATTCCAATCAAAAAGCAACCAAAACTTATCAAGTCCGTCATACCAATAATAGTATGTAAAGTACAAAAAAACAGGAGCAAAAAAACCAATTACAGGGGTTAGAAGTGTTTGATAGGTAAAACGTTGGTGTAAAAATATAGACAAATAAAGTAGTATAAGTAATAGAGGAGCATAAGGCTCTATTAAAAATGAAATTCCAAGCCACAAACCACCGTCAAACAACTTGTGAAAAATGTTTTTTGAAGATTGTAAGCTGTATACTTTTCGTAGGAAAAGAAGTATAGTTAAGTTGGCATAAAAAGTTTTATTTACCTGTATCGTATTAGGAAAAAAACCAATTAATATTACAAAAAATAAAAAAGCAAAAGAATTATCATAAGTCAATAGGTTTTTTGCAATGATAAAATTGTACACTGAAAAAACAACTAAAAACCAACCAAGTTCTTTAACAAGGTTGAAAGATAATTCCTTAGAAAAAATACTAAAAACAAAATACCCTAAAAACAGTACAAATAGTACAATAAAATTTATAGGTTTAGATTTACCGAAAAAATTGGCTAACATTGTTTCTTTTTATATTTTTGCAGCTGTAAAGATACTTAAGATATGATAGCAGGCAATATTTTTAGATGGATTGGTAGTTTATTTACCGACTTTTTATTTGCACCATTCAATTGGTTACGTTTAACAGTAGCTAAATCAGATGCAGGTTGGTGGACCTCAAACGCTGTAAACTGGTTCTTTTTATTAGTCCTATTAGTATTATTTGCTTATTGGATGAAAGAAGCTGCTCGTTTTAAAAGAGAAGGAACAGAAGATAGAGCCTAATTTCTATATACTTTGGGAAGTAAAAACAAACTAAAACGTTTCAAAGAAAATGAAACGTTTGCTAACGTTATTCAACCTACGCGAGAAGAAGTAACTTCTAGTTTTCCTTACAAAGGAAAATGGAACACTTTTTTTAAAAACGACAAACCTATTGTTTTAGAGTTAGGATGTGGTAAGGGTGAATACACAATTGCTTTAGCAGAAAAAAATCCTGATAAAAATTTTATTGGAATTGATATTAAAGGTGCGCGATTTTGGCGAGGAGCTAAAACAGCACTAGAAAATAACATGAACAATGTTGCTTTTATCAGAACTCAAATAGAATTAGTAGATTATATTTTTGCTGAAAATGAGGTTTCTGAAATTTGGATAACCTTTCCAGATCCGCAAATTAAATATAAGCGTACCAAACACCGTATGACTAACACTGAATTCTTAAAAAAATACCATGGTATTTTAAATTCAGAAGGAACAGTTAACTTAAAAACCGATAGTGAATTCATGCACGGCTATACTTTAGGTTTATTGCATGGAGAAGGTCACGAAATTTTACACGCTAATCACGATGTATATAAAAATGTGTACAGTCCAAAAGAAGTAACGGGCACACAAACATTCTACGAAAAACAATATTTAGAAATAGGAAAACCTATTACCTATATAAAATTCAAACTAAACTATTAATCCTGCAAATAAGCAGGGTTTTTTGTTTTGAGCGTTTCCCTTTGGGTTGCACTTTCTACAATCGCTAACGCGTATTTGTCACTTCGAGTGAAACGAGAAGTCTCACATTCTTAAACCTCTTCTAGTGTTGGTAAATTCTTATATTTACATTATATGACAGATAAGAATTTCTTCGAAAAAGTGTACGAAGTAGCTCGTTTAATACCACACGGAAGAGTTACAAGCTACGGGGCTATAGCTGCCTATTTAGGGGCAGCACGTTCAGCAAGAATGGTTGGTTGGGCAGTGAATAATTCTTCAACAAAAGAAGTGCCAGCACATCGAGTAGTAAACAGAAAAGGGTTGTTAACAGGAAAACACCATTTTGATGGGACAAACCTTATGCAACAATTGTTAGAAAACGAAGGAATAGACGTCATTGATAATCAAATTCAAAATTTTGAAAAAGTATTTTGGAATCCAAGTGAAGAATTGTGATAAACTTCAAGAATATATCGTATTTAAAAGCTGGAACAGCTCGACAAAAAGAAGCCTATAAAGTATTATTAGAGTTAAATCTTTTTGAACTATTAAAAAACTTTAACCCTATTTTGGTAGGTACAATACCTATCAATATTGATGTAGAGTTAAGCGATTTAGATATTATTTGTCAAAGTGAAAATCATGAAGATATTGTAAAAGTTGTGAGAGAGAAATATGGAAAACTTCTAGGGTTTGAGATAAAAACAATTCCATCATATAAAAAATTAAAAACAACAATTATTACACTTGAGTATAAAACCTTTCCAATAGAGATTTTTATACAAAATAAACTTCCAGAAGAGCAAGACTCATATTTACACATGCTTATTGAATATCAGGTTTTATTAAAAGAAAAAGAAGTGTTTAGATTAAAAATTATAGACTTAAAAGAACAAGGGCTTAAAACAGAACCCGCTTTTCCCAAACTCTTAAATTTAGGAGGAAACCCTTATGAGGAGTTATTAAGCTACGGACTTCAAAAAGGTTATATTTCCTAGCTTTTAAAGAACTCATAGAAAACATCAAATTACAATTGTCACTATAAGTGATTTTCTGTAAGGAAACGGTATCCAAAACTCATCGATAAGACCAACTTATTAACCCATAAATATTACCAATCTAAAGACTTTATTTTCTGAGGGCTAAAACGTATCTTTGCAGTTAAGATTAAATAAAAATAAGCAACGAGCTTATCGCTTGCTGTTTAAAGCATATAGCATAAAACATGAGTTTTAAAAAACAAGATATATACAAAGCATTAGAAACGATAACTGCACCAGGTGAAGGTAAAAGCTTGGTTGAAAACGAGAACATAACCAACGTAGTTGCGTTTGGAGATGAAGTAGTCGTTGATGTTACTATTGCTAACCCATCGTTACAGGCTAAGAAGAAGGTAGAAGTTGAGATAATGAAAGCAATTCATCAACATGTTGATCAAAAGATTGATGTAAAAGTGAATGTGAAGGTGGAAGTTCAACAAAAAGAAAACCCGAACCAAATTAGAGGAAAAGAAATTCCTAATATTCAGAATATTATTGCTATTGCCTCAGGTAAAGGAGGAGTAGGAAAATCTACCATTACCTCAAATATGGCAGTTTCATTAGCTAAAATGGGCTTTAAAGTAGGGGTATTAGATGCTGATGTGTATGGGCCATCACAACACTTAATGTTTGATGTAGAAAAAGAAAAACCATTAGCTGTAAATGTAAATGGACGTTCAAAAATGAAGCCGATTGAAAGTTACGGGGTAAAGTTATTATCATTAGGCTTCTTTACAGACCCAAGTCAGGCAGTAATTTGGCGTGGACCAATGGCATCAAAAGCATTAAATCAATTAATCTTTGATGCAGATTGGGGAGAGTTAGACTTCTTACTAATCGACTTACCTCCAGGAACAGGAGACGTGCATTTATCAATAGTACAAGCAGTACCAATTAACGGAGCAGTTGTAGTAAGTACACCGCAAAACATTGCTTTAGCAGATGCTAAAAAAGGAGTAGCAATGTTTAAACAAGAAAGTATTAACGTACCAGTATTAGGTATCGTTGAAAATATGGCGTATTTTACACCGGCAGAACTTCCTAACAATAAATATTATATTTTTGGACAAGGAGGTGCTAAAAATTTAGCAGAAGATATTGAAACAAGTTTCTTAGGAGAAATACCATTAGTACAAAGCATACGTGAAGCAGGAGATGCTGGGCATCCAGTAGCTTTACAAGAAAATACACCATTGGCAGAAGCTTTTACAGAGGTAACCAAAGAAATGGTTTCGCAACTATTAAAAAGAAATGCAAACTTACCACCAACAGAAGTAGTACGAATTACTACCATGAGTGGTTGTAGCTCAAAATAAGCAGTTATGGCAATAGAAGACATAAGAAATAACGTAGAAAAAGCGTTGGAAGAAATCCGACCTTTTTTAGTAAGTGATGGAGGTAATATTAAATTATTATCTATAGAAGACAGTACGGTAAAAGTACAATTAGAAGGAGCTTGCAGCGGTTGTTCAGTCAATCAAATGACGTTGAAAAACGGAGTAGAAGCAACTATAAAAAAATACGCGCCAGAAATTACAGAAGTAATTAATGTAGCATAAGCTGACAAAAATCAGCTTTTAAGAAAAGTTCATGCTTTAATTTTGGGCGTTCGAGCGTGCTTTTGTTTCTCGCTTCCCGATAAAAATACCGGGAGAGCTCAGACAAGCCACTCAATCACTAACGCATAAATATTCCTGCCTTACTTCAAAAGGCAGGAATCTCAGTATAAATAAGAGAATTTTGTTACAAAATGATACAAACAGACATATTAATTATTGGAGCAGGACCGACAGGGTTATTTACGGTTTTTGAAGCAGGGTTGTTAAAATTACGTTGTCATTTAATTGATGCCTTACCGCAACCAGGTGGGCAATGCTCAGAAATCTATCCTAAAAAACCTATTTACGATATCCCAGCTTATCCAGAGATTTTAGCAGGCGATTTGACTGATAAGTTACTAGAACAAATTAAGCAATTTGAACCAGGGTTTACCTTAGGAGAACGAGCTGATACTATTGAAAAACAAGACGACGGAACGTTTATTGTAACGACTAATAAAGGAACAAAACACCAAGCACCTGTAGTAGCTATTGCAGGAGGATTAGGAAGTTTTGAACCACGTAAACCACCGATTCCAAACATTGCAAACTTTGAAGATAAAGGAGTCGAGTACATGATTAAAGAACCAGAACTGTATCGAGATAAAGATGTGGTAATTGCTGGGGGTGGAGATTCGGCTTTAGATTGGTCTATTTTCTTAACCGATGTAGCAAAATCAGTAACTTTAATTCATAGAAGAAATGAATTTCGTGGAGCTTTAGATTCTGTTGACAAAGTACAAGAGTTAAAGAATGAAGGAAAATTAATGCTAATTACACCTGCAGAAGTCAAAGGAATTGTCGGTGAAGAAAAGGTAGAAGGTGTGTTGGTAGAACAAAAAGATAAAGAACCGTTTACCTTGCCTTGTGAGCATTTTATTCCGTTGTTTGGGTTATCTCCAAAACTAGGCCCTATCGCAAATTGGGGATTAGAAATAGAGAAAAATGCCATTAAAGTAAACAATGCATTAGATTATCAAACCAACGTAGAGGGTATTTACGCAATTGGAGATGTAAATACGTATCCAGGAAAATTAAAGTTAATTTTATGCGGATTCCACGAAGCAACGTTAATGTGTCAGAGTGCTTATAAACGTATTCATCCAGATAAAAAGTATGTGATGAAGTATACAACTGTAGGGGGTGTAGATGGTTTTGATGGAACAAGAAAAGAGGCACCGAAAGCAGTAGTTAAAGCAATTAATTAAAGGTGTCTCTGACAGAATATATACAACAATTATCACAAGATAAACTCTTGTATTTTGCGCTGCCTATTTTTTTTGTAGGTATGTTGATAGAGTACAGAATAGCAAAAGAAAAATATCATAGAAAAGATACCGGAGTCTCTTTGTTAATGATGGTTTTTTCTGCCATTGTTGAATTTATTCCAAAAATTTTAGCCTTTGTAGCTTTTTTCTATTTACATGAAATCAGTCCGTTAAAAGATATAGTTCAGCGTCAATGGTGGGCTTGGGTTTTATTATTGTTTGTTGATGATTTTGCTTACTATTGGTTTCACCGTTTAAATCATGAAGTACGCCTATTTTGGGCAGGGCATGTACCACACCATTCATCAGTTTATATGAATTTAGGAACAGCGCTACGTCAAGGCGTGGGTGAACGTATCCATAAGTTTTTCTTTTGGATGTTAATTCCGCTATTAGGATTTGATCCATTAATGATGTTTACCATGATGGGAATCAGTTTAATCTATCAGTTTTTTGTACATACAGAATTAGTTGATAAACTACCGAAACCAATTGAATTAATTTTCAATACACCGTCACATCATAGAGTACATCACGCTTCTAATATTCGATATTTAGATTGTAATCATGCAGGGATTTTAATTATTTGGGATCGTATGTTTGGTACTTTTTCTGAAGAGCTTAAAGAAGTAGAAAAACCTGTATATGGTTTAACCATAAACATTGAAACCTTTAATCCTGTAAAAGTAGCAACGCATGAATATGCTGCTATATGGAAAGATGTAAAAAGAGCTGATAGATGGAGTGATAAACTCAATTATATATTCAATTCACCAGGTTGGACACATGATGGAGAAGACAAGAGAGCTAAAACACTTCGAAAAAAAAATGAATTTGTAAAATAAAATGGAACAAGATATTACTATAAAAATTACCGATCGTGATGGGGTAATACACGAGATACAAGCACCGACAGATATGGCTATGAATTTGATGGAAGTAGTTCGTTCGTATGAGCTAGCCCCTGAAGGAACCATTGGTATTTGTGGAGGAATGGCAATGTGTGCATCTTGTCAATGCTATGTAAAATCAAATCATGAATTGCCAGAAATGGGAGATGAAGAAGAAGCGATGTTAGCAGAAGCGTTTTATGTAGAAGACAATAGTCGATTAGGTTGTCAAATACAAATGACACCAGATTTAGATGGTTTAGAAGTAGAGTTAGCCCCAGAGAGTTAAAGAATAAATAAATAGATTTTTAAAAGTGTAGTATTTTAAGTTAAACTTAAAGTACTACACTTTCTTTTTTATAAAAAAATACCAGTTACGTCATTTTAAATTCCAGTTACGTCATTTAGTTTGTTCGGTCTAAATATATTTTTGTTTTTAATTATTAAGACTAAATAAAAATAAATGATTCTTAAATCACACCCTTCATTAAAAGAATTATCATTAAATAGTTATTTGTTTAGTGATGAATCGATGAATTTATACGAAGAGTATATTCAAAAAACAGCCTCCTACATTCAGCAATTTTTATCAAACAGAACCTTTTATCAAGGAGACAATCTTGAAGAAATTCTAGCAAATAAAGAGCAAGCTAAACTGGTAAATATTGAGGGTAATCAAACGATAGATAGTGCTCTAGAAGAGTTAAATGATTTGTATATAAAAAATGCAATCGCCTTCCATAATCCAACATATGTAGCACATTTAAACTGTCCAATCACATTACCATCAATCATCGCAGAAATGATTACAACCACAATTAATACTGCAGTTGAAACATGGGATCAAAGTACTTCAGCAACTTTTATAGAACAAGAAGTAATTCATTGGATAACCAACGTATTTAATCTATCTGAAAATTCAGATGGCGTTTTTACAAGTGGAGGAACACAATCTAACTTTATGGCCATGTTAATGGCTCGAGACAATTATGCTTTCAAGCATTTCAAAATCAACATTAAACAACATGGTTGGAGAAGTGAAATAAATAAGTTTAGAATTTTTTGCTCAGAAAAGGCACATTTTAGTATTCAAAAAAGTGCAGCTTTATTAGGTATGGGATATGATGCAGTTATACCTGTAAAAGTTGACAAGAAAATGCAGATGGATGTTAACGAACTTGTATTAGCGATAGAAAAGACAAAACAAGAAGGTAATATTCCAATAGCAGTTGTAGCAACATTAGGAACCACTGATTATGGAAGCTTTGATCCAGTACAAACCATTGGTAAAGTAGCAAAAGAACACAATATGTGGTTGCATGCTGATGGTGCTTATGGAGGTTGTTATGCGCTTACGAATACTCATAAAGATTACTTTAAGGGCATTGAGTTAGTTGATTCTATAACCATAGATTTTCATAAAACATTGTTTCAGCCAGTAAGTTGTAGTGCATTTCTAGTAAATGATAAACAACATTTTCAGTATGTATCATATTACGCAGATTATTTAAACCCTATTGAAGATAAAGATCCACAACGACCTAATCTTATAGAAAAGTCAATTCAAACAACACGCCGATTCGACGCTTTAAAAGTTTGGCTAACCTTAAAAACATTAGGAACAAAAACAATTGCTAATTATTTAGAAGAGGTACATTCTTTAACAAAAACAGTATATGATAACATAAAAGATCAAGAATGTTTTGAAACTGTTCACGAACCAGCACTCAGTACCGTAGTATTTCGATATAAAACTGAGGGAATAACTGAAGATGTAATTCATAACTCGATTAATTTATATATCAAAAACACTTTGTACAAAGCAGGAAAAGCATCAATTGCGAGTACAAAACTACAAGGTAACATCTACCTGAAATTTACACTTCTAAACCCTAAAAACACAATTAATAACCTTCTGAACATAATAGAAATGATTAAAACAACAGGAGAACAATACAAAATTACAAACTAAAAAAGATGAAGAATACTATAGTAGATTTTATAGCGATAGGTATAGGGCCTTTTAACTTAGGGCTGGCATGTTTATCAGAACCTATTGAAGGTTTAAATGGAGTATTTCTTGATAAAAAAGAAAAATTTGATTGGCATCCAGGAATGTTATTAGAAGATACAACTTTACAAGTTCCCTTCATGGCAGATTTAGTAACTCTTGCTGATCCTACAAGCCCTTTTAGTTTTTTAAACTATATTAAAGAACAGGGTAGAATATATTCTTTTTATATACGAGAAAATTTCTTATTACTTAGAAACGAGTATAATCAATATTGTCAATGGGTAATAAGCAAGCTATCTAATGTATATTTTAATACAGAAGTAACAAATATAGATTATGATCAACAGAACAAGATTTATATAGTAACAAGTACTTGTACAAAAACTCAAAAAATTAAAATTTATAAAACAAGAAAGCTAGTTTTAGGAACAGGAACACAACCATACATTCCTACTTGTTGTAAAGAGTTGAAAGAGACTGCTGTTCATTCATCACAATATTTACCTAATAAAGAACAGTTACAAAAGCAAAAAAGAATAACAGTATTAGGTAGCGGACAAAGTGCAGCAGAAATATTTTTTGATTTATTAAAAGAAATAGATACCAAAGAATATGAATTGAATTGGATTACCCGTTCACCTCGTTTCTTCCCGTTAGAGTATGCTAAGCTAACATTAGAAATGACTTCTCCAGAGTATGTAGATTACTTTTACAACTTGCCAGTATCAAAAAGAGATTCACTAATAAAAAATCAGAAGCATTTATACAAAGGAATTAATCAAGATTTAATAGGGGCTATTCACGATACGTTATACGCAAAACGAGTAGTGTCAAAAGAACCATTAAAAGTTTCATTACGTACCAATTCTGAATTGAAAACTAGCAAGGTGTTAGATGAAGGAATTAACTTAGAGTTTCATCAGGTAGAACAAGATAAATATTTTAAACACGAAACTGACGGACTTGTCCTTGCCACAGGATATGAATATAAATTACCAGAGTTTATTGAAGGAATTTCAAATAGAATTCTGTGGGATGTTAAAAATCGATTTGATGTGCAGCGTAACTATTCAATTGATGAAAATCATAATGAAATTTTTGTTCAAAATGTAGAACTATATACGCATGGATTTGTTACACCAGATTTAGGGATGGCTGCCTACAGAAATTCTTATATAATCAAAGAAATAACAGGAGTAGAGCATTATCCTATTGAGCAAAAGATAGCATTTCAGCAGTTTGAGGTTACACAAGAGGAAGAAATAGAACTCAATGTCTTTGCATAAGGGTATGAAGTTAAAAACATTTTTAATAGTAATGACGTTGGTTGCAGTAGTAAGTGATTATTTACTGCATCCATTTTATCCACAATTTTTTGAGCTTCGCTTCGGAATGACAAACCCTAAAAATGTAGGATATTACTTTGCAGCCATCTGTTTTATGGTAATGATTGCATTTCCATTTTGGGCATATATTTCTAAAAAAATATCAGAATTAAATATTCTAGTGTACACCCAAGCAGTTGCAGGCGTATTAGCATTGTATTGTTACTATACTACATCGTACATTAATTTTTGGGTTGTATCTCTTATCATGGTACTATTTAAAGGAAGTTATTTACTGGTATATCCGTACATTTTAAAAATCATTACAAAAGAAGAACATCCAAGTACGATAGGATTGCTTTCAGTAGTGGTACATTTAGGAGGTGTTTTAGGAGCGGTGCTGGGAGGTATAACAGTAGATTATATAAACCCAAGTAGCATTTTTTTAATAATGGCAGCAGGAGATTTTATTCAAATGGCTATGAGTGGTTATTTATTAAAAAGTAAAAAGTATGCTACCGATTTAATCATTTCAGAAGAATCTACTGCTACTGATAAAAAGATAATTCCGAAAGGATTTATCTTAAAATTAGGACTAATTACGTTGATATTGTACTTCAGCGACTTTTTAATTAGGCCTTTCTTTTCATCATATTGGGAAAGTTTTTCAACGTACAAAAGCAAATTGGTTTCAGGCACTATATATGCTATCCCAGGTTTTGTAGCCTTGGTAGCATTATGGATTAATAATAAGCGAAAATCAAAAGGGCATGAAGGAATTATAAATGCCTTGTTTATAGGGTTAATTGGACTTATGCTACAAGGAATAACCAATGAATCAGTAGTTGTTTTAGGGCGAATTATTTATGGTTGGGCAATTTTTCAAGGAGTTGTGAAATTCGACATTTTATTATTTGAATTAAGTACGCCAGAATCATACTCAGTAGATTATAGTAAAATACACTTCTTTCAAAACTTAGGGGTATTACTAGCATCTTTAAATGTAGGGATTATAGTTGATGGTTTCGGTTTACGAGTACCTTTTATCATTGCGTTAGGAGGTTTTACACTCACATTAGTCTTGTACTTTATCGTATTTAAATCGGTACGGAAAGTACATAAACAACTAGCTAAAACCTAAATTATGATAACAACAGATACCATAGTTTTTTCAAAAGAGTATAAAGATTTTGGAACAATTACCATCCGTCCTTTTCAAATAAAAAAAGACAGCGTTTTTTTACAGCAATGGGTAACTAAAGAATATGCTGTTTTTTGGGGAATGCAAAATGCAACGGTAAAAGAAGTTGAAGAAGAATATAGCCAATTAACAGCACCAGAACATTACGATGTTTTTGTAGGAATGTTTCATAACGAACCCGCATTTATAGTAGAGCGTTACAATCCGAAACTAGATATTATTAATAGCTTTTTCAAAGCAAAAACGACTGATTGTGGTGTACATATCATTATAGCACCGCCAAAAACCACTAAAACACCAAACTTTACGTGGTTTATGTTTCGAGCAATTATGGATTTTGTTTATACAAATCCTACGATTAATCGAATAGTAGTAGAACCCGATATTCGAAACAAAAAAATGTTTGCACTGTGTCAACGTATAGGGTTTGAACTAGGGAATGTAATAGAACTTCCTAGCAAAACAGCGCAATTAGCATTTTTAACTAAAGCCAATTACCAACAAAAAATACAATCCTTTTCACCATCAAAAAGAAGCGCCATGAATACCTTAGACAATGTGGTTTCTCCACAACAATCAACACAACATATACAACCAAAAGTGTGGCAAAAAGCCAACTTATTACTAGTGAAAAAAGCATTGTGTGAGTTTTCGCATGAACTATTAATACAACCAGTAATAATTCAAGAATTAGATAACGGATATAAACTGTATAAAGTTTATGCAGATGACACAGGAATTCAATATGAGTTTAAAGCAAAACCAATGGCTTTGAATCATTTGATGATTGATGAAAACTCAATAAGAAAATATATAAAAGAAATTGAAGAAGAAATTGATGCAATTACTTTTATAAAAGAGTTTAGAAAAGCGCTGGGAATTGCTGATGAAAAAATGCCTGTGTATTTAGAAGAAGTTATAAGTACACTATACGGAAGTGCATTTAAAATTACCAAAGGAAACCCTGCTGTAGAAGAATTAGCAACGGCCGATTTTCAAACGATAGAACAATCTATGACCGAAGGGCATCCAGGGTTTGTAGCAAATAATGGTAGAATAGGGTTTGACAGCAGCGATTATCGTTCCTATGCGCCAGAAGCGGGAAATTCTTTTTCGTTATTATGGTTGGCAGGACATAGGCTAAAAGCAGTTTTCTCAGCGATAGAAGCATTGCCTTATGAAAGCTTAATACATCAGGAATTAGATGTTGATACCATAGCACAATTCAACAAAATAATTGAAGAAAAAGGCTTCAGTCCAAAAGACTACTTATTTATACCCGTTCATCCATGGCAATGGTTTAACAAACTAGCTACAATTTTTGCTTCAGAAGTAGCAAAAGGAGATTTAATTTGCTTAGGATACGGACCAGATCAATACTTAGCACAACAATCAATTAGAACGTTATTCAATATAAGCAATCCGCAGAAATTTTATACCAAATCGGCATTGTCTATTTTAAACATGGGCTTTATGAGAGGATTGCCTTTATACTACTTAGGAACAGCTCCAAAAATGGCAGTTTGGTTAGAAAACTTGTTATATAACGATGCTTATATAAAGACAAACGGATTTAGAATGTTAAGTGAAATAGGCTCGGTTAGCTATGTGAATCCATATTTTGAAGAGTTTGGACCACATAACGATTACAATAAAATGCTAGCTTCATTATGGAGAGAAAGTCCGTATTCTGTGGTTAAAGAAAACCAAAAACCACTAACGATGGCAGCATTATTACATATAGATCATTACGGAAAAGCATTGTTACCAGAGATTATTAAAGACTCTGGAGTTTCAATAGATAACTGGTTACGAAGCTATTTAAAAGCTTACTTAAGTCCCATGTTACACTGTTTTTACTATTATGATTTGGTGTTTATGCCACATGGAGAAAACATTATTTTGGTATTAGAAAATAACATTCCTGTATATGCTTTACTAAAGGATATTACGGAAGAAGCTTGTGTTTTAAATTCTGAAGTTGAGCTACCAGAAGAGTTAAAAAGAATGTATGCGCCAGTACCAGAAGATGTCAAATTACTATCCATATTTACAGATATGTTTGATGGTTTTTTCCGTTTTCTAGCACCAATTTTAGAAGAACATGCAAATTATGGAGAACATCGTTTTTGGGAACTCGTAGCAGAAAATATTCAAGAATATCAAGAGCAGTTTCCTGAGCTGTCAGGCAAGTTTAAACAGTATGATTTGTTTGCTGAAGACTTTAAACTTTCATGTTTAAACAGGTTGCAATTAAATAATCATAAACAAATGATTGATTTAGATGACCCTGTTGCCCTACTCCAATTTGCAGGAAAGTTAAAAAACCCAATAGCGGTATTTAAAAACCAAGAAGTATAATTATGGTTCAAACGTATCAAAAAATATTTAGTAAAGAAATTATTGGGTTGGGGGTAATCAATATTCGTCCATTTCAATTAGAAACAGATACACCAATATTGCATCGTTGGGTAACTCAACCCTATGCAAAATACTGGGGGATGTTAAATAAGTCTGTAGAAGAAATACATGCAGAATACCAAGAAATAGAAAATAATCAACACCATCATAGTTATGTAGGAATGATAGGGAATACCCCAGTGTTTTTAATGGAGCGCTACAAAGCATCAAAAGATAGCATAGCAGACTATTACGATGTACAAGAGAATGATTATGGTATGCATGTTTTGGTAGCGCCTGTAGAAAAAAGAATACCACAGTTTACATGGCATGTGTTTTCAACTATTATCGATTATTTTTTCAGTTTACCACAAGTGGAAAGAATTGTTGTAGAACCGGATGTGAATAACGAAAAAATTCATACGCTAAATAAAAAAGCTGGTTTTAAATACCAAAAAGAAATTGAGTTACCTCATAAAAAAGCAGCCTTAGCTTTTTGTACAAGAGAGACGTATCAATCAGCTTTAATTAAACTAGAACAACATGACAAATAATATAGCCCATTTACAACCAGAGGTATGGAGTTTTGTAAATCGCCAATTAATAAAAAAAGCAATAAGTGAATTTTCACATGAGCTTATTTTAACTCCTGAGTTTATTTTAGAAGAAACAGATGGTTGTATATACCAGGTTACCTCAGATAATAATGAGTTTACGTATCAATTTAAAGCAAAAAAGTATGCTCTCGATCATTGGTTGATAGATGAAAAAAGCATTATTAAAAAAAATAATGTATTGAATGAAGTTTATTTAGATGCATTACATTTTATAACAGAGTTTCAAAATACTCTTGGTATCCCTGATGAGTTTTTAGCAACTTATTTAGAGGAAATAACAAGTACACTTTCAGGAGCAGCATATAAGTATGTTAACGAGAAATTTTCAGCCAATGAATTAGCTGAAAAAACTTTTCAAGAAATTGAACATGCTATGACTGAAGGTCACCCATGTTTTGTAGCGAACAATGGGAGAATAGGATTCAATATTAAAGATTATCAAAAATATGCACCAGAAAGCAATCAACCGTTTAACCTTTTATGGATAGCAGCTCATAAAAAATATGCTACCTACACGGCTGTTAAAAATTATGAGTATGAAAAACTTTTAGAGAGCGAATTAGGAAAAGAAAAATTAACATCATTTAAAGAAGTTGTAAAGAAGCAAAATGTAGCTACTGAAAATTACATTTTTATGCCTGTGCATCCATGGCAATGGAAAAACAAAATTGTAGCTGTTTTTGGAGCAGATATTGCTCAAAAAAATATCATCTTAGTAGGAGAAAGTGATGATGAATTCTCTGCGCAGCAATCTATTAGAACACTTTTTAATGCGTCACATCCAGAAAAGTTATACACAAAAACAGCTCTGTCTATTTTAAACATGGGCTTTATGCGTGGACTTTCTCCATATTACATGCAAAGTACGCCGCATATTACCCAATGGATAACTGATTTGTTAGCAGATGACATCTACCTACAAAACAACGGGTTTACTATGTTAGGAGAAGTGGCAACAGCGGGGTATCACAATCATTATTATGAAACTTTAGGGAAAACGAATCCGCATAACAAAATGTTATCAGCTTTGTGGCGTGAGAGCCCGTTTACAAAAATAAGCTCTAATCAACGCGTGTTTACGATGGCTGCTTTATTGCATATAGATTACCAAGATAAATCATTGTTAGCAGCTTTAATAGAAGTTTCACCTTATAACACAACTACCTGGATTCAACGTTATTTAAAAGCCTATTTAGCACCCTTATTACACTGTTTTTATAAGTACGAGTTTGTGTTTATGCCACATGGAGAAAACCTAATTCTAGTGCTAGAAGAAAATACACCAGTGCATGTATTAATGAAAGATATTACAGAAGAGGTTATTGTTTTTAACGAAACAATGCACTTACCGGAGCATGCTAAAAGATTGTTTGTTAAGACTTCAGATAAAATGAAAGTGCTTTCAATTTTTACTGATGTGTTTGATTGCTTCTTCCGTTTTATGGCTCAACAGTTAGATTGTTATTCAAGTTTTTCAGAGGATAATTTTTGGCAATTAGTGGCAGATTGTGTGTATGAATATCAAGAACAGCATCCTGAGTTTTCAGAAAAATATAAGCAATACGATTTATTTGTTAAAGAATTTGATCGCTGTTGTTTGAATAGGTTGCAGTTAAGTAATACCAAGCAAATGCTCAGTTTGGCTAATCCGATTGAGAGTCTAAAGTTAGAAGGAGTATTAAAAAACCCACTTGCAAGGTTTAAAAAAGAAATAGTAAAAACGGTACAATCTTTAGAAAGTATTTAATATGAGTTTTAAACAGATAACTAAAATTATACAAGAACGAAAAACCACTTACGCGTATGATTTTTTGGATAGAAAAATAGAAAAGGAAACGATTGAAGCAATTGTAACCAATGCACTATGGGCACCAACTCATAAATTAACCCAACCATGGAGGTTTGTAGTGTTAGAAGGAAAACATAGAGAAGCATTAGGTGAGTTTATGGCTAATTATTATCGAAAAATATATTCAGAAGAAGAGTTTTCTAACGAACGTTATAAAGAAACAAAGAGGTATGCCAGTAAAGCCTGCATGATAGGAGTGATTTTTAAACCTAGTAAAAGAGCACAACTACCGGAATGGGAAGAAATTGCAGCTATTTCAAGCGCAGTACAAAACATGTGGTTAAGCTGTACAAGTCTAAATTTAGGAAGCTATTGGGATACCAGTATAGCAACTATAAAGTATGGTGAAAAAGAAATTAGCTTAGAAGAAAATGAACAATTTTTAGGTGTTTTTTTTATAGGACATGTAAAAGAAAATCTTCCTAAAGTAAATAGAAAACGAAAGCCACTATCTAAAAAATTAAGCTGGCATTTTAAAGAATAAAAAATGGAACAAAAAAAGAGAGTATTAGCCATAGATATGGCAAGAGGAATTAGTGTTTTATCTATGATACCTGTTCATTCCATGATTATATATTCTACAATGGATACTTGGAATAATTCTTTTTTAGGAAAGGTAGTTCAAGTATTAGAAAAAGGAACTCCTATGTTTTTAGTTGTAATGGGGTTTTCTTTTGTGTTTTCAAGTAAGTTAAGCATGTTTAAAATCTTTAAAAGAGGAATAAATATTTTAGCAAAAGGGTATTTACTTAATATTTTAAGATTTGCAGTACCTATGTTGTTATTTGGAGGATTCCCTAGAGCTTTTATAGAAGGCAATGGGCTAACTCTAGGAGATTCATATAATTATCTGTTTTTTATTTTATTGGGAGATATCTTGCAGTTAGCTGGGATTTCCTTGATTATAATGGGGGTTATAATCAAGTTTATTAAAAACAAGTATGCGGCTTTAACTTTAGCATTACTTATTGTTTTTTTCACAGGAGAATTAAGTGGTTATAAACCTAACATTGTTGGGTTAGATTATATATGTGATCTGTTATGGGGAAAAACCTACAATGTTTACTTTCCTGTATTTCCATGGATGTCGTTTATTTTAATAGGATTATTCTTTGGAATGTGGTATCAAGAAAGTAATAATAATATTGTTTTAACATATAAAAGAATGCTAATTTCAGGTGTTTTATTTACGTGTATAGGTGTAGTATTATGCTATTATAATTACGAATATCACTTTGGTGATTACTATCATTTAGGGCCAGGAGGAACCATAGCTTTTATTGGAGTGAATTTATTTTTAGTTTGGTTTGGGCATATATTAGTAACCTGTATTCCACACAATAAACTGTACGATGTAATTTATTACTCAAGTAAAAATGTAACAACATTTTATTTAGTACAGTGGGTACTTATATACTGGGGAGTATTGTTTTTTGGATATTCATCACAAACAAGTCAGTTAAAACTATTAGCAATTATTATAGGAATTACATTGCTAACATTTGGTGTTCTTTGGGCAAAGAAGAGAGCAATTAAACTAATAGCAAAGCAAAAACAATCTTCATCTACAAAAAGAGTAAAACAAGCAATTACATAGTTATGAAAAAAATAGTTATGATACTAAGCTTGTTTATAGGAGTAAAAACATATACACAAGTAAATTTAGCAGGAAGCGATGGCTTAGATTCACAGGTTCAAGAATTTTTAGAAGTTATTCATTCTTATCAAGGTCCACCGTTGCAGGACCTACCTTTAGATATAGGAAGGAATGCCATGGAAAACATGCAAAAAGATTCCACCTTAACCTACGATAAAGTAACCTTTACCAAGGTTTCTTTTAAAGAACAAGGTAAACAAGTAAATGCAGTAATTGTAAAGCCTAAAAAAGCTGAAAAATCACTACCTGTACTACTCTATTTTCATGGAGGTGGATGGGTGTTTAATAGTTTTGAAACGCATAAACGATTAATGCGAGACTTAGCTTTAAAAGCAAATGTAGCAATTGTTTTTGTAGAGTATTCAAGAGCACCAGAGGTTAAATACCCCATAGCAAATGAAGAAGGATATGCGGCAACTTTGTTCATTTCAAAATATGGAAAACAATATGGGTTAGATACAAATAGAATTATTGTTGGAGGAGATAGTGTGGGAGGAAATATGGCAACAGTTGTAGCTATGATGGCAAAACAAAAAGGAACTCCTAAGTTGCTAGGACAACTATTATTATACCCAGTTACCGATAACAACTTAAATACGAAATCGTATGAACAATTCTCAAAAGGACATTATCTAACGAGAGCAACAATGAAATGGTTTTGGAATGTTTACGTACCAGAAAAAAAATTATACTCATTAGCAACTGTAGCTCCGTTAAAAGCAACTTTAGAAGAGCTTAAAAACTTACCTAAAACACTTTTAATAACTGCAGAATATGATGTGTTAAGAGATGAAGGAGAAACCTATGCAAGAAAACTAAGAATGGCAGGTGTACCAGTAGTTTCAACTAGATATGGGGGAACAATACATGATTTTATTGTACTGAACTCCTTGCGAGAAACAGTAGCATCAAAGGCAGCAGTAGCACAAATAGCTACGTTTTTAAAAAAGAATTTTTCTAAGAAATAGTTTAAATATGAATTTATCATCTATAGAAATACTTGTAGGAAAACTAGAACATATGAGTATAATAGTACTCGTTTTAATGCTTGTTGAATGGGGAGTGCTTATTGTAACAAGTTATGTTGAAAAAAATAAAGAAGGAGTAGTAAGTATTATATCGTATCTAATACAAAGTATTCCTTACTTCTTATTATCAAAAATATTTATTGTTGGCACTATGTTTTGGTTGTATGAAAATAGAATCTTTACTCTAGGTTTTCAATGGTATATATGGATTGTAGCATATTTTTTATATGATTTTACAGTGTTTTTTATTCATTTTTTAGGACATAAAGTTCGAGTTTTATGGTGTATTCATGGAGTACATCATACGGCAGAAGAAATGAATTTAACCGTGGTTGCTAGAGGATCAATTTTTGATGTGTTTTTTACACCGTTTAACTTTATATGGCTTCCAATACTAGGTTTTCACCCATTAATGATTTTTGTAATTGAACCTATTGCACGTCTTTATGCAACACTAACACATGTAAATGAAAAAGTTATAGGAAAGCAAAAATGGTTAGATAAACTATTAATAACACCGTCAGTCCATAGAGTACATCATGCAAAAAACCATATTTATTTAGATAGAAATTACGGTGAAACCTTTAGTATTTGGGATCGTTTATTTAAAACGTTTCAAAAAGAATTGGATAATGAAAAAATAGTGTACGGAATCATGCATGAGAAACTTAATAGTGAGAGCTTATGGCATGTGCAATTTTTACTATGGAAAGAATTATGGTTGGATGTAAAAAAAGCTCCTACGTTACTAGATAAAATAAAATACCTTTTTATGCCACCAGGTTGGAATCACATTGACGGAGGAAAAAAAGCAAAAGAATATAGAGACGAAGCTTGGAAATTTAGGCTTAAAAAGAACTCATTAAGTACACGCTAAAAATAAAAAAAGGATGATAAAGCAATATGAAAATTTTAAGGTAGACTATTATCCAGAACATGAGATGATTGTTTGGAGCATTAAGTCAAAAGGCGTTCCTAATTTTTCACCAGAAATATTATGGGAATTTAAAGACTTTGCTAAAGATTTAAAAATGATGTTTGCAGACAAGATTTATCCATTAAAATATATTGTATCTGCCTCTACACATAAAGAGGTATATAATTTAGGAGGGGATTTACCCTATTTTTTAAAAAACATCAAATCTGAAAATAAAGAAGCATTATCAGAATACGCTAATTTATGTATAGATGCTATTTACAACATCTATAATACTTTTGGGTTGCCTGCACTAAGCATCGCTTTGGTTGAAGGAAATGCTTACGGAGGAGGTTTTGAATGTGTAATGGCGCATGATGTTATACTATCTCATAAGTCGGCTAAATTTTGTTTACCAGAAAACAAGTTTCATCTTTTTCCGGGTATGGGAGCTTATAGCTTTTTATGTAGGAAACTAAATATAAAAACAGCTCTTAATGTATTATATACAGGAAATACATACAAGGCTGAAGAACTAGAAGAAATGGGTTTGGTAGATTGTGTTTTTAATGAAGAAACGGGAATGTCATCTGTTATAAATTATATAAAAAAATCAAGCTTTAGTTTTCAATACAATCACTATAAATGTATAAAAAGAGTTTTTCCCTTACAGAAGAAAGAGTTGAAAGATATTACTGCTATGTGGGTAGATGCTTGTTTGAATTTAGAAAGTGAGAGTTTACGTAGAATGGAATTGATTATAAATGCACAATTAAGAAAATTGAAGTACGAGTTAAAATCTTAATTTATGGTTTGTAATTATAATTTTTTCGAAACTCTTTTGGAGTTGTTTTTTCAAACTTTTTAAAAGCAGCTGTAAAATGTGTAGGGTTTTTATATCCTACCATATCGGCTATCTCGTAAATAGGTTTTTGAGTATAGGCTAATAAGTTTTTTGCCTTATGCATTCTTAAATTTTTGGTGTAATTAAAAATAGTTTCACCAAACAATTTCTTAAATTCATTTTTTAAAACATTTTGATTCAATAGTACTTTACGAGCAAGTTGCTGAATTGATATTTGCTCATGAATGTTGGTTTGGAGTATAGCTTCTACTTTATATATTTTTTTAAGAGTGTTTTCATTAGAACTATTTCCTTTCTTAGAATGAATGTTTAGTTGTAAATGTATTAATTCTAATACTTTTGACTCTAAAAAAAGACGTTTTAACAAGCCCTTTTGCGAGTTAGTGAGCATATCATTAACTATTCTTTCCATATTTGAAGTTAGCTGCTGTGCAGTACTTAAGTTAGAAACTTTGTTACTAGAAAAAAGCGTTTGCATTTGATGTTTTTTAATAAACGAATCATACATCTTAATTTTAACTTCATTTATATGCTTATTTCTGTAAAAAACAATTTTATCATCACCATTATCATGTAATAAATAACTTTCACTTTTTTCTATAATAAGATCATTTTCTAGATTAGAAAAACGAATAATTTTTTCTCCATCTATTAAAACAGAAAGTTCTAAAGTATTAAAACTATTACTATCGTTGCTAGAGATAAAAAGAAAATCTTCTTTAAGTTTAGCATTAATTAAATTGATTAGTAAGCCATCAAAATAATAACTTATTATCGTCCCTTTACCATAAAGAGAATTAATAGTATAGACTGAAGTTTTTATACCACAGTCCATACTTTTTATTTTAAGGCACAGAAATTTTTTTAACTGTGACTTTTTGTTGTTGGCAGTAACTATTTCCATAAATACGGGGGATATAGGAAATGGGGAATGAGCCTATACTAGGTTTTTATTAGTCTTTAATCCACTTATAAATATTAATAATTAAAAATATACTAGCTATTGCTACCAAAAGAAGCATAAATATCTCAGATATATTATTAGCTTCGTGAAGAATAGCTTCAAAGAAATGGTACACGTTGTATAAACCGGCAATACTTGCCCAAACCAGTGAAGTTACCTTAAACCATTTTTTAGAAAGTTCAATAGTTAGCAAACCAAAAAGTAAGCACATTCCTTCAAATAAAATACGGTAGATGTGATGTACAAAAGGAGCTTCACCTGTTGCACCTTCCATTACTAAAGTTTCATTGTAGTATATATTGAATAGCCCATATATATGGTGAACTATCCAGCCAATTGCTAAAAATATCCAAAGGATACTAATTTTTGTTCTCATAGGTATGTAGTTTTTATCTTTTAATAATTTATTCTTGTCTTCTGTACTTATTGTAACTTGAGCCGTTTTTTCAGCCTCATCAGCTAACAGTTTTTTACGGTTTTTATAATCTATAGGATGTTTTGTAAAAGCACTTTTAGTCTTTACTTCAGGTTTAATTTTAAGGTAGATAAATAGTGCTGTAGCAGAAATACCTATCCATAATAAATCGACTGTAAGAATGTCAAACTGTTTAGCTTTATAGGTATTCCAAACCCAGTTGTTGGAAACAATACCGCTAACAACAGGAACTAAAAACCCAAGAACAGCTCCTGCTAACAAAGTAGCTTTGTTTGTGAAATAATTATCTCGTTTAAATCTAAAATATAGGGTTGCTAATAACCAAACGACAAAAAACCAAGTGTATAAAAGACTCATTTTTTGGGTTTGATAAGTTTCAGGTAAAAGTTTTACTACCAAGAAAAATAAAGCGGTAACAGGGTACAAAGACAAGCAAATAGCAAGATAAATATGTCCTACCTTGGCAGTGTATAGACGTTGTTTTAAACTCATGCTTTTTTTGTTACGAGCTTCTATCCAAATCAACACACCAGTTATAATTACAAAGCATGTAATAAGTGCTAAAAGAAAATAAATAACTTTTACGGTAACTCCTCCGAAATTTCCATAATGAAGACGTCCCATAGAAAGCTGAATATCGTCTGTGTATTTACTTTCATTAGGGTTTCTTATCACTGAAGTTTTATTAGTTTCTAAATCATAAATTACCATTCCTGAACTTAAAAAACGTTCTTTATAATCCAACTCTCCAATAAGAAAATATTTCATATTGGAACCTCCGTAATTTTTAATTAAAACATAGGTAGGGTTAAAATGAGACCAGCGATTGGTGTTTTCTTCTACAAATTTATTTACACTTGGAAGTGTTTTGTCAGTTTTAGCAACCCATTCATAAGTTTTACGGTCGGGGCGTAAATCTTCCATTAACTTTGTTTGGTCTCCCCCATATAAAAAGTTAGCAGGTAGTAAAACAAAAAGGCTTAGGCAAAAATAAGCCGCAGTAACAGCATACATAAATTGAAAAGGGAGTCCAATAATACCTAATGCAGTGTGTGCATCTGTCCACACTCTTTTTAAAGCAATTTTGGGATTGAACTGATAAAAGTTTGAAATGATTTTTTTCCAGTGAACGATGACTCCGGTAACAATAGCAAACAAAAAGAATAAAGAAATAAAACCAGCAAGGTAAATTCCAATAGTAGGTATTTGAGTAAAGAAATGTAGACGATATAAAAACTCTCCTAGGCTATATTTTTCTACATAAGAAGCAGTTTCCCCAGTATGAATATTTATTGCTTGATAATTTTGATACTTAGCCTCATTAGGAATATTTACTGTGTCTTTTGCTGGATAAGTTAATACATATATTTCATCGTTTTTATGCCCTAAGTAAAAACGAATATCTCTACTTGTTAAATGATGATTTTCTGAGAGTTTTTTTAACAAAGAATCATAATCTATATGTTCTCTAGCAATATTTTGTGAATGTTTACCGTCTTCCCAAGAAGCAATTTCATCTTTAAAAAGGGCAAAAGCACCTGTAAAAAAGATAACATACAAGGCTACACTTATAACAATACCGCTAACTGTATGTGTGTTAAAGAACACATTGTAATTCCTATTACTCATTATATAAACGGATTTTGTTGGTTTCCTAAGTAATAAATTACATATAGGATTATTGAAACTGTGAGATATATTACCCAAGCTTTCCATCCATTTTTAAATAAGAAAGGAACAATTAACAGAGCTCCCCAAGCAATAAAAATGGTATAGATAGATGTGATTAGTACTTCTTTTGGGTTTGGTAGCCATAAAACTAAACACATATGTAATAAGGCACTTATGATATATCCACCAATTAGACCTGCAGAGATTTTTGCAAATTGTTGCCAAGGGGATTGGTTTAAATATTTGGAATTAGCAGGCATATTAAAATAAGAGTTCTATTAAAAAAGTTAACGTAAATAAGACATATAAAAAGGCATAGTTTATCACTCTTAATGGAGTGATGAGTACGATAAGGCTTAAAAACAAAGAGGCAGTTACAATCCAAGTAATAATTCCAGCAGAAAGACCAAAAAAGTTTATTGAGAAGAGCAAACCTATCAATAATGTAATTGTTCCAATTATCTTGGTATTACGTTTATTATTATGAAACCATTTTTGTAAGAGGGTGTTCTTAATTAAAAAAGCTTTTTCAGAAGTGCTATATAAGGCATAACACCCAATGAAAATAAGGAAAAGAGTAACTGTTTTCATAGTAGTTCAATGAAATAACAAAACCCTGAACATAAAAGTTCAGAGTTTTGTGTTTGCAACATTTAATAATTCAAATAGATATTCATATTTAAAACTTATAACTTATAGTTCCAAGGAAGGCTCTTGGATTTTGAGGAGTAATGGTACTCCATCCTGTATAATATTCTTCGTTTGCTAAATTATTTCCTTTTACACTAATTCTAAATTTATCAACTTCATAATAAATTGAGGCATTAAAAATAGTATAGGCAGGCAGGTAAAAATCACCTGCAGCAGGATAACCTACCATAGTATTATATTTACTTGCACCGTTTAACCCAAAACCTAATCCTACATTTTTAATAGCTCCTTCTTGGAATTTATAATCAGCCCAAAAATTATAAGAAGTTTCAGGGCCTGCTTCAGCTAAACGTTTACCAACTAAATCAGGTCTAGATTTTGATTTTGTTACTTTAGCATCATTATAGCTAATACCACCACGTAAGTTTAATCCGTCGACAGGGTTAGCATTCATTTCTAGTTCAAAACCTTTACTTCTTACTGTACCATCTTGTAGATTAGTATCAAGCATTACTTTATCTTTCACAGTAATATCGTAATAACTCAAAGTAGTTTCCAGTTTATTATTAAATAAATTTGTTTTTACACCAAACTCTAGTTGGTTTGCTTGTTCTAAATCATAAGATTGTAATTTAGTAGGCCCTTTAGGGTTTGAAATATCTACAAGTATTCTTTTTGGATTAACATAAGAAAAACCATTTTGATAATTAGCAAAAACAGATAGTTGATCTAAAATTGGTTGGTAAACAATTCCGAATTTAGGAGAAAAAGTAGATTTAGTATATTCTTTTTCATCGTCACTTGGGTCGTTTGCATCACCTTTATAATTAAACCTATCATAACGAACCCCTGCCATTACCGATAGTTCTGGTAAAATGTTTACAACATCAGAAATATAACCACTAAGAACATTTTGATTAATATCAGAATCAGCCCTTGCAGAGCTAGCTAAAACAGCATCAATATTTGCTCTTGTAGTTGGTAAATTAGGAAAACCAAAAGCAGGAGGTACAGGTATTAATTGACCTTGAGGGTTTACAACATTAATTCCTCTTTGATCAGTACTATTGTCTAAAATTTGAGAATCTAGATAGTCAACACCAATAACTAACCTGTTTCTTAAAGAACCTAATTTAAAATCACCAGTAAAGTTTTGTTGTAATGTAAGTGTATTTGTTTCTGCATCTGATTTTATAGCATACGTTCCAAACAAATCATTTTGAACATTGTACAAATATGTATAGTATCCTTTAGATTTAGCATTACCGCCAGCTATAATTGTTTGAGAAGACCAATTGTCAGTAATTTTATAAGCTATTTCCCCTCTGTAGTTTTGCGTTGGATTTTTAATAGAGATATCATTATTTGTAAATGATTTATTTCTATCGTAGTTTAATTCTTCTAAATTTTTATAGGTAAGCGGGGCTGACCTGTTTAAAAATAAGAAAGCCTGATTTGTTTGATCTGTTGAAGAAAGTTCATAATTAAAGTTTAAAGTTAACCTATTATTTACTTTGTAAGAAACAGATGGGGCTAAAAATAATGCTTTTCTAAACCCAGCATCTTGAAAGCTATCTTGTGTTTGATATCCAGCGTTTAATCGTAATGAGATGTTTTCATTATCCTCAAAGTTTGTGTTAAGATCTACTGTTAGTTTTTTAAACCCGAAAGAGCCTCCACCAACGGTAATATTTCCTCCTGTTCCTTTGTATGGTTTTTTAGTGACAATATTAATTAAACCGCCGTAAGAAGTCACAGTACTACCGTATAAGGTAGCAGAAGGTCCCTTTACAACTTCAATTCTTTCAACATTGTCTGGGTTTATAAACCCATTTGTAATTCCAGGAACACCATTCACTAATTGTGGTTGAACAGAAAAACCACGGATAGAGTAAAAACCTGCTCCATCACCACCTCTACCAGTAGATGACCATAACTTTTCAACACCTGTTGTGTTTTTTAAAGCTTCTTCAAAACTAGTAACAGACTGTGATACTAATAGTTGATTGGTAACTGTACTATATACCTGAGCATTTTCAATATTTTTTAAAGGTAATTTAGCTACATAAGCTGTTTTCTTTCTTGAGAATTTATTTTTTCTATGAGTGTCAATAGTAACTTCATTAAGTATCTCGTTACCCTCATATAAGGTAATTACTAAGTTTTTTGTACCACTATTAGTACTTATGTTTTTCGTTTTAAAGCCAACATAAGACACTATTAATGTTATTTCTCCCTTTGTATTAGATAATGTAAAGTTACCATCAATGTCAGTTTGTACTCCATTTTTTGTCCCTTTAACAATAATAGTAACCCCTACCAAAGGTTCATTGTTGTTGTCTAGTACAGTACCACTAATATTTCTCTCTTGTGCTACTGTGTTTACCACTACTAAAAATAATAGAATGGTAGTTAATAAGCCCTTCATTTTTTCTTTATTTAGATTTAATAAATATAATTAGGCAAATGTATTTTAAGAAAAATTAACACCAAAATTTATTTAGAATTATTTTAAATAAATTTTAACATTAGTTTTTTATACAGTAAGTCGCACAATGCCAAATAATGTTATAGTTAACATTGTTGTATGTACCAGGTGTCTTTTCTTCATGTGTAGCTTCTACGGTATAAGTAGTCTTTTTAGGTAGTTTAAATGTTACTAATCCTTTTTCATTGGTTTTTTCTTTTACCGACCATTTTCCTTGAGTGAATAAAGTAATTTCTCCTTTTTTAAGGGCAGTACCTTTGTACAATACTTTTAAGATAATTTCATCAGCATTTGTATGTTGTTTTGGAGTAATATCAATAATCTCAATTCCTTCTGGATTCGTACTTTTTAATTCTGTTATTGATGTACCTACGACAACTCTAGCTTTAGCATGATACTGGGGTTTAAAGGTAGTATAATCGTATTTTGTATAATCAAACACTTTTATATTTTTATTGTCAAGTGAAATGGTATATGTTCCTTTTTGTTTAGGAAGGAAAGAGGTACTATAATAATCGTCTTTAGCTATTGTTTGTAAAGTTGTTTTAGTTCCATCAGGAGCGATTAACCAAATAGTAAAATCTTTGACATTGTTATAGTTCTCACCGCCTACTTTTTCGATTACACTTTCTGAAAACTCTCCAAAACGAATTTTAATTTTGTGTTCGTTGTTTAATTTTCCTGTAGAGCTAGTTTCAATCCAAATGTAATGGGCAAAAGAGTTACTAAATACAGCTAAGAATAATAAAGTAAGAATTGATTTTTTCATTTTTTAATAATTTATAAAAACCACCTAAATTTTAGGTGGTTTTTGGGTTGTTAGAATAAGTTATAGGTAAGAGAAATCCTACCATTGATTCCTGGTTCAGATTGCCAATAAAGAAATTTATCGTTTTTGGTACCAGAATATAAATGTTTATTTAAAATATTATTAATATTTAAAGCAATACGGAGTTTGTTGTTTTTCCAATGCACACCACCATCCATTCTAAAATAGTCAGGAAGTTCTGCATTATTATTAGCTCCTATTGTCCAAGAAGTTCTATCTACTAGATATTGATATCCTAAAGAAATACCAAAACCTTTTAAGGCAGAATCTTGATTAAAATTATAGTTTAACCAACCATTGGTAATATGCTTAGCGTGTCCTGCAATTCGTGTTCCTATTACATTTGGTAAGTTTGATTTTGCGATTTCCACATTTGTGTTAGCGTAATTTAATAATAAGTCTAATTCACTTGTAATGTGCGCTTGCATATCAAACTCAAAACCTTTTGATTCTACTTCTCCAAGTAAAATGCTAAACTGACGAGTAGGGTCGGTAGGATCGCTAGTAGTAATGTTGTTTTTATTGATAATATATGCACTTAAAGAAGCGTTTATTTTGCGATTTAACCAATTGGTTTTTAAACCAGCTTCGTAAATAGTTCCTTCAATAGGGTCAAACCTTTTTCCTGCATTATCAATAGCATCATTTGCTAAGAATGATTGGTCATATAATCCATAAGCGGTAATTTGAGGAATTATATCAGCACTCAAACCAATTCTAGGAGTAAATTTTTTAGTTGTAATATCTCCTTTAGGAGTTAATTGAGTGTATCTACCCGCCAATGTCAAACGTATTTTATTCTCTAAAAATCCTATTTCGTCTTGAGCATATATAGAGTTTATTTTTGTTCCATAAGAGTAAGAAGGTGTACGGTCTTTTAAAGGTGTACTTCTATCAAATACAGGAAAAATACGATCTCCGTAAGTTGGATTGTATATATTAAAAGGGTTTTTAGGAGTGTCTACTGCACCACCTTGATAAAAATCAGCAAAATACTCTTTATCCGTATAATCAAACCCTCCCATAACTTTATGGGTTACTGCTCCGGTATTAAACTTTCCGTTAGCGTATAATTGAAAATATTCACTTTCAGAAATAGCATCCCAAATACTTACACTTCTAATAGCATCACCATTATTTTGCATACTATTTAACCATGCAGAAGCTCCCTGTTGAGTATACAACATAGTAACATATTTTGCTTCTACTGACCAGTTATTATTAAAGCGATGTGTTAGTTGGTTTAATAAACTAACTTCTTTAATATCAGTATCAGGAAAATTACTGTCAACCATAGAAAAGTTCTTAGGAAGACTCCCAAATCCTTTATCTAAAGGAGCAAAAATATAAGCAGCTCCTAAAAGAGTGTTTAGTTTTTGAAAAGAAAACTCAGTTAAGAAGTCTGTTTTATCACTTATTTTATATGATAATGAAGGAGCAACACCAATACGTTCACTATCCTCAAACTTTCTATGACTTCCAGTGTTTTGATATAAAACGTTCAAACGAGCTAGTAAACGCTTATCACTTGTTAAAGATCCACCAAAATCTGCCGCAGCTCGATATGTATCAAAACTGCCTGCCATTAAGTTTATAGCCCCTATTTTTTCTTCGGTAGGTTTTTTTGTAACCACATTATAAAAACCACCAGGTTCACCCGCAGCCATCATAAAGCCTGAAGGTCCCTTGACAAATTCTATACGATCTATCATAAAAGTATCTTCAGACAAAGGTCCCCAAGAGTCTTGAATATTTACACCATTCCTAAAAGCTGGTAATCTAAACCCACGCATGTTAACACGTGCGAAATTTCCCCAATGCTCTATGTTACTAACCCCACTTACGTTTCTAAAAGCTCCTTCGAGCATATTTGTAACAAGTTGATCTTGTAAAACCTCTGACCCAACTACCTGAATGTTTTGGGGTAATTGTTTAATAGGTGTTTGCAAGCGTAAAGAATTAGATACCTTCTTCTTAGCGTATCTGTTTTTTACTCCATTAATGGTGATTTCGTCTAACTCATCGATAGCTTCTTTAAGAAGAATCCTACCAAGATTTTTAGATTCATTATTTTTAAGTCTTACTGTAATTGATTTTTTCTCAAAACCAACCATTGATAAATTAATTACATACTTACCTTTTTTTAAGTTTTTAAACTCAAATACTCCTTTTTCATTACTAATAATTCCATGATTTGTAGAACTTAAAGTTATATTCACAGAAGAGAGGAAGTTATTGTTTTCTGATACAATAACACCCTTAATAGAGCTGTTTTGAGCGACTATTGATGTTGTAATAAATAAAAACAATACCAACAATATGGGTATGATTTTTTTCATTTTTTATTATTATTTAGATTTAATAAGTTTATTTTATGAAGCAAAAGTATTTTAACAAAATTTAACAACAAAACTTATTTAGATTAATTTTAAATAAAAAAATCTAAAATTTTGAAATTTAATGAGATATCAACATCTTTTTAATTTTGGTATATTTGTAAAACACAACTAAAAACCTATTAAAATGCATTGGAAAGATCTTTTAGCGCATTTAAAATTCATGATAAAACGGAATCCGGAGTAGCTATTGTTGTTTGATTTTGAGGTTTAGCTATTGTTTTTACAATAAGTAGAAATAATAGGCTAATAAAGAAAGAGAGTTAATTGTATAATTAACGAATTGTTGAATAATCAAATTAATTAAAGATGCCTTTTTATCATAAATTAGGAAAAATTCCACACAAGCGACACATTCAGTTTCGTAAAGAAGATGGAAGTTTATATTACGAACAATTATTTGGTACAATTGGTTTTGACGGAATGTCAACCAATAGTTATCATGAATATAGACCAACGATGGTTAAAGAAATTCGGAAGCAATACTCTATTGCTCCGAAAGTAGCGAAAGAAAATAATATCCAATCGTATCGTTTTAGAGGTTTTCAAGTTCCACCAGAAAACGATTACTTACAAAGTAGAAAAGTAGTACTTACAAATTCTGATTGTAATATTATCTTATCGGCTCCAAAAGAATCTACTAAAGGCTATTTTTATAAAAATACGGATGCAGATGAAGTAATTTTTATTCATAAAGGAACAGGAAAATTACGCACAATGCTTGGGAACTTAGATTTCAAGTATGGAGACTATTTAGTAATTCCTCGCGGAGTTATTTATAAATTGGATTTTGATACAGAAGATAACAGGTTGTTTATCGTAGAGTCGTATCGCCCAGTGTACACTCCAAAAAGATATCGTAACTGGTTTGGTCAATTGTTAGAACACTCGCCATTTTGTGAGCGTGATATTCGCAGGCCAGAAGAGCTTGAAACACATAACGAAAAAGGAGATTTCATTATCAATGTAAAAAAGCAAAACGAAATTATTGAAATGGTATATGCAACACACCCTTTTGATGTTGTTGGATATGACGGGTATAACTATCCATATGCTTTTTCAATTCATGATTTTGAACCAATAACAGGGCGTATTCACCAACCGCCACCAGTACACCAAACATTTGAAACAGATGCTTTTGTAATTTGTAGTTTTGTTCCGAGGTTATATGATTATCATCCAGAATCAATTCCTGCACCATACAATCATAGTAATATTGATTCTGACGAAGTATTGTACTACGTAGATGGAGATTTTATGAGTAGAAACGATATAGATGCAGGTCATATCTCGTTACATCCAGCAGGAATTCCACATGGTCCACACCCAGGAGCTGTAGAAAGAAGTATTGGAGAAACAGTAACTGAAGAATTAGCGGTAATGGTAGATACTTTTAAGCCTTTAAAAGTAACTGAAGAAGCTATGAAAATAGCAGATGAAGATTATTATAAATCTTGGCTAGAGTAATTCAGTATATTAATGTGACAATTTGAAAATGTGTCAATTCAATTTTCAAATTAATTAATTATCAAATTTTCAAAATAGAGAGAAATGTCAAAAGAAATAAAATCGGTAAACTACGGTTTAGAAAAAATATTTGAAGGAGCACAAGACTTCTTACCACTTTTAGGAACAGATTATGTAGAATTTTACGTAGGTAATGCAAAACAAGCAGCGCATTTTTACAAAACAGCTTTTGGTTTCCAATCGTATGCATACAAAGGTTTGGAAACAGGTTCTACAGAAGAAGTAAGTTATGTGTTAAAACAAGATAAAATCAAATTAATTTTAACAACACCATTAAACAGTAAATCTCCAATTAATGATCATATTGTAAAACATGGTGATGGAGTTAAAGTGGTGGCACTTTGGGTTGAGGATGCAAGAAAAGCGTATGAAGAAACAACATCTCGTGGAGCAAAATCATATATGGAGCCAACTGTTGAAACAGACGAACATGGAGAAGTGGTAAGAGCTGGGATTTACACGTACGGAGAAACTGTGCATATGTTTGTTGAGCGTAAAAACTACAACGGAACATTTTTGCCAGGTTTTAAAGAGTGGAAATCAGATTATAATCCACCAGCAGCAGGATTAAAATATATCGACCACATGGTAGGTAATGTTGGTTGGAACCAGATGGATGTTTGGGTAAAATGGTACGAAGATGTAATGGGGTTTGAAAACTTTTTATCATTTGATGATAAGCAAATTCATACAGAATATTCAGCGTTAATGAGTAAAGTAATGTCTAACGGAAATGGAAGAATTAAATTTCCAATAAATGAACCAGCTGAAGGAAAAAAACGTTCTCAAATTGAAGAGTATTTAGATTTTTATGAAGGAGCAGGAGTACAACACATTGCGGTTGCTACTGATGATATTATAAAAACAGTAAGCCAATTAAGGTCTCAAGGAGTAGAGTTTTTATCAACTCCACCAGAAGCATATTATAAAGCAGTTCCTGAAAGGTTAGAAGAATTTAGTCATGAATTGAGAGAAGATATTGAAAAGCTAAAATCTTTAGGAATTATGATTGATGCTGATGAAGAAGGATATTTATTACAAATCTTCACAAAACCAGTAGAAGATCGCCCAACTTTATTTTTCGAAATTATTCAAAGAATGGGAGCTCGCGGATTTGGAGCAGGAAACTTTAAAGCATTGTTCGAATCAATTGAAAGAGAACAACAATTAAGAGGAACTTTATAGACTAAGATAGATAATAGAAAAAAGGGAAAAGAAAATAGATAGTTAGACTGTCTGTTTTCTCTTTTCTCTTTTCTTTTTTCTCAAAAAAACAAGAAAATGAGTAAAGAAGAAATATTAAAAGCAATAGAAGAAAAATACGATAAGTTAGGAGTTCCTGTCGAAGCAATGTTGGAAGGGTTGCTCTGGAGTGAACCCATAACTTACTGGGATTATATACAAACAGATGCACTTTTAGGGTTGCAAATTCCTAGAACCACATTACCAGATGAAATGGTTTTTATCATGTATCACCAAGTAAATGAATTATTATTTAAAATGATATTGTGGGAAATTGAACAAGTAGCAAAATCCTCTGAAATTTCACCAGAAAAATTCTCAAAGCACTTAATGCGTGTTAGTCGTTATTTTGATATGCTATGTAGTTCTTTTACAGTTATGGGTGATGGAATGGATGTAGAGCAATACTTAAAATTCCGAAATACACTAACACCAGCAAGTGGATTTCAAAGTGCACAATACCGTAAGATTGAGTTCGCGTCTACAGATCTTATCAATTTAATAGATGCTCGTTATCGAGATACAATAGATAGAAATTCATCGTTTAAAAACGCCTATGACCATCTATATTGGCAAGCAGCTGGTAAAAACTATAATACAGGTCAAAAAACAACTTTATTAACGTTGTTTGAGAAAAAATATATGGGTGATTTTATTGATTTTATGGAAGATTATAATGATTGTAATCTTTCAAAAAAATTCCAGCAACTACCTAAAGAAGTTCAAGAAAATGAAGAATTAATCAAAGCAATGCGACATTACGATTATACAGTAAATGTAAAATGGGTAATGGCTCACTACAATGCAGCAGGAAAATATTTGGGAGGAAGTGATGGTGATTTGGAAGCAACGGGAGGAAGCAATTGGCGTAAATATTTGCATCCGAAGTATCAAAGAAGAATTTTCTTCCCATATCTATGGAGTAAAGAAGAGTTGAAAAATTGGGGAACTTTTTAAACTCTAGTAACAAGAAGATAAAAGAAGCATAATGTTCTGTTAAACAGTTTTTTTAATTTTTGGAATGGTAATTGTCTATCAATTTTTATAAGTTTGAACATTATGAGAAAAAGAATATTGTTTTTTACATTTTTAATCGTTGCACAAAGTTTTTTTGCACAAAGTCAACCAAAAGCATACAAAAGCGGAGAGTGGCTTCGGTTTGATATGAGTTACAGTGGTTTTTTAAAAGCAGGAACAGCTGTTTTACAACTAAAAGAGAAGAACCTAAATAACCAAAAAGTACTACATGCTATAGGAACAGGTAAAACAACTGGTGTTATTAGTTGGTTCTTTAAAGTTGATGATAGATATGAAAGTTACTTTGGAATTGATAAAGTACAGCCTTATTTATTTAAAAGGAAAATAGATGAGGGCGGACATAAAAAAAATCGACATATAACCTTTAATCACAAGAAAAAAACAGCGTACGTTCAAGATTTCCGTAAACAAAAAGATACGTTAATTTCTATTAAGTCTCCTCAAGATATGATTTCTACGTTTTATTTTTTAAGAAGTCAGAATACAAAAAAATTAAGAAAAGGAGATGAAATTAAACTTGATATGTTTTTTGATAATAAAAGCTACCCATTTAAATTACGGTTTTTAGGCTATGAAACATTAAAAACAAAATTTGGTAAAGTAAAAACACAAAAATTTAGACCATTAGTACAAGCAGGTAGAGTTTTTAAGGCAAAAGAAAGTGTTACCATTTGGATTTCAGCGGATGATAATAAAGTACCAATAAAAATGAAAGCTTCCCTAGCAGTAGGTTCACTACGTGCAGAATTAGATGCTTATAAAGGGTTAGCAAATCCTTTTGAAGTAATAGTTGATTAAAAAAATGATATAAGCTGTTTAAGAATTGTTAAAGTGGGAGGAAAAATAGTATTTATTTGTACTTTTGCGCATAAACTCAAATCTAAAGCAGCTTTTTTTGAAAAAACTCATTCTTACATTCATTATTTTATGTCTTTTCCTTTCGTGTAAAGAAGAAAAGAAAGTTGTCGTACAAGAACCAGTTAAAGTTGAAAAACCGAAGCCCATTAAAATTTACGGTTTTAATTTAGACAACTATAAGGTCATTAACGACACAATTAAGAGTGGAGAAAGTTTTGGAGTTATTATGGATAGACACCATGTAATGTATCCGAAAATTAATGAAATAGCAACCAAAATTAAAGACACTTTTGATGTAAGGAGAATACGATCAGGAAAGGCGTATACAATTTTAACTTCAAAAGATAGTTTAGATCAAGCCCAAGTTTTTATCTATAAGCATAACAAAGTAGAAGCTACAGTTATTGATTTTAAAGACTCAATAATATCTGCATATAAACATAGAAAAAAGATAAAAACTGTTGAAAAAGAAATAGCAGGTGAAATTTATTCTAATTTATCCATAACAATGGATAGCTTACAGTTAAAGCCAACGCTAACAAATACTGTAGCAGATATTTATGCTTGGACCTTAGATTTTTACCGTTTGCAAAAAGGAGATACATTTAAGTTAATTTTTGAAGAAAAGTTTATCAATGATACTGTTTTTGTTGGTTATGGTAGGGTAAAAGCCGCAATTTTTAAACATAATGGAGAAGATTTATATGCTTACAGATTTGTTGCCGATTCGATAAAAAAAATTCCTGAATATTACGATCAAGACGGGAACATGCTACGAAGAGCATTTTTAAAATCACCAATTAAATTCCAGTATCGAATTTCTTCACGATATAATTTAAGAAGAAGGATTAAGTTATATGGTAATAGGATAAGAGCTCATAAAGGAACTGATTTTGCTGCCAGATATGGAACGGAAATTATGTCTACCGCAAGCGGAACAGTTGTTGAGTCTGCAAGGAGAGGTGGTAATGGAAATTATGTAAAAGTAAAACATAATAGTACCTATACGACTCAATACTTACATATGAAAAGGCGAAAAGTTAGAGTTGGTGAGTATGTAAAGCAAGGAGATATTATAGGTTGGGTAGGTATGACAGGTAACACTAGTGGACCTCACGTTTGTTATCGCTTTTGGAAAAATGGACGACAAGTAGATCCGTTTCGTGAAAAATTACCTTCGGCAGAACCTTTAGATCCAAACATTAAACCAACGTATTTAGAGTATATAAAACCATTAAAAAGACAATTAGATAGTATAAAATTGCCACAACCTGAACCACTTTCATTTAAAGAAAAAGAAATTTTAGCTACAAATTAATTATGCCTTTACAAAATATTAACCCAACAGAAACTGCAGCTTGGGAAAAGTTAACAGAACATTTTAATGAAGCGAAAAATTATGAGTTAAAAGAATTGTTTCGTAAGAATAAAAATAGGGAAGATGACTTTTCTATTTTATTAGATGAATTAAGTGTTGATTATTCTAAAAACAGAATAACTCAAGAAACAATCGATTTATTAATCTCTTTAGCAGAAGAAGTTAAATTAAAAGATGCTATAGAAAAATACTTTTCAGGAGATAAAATTAATGTTACAGAAAATAGAGAAGTATTACATATAGCTTTAAGAAGTAGTTCAGATACTCCTATTCTTGTAGAAGGAAAAGATGTAAAGCTTAAAATAAATACAGCTTTACGAAAAATGAAAGCTTTTAGTAATAAAGTTACTTCAGGAAAATGGAAGGGCTATACAGGTAAATCAATAACTGATATTGTTAACATAGGTGTTGGAGGCTCTGATTTAGGACCAAAAATGGTTGTAGAAGCGTTACAGTTTTATAAAAATAAATTGAATACACATTTTGTGTCAAACATTGATGGTGACCATGTTTCTGAAGTCTTAAAAAAAATAAATCCAGAAACAACACTTTTTATTATAGTTTCCAAAAGTTTTACAACTCGAGAAACGATTAATAATGCTAATACAATACGAGATTGGTTTTTAAAATCAGCAACAGTTTTTGATGTATCTAAACATTTTGTCGCAGTCTCGTGCAATACCAAAGCAGTTGATAATTTTGGCATTGATAAGAAAAACGTATTTCCAATGTGGGATTGGGTTGGTGGTCGATTTTCACTTTGGTCAACTGTAGGATTGTCAATTTCTCTATCCATAGGTTTTGATAATTTTAATGAACTATTAAGAGGAGCTGAAAAAATGGATGACCATTTTAAGGCTGCTGATTTTGATAAAAATATACCAGTTATCTTAGCTCTTTTAAGTGTTTGGTATAATAATTTCTTTGATGCGGAAACGGAAATGGTACTGCCTTATAGTGAATACTTGGAAAAACTTCCAGCATATTTACAACAAGCTGTGATGGAAAGTAATGGTAAAGGTGTTGATAGAAACGGAAAAGAAGTTAATTATGAAACAGGGACTATTGTTTGGGGAGGAACAGGTGTTAATTCACAACATGCCTTTATGCAATTGTTACATCACGGGACTAAATTAATACCTGTTGATTTTATAGGTTTTAAAGAGCCATTACATGATTTAGAAAATCATCATGAAGAATTGCTTGCAAATTATTTTGCTCAACAAGAAGCATTAGCTTATGGAAGAACTAAAGAAGAAGCACATTTAGACTTAAAAACAAATAATCAGTTAAATCAGATTAATAAGCTTTTACCATATAAGGTATTTAAAGGGAATCACCCTAGTAGTTCAATACTCTTTAAAAAACTAACTCCTTTTTCTTTAGGAATGCTTTTAGCTATGTACGAACATAAAATTTTTACTCAAGGCATTATATGGAATATATTTTCATACGACCAATTTGGTGTAGAATTAGGAAAAGAATTAGCCCAAAAAAACTTACAAACGACTAAACTCTAGTCAATCGTATCTCTTTTACATTTTTTAACTTATATATAGATTGTTGTTAACAATGTTGTTGGTTTTTAAAACGTTGTAATCCAGTGTTTGAAATCATTTTTTGTATATTGTAGTGTCTTAAATTCTTGTTAAAACTTAACATTAAATTAATATTAACACTAATGAAAAGCAGGATATTTGCACCTGCATTTAATAACAATTAGATTAAAAAATGAAAACATTTAAAAATGTATTACTTGTAGCTTTGTTCTTTGTAACAGCTACAGTTTTAGGTCAAACAAAAATTACTGGTACAGTAGTTGACGAAATGGGGGAGCCATTACCAGGAGCTAATGTTGTAGTAAAAGGGACTACAAACGGATCGGCTACTGATTTTGATGGAAAATTTATGCTAAAGGCTAGTTCTAGCTCAGGAGTGGTAATAGTATCGTTTGTTGGGTATACTAATAAAGAGGTGTCTTTTTCAGGAGTTTCTAACTTAGGGACAATTGCCTTAGAGCCTTCAAATGTGTTAGGTGAAGTTATAATTACAGGGGTTGTTGATATTGCAAAAGATAGAAAGACACCTGTTGCTGTTTCTACTATTAGAGCAGAAGAAATTCAAGAAAAATTAGGATCTAAGGAGTTTCCTGAGATTTTAAACACAACTCCATCTGTTTATGCAACTAAACAAGGTGGTGGTTTTGGAGATTCAAGAATTAATATTCGTGGTTTTGATCAAAGAAATACAGCTGTTATGATTAACGGGATGCCTGTTAACGATATGGAAAATGGTTGGGTATATTGGTCTAACTGGGCTGGTTTAGCTGATGTGACCTCTGCTATGCAAGTGCAAAGAGGTTTAGGGTCTTCTAAATTAGCTATTTCTTCTGTTGGTGGTACTATAAACGTATTAACTAGTTCTGCGGATAAAAAAGAAGGAGGTAGAGTTTATGCAAGTGTAGGGAATGATAATTATTTAAAAACAACTGTTTCTTACAATACAGGTTTGTTAGAAAATGGTTTATCTGTTTCAGCTTTGTTCGGTAGAGTGGCTGGAGATGGTTATGTTGATGGTACTGAGTTTGAGGGGTATAACTTCTACTTAGCCTTAGGTTACAAACCTAATGAAAATCACGACTTTCAGTTCACAGTAACAGGAGCCCCTCAAAGACATAATGGTAGAGGTTATGCACCGTCATTGAATGATTATATTAATTATGGTGATGGAGTAGACCCTAACAGGAAGTATAACTCTGATTGGGGATACAGAAATGGTAAAGAAGAAACTTTTAGTGGGAATTTTTACCACAAGCCTGTTGCTTCTTTAAACTGGGATTGGAGAATAAACGATAATTCTAAATTATCTACAGTATTATATGCCTCTTTAGGTAGAGGAGGATCAGTTGGGTCTATCGGACGCATTAATGGAAATCAATCTTTTGGTTCTAAATTAAAAGATGAAAATGGTTTAGTTCGTATTGATGATATTGTAAGATGGAACAAAGGAGAAGAGGTAGTTGATTTTGGTGGAGGACAATATAATGATCCTACTATGAGAAGTCAATTCAATGGCGCGTATGTTAATACAGGTAATGATGGTCATCCTACAGGTGGAGGTAAATACGGAAGTGATAATGGTATTTCTCAAAGATCTTCGATGAATTCTCATAACTGGTTTGGAGCAATTTCAAACTTTAATACTAAATTAACGGAAGAGTTAACATTAGATTTTGGAGTTGACTTAAGGACTTATAAAGGAATTCATTATAGAAGGTTAGTGGATTTAATGGGAGCTGATAGTTATGTTGATTATGATAATATAAATGCCCCTGCTGGTGCTATAATTACTGAAACATATGCTCCAGAGATTTCAAATATTTGGAATGTTTTCAAAAGTGTAGATGATGAGCAAAAGATAGATTATTATAATGACGGAAAAGTAAATTGGATGGGAGCTTTTACTCAGTTAGAGTATAGTAAAGATGATATCTCTGCGTTTATTCAAGGAGCAGTTTCTCGTCAAGGGTTCCAAAGAATAGATTACTTTAACTATTTAGATTCTGATCCAGATCAGGCATCGGATTGGCAAAACCTTTGGGGAGGTAATATTAAAGGTGGAATTAACTGGAATATAAATGAACAACACAATGTGTTTGCAAATGCAGGTTATTACTCTAAGCAACCTTTATTTGATGCTGTTTTTCCAGATTATAACTCTAACACTGTAAGTGAGGGGTTAACTAACGAAAAGATTTTAGGTCTTGAAGTAGGGTATGGTTTCAGACATGAAAACTATAACGTAAATATTAACTTATATAGAACATCTTGGAAAGACAGATTTTTGACAGCTTCTGGTGAATTTGATATTAATAATACACCTAGTGATGATAGAGATGATATTAGAGGAACAGCAAACTTACAAGGAGTTGAGCAAATTCATATGGGAGTTGAGTTAGAGGCAACAGCTAAGTTTGGTAACTTAACAGTTAATTTAATGGGATCTATCGGTAACTATCAGTATGGTTCTGATGTTGTTGCAACTTATTTTGATGAATCTAATAACCCAATTATTGTTGGAGGAGTAGAACAAGAGAAAACATTGTATTTAGAAGATAAAAAAGTTGGTGATGTACCTCATACTACTTTCAGGTTAGGGTTTGATTATGAGGTTATTGAAGACTTAAAGTTTGATATCAGCCAATTCTATGTAGCTAATTTATATGGATCTATTGATGCAGATGGATTCACTGCTCAGGATTCTAAATCATTAAAATTACCTGGTTATTCATTAACTGATGCTGGAATTTCGTATAAATACACATTCAAGAATGATAACTCTTTAGGATTACGTTTTAACGTAAATAACTTAACAGATGAGTTATATATTTCAGAAGCAGATACAAATAATGCTGCTCGTCCTGGAGATACAACTTGGAATGGTATTAATACATCTAACAGAGTATTTTTCGGTTACGGTAGAACTTGGAATTTAGGATTGACTTATACTTTCTAGTCCAAAAACAAAATAAAACTTAAAACCACCTCACATGAGGTGGTTTTTTTATGCTGAAAATTCAGTACTTTTACAAGTACAAAAAATTAACAAATCATGATGAAAACTTTGCACTCTTATTGGGCATACATTGTATTAGCAGTTTTAATATTTACAGTGGTAAATGCTATTATAGGCTTAATACAAAAAAAAGAATTTACTCATAAAGAGTTCCGTTTAGGGCTGTTTACTTTAATCACAACTCATATTCAACTATTAATAGGTTTAGGGTGGTATTTTATGTCTCCTTGGTATAAAGCCTTAAAAGCAAATGGAGGAGAGGTAATGAAAGAACCAGGGGCAAGATTACTAGCTGTCGAGCATCCATTAATGATGATCATTGCTATTGTATTAATCACGATAGGATGGTCTAAACACAAAAAACAAGTAAAAAGCGAAGCTAAGTTTAAAACCTTTGCTATCTTTTATGGCTTAGCTTTGGTACTAATTCTCGCAAGAATTCCTTGGAGCAATTGGTTTTAAGATAAAATTATAGTCCCGCTTCCGCGGGATTTTCTATTTTTGCGCACTAGTAATGTTTTAATAATGAAATCGGTATGATTTGATGACGATTTTAACCTATTAAATAATAGAACTAAACAAACAACAAAATAACTAAATAGAATGAAGATTTTAAGTTATATACTCTCATCAATCTTTGCATTGGTGTTTTTTTCTTTACTATTAATTTTTCATCCATTACAATGGATTGGGTTAAAACTTTTTGGTCAAGAAGGGCATCAGAATGTGGTAAACATTATGAACTGGTTTTTGATAAAGTCTTTATTGATTTTAGGAATTAGAGTTCAATTTGAAAACAAACACAACTTACCAGAAAACACAACATTAATTTTTGTAGCAAATCATCAAAGTACATTTGATATTCCGCCAATTATTTGGTATCTTAGGAAACACTACCCCAAATTTGTATCAAAAAAAGAACTTGGAAAAGGAATTCCTAGTATTTCTTTCAATTTAAAACATGGAGGAGCTGCTTTAATTGATAGAAAAGACGCCAAACAAGCTTTGTCAGAATTGGGGAAGTTTGCTAAGAGAATAAACGAAAACAAATGGTCTGCAGCTATTTTTCCGGAAGGAACAAGAAGTAAAACAGGAAAACCTAAGGCGTTTTCTGTAAACGGACTTAAAATGTTAGCTAAATACAACCCAGAGGCCTATGTAGTTCCGTTATCAGTCAATAACTCATGGAAAGTATTTAAATATGGAAAATTTCCGTTAGGAATAGGAAGCCCAATAAAAATAACAACTCACGAGCCAATAAAGGTAAATAGTTTACCGTTTGAGGAGTTAGTTTCTAAGACAGAAACAGCTGTAAAATCAGCTATATACTAAACAACAATAAATATAAACCCTTAACCTAAATTATGTCAATACAAAACATTAGAAAGGAAGTAATGCAAACGCTGGAAAAAAACATTGACAGTTTTGTAGACAGATTCTTAATGCCAATTGAAAAAATTTGGCAACCGACAGATTTTTTACCCAATTCACAACAAGATTCTTTTATAGAAGAAGTAAAAGAAATTCAAGAACTATCAAAAGAACTTGACGATGATTTTTGGGTGGTTTTAGTAGGTGATACTATTACCGAAGAAGCACTACCAACATATGAATCTTGGTTATTAGATTTAGATGGAGTTACCCAACAACCAGATAATGGTTGGGCAAAATGGATACGAGCTTGGACAGCAGAAGAAAACCGCCATGGAGATGTGTTAAATAAATACTTATATCTTTCAGGTAGAGTAAATATGCGTGAGGTAGAAGTATCTACACAGCATTTAATTGCCGATGGATTTGATATTGGTACTGCTACCGACCCGTATAAAAATTTTATATACACAAGTTTTCAAGAATTAGCAACGTATGTTTCACATAATAACGTAGCTAAAATAGCCAAAAAACAAGGACACAAAGCATTAGCTAAAATGTCTAAAATTATTGCAGGAGACGAAATGCGTCACCATATGGCGTATACGGAGTTTGTTAAAGAGATTTTTAAGATAGACCCAAGTGAGATGATGTTAGCGTTTCAACACATGATGAAACACAAAATAGTAATGCCTGCAATGCATTTAAGAGAATCATTTGGAGAAAAAGGAAGCTTATTTGATGACTTCTCAACAGTAGCACAAAGAGTAGGTGTGTATACTGGTTTTGATTATGTAGATATTTTGAGAAAATTAAATACTACATGGGAAATTGATAAGATTACCAATTTAACTCCAGAAGCAGAAAAAGCACGTGATTTCTTAATGAAATTACCAGACAGGATGTATCGAATTACAGAACGTATCGTAGTACCCGATACCAAGTTTAATTTTAAATGGATGATTCCTGCATAAAAATAAAAAAGCAACCGAAAGGTTGCTTTTTTATTGAAGTATAAATTCATCTCTATCATCTAAAAATCGAAATCGATTACGGATTTTTGTTTGCTCTTGTTTGTTTAACTCAACAATTAATATTTCCTCAGTTCCTTCACCATTTTTAGCCAAACAGTTTCCTAAAGTATCATAGCAAACCGTATTTCCAGTATATTCATAATTATTGGCATCTACTCCTACTCTATTCACACCAATCGTATAACTCATGTTTTCAATAGCACGCGCTTTTAATAAACTGTCCCAAGCTTCAATACGCGGTTTAGGCCAACTCGCCACATACAGCAATAAATCATAATTTTCGGTATTTCTAGTCCATATAGGGAAGCGTAAATCATAACAAATCATCGGACAGATTTTCCATCCTTTATAATCAACTATAATTCTTTCAGTTCCTGCGGAAAAAGTTTCATGCTCACTAGCTAAGGTAAACGTATGCTTTTTATCATAAAAATCGATTTTTCCTGAAGGATGTACAAATAACAAACGATTGTAAAAAGTAGAGTTCTCACTAACAATGATACTCCCAGTAATGGCAATAGATTTTTTTTGAGCTAAATCTTGTAGCCATTGCACCGTTTCACCTTCCATTGTTTCAGCAACAGCTGAAGCATTCATAGTAAAACCTGTAGTAAACATTTCAGGTAAGACAACTAAATCGATAGTAGTAGATAACGAGTTAATTTTCTGCTCAAACTGTTTTCTGTTAGTTGTCGGATTTTCCCAAACTAAATCCGATTGAATCAAAGCCACTTGTAAAGTATTCGTTGCACTCATGAATATACGTTGTTTGTTCTATCAAAAATAGGATAAAAATTGTACTTTGCTTACAATAAAATCAAGGTATGCAGTCTTTTATTTCAGAAACATTAGATACTATTTTACAAAACACCAAATCGTTTGAAAACGTTGTGTTTATACTGCCATCTCAGAGAGCGGGAGTTTTTGTAAAAGAAACATTTAAAAATAAAATTTCTGCAGGTTTTTTACCAAAAATTATCAATATTGGTGATTTTGTTGAAGAAATTTCTGAAATGAAAAAAGTAGATTCCGTACAGCTCCTTTTTCATTTTTATATGATTTATAAAGAACAAGAAGAGAACCCAGATTCGTTTGATGTGTTTTCGTCATGGGCATTTACAGTGTTACAAGATTTCAATGAAATCGATCAGCACTTAATTAATACACGAGAGATATTTGTGTATTTACGAGATATCCACCGTTTACGAAAATGGTCAGTAAAAGGAGGATTTCATGAAACTGAACTGATGAAAGATCATTTTGCTTTCATGGAAAAGTTAAATAAATATTATGATGCCTTTTATCAGTTTTTACTTGAAAATAATATCGGATACCAAGGGGTTTTGTATAGAGAAGCGACTAAAAAAGTCGCAAAATTTATTAGTAAAAACAAAGAAAAAAAGTGTTTTTTTATAGGGTTTAATGCTTTAAATACTGCAGAAGAGTTCTTGTTTGAACAGTTTTTATTAAACGGAAATGCAGAAGCCTACTGGGATATTGATAGAACGTTTTATGAGATTCAACACCAAGCAGGAAGCTTTTTAAGAAAGTACAAAACTCGCTGGAAATACTATCAACAACATCCAATTCAAACCATTAAAGAGTATTTTTCAGAAGAGAAACATATCGAAGTAATTGGAGCGTCCAAAAACATTACGCAGATAAAACACGCAGGCGAAATTTTAGCAAAACTCCCTAATTATAATAATACAGCATTGGTGTTAGCAGATGAAACACTATTGCCAATCACTTTGAACTCATTACCAGCAACTGTAAATGCAGTAAACATTACAATGGGATATCCGCTAAAAGATATTCCGACAACGAGTTTAGTATTTGCAATTTTTCATTTATTTATTAACCAAGAGAAATTAGAAAAGAAAGAAAGCAATCTTTTTTATCATAAAGATGTAGTCAGGTTAGTAAAAGACGCAACAATTTATACATTACTACAATTAAATGAAGAAAAGAATATTGCAGATGTAATTTCAGAAGCAATAGCCAAAGAAAATAATACATTTGTAAACCAAGAAGAGATAGTTACATTTTTATCCCCTGTAAGTGAAGAAATAAAGAAAACTATAAAGAGTGTTTTTAATCCGTTTTCATCAATTAGTGAATTCTTAAATAGAATAATTGAGCTGATTAATTTGCTAAAAGAAAATGCGAATGAACTAGAAAAAGAATATTTATTCCGTTTTTATACAGCATTTACTCAGTTACAAAACTTACACAACGAATTTGGCTATGTACAAGATTTAAAAACCTTGCACCAGTTTTTTAGACAATTAATCCAGTCGGAAAGTTTATCGTTTCAAGGAGAACCGTTACAAGGATTACAGTTAATGGGAGTGTTAGAAACACGTGTGTTAGATTTTGAAAACGTAATCATAACCTCAGTAAATGAAGGGATTTTACCAGCCAATCAACAGCAAAACACCTTTATTCCTTTTGATGTAAAAATAGAGTTTGGGTTGCCAACGTATAGAGAAAAAGATGCACTGTTTTCATACCACTTTTTCCGATTGTTACAACGTGCTAAAAACATTTATATCTTGTACAATACCGAACATGATGTTTTTGGAAGTGGAGAAAAAAGCCGTTTTGTAACGCAATTAGAAATGATGCGAGACGATATTACAGAAAAAATTATCAGTCCGAAAGTAGTAACGTCACCTGTTCAGTTAAAAGAAATTGAAAAGGATGAAAAAGTATTAGAACGGTTACGGGAATTAGCAAACAAAGGAATTTCTCCGTCAGCATTGACCAATTATTTGTACAATCCGATAGCCTTTTACAAACAGAAAATTTTAAAAATTAATGAATTAGAAGATGTTGAAGAAACCGTTGCAGCAAATACTATGGGAACTGTTGTACACGATACTTTAGAAGAATTGTATAAACCTTTTGAAGGAAAATTTTTGCATGCAGAAGATGTTGAAGTTATGCAAAAAAAAACAAAAGAACTGGTGAGTTTTTATTTTTCGAAACATTTTAAAAACGGAGATTTAACCACAGGAAAAAACCGATTGATTTTTGAAGTAGCGAATCGTTTTGTAGAGAATTTTTTAGCAAAAGAGAAGCACTTGTTGAAAAATGAAAACAATCAACTGAAAATAGTAGCTACAGAGCAAGAGTTGTCCTCAGAAATTAAGGTAGAAGGAATTGACTTTCCTATAAAAATAAAAGGAATTGTAGATCGTATTGATGAGCTAAATGGAGTTACTAGAATTATCGACTATAAAACAGGAATGGTAGATAGTACAAATTTAAAAGTACTCGATTTTGAAGCCATACGCGATTTAAAATATCACAAAGCTATACAAGTAATGTTATATGCCTTTTTATATACCCAACACACACAATTTAATTTTGACAAACCGTTAGCCGCTGGGATAATCTCGTTTAAAAACTTAAAAAATGGTTTTTTACAAATGAATTTTTCATCCAATTACCGAACACCAGATAACGCTATTACAGAAGAAAAATTAGAAGAGTTTATGGGGGAAATAAAAGCAGTGTTGATAGAGTTGTACAATCCAACGATAAATTTTGTTGAACCTGCTGATTTGCCGTATTAAATAGTGGAGCATATCGGAGTCGAACCGATGACCTTTTGAATGCCATTCAAACGCTCTAGCCAACTGAGCTAATGCCCCAAAAAAAGTGTCTTCCAAATATAGTATTTTTAAGGATGCGCATTTACCCAAACCTCACCATCTTCAAAAAACTCTTTTTTCCAAATAGGCACTGTTTCTTTTAAAGTATCAATAGCATACTGGCAAGCATCAAAAGCCGCTTTTCTATGAGGAGAAGAAACTGTAATAATTACTGGGATAGCACCAATAGTTAACAAGCCTTCTGCATGGTGTATGGCTATTTTTGTTACTCCAAATTTTTTCAAAACAGCATCTGCAATCTTTTGCATTTCTTTAAGTGCCATGGGTTTGTATGTGGAAAAATCAAGCTGTGTAACCTTTTTATTTTGAGTAGCGTCTCTTACAGTACCTACAAAAACAGCAATTCCGCCGCAAGAAGGGTCAGTTACAAAATCATAACACTCTTGTAAATTGAGTTTTTCAGATGTTATTTTTATAGAGGTTATATTCATATTTGTATGTAAGTTTAACAAAGATATAAGATTGAAAGCTCAAAAAGAATAGAAACCAATCAGATTTAAATAATTATTTTTGTTTGCTGAAACAAAGAACACAACTTAGATGAAAACATTGAACGATTTCAATTTCGAAAATAAAAAAGCGTTAATCCGTGTAGATTTTAATGTACCCTTAAACGATACTTTTGAAGTAACTGACAATACAAGAATTCAAGCAGCAAAACCAACCATTATTAAAATACTAGAAGATGGAGGAAGTTGTATTTTAATGTCACATTTAGGGCGCCCAAAAGCTAAAGAAGATAATTTTTCGTTACGTCATATTGTTAGTAGTGTAACAGAAGTATTAGGTGTACAAGTGAAATTTGTGGACGATTGTATCGGTTCAACAGTTGAAGAAGCTGTGGCAAACTTAAAAAGTGGAGAAGTTTTATTGTTAGAAAACTTACGTTTTTACCCAGAAGAAAAAGCAGGAGATGTTGCTTTTGCTGAACAGTTATCTAAATTAGGAGATGTGTATGTAAATGATGCTTTTGGTACTGCTCACAGAGCCCACGCATCCACTGCAATTATTGCACAATTTTTTCCAGAGAATAAATGTTTCGGAAATTTGTTAGCAACAGAAATTGAAAGCATTGATAAAGTATTGAACAACTCAGAAAAACCAGTAACTGCTATTTTAGGAGGAGCAAAAGTGTCGTCTAAAATAGGAGTGATTGAAAATATTATTGAAAAAGTAGATCATATTATTGTAGGTGGTGGAATGACGTTTACGTTTATCAAGGCTTTAGGAGGAACGATAGGGAATTCGTTAGTAGAAGATGATAAGTTAGCGTTAGCGTTAGAAATTTTAGCTAAAGCTAAAGAAAATAATACAGAAATTCATTTACCAGTAGATGCGATTATTGCAGATGCTTTTTCAAGCGATGCGAATACACAAGTGGTGGATACGAATGAAATTCCTGATGGATGGATGGGATTAGATTGCGGACCTAAAACCGTGGAGAAGTTTGCAGAAGTTATTGCAAAATCTAAAACTATTTTATGGAACGGGCCTCTAGGGGTTTTTGAAATGGAAAAGTTTGCACAAGGAACGATTGGTTTAGGAAATGCGATAGCAGAAGCTACTAAAAACGGAGTGTTCTCGTTAGTAGGCGGAGGAGACTCGGTTGCTGCAGTAAAACAATTTGGATTTGCTGATAAAGTAAGTTATGTTTCTACAGGAGGAGGAGCGATGTTAGAAATGTTAGAAGGAAAAACCTTACCAGGAATTGAAGCAATTTTAAAATAATTCGTCATTACGAACGAGGTACGAGGAGGAACCTCATTCAAGATAGTAACTTACGTTTTTTAAGATTTCTCACTTCCGTTGCACTCAAGTTCGAAATGACCGTTGTTGTTTTATTAAATAAATCAATAATAACACCTTTAACAATTACAGAATATGATGAAATATACAACACTACCAACTACAGATATTAAAGTTTCTAAAATATGTTTAGGAACTATGACTTGGGGACGACAAAATACCGAAGCAGAAGGTCACGAGCAAATGGATTATGCCTTAGAACAAGGGGTGAATTTTTTTGATACTGCAGAATTATATTCAGTTCCAGCAACACCAGAAACATACGGAGCAACAGAAAAAATTATTGGTTCTTGGTTTAAAAAAACAGGCAACAGAGAGAAAGTAGTGTTGGCTTCTAAAATTGCTGGAGGTGGTGATTATACGGCGCATATTAGAACAGGTGGTTTTAATAGGAAGAATATAGGCGAAGCAATTGAAGATAGCTTAAAACGTCTACAAACAGATTATATCGACTTGTATCAATTACATTGGCCAGATCGTGGGGTGAATTGTTTCGGAGTACGTGATTATCCGTATAAAACTTCAACAGAAGAAGCTGAAAAGCACTTAGAGATTTTAGAAACCTTGAATGACTTTGTAAAACAAGGAAAGATAAAACACGTTGGTTTATCTAATGAAACACCTTGGGGAACGATGAAATATTTACAAACAGCAGAACAACATGATTTGCCTAGAATGGTAACGATTCAAAATTCGTATTCTTTAATTCATAGAGGGTATGAAGTGGGAATGTCTGAAGTCTCTATGCGAGAAAATATTGGTTTGTTAGCGTATTCTCCGTTAGCACAAGGAGTATTAACAGGAAAGTATATTGATGGAAAAACTCCTGAAGGAGCGAGAGGAACCTTATTTCCACGCTTTATCGCACGATATAAAAATGAAGGCTCAGAAAAAGCGGTTTTAGAATATCAAAAAATAGCAAATAAACACGGATTAACGTTGACGGAGCTATCGCTAGCATATATTAATCAGTTACCATTTGTAACGAGTAACATTATCGGAGCTACGAAGATGAGTCAGTTAAAAGAAAATATTAATTCTATTAATATTGAATTGTCTGATGCTATTTTAGCTGAGATAGAAGCTGTGCATAAAGCAATTCCAAATCCAGTGCCATAGTTAGGGTAAGGGTTAAAATGAAAGACGCCTAAAAATATTTTTAGGCGTCTTTTTATATCAATGCATTTTGATACTAACAAACACAGTGAGACCAATCTAAACCATAATTTTCTATTTGATCTTGTATGTAATAATCTCTATCTCTCCAACTAGAGCGACAAAAATCTTCACAATCAAAAAATGCTCTACCACCTTTAATCTCTTCTTGATCTTTTCTGCTTAATCTTTTTCCTAGATTTAAAATTTGTTTTTTCATAATAATAACGATTTAATTAATTTGATTAAATCCTTGAACATTTTATAGACACTCAAGGTTTATGTCTATTTTTCTCGCGAAAGAATTTTAATGAGTTTAAAAATACCATTTTTATTGGGAATATTCACGAAATCAGGGACTTGATTCTGCTGGAGTGCTTTTGATGAGATAGCAAAGTGAATCATTATAAAAATGAAAAGGTTTTTGAAGGAGTAACAAAAAACCGAAGTAAGCTTACTTCGGTTTTTTTATCTGTTTTCTAAACTTTGTATCTAAAATCTATTCCTCTATTATTTTAAAAGAGGTAGCTTTAAATCTTCCGTTTTCAACTTTCCCAGTAACTTCTGCCTTTCTAACTACATTACAGAAACCAATATTTTTATCGTGAGCATCTCCAAAATCATCTATGTGAGCACCGTCAATAAAATAGGCGTTTTGGTCAATTTTTATGGCTAAATCACATCCTTGTTGGCTATTTAAACCAAATTTACATTGCCCGCAAGAGGCTTCTACGATTTGTGTCTTTTCTTTAGGGGAGCTGCAAGCAACAATTCCAAAGAGTGCAAAAATTAGTATATTTTTCATAGGTTAAATATACATAAATAAGCACAAAAAACCCAGAATAAATCTATTCTGGGTTGGGTTAAGTTGGGTTAATTATGGTATTTATAACCTCCTAACTTTCTTCTTCACCAACAAGTTCACTTTGTGTGGTTACAGAGCCAGTAGTTGCGTTTCCGTAAACAGGAGTTTCATTTCTTAGAATGTCAATCACTCTTGCGAAATTATCTGCTGTCATATATGGAGTTTCCTGTCTTTTCCCCTGAAATGTCGTAAAGTAAAATTTACCTAAATCAATTTTAGGATCTCATAAAGCTTGATAGCCTTTTAATTTTGTCCATCCTGTTGTTCCTTGTGCATAATGTGGCATAATATGTTAGTTTGGGTTAATAGTTGTGTAAAATTATCAAAAAACACAATCTAACAGGGTTGCCTATTTCCCATTTTTAACAGGGATATACTCCTAATTTTTTAAAGATAGAAGGACTTATTTATTAAGGGGTTATATCTAATTAATATCCTATTTTACCTCGAACTCTTTGTAGTACATCTTTTGCAATTACACGAGCTTTTTCTGCTCCTATAGCTAAAGCTTCGTCAATTTCATGACGGTTTTCCATATAGTGACTATACTTAGCACGAACATCAGCAAATTTATCTACAATTAATTCATAAAGTGCTTGTTTAGCGTGTCCGTATCCATAGCCTCCATTTTCATAATTAGCACGCATTTCAGCTATTTGCTCTTCTGAAGCTAATAATTTATATAATGCAAATACATTGTCAGTATCTGGATCTTTTGGGTCTTCTAAAGCTTTACTATCTGTTTGAATAGCCATAATTTGTTTACGTAATTTCTTGTCTGCTAAGAAAATATTGATGAAATTATTTCGAGATTTGCTCATTTTTTCACCATCAGCTCCCGGAACTAGTTTCGTGTTTTCATTTATCTTAGCTTGAGGCGGAACTAGAGTTTCTCCAACAATATTGTTAAACCTATTAGCAACATCACGTGTCATTTCTAAATGTTGTAACTGATCTTTTCCAACAGGAACAACTTCAGCATCGTATAATAAAATATCTGCAGCCATTAACATTGGGTAAGTAAACAAACCAGCATTTACGTCAGCTAAACGGTCAGCTTTATCTTTAAAACCATGTGCTAAGGTTAAACGTTGAAAAGGAAAAAAACAACTTAAGTACCAGGTTAACTCAGTAGTTTCAGGAATATCACTTTGACGATAAAACACGGTTTTGTTAATGTCAAGACCACAAGCAAGCCAAGTAGCCGCAACACTATAGGTGTTTTCACGCAATTCATTTCCATCTTTAATTTGGGTTAAAGAATGCATGTCGGCAATGAAAATAAATGATTCGTTTTTTGAATCATTTGCCATTTCAACTGCAGGTAAAATTGCTCCTAATAAGTTTCCTAAATGTGGGGTTCCTGTACTTTGTACTCCTGTTAAAATTCTTGACATAAGTCTGTTTTGAAATGTTTTTAAATAAGTGCTTGCTTAAGTGAGCAAAAATAAGCTTAAAATTTATCAAACAAAAGAAATTACTACATTCGCATCTTAGGGGAACCTTGTTACTAAGTTTTCTTGAGAAAAAGAAGTATAAGGTTAGGTAGTTGATTATAATTAAAAAGGTTTGAAGTATATATTTTTTCCTGTTCGGTTTATTTGGCGTGTTTGGTTCTATGTGTTAATTGTAATTTCAATATTGTTAATGGCACCTTTTATGCTGGTTTTAACTTCAGATGAAAAATATTATCCAGTTTTTTGGAAAGTAGTGAGAGCTTGGGCCTTCTTTTTAATTTATGGGATGGGGTTTCGATTAAAAGTTGAAAAAGATCAAGAACTAGATCGAAATAAAAGTTATATGTTTTGTGCTAATCATGCGTCATTTATAGATCCATGGATTTTAATAGCTATGAGTAAAAATCCAATAGTTTTTGTAGGAAAGAAAGAATTAGCAAAGTTTCCAATTTTTGGTTTTTTTTATAAAAAAGTAGTAATTGTAGTTGATAGAAGTGATTTAGAAAGTAGAAAAAAAGTCTATGAACAAGCCCATAGCAGATTAAAAAATGGAACAAGTGTTGCTATTTTCCCTGAAGGGTTAGTGCCTGCTGAAAATATCGTTTTAGCACCGTTTAAGAATGGGGCATTTAGTTTAGCTATAGAACATCAAATACCTATTGTACCACAAGTGTATTATGATGGAAAACGTTTATTTTCTTGGGATTTTTTCAAAGGCAGTCCAGGAACACTAAGAGTTAAGCAATGTGAATTTATTGAAACAGAATACTTAGTTGCAGGGGATAAGAAAAAGCTTAAAGAGCAAACATATAATGTGATATACAATGAATTGATAAATGATGAGTTGTATATGAAAGATACCAATCGACTAAACAATGAGCGAGAGTTTAAATCACCATTATAGTGAAAAAGAAGAAAAGTTAAATATACTCACCCACGGATTTGGGTTACTGCTTAGTATTGTAGCTTTTCCTTTTCTTGTACAAAAATCACTTAGTTATCATAGCTTCTGGAAAGTAGCTAGTTTTTGTATTTACGGATTGAGTTTAGTAATTCTATATGCAGCCTCTACTTTTTACCATGCGTCTAAAGAACCTAAACTTAGACGGAGGCTTAATATTTTTGATCATGCTGCTATTTATGTATTAATTGCCGGAACGTATACGCCCTTTTGTTTAGTTGTACTGCCACCAAAACTGGGTTGGTATATGTTTGTTTTTGTGTGGTTATTTGCTATTACTGGTGTTATATTGAAGCTTTTTTTTACTGGACGGTTCGATAAATTGTCAACAGCTTTATATCTGCTAATGGGATGGCAAGTTGTTTTTGTAATAAAGCCTTTAATGGAAAACTTATCAAAAGAAGGGTTGTTATATCTTTTTCTTGGTGGGATCTTTTATACTGTTGGAGCGATTTTTTATTCCATTAAAAAATTGAAATATAGCCATGCAACCTTCCATGTTTTTGTGTTATTAGGAAGTTTAAGTCATTTTTTAGCGATTTTTTATATTGATTAATTTTGTTTTACTGTTAAAAAAAATAAATATCTGTAAATTTAAAGTTAAAATAATGCTAATAGGTAATTTATTGCCTGTATTGGTTAGTATTGTATTAAGTTGATTTGTTTTATAACTGTAGGTTTGTTTTAAGTAATTTAAAATCAATCAATTATGAAACAAAAAATTATTTTGTTACCCTTCTTCTTTTTGTTGTTTTTCTGTGTTGAAGCTATGCTGGCTCAAGACTGTAAGGTTACAAGTGAAAATCAAAAGGTATTTTTAAAATACCCTGAATCAAAAAAAGAATTTGACAAATTTAATAACTACACAAAAAATGTAGTTAGAAAAAAACAAATTTCGCTTTTAAATAGAGCAGAAGAGACCTATACCATTCCAGTGGTTGTACATGTTTATGGTTCAGTTCAACATGGGCAAACCGTAACTTATGAAAAAATAGAAGTTGCGTTAGATAAACTGAACGAGGATTTCAACGGGCTTAATGATGACTTCAATACTGTTGATCCCATTTTTTCAGGAAGACGAGGTACTCTTAGTATTCGATTTGCTTTGGCAAAAATAGACCCTAATGGAGGTAGTACCAATGGTGTTGTATTTCATCCAGAAAAAGCTGGATATGGAAATGGTTCAGGTTATGATGCCCAAATAGCAGCCGATGCTTGGAATAACTATAAGTATATGAATGTATACATTATGGGAGATTTGTATGCTGATGGAAGTGCGACAAACTCTGGAGTTGCATGGTACCCTAATACAGCGATGTCTGATAATAATACCGCTAGAGTGGTTTATAATGGGCGTTATATTCATGGTAATACAAATAAAGAATTTGCTTCGGTATTAACACATGAATTTGGTCATTGGTTAAACCTTATACACACGTTTGAAGGTGGATGTAACGATCCAAATGGAGACTATGTAGACGATACGCCAAAAGAAGATTCTAATTCTGGAGATGATGGCTGTACCGTTGGTGCTAGTGATTGTGGTAATTTAATTAATTATGAAAATTATATGGGCTATGACGCCGCTGCTGGCTGTGGAAAAATGTTTACTCAAGGACAAATAGATAGAATGCTCACGGCATTACAACATCCAGCACGTAAACCTTTATGGCAACCAGCTAACTTAACATCTACAGGGGTAGATTTAACAGGAGCGTCTTTAGTCGTAGATAGTCCAATAGTGGAAGAAGCCTTATCAAATAATGGAGCGATAGTTAATGAAGCTAAAAATGTTACGCTTCAAGGAGGTGCTTTTACCGTTAGTTCTGGAAGTTTATTTGAAGGAACACATTTTGATACAAGTCTACCTCAAGGGGTATCAGCACAAATTACGGTAGTAGATAATCAAAAGTTAAATGTAAAATTTACAGGTCAAGCATTAAATCATGCTAAATCTGATAATTCAACAGGTACAATTACCTTTAAAAATGCAGCAATTTCAGGAGGAACATCCTCTTTAAACTCAGATAAAGTAACGTTTAATTTCTCTTTTTATGATTCTTATAAAGTGGTGTATTTTGATAATCAAGATTACACGGCTAATTCAGGAAGTACTTGGATATTTTTTACAATAAATGGTGCTAGTAATAATAGATTTGGAACGTTTTATGAAAATAGTTCATTGATATTAGAGACGTATAAAAAAGCATTAATATGTCAATCAGGAACTAGAAATGTAAAACCAGTTGAGTTAAATACAGTAATTGATGAGCAAAGTTCTTGGGTAGATGGAGGAGGATATCCTGATTTACATGTAATTAGAGATGCTAGTTACACTTCCTGGGATGGTAAAACCACTTACATAGGTTTTCAATTAGAGTTATACCCAGGAAAAACTAATTATGGTTGGTTCAGAGTTAGTGTTAACAATAATGGGACTTCGTATAGTTTGTTAGATTATGCATATAGTACAGAGCCTTATGGAGCCATTAAGGCAGGAAGCAAAGTTTGGGATGGAGGATCAACTTGTAATGATGGCATTCAAAATGGAGATGAAACAGGAGTTGATTGTGGTGGTTCATGTGAGCCTTGTAGCACAAATGATGATGTAGTATATGTTAACATAGATGACCTAACGGTAACCTCAAATGACCCTTGGAAGTTTTTTAGAATTGAAGTAGGAGACGATACTGATTATGGAGCTTGGTATACTAGCAATTCTGTACGATTAGAAACCTATAATAAAGATATTGTTTGTGAAAGTACGACTAGCAATGCATCCTATTTAGCAGAAGGTGTTTCGGTTGGAGCACCAAGTAATTTTGTAGCAAACTCATATCCTTATACGGTTAGTTCTTCTGATTATACATCGTGGAATGGGAAGACTGGTTTTATTGGGTTTACTTTTAAAATAAATGGAAATCCGCACTATGGATGGTTCCATATTTCGGTTGCAAGTGATGGACAATCTTATACGTTGACAGATTACGCTTACAATAAAACGGCAAATGCGGCAATTACAACAGTAACAAGAAGTGGAGTTGTGGGACCTAGTGATGAAAAGTTAAATGATAGTGGAATTATTTCTGCAACCCCCAATCCATTTATATCACAAACTAAAATTGATGTTTCTAGTCTTTCTAAAGATGGAGCCATACGATTAGATGTGTATGATTTATTGGGAAGGCATATACACAGTAAAGACATTCAATCACCATCTACATTTATACTAATTGATGATAGTGTAATTAAAAGAGAAGGAATGTATTTATTAAAAATCCAATCAGGAAAACAAATAAAAACTCTTAGTATTCTTAAAAAATAAGAAAAGAGTTTTATTAGGGGAGTAAAAACTGTTTGAAATATTTTCAAGCAGTTTTTTTACCATTTATTATAAGGGAATTTGCTTAAGTTAGAATTGTAGTATTTGGCTATTCCGGTAACTTCCTCACCTAGCCATTCAGGTTTTGTAAAGTGTTCGTTTTCGTTTTCTAGTTCTACTTCGGCAACTAATAAACCGTTGTTTTCTCCCAAAAAATCATCTACTTCAAAAGTATGACTGTCTACTTTTACTAAATAACGGTACTTTTCAATAATTCCTTTTTCACATAAATTAAAAAGAGTATCAGCTTCCTTTTTGTCAATTTCTTTTTCCCATTCAAAACGAGTAGTTCCGTTAGTGTTAGAAGCTCCTTTGATAGTTAAAAAACCTGTGCTGTCTTTAATTCGAATTCGTACTACGCGCTCTTTATCTGAATTTAAAAAACCTTGCTTTATGTAGTTTTTTTGAAAAGCTTTTTTCTTAAAATCTGTGGATTTAACTAAAAACTTTCGCTCTATTTCTATAGCCATACAAAACGGAATCAAATTTATACGAATGTACCATTTTTGTTGATATTATTGAATATCTTTGATTAATGATTTTAATAGTTAAACTTGATTAAATGGCATTAATAACTACAAAGGCCATTGTTTTAAGCTCTCTTAAATATGGAGATACCAGTTTAATTGTAAAATGTTTTACTTTACAAGAAGGAGTAAAATCGTATATGATAAAAGGTGTGCTAAAATCAAAAAAAGGAAAATTAAAACCTGCACACTTTCAACCATTAACACAGTTAAATCTTACTGCAAACCATAGCAATAAAAGTTCATTACATTCTATTAAAGAAGTGCAAGTAATTCATTCGTATGAAACTATTCATACTTCCGTAGTTAAACAAACCATTGTACTTTTTTTATCAGAAGTGTTATCGTATATCCTTCAAGAGGAAGAAGAAAACAATCCTTTATATAGTTATATTGAAACTTCTTTAATTTGGTTAGACACACATGGTGAAGTAGCAAACTTTCATATATTGTTTTTATTGAATTTATCTAGGTATCTTGGCTTTTATCCAGACACGACCAATATTGATAGATTAGCCTTTAATTTATTAGAAGGAGGTTTTACCGATACGGAATATGAAAAGCTAACTCTATCGGGAAAAAAATTACTTCTTTTTAAAGGTATATTAGGCATAAATTTTGATGCAATAAATTCAATTTCTTATTCAAAAAAAGAAAGACAAATTATTCTCCGAATTATAGTTCAATATTATGAATTACATTTGGAGGGATTTAGAGAACCTAAGTCATTAGATGTTTTAGAAACCGTATTTAATTAATATGAAGCAAAGAATTACTGTATTTTTTTTATTATTTATTACCACAATTTTTTCTCAAACTATTACTGTTATTGATGCTGAAACAGGTAAGCCTGTAGAGGCTGTTGCAGTGTTTAATAAAAGCAAAGTAACATCGGCAGTAAGTGATGAGTTTGGGAAAGTAGATGTTTCTAATTTTAAAAAAAATGAGGTGCTTACGTTTGCACACGTGTCGTATGCAGAATATCAAGAAAAAAAATCAGCAATAAAAAAGAATAACTACCACGTTTTTTTATCAAAAAACTCTGAGCAGTTAGATGAGGTAGTTGTTTCAGTTTTTAAAAATAGAGAAAAAACCAATCGAATTGCAGAGCAAATAGCAGTGGTTTCTTCAAAAGAAATAGAGAAACTATCTCCACAGACTTCAGCAGATTTATTAGCAAGTGTACCAGGAATTAAAGTTCAGAAATCACAGTTTGGAGGAGGAAGTCCTGTTTTGCGTGGAATGGAAAGTAACCGAGTACTTTTGGTAGTTGATGGTGTTCGTATGAATAATGCAATTTACCGAAAAGGACACTTACAAAACTCAATTACAGTAGCTCCAAATTTATTAGATAGAACAGAAGTTGTTTTTGGTCCGTCATCAGTAATTTATGGTTCTGATGCATTAGGTGGGGTAATTCACTACTATACCAAAACTCCGAAGTTATCAAAAAAAGGAAGTGAAGTTAAAGGAAATACATTTTTAAGATATAGTTCAGCAAATAATGAAATAACTAATGTAGTTTCTGCTGAGTTAAGATTTAAAAAATGGGCATCTTTTACAAGTGTAGCTCATAGTAATTTTGGAGATTTAAAGATGGGAGAAAATCGTTCTCATGGTTTTGAAAACTGGGGAAAAGTACCTTTTTACTCTAATAATACTAATACTTTTTATAACGAGACACCGGTTGTTAATTCTGACCACAACTTACAAAGAAATACAGGTTACAGTCAAACAGATGTATTGCAAAAGTTTTATGTTCCTTTTTCAAAAAACACAGACTTTAAATTAAACTTACAATATTCAACCTCTTCAAACATTCCCCGTTTTGATAAGTTAACAGAGTTGAAAAGTGGAAGCTTAAAGTTTGCTGAATGGTATTACGGACCTCAAGAACGTTTGTTAATATCTCCGCAGTTAATTATCAATCCTAAGAAAAAATGGATGGATAATGGTACAATAACTTTAGCGTATCAAAACATAAAAGAAAGTCGTATACAACGAAAGTATGGAAGCTTAGATAGGTCTTACAGAAATGAAAGTGTAGATGTTTTTAGTTTGAATGGAGATTTTACAATACCCTTAGCTAAAAGAAGGAATTTAGGGTATGGAGTAGAAGTTACTTACAATGATGTAGCATCAAATTCTTATGGGAAAACATTGCGTGTTAATGGTAATAAAATTATTGGTTTTGATGATGATTTTACCGTGCAATCTCGATATCCTGATGGAGGAAGCAGTTATTTAAGTTCAGCTTTTTATGTAGATTATCGTCAAGATATTAATGATAAATCAACATTAAACACAGGAATTAGAGGTACCAATACTGTGTTGAAAGCAAAATGGCTTGATGAAACGTTTATAGATATTCCTCAAAATGATATAAAACTAGATAATCAATCGTTAACAGCAACCATAGGGTATGTGTACAAACCAAATAAAACTTGGCAATTAAATACGGTGTTATCTTCTGGTTTTAGATCACCAAATATTGACGACGTAGGAAAAATAAGAGAGAAAAATGGAAAAGTAACAATACCCAATATAAAATTAAAACCAGAACATGCATATAATGCTGAAATTGGAGTTCAAAAATACTTTAATAATAGAAAGTTTAGAGTTGGAGCTAACGTGTATTATACTTTGTTGAATAATTATATTTATAGAGAGAGTTTTGAGTTGAATGGAAGCTCAACTATTGAGTATGACGGAGAAGAAGGAGCTATTGTAGCTAATGTTAATAAAGGAACAGCTTATGTTACGGGTGCTACAGTAAGTTATCAAGGAAAGTTACATAGAAATTGGAATACTTCAGGATTTGTTACCTATACGTATGGAAAAACTTATGATACCAACGAACCAATGTCGTCTATTCCACCATTATTTGGTCGTTTTGATGTAAGTTACGTAAGCAAGAAGTTAGAAGGTGGAGCCAACTTAGTTTTTAATGCTAAAAAAGATATTTCAGATTATAACATAACAGAAGGGATTGATAACCATGAACAGACACCAATTGTGAATCCTAATGCAACTGAAGATATTAACGAATATTATGGAACTCCTAGCTGGATGACTGTTGGATTGTATGGGAAATATCAGTTTACCAAAAACATTGCTTTACAAGCTCAATTGTCTAATTTATTTGATGAGCATTATAAAGAATTTGCGTCGGGAGTTTCAGCTGCAGGACGTAATATTTCAGTATCTTTGCTAACCAATTTTTAAGTAAAATACAAATGATTAATTTTTTTAAGTTAGTAAGTTTATTAGAAGGGATATCTTACATTTTATTACTTTTTATTGCTGTGCCAATTAAATACTTACAAGGAAATCCAGAGTATGTTAAAATGCTTGGTATGCCTCACGGATTATTATTTGTTGGTTATATCGTATTAGCTATTATGCTAAAGTACGAGCTAAATTGGAACGGTAAAACTTTCGGAATTGTTTGTTTACTTTCTATTTTACCTTTCGGAACATTTTTCGTTGGTAAATACTTAAAAAAGGGAACAGCTTAGTGTTTTTTCAATGTAGTAATGTAAAAACCAACTAAAGTAGTTTGTTGAGCGAAGTCGAAACAAAAACCCTCATTGCTACATTAAATAATTGATTCATTTACTCATTGCGAAAATTACCCTCCGCTAACTGGAGGAATAATTGCGATTACATCATTTTCTTGTATAAGTACATCATCTGTAGCGTAACTTTCGTTAATAGCCACAGCATACGAACTCATTTTTTGTAGCTCAGGAAATTCTGCTACAAGAAACTTTTTAAAACTAGCAATAGTACTTTTGTTAGGAAGTTCAATTTCTAATGAAGAACTATCAATCAAGTCTGTAGCTATACCGAAAAATAGAATGCTTATTTTCATGTGTTTATTTTATTTTTATCAACGGTCCTTTATTTTGATGTTTAAAATAATCATTTCGTTGTGTGTTTAATAATGATTTTAAACATGTCGGTTTCAAAACATAAAAATACCACTAATTTTTATAAACACTGAATTTAACAAAGATTTAACATTTATCACAAGCCACTGATTATCAATGTAAAAAAAAACTAAATTAGGGGAAACCCTGAGAAGAAAATGGTGCCAACTCAGGGTTTCCCCTGATAGGCTTTAACATTTGTTAAAAAATAATTTTATATGTTTGAGGAAGGTAATACTAAAAATTTGATCACTTTTTAGTATTATCTACTAGCTAGTAAAAGAAGAAGAATGTTTATAAAATTGCGCACATTTTTCTTTTTGTTTTGTAAAATTGACTATACTCTTAATTATTTATAGATAGAGTATGGATATTTATTAATAAAAATTAAAAATTAAAAAAATGAAAAGATATTTAATTCTATTTTTAATGCTTTCAACAATTATTAGTTGTACCGAGGAAAAGCCTATATTAAAAGAGGCAGAAAGTGTTATGAATTCTGACAGGTTAAAAAACATACATCAAGGGATAAAACAAAAGTTTGATGATTTGTCAATTAATAAGAAATATAGCTTTGGTTACAGGGACGAAATAGAGGTAGGCCCAGAAGAAGAAATCTATGTTAAAGAACAAATAATGAAAGAATATGTAGATGATGTTTATGATGTAAATTATAAATATGTATTAGAAAATGATGTAGAAAAATTGTTCTTACAATATGGTTTAAACCCCGAACTAATTAGCATGGCTGAATGGGCGATTGAGAATATTAATGATGTTGACTTATATTCTAAATTATATTCAAGATTTTCAATTGAAAACCGACAAGATGCTGATGTGCTTTTTTATTATGTAGAAGTATATAAGTATTTAGTGTTAAACAATCAATTAGTTTCGAGTAAACTATTACAAGCCAGAGGTAGTGGCTGTGGAAGAGCAGTTGTAGGAACTTTGGTTGTAACAGCAATATTTGCAGGGGTTACAATTGCAACAGGAGGAGCATCTTTACCAGCAGCGATAGGTTTTTTTGCAGCTAAAGGATGGTCTACTTATAATATTATAGCAGCTTGTAGCGAGGTAAGAGTTCATGAAACAATAGAAGTTCCATTTTTGCAAAAAGAAAAACTTGAAATAAAGTTTCCAGATGATATAAATATTCCGTTACTTCTAATTCCATAGGTTTATGAAAAAATACTGGCTTGTACCTGTTGTTGCAATTACATTGTTTTCTTTTTATGATTTATATTGCGTAGCCGTAGAATTTAAAGAATTAGATTGGTTGTCAATAGTAGGAAAATTAGTAGTTGATTTTTATATATTAGGTTCAGCTACGTATATTTTGTGCAAAATGTACAAAAAGAAAAATTTATAGAATGTGATTACAATATAGTAGAAAAGAATTACTGATAGAAATAGTTGGTTTTCTTTTCTGCTATTTTTCAGAAAAATAATTATTACAATTTTATCCCGAAAACAATCCTATTTTCAGATTTTCCATTAAAGTAAGAGCGAGCAAAATCTACACGTAAAAAACGCCATTTTCCAACGCCAACATTATCTAAACCAATAGCAAATTCAGAATAAGGTTTGTTGCCTGCTGTAAATAGTCCTTTTGCTCCAGTAACTAGATGAAAGTTAAGTTTATTTAACAAAGGAACCTTGCTTAATAATGCTCCTTTAAAATTATATTCTCCATGAAGTTCAGCGTATTTATCATTAGAACTTAACTTATAATACGGAAGCATATAAAAGTTGTTCAAATAGTTGTCTTTTGGGGCTATTAACAAGCGGTTTCCGTTAAAATGAGCATAATCTATAAACGGAATGTCTTTTTTCTCTAAAAACACACCTCCTTTCACTTTGTAAGCAAACTCACCCCAATTACCCAAATTGATTTGTTGATATAGTTGAGAAAAAACTACATCTGAATTCCATTCAGAGTTTCCTGACCCGAAGTTTTTTTGATAACCAATATACAGCGACGGATACTTACTATTAGGAACGTTATATTTTCCATCAGGATATGATAAGTACTTTTGACCAAAACTAATATTTGCTCCTAAAGAAAAAGTCCACATTTGATGCGGCGTAAAACCTGTTGAAAAATCAGCAGGATCTTGCGGATTATTAGAAGTGTAGTCTACATTGTCTTGCGGAAACATTACATAATCAGTTGTATTAAATAAAGGCTTTCTATCTGCAAACTCTAAAGAAGAGAACATACGTATTCCGTTCGTTACTTCCTGTGAAAAGGTTGTTTTGGCAAATGTCTTTTCATAAATTTTTAAATAGTTTCGTTCAAAACCAATAGAACTTATCGTGTTCCAAAACTTAGAAATAGGTTGTTTAGAGTTGAATTGTGGTGTGGTAACTCCTCCAGAAATCATTAAAATGGGTCGTGTAGTATTATTCCAACGATAGTTAAAGTTGGCTGTAGGACGCACTTTTTTCTCTGAAAAACCATAATTAATATCAGCCCCAATACTAAAATGTTTTCCTTTTTTGTTCAATGATTTTCGGTAGTTAATACCTAAAGAAGAATTCCATCCTTGCACCGTATTAAAGTTAAGATTTTCAATAGGAGAAGAAGTGCTTATCGACCACTTTTTGTAAGAATCTCGGTAAGTATAACCAGAAAGAATATCCAACGGTTTAAACTTATTATTTTTGGTATCTATAGAGTCTAAATATTTCTTCGATTTTCGAATGGTTTTTATGCTGTCTTTTAATTTGTAATCCGATATTTCTTCAGAAGTTAAAGTTACAGGACGAATTTTTTTCCAATATGTTGAATCCTTTTCAGTAGCATTTTCAGCAAATGAAAGAACCTCGTTACCAAAAGTGTCTTTAGTAAAATTAGGATTAAAATTATAGTTAGAATAAGCAGCAGAAAATCGTCCGTTAAAATGAAACCCAAAAAGCCCAGCTTTAAAATCTATGGTTTGCGTAACGGGCACCCAAGCTTTGTTTTTAGTAGAAAAATTATAATTCTGTTTAATATGTAGTGAATCTACAATAGGCAAGCTTATTTGTGCACCAGTGACAATAACATCCGCACCATAAATAGCCCAATTATCTTCAACTATATAGATGAACCCACTAAAAACCCGATCGTTTTTACGTTTTGGTAAAAGTTGAATTTTGTTAATTAGTGTTCCATTTTTATCATAAAAAACACCCGTTAGTTTATAGTTGTAATAGCCAAAGGCACCATTTGCAATAGGAGAAACTACCTTAACGTCACCTAAATCAAAAGAGTTTTCATAAAAGTTAAAATTTACTTCTTCTGCTTGATTAAAACTAATACCGTTGTCTTGTCCGCTAACTTTTGAAGCTATAATATGCTCTTTAAAGTTTTTAGGTCTTTTTTGAAATGAGATTTTAGAGACGGTTTCAGACAGGTAAACGATACCTGTTCTGGTAGAATCCAATCCGCCACCCATGTCACCAATATCTTGTCCTAAAAATTTTTTGGGGAAATCTTTTACCTTAAACAAACCACGAGAATAAAAGTCGGCAGTATACTCAGCAAACTTATCCGTGTTTTTTGCCTTGCTAGCAATGGCATTTCTAATAATTTTGTTAGCAGGATTTTCTTCAGAAGAAATAATTACTTCATCCAAAGTAACCTCTTCTTCGGGTAATGTAATATTTAAAGTAAAAGGGAAAGAGTTGATTTCAATAGTTTTTTTTAGAGTCTTATACCCTAGCATTTGAAATATTACAGTGTGCTCTCCTGTTGAGTTAAAAGCTAATTCGTAGTCACCTTTTGTGTTGGTTGTGGTACCTGTAATAGTATTTTCTAAATATACACTTACAAAAGAAAGAGGCTGGTTTTTAGTATCGGTAACTTTTCCTGTAATTTGAGAAAAAGCAATTGAAGAGCATACTAAAAATAAAAATGTAGTTATATTTTTCATAGTCAGTTGGTTGTTGTTAACAAACATAAAAGAAGAACTTTGTAAAGTGTATTTAAGAAGTGTTAAATAACTTACAAAGTTCTCTTAATATAATGTAAGACTATGAAAAAGAAAAAATGTTACAAAAGATTACTTAACCGTATCTTTTTGTTGCTTTTTCTTCTTTTTTCCGAATAAACCACCTAAAACGTCTGTTACCTTTTTAACAGTTTCTTCCTTTTTACTGGTTGTGCTGGTGCTATCTTTCTTTTTATTTCTTAATAAGCTACCTATAGCATTGTTAACTAACTTGTCTTTTTGTTGTTGAACTAATTTCTGGCTTAACTTAGTAACCGATGAAGATAAATCGGTTTTTACAGAAGGATTAGTCATATTTCCAGCAATACTTGCGGTAATAGGAACAGTAATGTTTTGTTGATCTTTTGCGCTTAATTTTGAAAGTAATCCTTGTGCTTCATTACCTAAATATTTAGCAGGAACATTAAGAGTAACGTTGTAGTTCATTGTTTTATCAAATCCATGGCTACCTCCTATAGTAATACCAATATCTTTATATTTTAAATCAAATGGTTTTACAGCTACTTTACCTTCTTTAAAAGATAAATATGTTTTAATATCAGATAAATCTAGCTTTTTTAAATCAATAAAAGATAATTTATCGTTTAATAAACTAAGTGCTTTTGTTTTTTCAGGATTAATACTAGTTGTTAATAATTCAGCTAAAGCATTACCAGAAACTGAGGTAAGGTTTGGGGTAAAATCGTCATTCAAACTCCCCATTAAATCAATGTCAGAATTTAATTTACCATTCATAGCTCCGGCAATAGGGCTTAATGATTGTAATAAGTCTAAGTTAGTAAATGATTGAGCAATGTCAAAAGATTTGATGCCTAATTTCATATCGAATGTAGGTTTCTTTTGCTGTGTGTTAACTTCTCCATTTAAAGCAATTTGACCATTAAAAATACCAGCATTCATGTTTTGTAAAATGGCTTTTTCGTCTTTTAAAAGCAATGTTCCTCTTACATTTTTTAAAGTCAAATTATCGTAATATACAGTTTGAGCGTTTGCAGAAACAGCACAATCTAAAAATGCAGGAATTTTTAAAGATTCTTTAGGTGTGTCTTTTTTAGATGTTTCCTCTTTACTTTCAGCAGCTTCAGGATTTTCTTGCATAAAATCACTAACATAAAAATTGTTTGAGTTTAGCTTGAAATTTCCTTGTAGTTTTTTGTCAGAAAGTAAAAAGCCTAACAGGTTTTTAATTGTTCCTGTAGCATTTAAATCACTTTTTCCTGAGGTAGCATCAAACTTACTTAAGGTAATGGTGCCAGGTGTAAAATTAACGACTGTGTTTTTAATATGAAGTGGATTTACAACATCTTTAGAAGAAAAAATAAAGTCGATTACCTCCATTTTTCCATTATTTTTAATACGACTTAAAGTATTGTTTTCAATCGCTTTCATGTCGAACTCCGTATGCAAATCAGCCTTTAAAATCCCGCTTAATTCATTTTCTAAATCAATAGGATATGCTTTGTTAATATTGGCGAGGTTTAAAACACCTTTTAAACTAGCGTTTATTTTTGGATTGGTAGTTAGATTATAGATATTTCCTTTTCCAGAAAATGTATCCTGATCAATCTTAAAAGAAAGACCATTAATAGTAACAAACGTATTTTCAGTTTTACCAGTAGTGTTTTTTATTTGTGCATCAATATTAATGTTTTGAACACTTTTAGGCAAATCAGGATATTTAAATGAAGCGTTATTTGACTTCATAGAAATGTCTAACCTCGGAATATGGTTGTCGTCAATAATTCCGTTTACTTTTCCATTCACACTAAAATTACCAGTAGTGCTTACACCAGCAAGGCTTTTAGTATAGGCTTCAGGAATTAATCCTAAAAAGTTTTTAAAGTCTGATGAAGGAGTTTTAAAATTAATGTCAACTTCTTGATTGTTCTCATTTATTTGAACAAAACCATCAAAAACCAATGGAAGATTATTTAGTTTAGCTTCATTTTTTAAAAAAGAAAACTTCATATTGGTTAAGTCCATTCCTAAAATAGCATCTAACTCTATTTTTTGATTCTTGGCATACGAGTTTCCATCCATTCCAAAAGAAACTAAAGTTGAAGTTTGGGTGTCTAATTCTGTATTTGATTGAGAAAAGTCACCACTTCCGCTATGATTTAATTCAGTAAGCTCAAGATTTAACTTACCTTGTTTGTCATTATATTTTATCGTAGCATTGTTAATAGCGTACGAATTAATTGATAATCCAAAAGTTGATGGTTCTTCATTTTTATTCTCTTCTGTTTCTGAGGGCTTTGCAATGTCGTAATTGGCATTTCCTTTTTCATCAACTAATACACTTACCAAAGCATCATCTATAGAAAAAGATTTGATGTTTAATTGATCAGAAGAAGCTTTAAAAAGCTCTGTAAGTTTTAATGCTAAGTTTACCTCTTTCGCATATACCAAGGTGTCACCTTCAAAAGGAGCTTTGTTAATAACCGTTAGGTTTGATAATTGAACAGATGCGTTTGGAAAGTTTCTAAGTAAACTTAGGCTAGAGTCGCTAAAATCAACTTGTGCATTTACGTTGTTGTTAATTGTAGTTTTTACTAAGTTCATCACTTTATCTTGAAATAACAGGGGAATGCTAATCAAAAGGATGAAGAAAAAAATTACAACACCTAATACTATTTTATATATCTTTTTCATTATGAATAAAGTTTGTCATGTAATACTAACGAACAAATTTCAACATTTATTTGTAAATAGAAAGTGAATAAAATTATAATTTTTCTTTTGGTAATTTTGCGGCGGTAAAACCATGTATTTTGAATAAGAAACAGCAATACTCAAATTTTATAAAAACACAAGCAAAACGTTTGGGTTTTCTAGGTTGTGGTATTGCAAAAACTGACTTTTTAGAAGAAGAAGCACCTCGTTTAGAGCAATGGTTACAAAATGAGTATCATGGTGAAATGCACTACATGGAAAACCACTTTGACAAACGTTTAGACCCAAGATTGTTGGTTGATGGCGCAAAATCGGTAATTTCTTTGTCGTACAACTATTTTCCTTCAGAAGTTCAGCAAGAAGGAAGTTATAAGATTTCTAAATATGCTTACGGTCAAGACTATCATCATATCATTAAAGGTAAACTGCGTGAATTGTTACAGTTAATAAATGATGAAATAGGAGAAGTTTCTGGTCGTTGTTTTGTTGATTCTGCTCCTGTGTTAGAACGAGCTTGGGCGAAAAAGTCAGGATTGGGTTGGAGTGGAAAACATTCGTTGTTAATTCAAAAGCAACAAGGGTCGTTTTTCTTTTTGGCAGAATTAATTATTGATTTAGAACTTGAATATGACGAACCTTTTAAAACAGATCATTGCGGTAGTTGTACTCGCTGTATTGATGCTTGCCCAACACAAGCTATTTTACCTAACAATACAGTTGATGGAAGCAAATGTATTTCGTATTTAACTATTGAATTAAAAGATGCAATTCCATCAGGGTTTAAAGGAGAAATGCAAGACTGGATGTTTGGTTGCGATGTATGCCAAGATGTATGTCCTTGGAATCGTTTTTCACAACCACACGAAGAAAATTTGTTTACACCGCAAGAAAGTTTATTGCAAATGACAAAACGTGATTGGCAAGAGTTGACACAAGAAACCTTTAGTAAGGTGTTTAAAAAATCAGCCGTAAAACGAACAAAATTTTCAGGTTTGTTAAGAAATATTGATTTTCTAAAATAGAAAAACCGCTTTTAAAGCGGTTTTTCTCATATCCTATAAATTATTTAGGATTTGTTTCTCCAAAGAAAAACCAATTAAGTCCTTTTTTAATCATTCCACTTTCTTTTACTACAGCCTTTTTGTTTGCTTCTTTTAAGTTAGCAGTTTCTCCTTCAAATAGGTTTACAACAAATTCGTCATATGAGGCGTTAACTTCTTCTTGTAAGAAAGAATTGAAATATAACTCACTTGCTTTTTCACCTTTAACTTTTTCAATTTCTAATAGCGTTTTGTATAAAGGTTCTATTTTTTTTACAACATTTTCAGGTAAAGACTTTCTTCTTCCAGTATATCCAGTGATTTTTCCACTATCATCTTTTTCTACATCAAAATCAGTAATAACCCAGTAGTATCTACCTGTTCTTGTTAAGTTCTTAACAATAGCATGAAAATTATTTCCTTGTTTTAGGTTGTCCCATAATACTTTGAAGACTACTTTAGGCATATCGGGATGCCTAATAACATTGTGAGGTTCTCCAATAAGCTCTATCTTATTATATTCCGAAGCTTCTTCGAAAGTATCGTTCATATATAAAATAGTTCCTACGGGGTCTGTTTTGCTAATAATTGTTTTTGATTTGTCCCATTTTACTTCTTCATCTATAACTTTAGAAGGTTTAAGAGAATTGTTTGTGTGCATTTTTTTTGTTTTAATAGTTATTCGGGGTGGTTTATTCAAAAAAATAATCAACAAATATAAGGTTTTTGATGTGGGAGAGTGTTTTGAATTGATTTTTAGTTAAGTTAAAAGTTGTTAAAAACAGGCAATTTTTATTTAATCTAAAATAGTAATTTTTAAATCACTGTATTGTATTAGTTTTTTTAGTGAAGTAATAGGATAGTGTTATATATTCAGAATAAGAGTATATAGAGGAGGTTAATATTAAAAGAAAAAGAGTCAAAACATATGTTTTGACTCTTTTGAAGAAAATTTAATTTAAGAGGATTATTAAGGGGATAATTTACTTAGGGTTAGTTTCTCCGAAGAAAAACCAGTTCAACCCTTTCTTTAAAGGGTTTGCTTCGTTCTTAACTTTTTCAGCCTCTTCTTTAGAAAGTTCTTCGTTAAACAAGTCAACGACAAACTCATTATATGTTTTACCAACTTCTTCTTTTAAGTAAGCTTGAAAATACATTTCACTAGCTTTTTCACCTTTTAGTTTTTCAATATCTAAAAGTGTTTTGTATATAGGTTTAATTTTCTTAACAACACCATCAGGAACTGCTTTCCTTCTGGCTGTGTATCCGACAATTTTATCTTCTTCATCTCTATCAATAGTAAAATCGGTAATAACCCAGTAATATCTACCCGTTCTTGTTAGGTTTTTAACAATAGCGTGGAAGTTTTCGCCTTTTTTAAGAGCATCCCATAGTACTTTAAAAGCTACCTTAGGCATGTCTGGATGACGAATAATATTATGAGGTTCACCAACTAATTCAATAGTGCTATATTCACAGGTGTTAGAAAAAACATCGTTAGCATATAAAATAGTTCCGTAAATATCGGTTTTACTCACAATGGTTTTTGTTTTGTCCCATTGTACTTCTTCGTCAATAATGTGTCTTTGTGTAGTTTCCATTTTTTTATTTTGGTTTAAGGTTATGGCAAAATTCAGGAAATTTTTAAAGATGAAATATGACTTTTATCAGGTTACAAATTCTTTTTACTTCATAACAAAATGTATATTTGTAAGTTCAAACAAACAAGAACGAACCTATGAGAGATTCTAGAAAAAGGCATGAAGCACTACTTTATCATGCTAAGCCGAAGCCCGGAAAAATAGCAGTAGTACCTACCAAAAAATATGCAACTCAACATGATTTGTCGTTAGCATATTCACCAGGAGTAGCTGAGCCTTGTTTAGAGATAGCTAAAGATAAAAACAATGTTTATAAATACACTTCAAAAAGCAATTTAGTAGCCGTTATATCAAATGGAACAGCAGTTTTAGGGCTAGGAGATATTGGTCCTGAGGCATCTAAGCCAGTAATGGAAGGAAAAGGGTTGCTGTTTAAAATTTTTGCTGATATTGATGTTTTTGACATTGAGGTAGATGTAACAGACGTAGATAAATTTGTTGAAACTGTTAAGGCAATTGCTCCAACTTTTGGAGGAATTAACTTAGAAGATATTAAAGCTCCTGAAGCTTTTGAAATAGAAAGACGATTAAAAGAGGAGTTAGACATTCCTGTAATGCACGATGATCAGCATGGTACAGCAATTATTTCTGCAGCAGCCTTAAAAAACGCATTAGAAATTAATGAAAAGAACATTAAGGATGTAAAAATTGTTGTTAACGGAGCAGGAGCAGCAGCAATTTCATGTACACGTTTATATTTAGCTTTAGGAGCTAAACGTGAAAACGTAGTTATGTGTGATAGTAAAGGAGTTATCAGAAAAGATAGAGACAACTTAACTTCACAGAAAGCGGAGTTTGCTACAGATAAAGATGTGAATACTTTAGAAGAAGCGATGTTAAATGCTGATGTGTTTATTGGTTTGTCAAAAGGAAATGTAGTGTCTCCTGAGATGTTGCTAGCAATGGCGAAAAATCCTATTGTTTTTGCAATGGCAAATCCAGAACCAGAGATAGAATACGATTTAGCAATTGCTACAAGAGATGATATTATCATGGCTACAGGAAGATCAGACCATCCTAATCAGGTGAATAATGTGTTAGGGTTTCCTTTTATTTTTCGTGGGGCATTAGATGTTCGTGCAAAGAAGATTAACGAAGAAATGAAGATGGCAGCTGTACATGCTTTGGCAGATTTAGCAAAGCAATCAGTGCCTGAACAAGTAAATATTGTATATGATGAAGTAAGTCTTTCTTTTGGGAAAGAATACATAATTCCTAAACCGTTTGATCCTAGGTTGATTTATGAAATTCCACCAGCAATTGCGAAGGCAGCGATGGACTCAGGAGTAGCTCAAGAACCAATTGATGATTGGGATAAGTATCGTGAAGAGTTAATGGATCGTTCAGGGACAGGAAGTAAAGAAGTACGATTATTACATAACCGAGCTAAGAAGAACCCCAAAAGATTAGTGTTTGCTGAAGCAGATCATTTAGATGTGTTGAAAGCAGCACAAAGAGTGTATGAAGAAAGAATTGGTAAGCCAATTTTATTAGGGAGACGAGAAGTTATATTAGAATTAAAAGAAGAATTAGGTTTTGATGCTGATGTACCAATTATAGACCCAAAAACAGATGAAGAAGAGGAAAGGAGAAATCGTTATGCTGAGGCTTTTTGGAAAACTAGACAGCGTAAAGGAGTAACTTTTTTAGAAGCTCAAAAATGGATGCGTGAACGCAACTACTTTGCTGCGATGATGGTGAATTCTGGTGAAGCAGATGCTTTAATTACTGGGTATTCAAGACCCTATCCATCAGTAGTAAAGCCAATGTTAGAGTTGATTGAAAAAGATCATGGAGTAACAAGGGTGGCGGCAACCAATATGATGTTGACTAAACAAGGACCTATATTCTTAGCAGATACAACAATCAATATCAATCCAACAGCAAAAGATTTAGCTAAAATTACACAGTTAACATCAGTATTGGCTAAAATGTTTGGAATGAAACCTCATGTTGCAATGTTAGGTTTCTCAAACTTTGGATCATCAAAATCAGAAAGCTCAACTAAAATTAGAGAGGCGGTTTCTTACATTCACCGTCATCATCCAAATGTTGTGGTAGACGGTGAGTTACAAGCAGATTTTGCTTTGAACCCTGAATTATTGGCAAAAGAATTCCCTTTTTCTAAATTAAATGGAAAAAGAGCAAACGTATTAATTTTCCCTAATTTAGAGTCGGCTAACATTACCTATAAGTTAATGAAAGCCGTTGATGAAGTAGAAACGATAGGGCCAATTTTACTAGGAATGAGTAAACCAGTACATATTTTGCAATTAGGAGCAAGTGTTGATGAAATGGTAAATATGGCTGCGGTAGCAGTTGTAGACGCTCAAAACAAAGAAAAGAAAGCTAAAAACAAGATTTCTCAATAGCTAAAAGAGAAGTTTTTTTAAAAGATAATTTTGTCTATTTTAGACAAATAGAAAAAATAGCTGGATGATAACACAAATAAGGGGAAAACTTGTGGAAAAAAATCCTACATACGCAGTTGTTGACTGTGGTGGAGTAGGATACTTAATGCATATTTCTTTAAACACATATTCATCATTACCAAACGATGAATATGTGTTGTTGTATACACACTTATCTATTAGAGAAGACGCACATACACTATATGGATTTTCAACGAAAATTGAACGAGAAGTTTTTAGATTGCTAACTTCGGTTTCTGGAGTAGGACCTAGTACTGCACGAACAATGTTGTCTTCAATGACTTCAGAAGAAGTTTCACAAGCAATAGCTTCTGAAAATGTGAAACTAATTCAAACAGTTAAAGGTATTGGAGCTAAAACAGCACAACGAGTTATTGTTGATTTAAAGGATAAAGTTTTAAAAACTTTTGATGTAGATGAAGTTTCTGTGGTTCAGAACAATACAAATAAAGAAGAAGCGTTATCTGCTTTAGAGGTTCTTGGATTTGCGCGGAAGCAAGCAGATAAGGTAATAGGGAATATATTAAAAGAAACACCTGATGCAAGTGTTGAAATACTGATAAAACAGGCGTTAAAAAACTTATAAAAAAGGTTGGAAAAAGCAGTTATGAATAGATTACTTACAGCACTTACTGTTTTGGTAAGTGTTGTTTCGTTTTCGCAAAACACGCAAAAGGATAGCATTAATCCTGTTAAAAAAGATACTGTAACTCCCCTCAAATACAAATTTAAATACAATCAAAACGGAACACTTTACTTAAATAATCCTACTCAAAAAGTAGTTACTTATGATAAGGCATTGAATAAGTTTATGGTTGTCGAAAAAATAGGAGACTATTATGTTGGAACCCCTATTTTTATGACTCCTAAAGAGTACGATGAATACCGTTTAAAAAATGATTTAAAAAATTACTTCAAAGAAAAAGTAGATGCTACTAACCCTAAAAAGAAAGGAAGTGAAGCAGCTCGTAAGAACTTACTACCCAAATACTATGTGAACTCTAAATTTTTCGAATCTGTTTTTGGAGGCAATACTGTTGAGGTAAATCCGACGGGGCAGATAAATATCAAGCTTGGAGGAGTATATCAAAATAATGAAAACCCTCAAATTTCTGTAGAAAACCAAAGTAGTTTTACTTTTGATTTCGATCAACAAATTAGTGCAAGCTTACAAGCAAAAGTAGGTAAGAGATTAAAGGTGACTGCAAATTATGATACCCAATCTACTTTTGATTTTCAAAACATTATTAAGTTAGAATATACTCCAACAGAAGATGATATCATTAGAAATATAGAGGCAGGTAATATTAGTATGCCTATTAAGAATTCATTAATTAATGGTGCACAATCGTTATTTGGGGTAAAAACTGAATTACAATTTGGAAAAACACATATAACAGCAGCTTTTTCACAACAGAATTCACAATCTAAAACGGTAGTTGCCGAAGGAGGAGCAACCATTGAACCTTTTGAATTACGAGCTTCTGATTATGATAATGATCGACATTTTTTCTTATCACAATATTTTAGAGAAAATTACAAGAAAGCTTTAGATAATTATCCGTTAGTTAATAGTCCTATAAATATTACAAGAATTGAAGTATGGGTTACGAATAGGAATCAAAATGTAAGTGATTACCGTAGTATTGTTGCTCTTGCCGATTTAGGAGAATCAGATGATGTAAACGAAGTAAATCCATCAGAAATTACAACAACACCTGGGGCCATATCAGTTAACTCTAATATTATACCATATAATGGGGTGAATAATTTGAGTTCTCTATTAGCAACAAATTCAGGAGGAATTAGAGATGTTGCAACTATTGATGCTGCTATTAATGGTATTGGAGTTCCTGCACGACAAGGGTTTAACTACACCTATTTACAAAATGCTCGTAGGTTACAACCTAATGAGTTTAAGCTACATTCACAGTTAGGTTTTATCTCGTTAAACAGAAGACTGAACGATGGAGAAGTTTTAGCGGTGGCTTTTGAATATACTGTGGTAGGAGCCTCTAATAATGAAACAGTATTTAAAGTAGGAGAATTTTCAAATGATGGAATTGTAGCTCCTGCAAATATTGCAGTTAAGCTATTGCGTAGTGAAATTTTAAATACGACAAGACCTGGAGATGATACAGAAGCATTCCCAACGTGGAGACTGATGATGAAAAACGTGTATGCTTTAGGGGCTTTTCCATTACAGCGTGATGGATTTCGTTTTGAATTATTATATCGTGATGATGAAACAGGAACTTTGCAAAATACCCTCCAAAAAGCACAAACTCCTGGTATAACGGATAAACCGTTATTACGTATTTTAAACTTAGATAAGTTAGATCAAAGTGAATATGCAGTTACGAATGGAGATGGTTTTTTTGATTATGTGGAAGGAATAACGGTTAACTCTGAAAGAGGGTATATTTTATTTCCCGAACCAGAACCGTTTGGTAATGATTTAAAAGATGAACTTACCAACCCAGCAGATCAAAATAAATATGTGTTTGAAGAATTGTACTTAACCACAAAAATTCAAGCTAAAAACGAGTATCAGAACTTAGATAAATTCTTTTTAAAAGGATATTTTAAATCAGAAACGAGTAGAGGTATCTCTTTGGGGGCTTTCAATGTTCCAAGAGGGTCAGTTCGCGTTACAGCTGGAGGAAGACAATTGGTTGAAGGAATAGATTATGTGGTAGATTATCAATTAGGTCGTGTGCAAATTTTAGACCCAGGTTTAGAAGCTTCAGGAATTCCAATTAACGCATCGGTAGAAAATAATACATTCTTTAACCAACAACGAAAAACATTTATAGGAATAGATGTTGAGCACCGTTTTTCTGAAGATTTTATTTTAGGAGGAACTTTTTTAAATGTTAGTGAAAAACCAATTACACCAAAGGTTAATTTAGGAGGAGAGCCTATAGATAATATCATGTTAGGTTTGAACTTAGACTATTCTTCAGAAGTACCCTATTTAACAAAATTAGCAAATAAATTACCTTTTGTTGAAACAGAAGCACCTTCAAATGTTTCGGTTAGAGCAGACATGGCATATTTATTACCAGGTTCTCCAAGTGGAATTAATGTAGATGGTACAGCAACTTCATATTTAGATGATTTTGAAGCATCACAAATACCAATTAATTTAAATTCACCACAACAATGGTTTTTAGCCAGTACACCAGAATCTCAAGGATTTGATGGAGGTACATTTGGTTTAGAGTACAATTACAAAAGAGGAAAATTAGCTTGGTATAATATTGATCAACTATTCTATGGAAGTGGAAATAGACCAGATAATATTGATGAAAATGAATTGTCGAGAGATGAAGTACGTCAAATTCGTTACAATGAGTTGTTTCCAAATACTGACTTGGATATTACACAGCAAAATTTAGTAAGAACTTTAGATTTAGCTTACTATCCAGCTGAAAGAGGTCCGTATAACTATAATGAGAATGCAAACACTGTAACATCAGAAGAACGTTGGGGAGGTATTATGCGATCGTTAACTACAAATAATTTTGAACAAGCGAATGTTGAATACATTCAGTTTTGGTTAATGGATCCGTATGAAAACTATTCAATTACAACAGAAGAAGGTTTACCAGTAGGAGTAAACCCAAATGATCCAACGAATCAAGTAGGGAAATTATTTATAAACTTAGGTAATGTTTCCGAAGATATTTTAAAAGACGGAAGAAAACAGTATGAAAATGGACTTCCTGCTGATGGGCAAAAAGCAGATGGAGGAAATGTTCAAACGTCTATTTGGGGAGATACACCTATAAATCCTTCTATTTTATATGCTTTCGATTCTAGTAATGATGCAAGAACGAATCAAGATATTGGTTTAGATGGTTTAAGCGATGAAGAAGAAAGAATAAAATTCCCTGCATTTGCAGGGTTAGATGATCCAGCAGGAGATAACTTCCAATTTTTTAGAGGAGGAGCTATAGAGAGTACCAATCCATCAGTTTTATCTAGATATAAAAACTTTAACGGTACAGAAGGAAACTCGCCAACTGCCAGTCAATCTGGAGAGTCGTACCCAACATCATCTACTACATATCCAGATACGGAAGATATCAATAAGGATCAAACAATGAATCCTGTGAATAGTTATTTTGAATACGAGGTTTCATTAAACAAAACAGATTTAATAGTAGGGCAAAATCATATTATTGATGAAAAAACACAAAATGTAACTTTGTTAAATGGAGCGACAAGAACTACCAAGTGGTATCAATTTAGAATTCCTGTAAGAAACGTTACTGATGCTCAAAAAATTAATGGAATTACCGATTTCAATAGCATCCGTTTTATACGAATGTTTTTAACACAATTCAAAATGCCAGTAGTACTACGTTTTGGAGAGTTAGAATTAGTAAGAGGAGACTGGAGACGTTATACAAAAACATTACCAGATACAAGCATTCCTCCTGAAGATTTGGATGCAGACGAATTAAACAAATTTGAAGTAGGAGTAGTAAGCATTGAGCAAAATCAAGATCGTTATAAGTTACCACCAGGAATTCAAAGAGAACGTTTACAAGGAACAAATAGAGTTCAACGTCAAAATGAACAATCAGTTACCTTAAAAGTAACAGATTTAGAAGCAGATGAGGTTAGAACTATTTATAAAAATATTAGTATTGATATGCGTAGGTATAAAAAGCTACGTATGTTTTTACATGCTGAAAATCAAAATAGCGTAACAGGAGCTAATGATGATGATATGGTTGCTATTATACGTTTAGGTACCGATTTAAATGATAACTATTATCAAGTAGAAAAACCATTAAAAATATCTACATCAAATGCATCATCTCTAGATGTTTGGCCTAAAGAAAATAATTTAGATATTCCTTTAGAAGAATTAGCTAACTTAAAAATTGAAAGACCAACAGGTAGTAACCTTACTGATGTATATTCGTCAACAAGTTCTAATGGGTTAAAAATTTCTGTGAGAGGTAATCCAACATTAGCACAAGTAAGAACGGTAATGCTAGGAGTAAAAAATACTGTTGCCGATGATAAAACTGTTGAGGTTTGGTTTAACGAATTACGTGCTGTTGATTTTGATAATAAAGGAGGATGGGCAGCTGTGGTAAATGCTGATGCTAATATGGCTGATGTAATGGATGTCTCTTTAGCGGGAAGAATGTCTACCATAGGTTTTGGTAATGTAGAAGATCGTGTACAACAAAGAAGTATTGAAGAAATAAAACAATACAGTGTAGCTACTAACATTCAATTAGGTAAAATGATGCCTAAAAAATGGAACATGCAAGTACCGATGAATTATAGCTATGGAGAAGAGTTTAGAGATCCAAAATACGATCCACAATTTCAAGATGTAGAATTAGAAGATGCTATTGATAAAAACCCTAATAGTAAAAATGCTCAAGACTATACACGAAGAAAGAGTATTAGTTTTATCAATGTAAAAAAGAATAGAAACCCGGAGAGTAAGAAGAAACCTAAGTTTTATGATGTAGAAAACTTCTCTGCTTCGTATGCACATAGTGAAGAGTTTCATAAAGATTACAATATTGAAAGATATGTGAATACAAATGTAATGGCTGGGGCTAGTTATAATTTTACTTTCGTTCCTTTTAGTATAGAACCATTTAAAAAATCGGAAGGATTTAAAAGTAGATACTTACAATTTATTAAAGACTTAAATTTTAACCCAGTACCAAAAACAATAGCATTAAACTCACGAATTAATAGAAATTATAATAGTCAACAATCAAGGAACTTAATTATTGACCCTATAAACCCTTTACCTGCACAACCTGAATTAATCCAACGAAGGTTTTTATTTAATTGGGATTATACAATTGGTTTCGATTTAACAAAATCACTACAACTAAATTTCAATGCTGCTAACAATTATATTTATGATAGTTTTGGAGAAGATGAGAACTTAGAAGTGTACGATCAGTTTTTTGATATAGGAAGGCCAGATAATTATCATCAGAAGTTAAACGCTACCTATAAGTTACCATTAGATAAGTTTCCTTTTTTGAACTTTATAAATGCAGATTATGGGTATACAGCTGATTTTGATTGGAAAGCAGGATCACAAAGTTATGTTGAACAAGTTGGAAACATGATTCAAAATGCCAATACACATAATTTAAACACGAATATAGATTTTGGCCGCTTTTATAAAATTGTAGGAGTAGATAAACTATTGTTAAAGGGAACAAAAAAACAACCTACTCAAAGGGGAGCAGCCACCTTAGGAGGAAACCAAGTAGCACAAAAAGCAAAGCTTAAAAAGAAAGCTACTTTTAGTCAGAAATTAGGGAAAGGTGTTTATGATGTATTAACATCGGTAAAGAGAGCAAAAATTAGTTATTCTCAAAATAACGGAACCTTATTGCAAGGTTATAAACCTTCGGTTGGTTTCTTAGGAAGAAATAGTTTTGATGGAGGTTTAGCTCCAACCTTAGGGTTTGTATTTGGTAGTCAAACAGATATTTTAAACACAGCAATTGAAAATGGCTGGTTAATTACTAGAAATTCAGGAGATGAATATTATAGTAAGAATTATGCTAAAACAAGGTATAAAAAACTAGATTATAACGTATCTGTAAAACCCTTTAGAGATTTAACTATTGATTTACGAGGAAACAGAATTCAAACAAGCAATTTAACACAACAGTTAGATGTTGTTTCAAATGGTAGCGGAGGTTTTGAACAAGACCCAAATATTAAACCTTTTGAAACAGGTAATTATAGCATTAGCCATTTTATGTTAGGAACTATTTTTACTGATAATGAAACATTGTATCAAAACTTCTTAGATTATAGAAGTACTATTTCAAATAGGTTGTCGGCAGAAACAGGATTGCCTAATTCTGGTACAGCAGCATATCAAACAAACGGACAGCAAGCAATGTTGCCAGCATTTATTGCTGCATATTCAGGAAATAGTCCGAATTCGGTAAGTACAGGAATCTTTAAAAATATTCCAATTCCTAACTGGACGTTACGTTATAATGGGTTTATGAAGTATAAGTGGTTTAAGAAAAACTTTTCTTCGTTTACCTTATCACATGGTTACAAATCATCGTATACAATAGGTAACTATAGTAATAACTTGCAGTATGATTCAAATAATAGAGAAACAAATACAAATACTTCTGGTAATTATCAGCCAGAACTCTTAATTTCGTCGGCAACTTTAATTGATGAGTTTTCACCATTAATAAAAGTAGATTTTAGAATGAAAAATTCAGTTTCATTCAAAGGAGAGGTAAGAAGAGACAGATCGTTAACATTAAATTTTAACAACAATACTTTAACAGATATAAAAGGAACAGAATATGTTTTAGGATTTGGATATAAGATTAGAGATGTTAAATTTGTCACCAGATTTACAGGAAAGAAAGAAACCTTAAAAGGAGATATAAATTTAAGAGCTGATATTTCGTTAAGAGACAATTTAACGTTGATAAGAAGTGTAGATGAAGAGAATAGTCAGATTACAGGAGGCGAGACGTTATTTGGATTAAAATTTATTGCCGACTATAATTTAAGTAGCAATTTAACAGCATCCTTTTATTATAATCACCAAACATTTGAATATGCAGTTTCTACAACTTTCCCAAGACAATCTATTAATGCAGGAATTAATTTAGTATATAACTTAGGAAATTAAAACAAACACAATAAAAATAATTACAATGAACATTCCATCAGAATTAAAGTACACCAAAGACCACGAGTGGGTTAAAGTAGAAAATGGTGTAGCAACTATTGGTATTACTGATTTTGCACAAGGAGAGTTAGGAGATATCGTATATGTTGATGTAGATACATTAGATGAGGAATTAGACGCTGAAGAAGTTTTCGGTTCAGTAGAAGCAGTAAAAACAGTTTCAGATCTTTTTATGCCCTTATCAGGAGAAGTAGTAGAATTTAACGAAGCATTAGAAGACGAACCAGAATTGGTAAATTCAGATCCTTATGGAAATGGATGGATGATAAAGGTAAAGTTATCAGACGATTCACAAGTAGCAAACTTATTAAGTGCTGAAGCATATAAAGAACTTATTAAAGCATAAACTAATAATTATAATAGCAATACTAATAACCATAAGTATTGCTATTATTAGTTTAATCAAACTAGGAAAAGCACCTATACAAATTAACCATTTAGATAAATTAGAACATGCTTTCGCTTATTTTGTGTTAAGTTTGGTATGGTTATTAGCTTTAAGAACAACAAAAATTAATAAATATATTATAGTTTTTTGTTGTTTTTTTTACGGCATAATTATTGAGACTCTACAAGTTACAACTACGTCATATAGATCAGGAGAGATTTTAGATATATTAGCAAACACGACGGGTATTTTAATAGCTTTCATTGTTTATAACTCTTTTTTTAAGAAAAATAAAGCTATTTAAAGATTAAGCTTGTAAAAGTTGAAATAAATTAATTAAATTAGCGAACTATTAAAAACATTTAGGATGGAAATCAAGAAAAATCCAAAATCAAACTTAGAGAACTATAGTAAACTATTTATGCAAATAGGTTTGGTTTTAGCTTTATTTGTAACGTATGTTGCTATTGAAAATAAAACATATGATAAAGAGTATGGAGAGTTAGGTATGGCTAATATGGCTTCTGAAATTGAAGAAGAAACTATTGAGCTTCAAATTGAGCCACCAAAGCCAAAACCAAATACACCTCCACCACCAGCTCCTGAAAAAATTGAAGTAGTAGAAGACGAGGAAGAAATAGAAGAAACAGTTATAGAATCTACTGAAACAGATGAATCTGAAGAAATCATAGTTGAAGACATTCAAGAGGTTGAAGAGGTTGAAGAAGTAGTAGAAGATGTACCTTTCGCTATTATTGAAGAAGTTCCTGTATTTCCAGGCTGTAGTGGAACTAAGGCTCAAAAGAAGGCATGTTTAAATAAAAAATTACAAAGACATATTCAACGTAACTTTAATGCTGAACTAGCAAATGAGTTAGGTTTATCTCCAGGAAAGAAAAGAATCTATGTTCAATTTAAAATTGACAAAGATGGTTCTATTACAAATGTAGCGGCTAGAGCTCCGCATCCAAGATTAAAGAAGGAAGCAGAAAGAGTTGCTAGAAAGATACCTAAAATGAAACCTGGTAGACAAAGAGGTAGAGCAGTAAGAGTAGGTTATACATTACCAATTACATTTAATGTAGAATAGTAACAACCACTTAATAAAATAAAAAAAGAGCAATCCAATTCGGATTGCTCTTTTTTATTGGCACGCTTCTTGTTTTTAACAAAGCATTAACATAAAAATATAGTACTATGAAAGCACCTAAGAAACATGCTAAAAAGCAATTAGAAAAATTCTCAACTATTTTTACTCAATTAGGCTTAGTGTTAACGCTGTTTGTAGTTTTTCTTGTTTTAGAACACGAAACAGCGAAAGACGCAGCAATAGTTGAACCTACTAATGCACAGGTTTATGAGAAAGTTTACACTTTTAATACCCCTATTATTATAAAAAAAGAAGTAAAAGAAATTGAAAAACCAAAGAAAAAGCAAGTAATTAAGGAGGTGTTTAAACCTGAAGTGATAGATAATGATACGGAAGTTACTACTGTAATAGACTTGCCTATAGAAGAAACGCCAATTGATGTTGATCAAATCCCTGAGTCAGAAGAAATAGAAACTATAAAAGATAGTGACGACCCGGTATCAATTAATAACGTACAAAACACTCCTGTTTTTAAAGGTTGTGAAGGATTATCAGAAGAAGAAAATATAAAATGCTTTGAAAGAAAAATACAACAACACATACAACGTAATTTTAACTTAGAACTAGCACAAGAAGTAGGGTTAAGCTCAGGAAAGTATAAAATAATAACTCAGTTTATAATTGATAAAAAAGGAGACGTAGTTGATGTTAAAATTAGAGCTCCACATTTTAAACTAAAAAATGAAACTGATAGGGTTGTAAACAAAATACCAAAGTTTACTCCAGGAAAACAGAATAATAAAGAAGTAAAAGTAAAATACACGTTACCAATTACTTTTAAAGTAGAGTAAAAAGTAAAAACTCAACCAACTGGTTGAGTTTTTTTACTTTTGTTACATATGGATACAAATAAAACGTTTTTTGCGCACGAACCAGCAGTTATTGATGACGGTTGTAAAATTGTAAAAGGAATCAAAATATGGCACTTTAGTCATATTATGTCAAATTGTACTATTGGAGATGGTTGTAATATTGGGCAAAACGTCGTGGTATCATCTCAAGTTGTTTTAGGAAATAATGTAAAGGTTCAAAACAACGTTTCTATATATACGGGTGTTATATGTGAAGATGATGTGTTTTTAGGACCTTCAATGGTTTTTACTAATGTAATTAATCCTCGTAGTGCAATTAAAAGACAAAATGAATACTTAAGTACTGTTGTGAAAAAAGGAGCAAGTATTGGGGCTAATGCAACAATTATATGCAGTAATAATATTAGAGAATATGCTTTTATAGGAGCAGGAGCTGTAGTAACCATAGAGGTACAACCTTGTTGGAAATCCATCAAAACAAATAGGTTGGATTAGTGAATACGGACATCGTTTAACCTTTAATAATGAAGGCTTAGCTACTTGTCCAGAAAGAGGCGAAAAATATGTATTGAAAAACAATGAGTTAAGAAAATTTTAAGTTAAAGTTTAAAAAAAGTAAATATTTTTTGAAAAAAATATTTGTGAAAATAAAAATCTTATTTATATTTGAATGGTGGTTTAAAAACCACTTTCTTTTTCTTTTTCATAGCAATTTTTCCCACTCAATTTTGAGTGGGTTTTCTTTTTACAAAAACTTCCCATATAAAGTAACTGTATAGAATAATATACTCTAAAGTAATTAACCAAAGATTTTCTTTCCAAGGAGAATTAGCATACGCCTGATAGCTTAGAATAACGACTAAACTCCACAAAACAGCATAACGATATTGAGCAAAAACAGATAAAATTAAAAGCGTTGCTATATACCAAGGATGCATTGTTGTTGTTAAAAAGTAGTAGAATGATAAAGTAAATAACATACTTGCAGTTAGCTGTTTTGCAGACTTGTTTTTTTTAAAAAAAGTAAGAATTAATAAAAAACAAACGGTAAGAATAGGAATTGTCTTACCAATAATAGCAATCTCATTATAGCCTCTAAATAGATAACCAATTTTTCTAGCTAAATAGTAAAAACTAGCATTAAACTCAAAGTTTCTAAACCATAAACCAACAGAGTTAGTGTAGTTTGAAATTAATTCTGGAGAGTAAAAAGGAAGAAAAAGTAGAACAATTGTAAGAACCACAGTTCCATAAAAGAATGCTAATTTTTTGAATCCTCTAAGGAGTGAAAAATCATTCTTTACAAACCATTGAAAAAATAAAGGTAAAAAGAGTAAAGGAATCAGTTTTACAGAAACAGAACAAGCCAGTAGTATAGCTGCTAAAAACCATTTCTGTTTATGTAGTGTATAAATACTCCAAACCAGAAAGAATAACATAACAGGTTCAAAATGTAAATTTCCAGTCAATTCAATTATTACAAATGGATTTAAAATATATAAAAAGATATTTTTAATAGGTAATTGTAATCTTTCTAAGAGCTTCTTTCCGAAATATAAAATACCGATGTCAGCTAAGATAATTAGTACTCGCATTACAATTACACTTCCAATAATACTGTTTTTTGCAAAGATAGTAGCTATTAAAAAGCATAACTGATTAATTGGAGGGTAGTTGGTGTAATGACTTCCGTTTAAGGCTCCCATTCCTTGATACAGCTCAGTAGCTTGGTTTATAGGATAACTGTGTTGCTCAATAAATGTTTGAGGCAATGATAAATAAGGGTTTAATCCTTCTGAAATCATACGTCCATCCCAAATAAACCGATAAAAATCTTGTGATAAATTCGGAATAGCAAAAAAGAAAATCAATCGAAATAAAATAGCAATCCCAGCTAAATAGGTAAACGATAATTCTTTATTCCGTAAAAGAGCAAAATAACAAGTAAATAGGCTAATCCAGAGAAAAAGTAACTTGTTAAATTCGGTGCGTTCAATTGTATAAGCAAATAGAAAATAGAGCACTACACTAACTAAGGTTAGTATAATTGAGCTATATTTTTTTAAAAAAAACATTTAAGCTTTTGAGAAAATCGATTTAAAAAACACGTATCCAAAACCAACAAATAACATTAGGTGAAAAGGAAATAAACCAAAATCTCCTCCTTGATCTCCAACAATAAAAGCACTATACATTCCAAAAGCAAAATAAAGCGCTAACAATCCTTCTATAATTACATGTAAAGAAGGTCTTTTACGAATGTATTTATTGTTCTTCCAACTATCTTTTAATGACTTAATATTGAATTTAGGAGTTCTTACAAATTCACTTTTTTTACCTAAATGACCTTCTAAAACAGCAATTGTATTGTGTAAAGAAAAGCCCATAGCAATAGAGAAAAAAGCGAAAAAGGCACCAATATATTTGATGAAGTTCCAGAAACCTCCTCCATAAGTCCTTTTATACATAAACCAGTAGCAGATAAAGAAAATAAAGGTACTTACAATAAAAAAACTCATGACTAAAAAGTAAATTTTTAAATGAGCATATTCATTTTTAATATACAACATAGGTATACTTAAAACAGCGACTAAAAAGATACAAGTAAACATTGAACTATTTAGTAAATGTAGCGTTCCATGAAGTTTTGTTTTAAAGGGAATAGTAGGACTTGTAATAATTCTCTTCAACATTTTTTGAAAATTCTCTGCACCTCCTTTGTTCCATCTAAATTGTTGTGAACGAGCAGCGCTAATAACTACTGGTAATTCAGCAGGAGTAACAACATTTTCTAAATATTTGAATTTCCAATTCTTTAATTGTGCACGGTAGCTTAAATCTAAGTCTTCTGTTAAAGTATCTCCCTCCCAGTTTCCAGCATCGTAAATACATTCTTTGCGCCATATACCAGCAGTACCATTAAAGTTTATAAAATGTCCTTGACTATTTCTACCTACTTGTTCTAACGTAAAATGAGCATCTAAAGCAAACGCTTGAATTTTTGTTAAAGTTGAATAATTTCTATTAATATGCCCCCAACGAGTTTGAACTACGCCTATTTCAGGATTTTTAAAATACGGAACAGTCTCAAGTAACCAGTTCTCCTTAGGTAAAAAGTCAGCATCAAAAATAGCAATAAACTCACCTTTGGCAGTTTTAAGTCCTTCCTTTAATGCGCCAGCCTTAAATCCTTGACGGTTTTCACGTCTAATATGTTGAATGTCTAAGCCTGTTTTTTGAAGCTCTTTAATTTGTTTAGCTGTGCTCTCAACTGATTCATCGGTAGAATCATCTAATACTTGAATTTCTAACTTTTCGCGTGGATATTCTAATTGAGCAATATTGTGTAATAAACGCTCCATTACATATAGCTCATTATAAACAGGAAGCTGTATGGTTACATACGGAACTTTGTTAATGTCAGATAAATCTAATTTGGGTGTGCTTTCCTTTTTTTTCTGAGCTTTTAAGTAATTTATAAGCAGGTTTAACTGTGCTATAGCGTATAGCAATATAAGTACTAATGATATGGTGTATAGCGTAATTATTATGTATTCTAAAACCATTATTTAAAACTATATTTAAAGATCCAACCTAAAATTTTTACGCCGGCTAATATACTACCTTTTACAGTTCCTGAAACTTTTGAAACTCCAATTCTATTTCTGTATTTCATAGGGATTTCTGTATACGTTAATTTTTGTTTTAAAGCTTTTAGTTGCATTTCTACTGTCCAACCATACGTTTTATCTTCCATGTTTAAAGCAAGTAATTTATCATACTTAATAGCTCTAAAAGGACCTAAGTCGGTAAAAGTTGCTCCAAAAAATAATTTCATTAAAAAGGTTGCTAGCCAATTACCAAAAACTTGTTGAGGAGTCATAGACCCCTTTTCACGTAGTTGCTGCACACGAGCACCAATTACAAAATCAATGTTATCTTTTATTATTGGAGCAACAAGCTCAGTAAGTTGTTCAGGGTAATCAGAATAATCTCCGTCTAAAAAAACAACGATATCCGGTTTTTCGTTTTTTATAGAAATGTATTCCATCCCTTTCAAACAAGCATATCCGTAGCCTTTTCTATTTTCAGAAAGTACTATTGCTCCTGCGTTTCTAGCATTGATTTCTGTATTATCTGTTGAATTATTACTAATAACAATTACCTCGTCTACAATGGAAGGAATGTCATTAATTACATGGACAATAGAATCTTGCTCATTATATGCAGGAATAATAACTTTTATAAGTGGATTCATTAATTATTTTAAGTTGTTGAAATTATTTTCTTTTGCAAAAGAAGACAAATTATTCCATTCTTTTAACTTCAGTCCTTCTTTAAACTTTATCGCTTTTGTTAACTTATGTTTTTTGTATAACAAACAATATCCGTTTTTTTTATTGTTTTTGATTTGACATTTTTGATAAATATCTCCTTTATTATTGTAAAAGACCCACCATTTGTTTGGTAATCCATTAATAAAATGTCCTTCCTTTTTTTTAAAAGAGTTTTCATAATAAAAAAGCCAATACTTAACAGGAAGGTTATTTTTGAAACTACCTTCTTTTTTAATGTTTCCATTTTTATAATAAAAAATCCAATAATCGGTTTTTTTATTATTTTCAAGCCAGCCTTCTTCTTTTAGTGTTCCTTCTTCATAAAATGATTTATGATATGTTTTTTGCCCAACTAAATAGAAAGTAATAAAAAAGCATAGTATGAAAACATTACTTTTCATTCACTAATTTCATTAAATCAACATCGTTACCTAATAAAATCTCTGTTGGATTGATGCGTCCTTTTTCCGGACCATTTTCTAGCTTTAAAACACCACGAGGACATACTGCTGAACAAATTCCGCATCCAACACAACTTGCACGAACAATATTTTCTCCTTTTTGGGCATATGAACGTACATCAATACCTTGCTCACAATACGTAGAACAATTTCCACAAGAAATACATTGTCCGCCATTGGTAGTAATTCTAAATCGAGATTTAAAACGTTGTACAATTCCTAAATAAGCGGCTAACGGACAGCCAAAACGACACCAAACACGGTTTCCAAAAATTGGATAAAATCCTGTGCCAATAACTCCTGCAAACCAAGCTCCTATTAAAAAGCTGTAGGTATCTTTTATCCATTGGGAGTTGATTCCAAGGAAAGATTGTGCACCAGTAAAGTAACAGTATAACGTTACAACAGTCATTATTAACGAAAACACTAAGACACTATGTATTAACCAGCGCTCTAGCTTCCATGCATTCATACTTTTGTTCGAATGCTGGCGATATGGGTCACCTAAAGTTTCAGCTAAACCACCACAACCACAAACCCAAGAGCAATACCATCTCTTTCCGAAGAAATATACCATTACAGGTACAATAACTAAAGTAAGTACAATGCCCCAAACTAAAATGAATAAGCCTATAGCTCCACTATTTCTTAAACTATCTAAATTCCATTCAAAAAAGAAATCATAGTCTAACGGAAAAGCATTTTTAAAATCATACCCAGGCATATTTAAACTGGTCATTATTTCTGGGATAAGAAAAGCAAATACAATTTGAAAGAATAATACAGAAGTTGTTCTAATGACTTGATATTTATTGTGTCTGTATTTTATATACATTCTTACTCCCATTGTAAGCATAATAACACAGTATAAAAAACCATATACAAACCATTGGCTAGCTTCTCCACCGTTTAAAAATTTACTGATAGGGTCTAATATAAAAGTCCAATTAACCACATAATCAGGAAAAAAATAAAGCAACAAGTAAAAAACAACTAAGTAAATTAAAACTAACCAAGCTATCCATCCTCGGTTTGTACTAGCTTCTAAATAAATACCATTATTCTTTATTCCTTTTGGACCGAGTAAAATAAAATTAGGAAGTATAAATAACAACGCTCCCAAAATACCTAAACCAAAAGTAAGTAACCATAACATACCTGAATTGTTTTTAACAAAACCATTTCCAGCTTTTTTAGCCAATTCATAACTCAACGTATGGGGTTTACCGTAGATTAAATATTGGTATTGTTCACCTTTTTTATCCCAATTTTTTTCAGCATCGTATTTAGTAATTAAAGTATTGTAATGATTGTTAGATGCTTCATAAGCATTTCTAACTCGGCTAGAAAACTCAAAAATATTCAAGCTTTCATTAATAATAATAGCTTTACTGAGTTCCTCTTTTATAATTTCGCTTTTATATCCTTTTTCAGCAACAAATGAGTCTAATTCTGATTGATTTAAACTAAAAGAACCCGTAAAAATTACTCCTGAAAAAATGATTAATCCTATTAAGAATAGAAGTAAACCTGTTTGTTTTATTATTTTCATACTAAACTCTACTGAAAATTCGCTTCCAGCTTTTCTTTTTTAATTGAATATTGGTATTGTTTTCTTTGTTGAATTTTGCCACAATTTCTGACTCATGAAGTTTGTAAAATTCAGGGTCGAAGTTGGCATCTGCTAAATGCTCTAAAACATAGTTTACAGATTGCTTTTCATTCAAAGCCTTGTCAAAAAAATCATGACGCATACGTATACCTAATGTATTTATACCTATAAATTTTTTTGTGTGTTTATCATAATTAATTCGGATACATTTTTTGCCATTTTCGTGCTCCCAGTAAAAATGGGTTTCATTTTCTTTAGGCTGCGTCCATACCCAACCATAAGTTTGATATTCAATATCAATAAATTTTGCAGAATTAAACCAATGACCTGGTTTGTATTCAATTCGGTTGCCACAAATAGTTTGCGCAACAGTTTCCCCCATCATTCTACCAGTATACCAAACAGCTTCAATAGGACGACGTAAACCAATGGCTTCATGTTGTTCTGCACAATCTCCAATTGCATACACATCTTTGATATTGGTTTCTAAAAAACGATTGACTTTAACACCCCTACCAAGTTCAATTTCCGAATCTTTTAAAAAGTCAACGTTAGGAGAAACACCAGCGGTCAAACCAACAACATTGCAAGGTATTTCTTCTCCAGTTTCTTCAATTATTACAGATTTTACCTGTCCGTTTTCATCCGATTTGATTTCTTTTAAGTTTGCGCCTAAACGTAAATCGATATGACTTCCTAAAATTTCACGGTTTATCATAGCAGACTCTTCTGAAGGCAATACTTTATTCCAAAAACTATCTTCACGAACTAGAAAGGTAACAGGAATATTTCTGCTATGAAGCATTTCAGCAAGTTCAATACCAATTAAACCTCCACCAATAATTACAGCTCTTTTACATACATCATTATTTGGAGCATATTTCTCAAGAGCTTCTAAATCTTGTTTATGATACATTCCCATAACACCATTTAAATCTTGACCTGGCCAACCAAATTTGTTAGGTTTTGAACCGGTGGCAATAATTAATTTATCGTAAGACAATTTCTCCCCAGTACTAAACTCTACTTCTTCTTTTGATGAATGTATTTTTGAAATAAAACCTTTTTTGAGATCAATATTGTTTTTTTTCCAAAACCAAGATTCATAAGGTTGTGTATGTTCAAATTTCATGTGTCCCATGTACACATACATTAAAGCGGTTCTTGAAAAGAACTCATTAGTTTCAGAAGAAATAATGGTAATTTTTTTGTCTGATAATTTTCTGATGTGTCTTGCAGCCGTAACCCCAGAAATTCCATTACCAATAATAACAACGTGCTCCATAAATGTTGATTTGCAATTTAGGTCGTTGCTAAAGTTAAGAACTTAATGAAGGAATTAAATTTAGAATGATTTTAAATAAAAGGCTTTTGTAAGTGAAGTTTTTTTGTGGCGACTCATGATTTATAAAAATTAACCATATGAAACGACAATTAGTAAGTTTTTCAATTTTATTGTTTTTTGTAGCGCAAATTTCAAATGCTCAGGATGATAAAGCAGAAAAATCAAATATTCAAACATATATACACCATCTAAACTTTTAAATAATAGTCAGTGGGATATTAAATGGTTTAATAACCTATATACTGAAACAAAATTTGCTGATGCAGATGGTAATACCAAATCGAAAGCAAGAGAGAATTATTTTACTTCAACGTTGGAGGCTTTCACTGGAATTTCTAAAAATAACCGTATTAACGTAGGAGCAATTGTAGAGTTTCGTTCCAATACAATAGGAGGACGTCAAGCATTATCAGTATTTAGTTTAAAAGATAACCCAAATATTGAAAGGAAAGGAATAACATCAATTGCGCCAGCAATTAAGTTTCAACCACTAAAAAATGTTGGAAACTTTTCTGTTCAATCAGCAATACACATCCCTTTAGTAAGCAATGAAACAGAAAAAGATGTGTTTTTAGATCAAACAGCTTGGACTTTTCAAAATCGATTCTTTTATGATTATACTTTTTCTAGTGGAAAATGGCAGTTATTTACAGAGTTAAATACGGAGTACAATTTTGGTGATGAGGATAGCTTTGCGAACAATACTTTTTTATTAGCTCCAGGAATCTTCTTTAGTTATTTTCCAAATGAAAAGTCTACAGTTTTGGCTTTTACACAGCATTCACAAAGATTTGGAGATTTTACACAAGATTATACAGCTTTAGGTTTGGGAGGAAAATATCAATTAACCAGTGTTTTAAACTTGGAGGTATTGTACAGTAATTTTGTTAGAGGAAACAACAATGGGCTAGGACAAAGTTTTAATGTAGGATAACGATCATTATTTTAAAAATAGTAAATTAGAGGAGTAATGAAAACTCTAAAACTCCTTTTTATAAGTTGTATTTTTTTGGTAAACTCTTGTACGAGTCAATCAAAAAAGATAAACGGTGTTAGTTTTGTTGCTTCTTCAAAAAAGATAACTAGTAAACATATTAATGATGTAAAAAAGGTATCAGCAAATTATGTAACGTTGATGCCTTTTGCTTTTGTTAAAAGCTTGTCTTCTCCAAATGTAATTTATGACTCCAAAAAGCAATGGTTTGGAGAGACAAAAGAAGGTGTGAAACAATATGCCAAAGAGTTTCAACAAAGTAAGATAAAGATTATGTTGAAACCACAAATTTGGGTTTGGAATGGTGTGTATACAGGAGCTATAAAAATGGATTCTGAAGCTAAATGGAGAGAACTAGAGAAATCTTATGAAGACTTTATCCTTGCTTTTGCCAAAGTAGCTGAAGAAATTAATGCAGAAATTTTTTGTATTGGAACAGAATTGGAACATTTTGTAAAAAACAGATCAGAATACTGGAAAAAACTTATTAAAAAAATTAGAAAAGTATATTCGGGAAAATTGACTTACGCAGCAAATTGGGATGAATTTAAGCGAATATACTTTTGGGAAGATTTAGATTTTGTAGGGATTGATGCTTACTTTCCATTGAGTGATCAAAAATCTCCAAGTATAAAAGATTTAGAAAGAGGATGGCAACCTCACAAGAATGAAGTTATTGAAGTTCAAAGTAAGTTTTATAAACCAGTTTTATTTACTGAGTACGGATATAGGAGTGTTGACTTTGCGGGAAAAGAACCCTGGAATTCAGGTAAAATTGAAGGAAGTGTGAACTTAGCGAATCAAGAAAAAGCATTACAAGCCTTATATAATCAATTTTGGAAAGAAGATTGGTTTGCTGGTGGTTTTGTTTGGAAATGGTTTCATAATCATAAAGAAGTTGGAGGGGAAGATAACAATAGGTTTACACCTCAAAACAAACCAGCAGAATTGACTATAAAAAAGATGTATGAAAGTAGTAGGTAAGAAGTATGATAAGCAACACTTGTTTCTTCTAAAAATAATAATTTTTGCAGTGTTTTGGTCGTCTGTAAATAGCTATTCACAAGAAAAAAGAATAGAAAAAATTACTTTTTCAGGAGTTAAAAAAACTAAAATACATGTTTTACAAAAAATACTAAGTTCAAAAGAAAGTCAAGTTTTTGACTCAATTGTGTTAAGTGAAGATATGATTCGCTTAAAACGCTTACCAGCAATTTCTAATGCAAACTTTCAAATATTTTGTGCTGATAACAAATGTGGTGTTGTTGTAACGGTAGAAGAGAATTTTACCATAATTCCAGAAGTCAATTTTCATAAAACTATTAATCAGAAGCTAACTTACAGAATAGGAGTAGGTGAGTATAACTTTTTGGGTAGGAATATAACCTTAGGAGGGTTTTATCAATATAATGGTTTTGATTCTTATGGAATTAACTTTAGGGCGCCTACGTTATTTTCAGCAAAATGGGGAGTGTCATTAAATCATCAAAACTGGATAAGTGAAGAACCACTTTATTTTGGTAGTGAATCAGCCAATTATAAGTATCAGAATATTTCTTATGAAGCTTTGGCTTTATACCAACACAATTTTAAAAATCAGCTACAGCTTGGAATTAACTTTTTTAAGGAAAAGTATCATTACTTAAACGGAAGTACTTCTTCTGAGGTTCCGACTGAGCTTAATGTTGATAAAAAGTTATTAAAGCTAATTTACACTTTTGATAATTTAGATTATAATTATCAAATACATCAACGGGTTTAAAAATGAGTTTCACGGACAATACGTGACTTCAGAAAATAAATACCAAGACGATTTTTTAATTTTTTTGAATGACTTTTTTTACTTCAAAAGGCTAGGAAAAAAAGGAAATTGGGCAAATAGGTTACGTGTTGGTTTGTCATCTAATGATGATACTCCATTCGCCCCATTTGCTTTGGATAATAATTTGAATTTAAGAGGCGTTGGTATTTTAGTTGATCGTGGTACTGGGAGTATTGTGTGCAATACCGAATATAGGCATACGCTGTATGAAAAAAAATGGTTTGTTATTCAGAGTAATGTGTTTGTAGATGCCGGAACATGGCGTAATCCAGGAGGAAGTTTTGATGATTTTATCAATAGTGATAATATGAAAGTTTATTCAGGTATAGGTTTACGTTTCATTAATAAAAAAATATTTAATGCAATTTTTAGAATTGATTATGGACATGGGCTTACAAAGAATGCATCAAAAGGATTTGTGTTTGGAATAGGTCAATATTTTTAATCCCAGATAGCCAAAGTTCAACCTCGAATGAGTTGTTTATTTGCATAAAAAAAACGAGGTTGTGAAATATAAACCTCGTTTTTTAAGCTATTCTTATGTAGAAAAATGTATTATTTTTTCTTTGGGTGTACTAACTTCATTTCTTCAATTAAGTGTTTTGCTCCTGCATATTTATCAACAATAAATAATACATAGCGAACATCAACCATAATATTTCTACAAATTTCAGGATCGTAATTCATATCACTCATTGTTCCTTCCCAAACACGGTCGAAGTTTAAACCAATTAAGTTTCCGTGAGCATCAATAGCAGGACTACCAGAATTACCACCTGTGGTATGATTGGTTCCTAAGAAACAAACAGGAACTTTTCCATTTTTATCAGTGTATTGTCCAAAATCTTTAGCGTCGTATAAATCGCGTAACTTTTGAGGTACATCAAACTCATAATCACCAGGAACGTATTTCTCAATAACACCATCTAAATAACTTACAGGATTGTAGTATACAGCATCTCTAGGAGAGTATCCACGAACTTGACCATAAGTAACACGTAAAGTACTGTTAGCATCAGGAAAATAGCGTGCATTTGGTAATGCTTCCATTAATGCTTTCATGTATGTTTTTTGTAACGCTGTAATTGGTTGGTTTTTCTGTTGAAATTCAGGATTGATTTTTGTGTAAAATTCTTCAATCATAGGCTTTGCATATTGGTAAGCAGCATCTTTTTTTAAGTTTTTTACAACCTTTTTAGCGTCTCCTTCTAATAATTGTAAAGCTTTATCTAAATCAGTAAAATTTGTTTTGTCATAAATAGAAGCATCTACATTAGTAGGATTGTATAAGGGTATTACATTTTTAAATACTCCTTTATCAACATTTACATCAAAGTTTTTATGAATTCCTTTAATTCGATTCACCAAAGAAGTTTTAGCTTCTTCAAACTTTTCAGGTTTATTTAAAGCTACTTGTTCTAACTGATACGCCCTAAAAGTCATTTGCATCAACTCGTTGGTAACTAAGAAAACTTCAATAAAGTTTCTTCTTTTAATATTAATGTCAGCAAAGTCTGCATATAATTTTTCAAACTCAGGAAGAATATTTCCGTAGGTTTTTTCTAACCCTTTTTCTTTTAGTGCTTTTTTGAAGGTAGCTTCAAAAGCTTGACGCTCTGCAATAGCGTTACTTTTTTTAATTCCTAAATTTTCACCAATCCATTTTTTCCAAGCATTTGCAATACGTGCTTGTTTTGAAGCATATTTAATACGAACAGCATCACTAGCTTTCATTTGTGCATCAATTTCTTTTAATGCAGCTTCACGAATAGCAATGTTACTCGGGTTAAACTCTTGTGTAATATGTTTAATAGCAACAGCAGGTAAATATTCATTAGTACGACCTGGGAAACCAAAAACCATAGTAAAATCACCTTCTTCAATTCCATCTAAAGAAACTGGTAAAAAATGTTTTGGTTTGTAAGGAACGTTGTCTTTACTGTATTTAGCAGGACGATTGTTTTTATCAGCATAAATTCTAAATAATGAAAAATCTCCTGTATGACGTGGAAAAACCCAGTTATCGGTATCACTACCAAATTTTCCAATACTACTTGGTGGTGCACCTACTAAACGAACGTCTTCAAATTTTTCAGTAACAAATAAGAAATATTGGTTTCCTTTATAAAAAGGCTTCACCTTAATATTTTGCCAAGTTTCTTTTTTTGCTGATTTAGTAATTTCATTGATGTTTTTATCAATGGTCGATTGTTTTTCACGTTCAGTCATAGTATTAGTAACCCCATTCAATGCTTTGGTAGTTACATCATCAATACGAACAATAAACTCAACATATAAGCCTTCATTAGGCAATTCTTCTTTTTTACTCATTGCCCAAAAACCATCTTTTAGATAATCATTTTCTAAAGAAGAGTGCGATTGAATTTGTCCGAAACCACAGTGGTGATTGGTTAAAATTAATCCTTCAGGAGAAATTACTTCACTAGTACAACCTCCGTTAAAATGCCCAATAGCATCTTTTAAACTTGAGTTATTTACATCGTAAATGTCTTTTGCGGTTAATTTACTTCCTAAAGAAGTCATTTCTTGTTCGTTCATTCCTTCTAAAAGTGAAGGAATCCACATACCACCTTGTTGTGCAGTAACCTGAACGACAATAAATAAGAATAGAATTTTTATATACTTCATCTGTTTATTTTTAAAAAGCTAAAGATACAAATTGGCAGCAAAACAGCTAATTGAAAGTATGAAGTAATAGGTTAAAAAAGACTTAAAATGTTATTTTTTTCCTATTGGATATATTTCTTGGTGAATAAAATCTTTAGGGAATTTTTCATCCCCGTCAAAACCTAGCTCAATATCACGCCCATTGTAAGGAATGTAGTTAGTTTTAAAAATATAATCCCATATACTTAGCGTAATTCCAAAGTTTACTCCCATTTTTCTGTCTTCAGGAAGCTCTTTTGCATGATGCCAAATATGCATTCTTGGATTGTTCAGAATATATTTTAACCAACCGTAATCCCAGTTAATATTGGCATGATTAAGGTGACCAATAGTAATGTTGAAAAAATGAACAATAGCAACGTCTTGTGCTGTAAATCCGCCCATAATAGCAAGCGGAATATACTTCATAGAGTTGTATACCACAGGTTCCATCCAATGATAACGAAGGTGTGCTGCAAATCCCATTTGTTTTACGGAATGATGTACTTTGTGAAAGTTCCATAAAAATTCATAACGATGGAGTAAAGTGTGTGTAAACCACTGCACAAAATCAATACTAATAAAAAAAACTACAATTCTTGCCCAATAAGGAAAGGAGTTAATATCGAATAGTTGAAAGCTAGCAACCGATAATCCAACAAGACCAAGAATATCATTAAATAATTGTTCTGCCGTGTTTGATAGAGCTATAAGTACAATAAGATTTAATAAAAAGAAATTGAAAAACATGTAAAAAGTATCCAGCCAAAAATCTTTACGGAATAAAGGTTGATTTTTTCGCCAAGGAAAGATAATTTCTAACCCCCAAACAATAAGAGAAATTAGAATTAAACCATAAAAATAATTATCCCAGTTTAACTCCATAAGTACTGACTGCTTAATGTAATTCAAGTAACCAGTGTATGAGTTTTTTATAATGTTTGTGTAGGTATCCATAAAGAAACTAAAAGTAGCAATTACAAAATATAAATTAGTTAAATTATTTCTAAGATTTTAAAAATTACAGCACTTATAATAGCAGCAATAGGTAAAGTAAGTATCCATGATAGTAAAATGTTAGTAATTACTTTATAATTGGCTTTTTTGGTAACGGTTCCAATTCCAAATAAAGAGCCAACTGACACATGTGTAGTAGAGACAGGTAAACCATGTATACTGGCAGTGGTTACGAGTAAGCCAGTAACAATATTAGCAGTAAATCCTTGCCCAGCATTCATTTTAGTAATTTTTATACTCATAGTTTCACCTACATTTTTTGCGTTTAACAATCCACCTAAAGCCATGGTTACTGCAATTAATATCATACTCCATTTTAAGTCAATAGTATTGGCAATAATTAATAGACCTACAATCTTTGGAGTATCATTTAACCCTCTAGCAAAACTAACAATACCCGAGCTCAAATAATGTAAACTATTTAAGATTTTTACAGAAGAAAAACTAAATAAAGTTAGGTTGCTTTTGTTTAAACTTGGAATTTGTTTTCGTATAGATTTAAAAATAAGATAAGCGATTAAGCTTAAAATTGTAGCTATTAAAGGACTAACAATTAAAGGAAAAAGAAAAGTGCTAGTTAATAATTTGAAGTTAAAAGCATTCCCTACAGCTATAATTCCTGTACCAAATAAAGCTCCAACTAAACTATGTGTAGTAGAAATAGGCATTCCTATTTTTGTAGCTAAAAATACGGTGATAGCAGCTCCCATAGCGATGGCTATGGCAAATATTGGTGTTTGAATCAAATCATTTGGAACTAAACCCTTTCCTGAGAAGTTTTTTACTAATTCATCTGCCAAAAAAATTGCTGCTACAGAACCAGAAAAGGTAGTTAAGGTAGCCCAATTAATAGCTTTCTTGTAATTGGTTGTCCCTGATCCAAATAGCGTAGCAACACCTTTAAAATTGTCATTTGCTCCATTACTATATGCAAGAAAACTAGCAGCTAAAAAAAGTAGTAAAAAAATCATAAGTTTAATTTAAGTATGATTCCTTTGACGGTAGAGTTAAATTAAACTTACATGTGTAAACTTAAACAGCCATCAAAAATACTTTGATGGCTGTTTTAATTGCTAAAAATAAATAAATTACTTCTTGTTAGCTTCTTTAATATATTTTTCTAAAGCCATCGTCATTGAAGGTGTTTCAGGTGTTGGTGCAGCAATATCTACACGTAACCCTCTATCTTCAACAGCTTTAATGGTAGTGTTACCAAACACGGCTATTCGAGTATTATTTTGTTTGAAGTCAGGAAAGTTTTTAAATAAACTATCAATTCCAGACGGGCTAAAGAATACTAAAATATCATAAAAAACATCTTCTAAGTCAGATAAATCACTTACAACAGTACGGTATAAATCTGCTCGTTTCCAATCTACACCTAGTTTATCTAGTTCATCAGGAATTAAAGGTTTTAACTTATCCGAAGAAGGAAGTAAAAACTTTTCATCTTTATGTTTCTTAATTAATTTAGTTAACTCAGGAAATGTTCTACTACCAACATAAATTTTACGTTTACGATACACAACGTATTTTTGTAAATAGTATGCTACAGCTTCAGACTGACAGAAGTATTTCATGTCATCAGGAACTGTAAAGCGCATTTCTTCAGCAATTCTAAAAAAATGATCAACAGCATTTCTACTAGTAAGTATTATTGCTGTATAATTGTTTAAATCAACTTTTTGAGCTCTTACTTCTTTAACAGGAATTCCCTCGACATGAATAAACGAGCGAAAGTCAACCTTTACCTTTTGCTTTTCTGCCAAATCAAAATATGGCGATGTTTCTGTTTTCGGTTTAGGCTGAGAGACTAAAATAGTTTTCACTTTCATAAACTTTCTCTTTATTACGTAGTTGTTGTTTTATAAAGAATTAATAGCGGTGCTATTTCAAGGGTGCAAAAGTACAAAATAAAATAAAACAACTTACTAATAACAAGCTTTTTATTATTTGTTAAAATTAAAAAAGCCCTAAAAATAAGCAGGATAACGAAAGAATAAATTAAAAAAAGTTTATTAGTAAAAGTGTATTGGTACAGTATAATAATAGGAAGTAACCATATACAAAGAACATATAAATACCCTGATTTTGTATGTAAAAAATAATTTATAATTGATGATAAACCTAAAGTGTTTGCTAATGCGTAATCTATTAAGAAACGTAGTGAGAAATACAGAATGACGAATAGAAGTAATCCTATAAAAGCTAAAAAGCTATGAGAGTATATCTCCGATACTAAAGTCAAGAATAAAAACAGAGAAATAACAATTGATGAAAAAGAAAATAAGAGTAATTTAAAAGGAGAAAAAAAAGAAGCACCTTCTTCCATTCTCTTATGAAAAAAACCTGGAGTTATAAAAGCAACAGAATACCCATATAGTTTAGTTGGTTTTAACGATTTCATCATAGCTAACAACACAATAGCTAATACAATAACTAAGGTAATCCAACTATCATGGTTTGTAATTCGTTCTATTGCTTGCAATTGCTTTTATACTTTTTAATTAACACAAAATTAGTAATAAATAAGTGTATCTTTGCTCAGAATTATATGAAAATTACATGAAGTCAGACGCTTTAGTCATAATTCCTACGTATAACGAGAAAGAAAATATCGAAGCTATAATTCGAGCAACTTTTAGTCAAGAAAAAGTATTTCATGTGTTGGTTGTTGATGATAATTCCCCTGACGGAACAGCAACAATCGTAGAAAACTTACAAAAAGAATTTCCAAATCAGCTTTTCATTGAAAAAAGAAAAGGAAAAAGTGGTTTAGGCACAGCGTACATTCACGGATTTAAATGGGCAATTTCAAATAAATATGATTATATCATAGAAATGGATGCCGATTTTTCACACAACCCTAACGATTTAATTCGACTGTATAACGAATGTGCTAATAAAGGGGCAGATGTTGCTGTAGGATCAAGATATTCGGTAGGAGTAAATGTAGTTAACTGGCCAATGAGTAGGGTGTTGTTATCATACTTTGCTTCAAAATATGTGCGTTTAATCACGAGAATGCCTATTCATGATACTACCGCAGGTTTTGTGTGTTATAAAAGAAAAGTGTTAGAAACAATCAAGTTAGATAAAGTTAAGTTTGTAGGCTATGCATTTCAAATAGAAATGAAATACAAGGCATGGAAGCATAAATTTAACATTAAAGAGGTTTCAGTTATCTTTACTGATAGAGTCTTAGGGAAGTCAAAGCTAAGCAAAGGAATCATTAAAGAAGCTGTCTTCGGTGTGATAAAAATGAGAATTAACGGATTACCAAAATAACAACATGCAATCATATTTAATTAAAAACGCACAAATCGTTAACGAAAACAAGGTTTTTAAAGGCGATGTTTTAATAGAAGGAGAATTTATTAAAAAGATAGGAGAAAACATAATTCCTACTGATAATGTGTTAATGGTAGATGCCGAAGGTAAGTTTTTAATTCCTGGGATGATTGATGACCAAGTACATTTTCGTGAGCCAGGTTTAACACATAAAGCTAATATTGCTACAGAAAGTAAGGCAGCAATTGCTGGAGGAATTACGTCGTTTATCGAAATGCCAAATACAGTACCTCAAGCAACAACTCAAGAATTATTAGCAGATAAGTTTGATATTGCAAGTAAAAGATCATACGCAAACTATTCGTTTATGTTTGGTGGAACTAATGATAATTTAGAAGAACTATTAAAAACGAATCCAAAAGATGTTGCGGGAATCAAACTATTCTTAGGTTCTTCAACAGGAAATATGTTAGTTGATAATGAAGAAGTATTAGAGAAAATATTCTCTTCAACTAAAATGTTAATCTCTGTGCATTGTGAAGACGAAGCAACCATTAGAAAAAATACAGAGGAATACAAAGCAAAATTTGGAGATGATATTCCTATAAAATACCATCCGTTAATTCGTAGTGAAGAAGCTTGCTATTTATCGTCTTCAAGAGCGATTGAATTGGCAAAGAAAACAGGAGCCCGTTTACATATTTTCCATTTATCTACAGAAAAAGAAACGCATTTATTTAGAAATGATATTCCGTTAGAAGAAAAGCAAATTACCGCTGAGGTTTGTGTACATCACTTATGGTTTACCGATGCAGATTATGATAAAAAAGGAACACATATTAAATGGAATCCTGCTGTGAAAACACAAAAAGATAAAGATGGATTATGGAAAGCATTACTAGATGATAGAATTGATATCATTGCTACTGACCATGCTCCGCATACTTTAGAAGAAAAAGACAACGTGTATACAAAAGCCCCTAGTGGAGGTCCGTTAGTACAACATGCAGTTACAGCAATTTTAGAAAAGGTGAAAGAAGGAGTGTTGCCAATTGAAAAAGCGGTAGAGAAGATGAGTCACAACCCAGCAAAAATCTTCAAAATTGAAAAAAGAGGTTTCATAAAAGAAGGTTTTTATGCTGATTTAGTTTTAGTTGATACTGATAAAAAATGGACAGTAGATAAAGAAAACGTATTGTATAAATGTGGGTGGTCTCCATTTGAAGGAGTTGAGTTTTCAAGTCAGATAACACAGACATTTGTAAACGGAAACTTAATGTACAACGAAGGTGTGTTTAACGAAGAAATTAAAGGAAAACGATTGTTATTCAATAGATAAATGAAGTCTTTTTTTTACATATGTATTGGTTTGTTTATAGTGTCGTGTACAAGTAATACGATATACGAAAAACCTGAGGATTTAATCCCTAAAGATTCAATGGTTTCATTATTAACTGATATGTATGTTGCCTCATCAGCAAAAAACCAAAAAAACAAGTTTCTAAAGCGAGAGAAAAACTATATGATTTTAGTATATGAAAAGTATAAAATTGATAGTACTCGGTTTGATGCTAGTAATACATATTATACCTCTAAGGTTGATGAGTATGCAGAAATCTTAAAAAAAGTAAAAGGTAATATCGATTCATTAGACGTTTTATATAGAAAAAAGCAGGAAGTTCAAGACTCCATAAAAGGGATTAAAAAGGGAGGGAAACTAAAAAAAGATACTATTTTAAATAAAGAACTATTATTGGATGATGCTCCTAAAGAGTTAATAAAAAGAGAAGATAGAGGCTTTGAAAAAAAAAGACTTAAAGAAGATTAAGTAATTTACTTTTTAAACTCTTTAGAAATTCTAGCAATTACATCATTAATAGGTTCAAATTCAAAATCAAGTTGTTCTGTAATTTTTTCAGAAGTATAGAACGATTCGTTGTGAGCAGGTTTAGCAGAGTTTTTAGTTAACAAAGGCTCTTTACCTGTAAGTATTGTTAAAAGCCAATCCACTCTCCAAAATATTGAAGTAATCAGTTTTCCTACTTTTTTTGAAGGTCTTTTTTTATTTAGATTATCAGCAATACTAAATAAAACATCTTTAAACGTTTTGTTTTCAGAAACTAAAATAAAACGTTCATTTTGTATATTAGAATCCATCAGATTTATCATTGCTTTTACGACATCACTTACTCCAACAAATCCAGTAATACCTTCTGTATAAAATTTAAATCCATTATTTATTTGTGTAAACATTTTTCCAGAGCCTTCACCCCAAAAACCACCGCCTAAAATTACACCAGGGTTTACAATTACGACATTTAAATCTTCTTGACTACCTCTCCAAACCTCCATTTCAGCACCGTATTTTGTAATAGCGTATCCATTATTTTCGTCATCATCTACCCATTCATTTTCTTCATTAATTGGTTGTCCGTTAATAGTATTCCCAACAGAAGCAATGGAGCTCACAAAACAGAATTTATCTACATTCGCATCAATAGCAAAATTGATTAAGTTAGCAGTTCCCTCAATATTTACCTGACGCATTTTTCTGTAATCCTTCGGGTTAAAAGAAACTAATGCAGCACAATGATACACTTGTGTAATATTGTCAAATACGGGTTTTAAAGAAGGTACATCGGTAATGTCGGCTTGTACCCATTCAATTTTTGAAAAGAATTCTTGTACATCGTCTGTATAAAAAGAAAAGATTTTTTTTACGTGCTCACGCTTTTCATCTGTTCTAAAAACAGCTCGAATTTTGTCGTTTTTTTGGCTTAAATAATATAATAAATGTGAGCCTACTAAACCTGTACCTCCTGTAACTAAAATCATAAAGCGAATTTAGTTTATTTTGGCTGATAAACTTATCTTTGCTTCTTTAAAATAGAATAAAATGACCAAGAATTTAGTAGAAGAATTACAATGGCGTGGAATGATTCACGACATTATGCCAGGAACCGAAGAACAACTTCAAAAAGAAATGACATCGGTTTATATTGGTTTTGATCCAACTGCAGATTCGTTACACATTGGTAGTTTAGTTCCAATTATTTTACTAGTTCACATTGAAAAAGCAGGGCATCAGCCAGTGGCTTTAGTAGGAGGTGCTACTGGTATGATTGGTGATCCGACAGGGAAGTCAGACGAACGTAATTTATTAAATGAAGAAGCGTTAGCTAAAAATGTTGCAGGTTTAAAAAGAACGTTAGGTCGCTTTTTAGATTTTGATAATGGAACTAAAAACGCTCCTTTATTGGTAAACAATTACGATTGGATGAAAGACTTTTCTTTTATCGAGTTTGTAAGAGATGTTGGTAAGAGAATTACTGTAAACTACATGATGGCAAAAGATTCTGTAAAAAAACGTATTACAGGAGAAGCAGGTAACGGAATGAGCTTTACAGAGTTTACGTATCAATTAATTCAAGGGTATGATTTCTATCACTTATATAAAACCTTAAATTGTAAATTGCAAATGGGAGGTTCTGACCAATGGGGAAACATTACCACAGGTACAGAGCTAGTTCGTAGAATGACACCAGGAGAAGAAGCAAAAGCATTTGCAGCAACTTGCCCATTAATTACAAAAGCTGACGGCTCTAAATTTGGAAAGTCTGAAGGAGGAAATGTTTGGTTAGATGCAGATAAAACATCAGTTTACAAGTTTTACCAGTTTTGGTTAAATACTTCGGATGAAGATGCTGAAAAGTATATTAAAATATTTACGTTTTTAGATAAAGAAACTATTGATGCTTTAATTGCTGAACATAAAGAAGCACCACACCAAAGAGCATTACAAAAGAAGTTAGCTGAAGAAGTAACAATTTTCGTGCATTCTAAAGAAGAGTTAGATAAAGCGATTGCTGCTTCAAACATTTTATTTGGAAAGTCAACAGCTGAAGATTTAAAGAATTTAGATGAGCAAACATTTTTAGATGTGTTTGATGGAGTACCACAAGCTGAGGTAACGTCTGAAGATATAGCTGAAGGATTAGATATGATTGCAGCTTTAGCCGCTAAAACAGGGTTCTTAAAATCAAACGGAGATGCGCGAAGAGCTTTAAAAGAGAATTCAATATCAGTAAATAAAGAAAAGGTAAATGAAGACTTTGTTATCACTTCAAAAGATTTAATTGCCAATAAGTATGTTTTATTACAAAGAGGAAAGAAAAATTACTTTTTGTTAAAGGTAGTATAAAGAAAATTGTAGACAAAAACTAAGAAAGCCCTTAAAAGAAATTTCTTTTAAGGGCTTTCTGTTTGTAATATATAAACAAACAAAGGGGGTGGGGTAAATCGTTATTATGAAACTGCTTTTAAATCAAATGTTAAAGGACATCTTTTACAATTAACACCTTTCTTTTGATATTTATTACAGCATTTACTTTTAGGTTTAATACAGTTACTTGTACACGAGGAACTACAAAGAGTAGTTCTTTCTAATGTCTTAACGGAAGTTTCAGAGGTAACTTTCTTGGTTTCAGTATAAAAAACAATCATTATTCTTCAGTAAAATCTGTGCAAATATAAGTTTTTTATTTAGAATAAATTAAAATAAAGAAAAAAACGTGAAATGTTATTGTTGTTTATCAGTAGAGATAGTAGTATCTTTGCTCTAGTAAAAAGCCCTCTTTTTGTTACAAAAACTAAGCATATACTTTTTTGTTGCACTGTACATGATAGCCATGTTGCGCCCAATAGCTCCTTTTGTTGAGTATGCAATAAATTATGATTATATATCAAAGGTTTTATGTATTAATAAAGATAAACCAGAGTTAAATTGTAACGGTAAGTGTCAGTTAATGATGGAGCTTGAAAAACAACAAGACGACGACTTTAAATCACTACGAATTTCAATGGAAGAATACCCTATTGGGTTTGTTTCTATCCTTAATATAGATTTAGAAGAAAAACAGCTTATAAAAGAGAAAGGAACATTTTTTTATAAGAAAAACTACCATTACTTATTCAACAAAGAAGTATTTCATCCTCCTATTGCTTAATTTTTACATATAAAAAAACTACTAATTGGTTACAAATAACGTAATCAAAAGAGTAGGCTATTGTAAAATAATAACAAAACTTAAATACAATTTACAGACAAAGATTTTTAATGATGCTCAGCATTGTTAAAGAAGTACTGTAGTATATAAAATTTAAAAGATGAAAAAAATATTAGCTATCATAGCTTTTGCTATGGTGTTCACTTCATGTAGTGACGATGAAATAATTAATGATAAATTAGAAGGAAAAAACGAAGTAGTAATAGAGTTTGATAACGGTTTTGCAGAAGACAAACTTTTACTAGGCACTTCAACATACACTAACGGAAATGGAGAAGTATTAACTGTAAATTCTTTCGATTATATCGTAAGTAATTTTGTACTTGTAACAGAAGAAGGAGAGGAATTTGTATACCCTAAAAATGAAAGTTACTTTATAATTAGTGAAGGAGGAGGAGATAAGCCTAAGAAAATTCAAATATCACTTAAAGACGTACCAGCAGGAAAGTATACAAAAGTTAAATTCGGAATTGGTGTAGACCAAGAACGATTTATAGAAGGACAAGCAGTACAACAAGACTTTTGGACTTTAGCTGAAAGTTATAACCTAACTTGGAGCTGGCAAGCAGGATATAAGTTTGTGGTTTTAGAAGGAAACTATAAAGAAGATGCAACTGAAAATCCTTTTATGTTACATATTGCAAGTAGAGGAACAACAGTAGATTTATACAAAGAAGTAGAGTTACCTATGGATGTAGCTATTGTTAGTAAAGAACAATCACCACAGTTGCATATTAAAGTAGATGCTAATACAATGTTAGATGGTAAATCTAAAATTAAACTTTCAGAAGGAGCAACTATTATGGGAGGAGATAAAGCGTCATTAATAGCAGAGAACTATACTGAGATGTTCATGGTTCACCATGTACATCACACAAATCATCATTAATAATAAATACACTTAAAGAATAGGGTGAAAGCTCTATTCTTTAGGTTTTTTAAGTGTAATAGGTTAATTGTTTTCAATTAGCTACTAATACCGTATGTAATGAAAAAAATAATGATTGTCTTGCTAGTGTGTTCTTTTTTCAGCTGTAAACAGGAAGATGTGTATACCAATGTAGAACTAGCTTTTGAACAACCAAGCAACTTTCCTGAACCTCATTATAATTTAAGCTCGAATCCAATTACAGAAAAGGGATTTGAGTTAGGGAAAAAGCTTTTTTATGAAGGAAAACTATCATCAGACGGAGTGGTTTCTTGTGCTTTTTGTCATCAGCAAAAGTTTGCGTTTACACATCACGGACATCAATTAAGTCACGGAGTTGAAGATAGAGAAGGAACTAGAAATACGCCACCAGTTCAAAATATGGCTTTCCAAAAACAATTTTCATGGGATGGAGCAGCTTTTCACTTAGATATATTTCCAATAATACCAATTACAAATCCAGTAGAAATGGATGAAACAGTAAGCAGTATTCTTGAAAAACTAAAAGAAGATGCGGCTTATAAAAAACTATTTAGCCAAGCTTTTGAAGATGGACAAATCAATGCTGACAATACGTTTAAGGCGATGTCTCAATTTATGTTGATGATGGTCTCAGCCAACTCAAAGTACGATAAATACGTTCGAGTTGAAAAAGGAGGAGAGTTTTCTAAACAAGAAAAAAAGGGACTAGAGCTTTTTAAAGCAAAATGTGCTTCTTGTCATACTTCAGATTTGTTTACAGACGATGCTTTTAGAAATAATGGTTTACCAATCAACCCAGAAATTAACGATTTAGGAAGAATGACGGTTACCTTATTAGAAGAAGACAAATACAAGTTTAAAGTACCCAGCCTAAGAAATATTGAACTTACTGCTCCGTATATGCACGACGGTCGATTTGGGTCTTTAAAATCAGTATTGAATTTTTATGCAACAGGAGTTCAAGAAACTCAAAATCTAGATCCAATTCTTAAAAATGAGAATGGAAAAACTGGAATACCATTAAACGAACAAGAAAAAGAAGACATTATAGCCTTTTTAAAAACATTAACAGATGAAGAATTTATCACAGATAAAAGATTTGCTGAATAAAGTACTACTCATATTAGTATTATTAATTTCAGTACAAATACAAGCGGACACGTTTCCTAAGCGATATGAGCTATTTTTAGACTGCGATGCTTGTGGCTGTAGTAACAGCGGAGGTAGTTTAGGAATGGGAGGAATTATAGATAATAATTTTGTTGGAGTACGTTATCTACACCAAAAATACCAATCAAAAGATGGGATTTTTAATAACTCTCCAATTATAAATGAGTATTTTAATACAGTACAAGTTTGGTCTCGAATTCCAATTATTAAAGAGTATTTAGAAGCCCAAGTTTTTGTTCCCTTTCATTTTCATTCAAGAGACTATGTTGATAAAACAACAGCTATTGATGGTTTAGGAGATATATCTTTTTTAATTAATTATACTGTTTTAAATAAAAATACAGGAAATTATAAGGAAGAAAAAGACAAGGTTATATCTTCTAACCATCTATTAAAAATTGGTGGAGGGTTAAAGTTACCAACAGGAACTTATAACGAAGCAATTAATAACTCAATAAACCCTAGTTTTCAATTAGGAACAGGTAGTACAGATGTAATTACGAATCTTCAGTATGTATTTAAGAGAAATAATTTCGGAATTACAAATTACCTTAATTATTACATAAAAACTACAAATAAAGAAGAGTATCGATTTGGAAATCAATTTAATTTCAATAGTACTTTCTTTTATGCTTTTAAAGATAGTAAGCAAAATAGTTTTGTACCTTCAGTAGGAGTTTCAGGAGAATTCTATGAAAGTAATAAAATGATTGGGTTAAAAGTTAAAAATACTGAAGGTCATGCATTGTTTTCTAGCTTAGGAGCTGAGTATAATGCAAAAAAATTAACAGTAGGAGCCTTAGCAATGTATCCAATACAGCAAAACTTAGCGCAAGGAACTATAGAAGTAAAATATAGAACATCTATTTACTTGAATTACAATTTTTAAAAAAGTTATTCTCTGTTTGTTTAGAATCAAAAAATAGGATTGTTTAAAAAAAAGAGCGGATTTTACGTAAGGATTCTTAAATTTGGTGACAAACCCTCAGTTAACAATTAAAAATAAGAACATGAAAAAATCAATTTTATCAATTATCGTATTCGCTGTAGCCTTAGTGTTTTCAAACGAAGTAACAGCTCAAAAATTCGCGAATTTAGATAAAAGTCCAATGGATGCAGCTGCTTTTCCTAGTAGTTATAGAATTTCAGATAAAAAAGTAAAAGTTGTTTATAGCCGTCCACAATTAAAAGGAAGATCGTTATCAAAACTAGCTCCTATGGGAAAAGTATGGAGAACAGGAGCTAATGAAGCAGCTGAAATTACATTTTATAAAGAAATAACCTTTGGTGGTAAAAAAGTAAAAGCAGGAACTTATACCTTATTTACAATTCCAGGAGAAAAAGAATGGACTCTTATTTTAAACACAGCCAAAAATGTTTGGGGATCTTACTTTTATAATGAAAGTGAAGATGTAGCTAGAATAACTGCTCCTACTTCCAAATCAGATGAAACAATAGAGGCTTTCTCTATTGCTTTTGATGGTGAAGATGAAGCATTCAATATGTATATTGGGTGGGATAATGTTATTGTTACCGTACCTATAAAAGAGTAAGTAAAAGAATATTTAAAATTAAATAAAAGCATAACCAATTTGGTTATGCTTTTTGCTTTTTAAGTATTATTCTTCTAACCTGTATTTTAATTCAATATTAGAATCCATCAGATAAGTAAATACAATAGAACCAAAATTAATAGGATGCTCTATATGCATTTCAAGAGCTAATGTTAATGAAGATTCACTTCTTGTTAACCAAATATCGTTATAAACATGTACCAGTGTGTCCAATAGTAAATAGTTGTATTCTTCAATATTAATTGAGTTTACAGCTATTTTTTTATCAGGAAGTTGTGTAGGAATAGTATTGGTTTCGTTTGACGAAATAGCTTTTCTAACATTTAAAACAGTATCAATTTCTACAGATGTATGTTTAGCATCAGTAATAGTATTAGTTGCTAAACTCATTTTTACCAATACGTTTTCTGGAATTACAGTTATATCTTTTGGTAGCTGAGGAAGCAAGTTGAATAAAATAGGAACATAGCACTCCCTATATAGCAAAGCATCTAACGTTTCACTAAAGAGTATATGAAACTTTTCAGGTTCAGGGACTTTGAAAGTAACTGCATCTGTATTGTAGTAGTTTGTTACATAATTGGTAAGTTCTAATTTTTGAATAAGGGTTTTGGCATATTCTAGAGACTTATTATTAATTTCTAGTAAAGAAAACTGTACTTCTTCAGGACTAAAAAGTGGAGCAATTAAAGTAACAAATGGGGCATACGGTCCACAACCCGCGTAAAAAATATTGATAGTTTTATCAGGGGGGTTTTGTTGCTTTTCTTTAATCGCCGTCACCATAGCTTTTAAAAACTTCACAGTTCGTTTATAGTCTAACAAACATTGTGCAGCATGATTTAACCCTAAAGCCTTTCCTTTTGCAGTTGTTACGGCTGCTAGGTGCTCCATGTTCTGGTCAAATCCAGTAAGTTGAATTAGTTCACGGAAATAAGAATGTATTTCGTTAATTAAATTTTCAATTTCAGGCTGTTCAAGAGAATCTTTAAGTAAAGTCGATACTTTTTCTTTGATATTGAAAGCAGTTACATTTTCACTCATAGTTTGGTTAGTTGTTAAGTTCTCTAAATTATAAAATACAAGTAGATTATAGTTAAATCATACTGAGTTTTTTGAAGCTTAAATTAGATCGCTTATTCCTTAAAAATAGTTGGTAAAGGTATTTTTTAGCCTCTATAATTGCTTAATTAATATTTTGTAAATGATAACCAAATATTAAACAATCAGAACGCGGAGGAACATTAAAAGTAATTTTAACAGATCCAGCATTAGGATAATATAAATATCTCTCTTATTTCAATTTTAAACCTTGCAAACCTTTTAAGGATTGTGAGGTTTTTGTGTTTATTTAAGTTTATACAAAGTATTAAAAGCACTAAACTTTTTACTTATCAACAATAACTGTAAATTTGCATCCTTTAAAACAAGCGATTACAAATGCAATACAATCACCAAGAGATAGAAAAAAAGTGGCAAAAGTACTGGGCAAATCAAGGTACATTTAAAGCTGAAAATAATTCTGATAAACCAAAATATTATGTGTTAGACATGTTTCCTTATCCATCAGGAGCAGGATTACACGTCGGGCATCCATTAGGGTATATTGCCTCTGATATTTACGCCCGTTACAAACGTCATAAAGGGTTTAATGTATTGCATCCACAAGGATACGATTCTTTCGGGTTACCTGCTGAACAATATGCGATTCAAACAGGACAGCATCCGAAAAATACAACTATTATAAATATTGATGGTTGTTTGAATGAAGAAGGTAAATTAGATGAGAAGTATATTGATGAAGATGGATTTATTAAGGATGAGGCATTAATCAAAAAGGGAGAAAAAATATCTACCAAATTAGAAAATCACTTGGATTTTGTAATAAAGGGTTACAGAAATCAAATGGACAACATCGGATTTTCATTCGATTGGTCTCGTGAAGTCCGTACTTCAAATCCTGAGTATTATAAATGGACGCAGTGGATTTTTATTCAATTGTTCAACTCTTGGTACAATAAAGACACTGATAAAGCAGAAGATATTGCAACTTTAGTAGCCAAATTTGAAGCAGAAGGAAATGCGAATATAAATGCAGTTGCTGATGAAGACATTACTATTTTTTCTGCGGATGAATGGAAGAACTTTTCAGAGAAAGAACAACAAGAAATATTATTACAATACCGTTTAACTTTTTTATCAGATACTGAAGTAAACTGGTGTCCAGCACTAGGAACAGTATTAGCAAATGATGAAATTGTAAATGGAGTTTCAGAACGTGGTGGGCATCCAGTAGTTCGTAAAAAAATGACTCAATGGTCTATGCGAATTTCTGCATACGCACAACGTTTGTTAGACGGATTACAACATATCGATTGGCCACAACCATTAAAAGATTCTCAAACCAACTGGATTGGTCGTTCACAAGGAGCGATGGTTGCTTTTGATGTTGATGGATATGATGCTAAAATAGACGTATTCACAACACGTCCTGATACTATTTTTGGAGTGTCTTTTATGACTTTGGCTCCAGAGCATGACTTGGTAGCGAAAATTACCACTGCAGAACAAAAAGAGGCTGTTGAAGCTTACGTAGAAGCTACAGCAAAACGTTCAGAGCGTGATCGTATGGCAGATGTAAAAACTATTTCAGGAGTGTTTACTGGGGCGTATGCGTTACACCCATTTACAGGAAAGCAAGTGCCTATTTGGATTGGTGATTATGTATTAGCAAGCTACGGTACTGGAGCGGTTATGGCTGTACCATGTGGTGACCAACGTGATTACGATTTTGCAAAACATTTCGGATTAGAGATTCCAAATATTTTTGCAGATGTTGATATTTCTGAAAAAGCAAATGATGCTAAAGATGGAATTAAATTAGCCAATTCTGATTTCTTAGACGGTTTAAACTATAAAAAAGGAATGAAAACTGTAATCTACGAATTAGAAAAACGTGGATTTGGTTACGGAAAGATAAACTATCGTTTACGCGACGCAGTATTTAGCCGTCAGCGTTATTGGGGAGAACCTTTCCCAGTATATTACAAAGACGGAATGCCGCAAATGATTGATGCAAAGCATTTGCCAATCGTATTACCAGAAGTTGAAAAATACTTACCAACTGAAGATGGAAAACCACCATTAGGAAATGCTGATGTTTGGGCGTGGAACTGCGAAACCGCAGAGGTAGTTAGCAACGAACTTATTGATAATATCAAAGTCTTCCCATTAGAATTAAATACCATGCCAGGGTGGGCAGGAAGTTCTTGGTACTTTAACCGCTATATGGATTCGAATAACGAAGGAGAGTTTGTTAGCAAAGAAGCGGTTGACTATTGGAAAGAAGTAGATTTATATATTGGAGGTTCTGAGCATGCTACAGGACACTTATTATATGCACGTTTTTGGCAAAAATTCTTATTTGATAGAGGATTATTACCTGTGGATGAATTTGCTAAAAAACTCATCAACCAAGGAATGATTTTAGGAACTTCTGCTTTTGTGTATAGAGTAGATGTTGATTATAGTTGGAGTCATACAGGTGAAGAGCATAGAACTCCTTCGTTAACCAAACCTATTTTTGTGAGTCATGGCTATTTTAAAAAGTTTAAAGAGTTATACAATTTTATAATAAACTCTGCTGGACTATCTGCTGAAAAAAAGAATGAACTTACAAATGGAAATGGTTATACAAAAGGATTGGCATCTGTAGTTGAAGAAACATCTTTTTATAATATTTTAGATGGAGAGCAGAAGAAAACATTAAACTTATATCATGAAATACTTAATGTAGTAGCAAATGATATACAAAATCAAAACATAGGAGTATTAATACATAAACTTAATTTTTCACCTATTCATACTGACGTTTCTTTTGTAAATGCTTCGGATGAATTAGATACCGAAGCTTTCAGTAATTGGAGGTCAGAATTTAAAGATTCAAAATTCATTTATGAAGAAGATGGAACTTTTAAAGTTTCACGTGAAATTGAAAAAATGTCGAAATCGAAATACAATGTGGTAAATCCAGATTTAATTTGTGAAGAATACGGAGCGGATAGTTTACGTTTATTCGAAATGTTTTTAGGTCCGTTAGAGCAAACTAAGCCTTGGAAAACATCAGGTATTTCAGGAGTGTATTCTTTCCTAAAGAAATTATGGAAATTATTTACTGATGAAAATGGTATCAATGTTTCTGATGCAGAACCAACTAAAGACGAGTTAAAAACCTTACATAAAACCATTAAAAAAGTAGAAGAAGATATAGAGAACTTCTCGTTCAATACGTCAGTTTCTACCTTTATGATTGCAGTAAACGAGTTAACAGCGTTAAAATGTAACAAACGTGCTATTTTAGAACCGTTGTTAGTATTAATTTCTCCATATGCACCACATATCGCAGAAGAATTATGGAGTCAGTTAGGACACAATGAGTCTATTGCAATTGTAGCTTTTCCAATTTTTGAAGAAAAGCACTTGGTAGAAAGCTCGAAGAACTATCCTGTTTCTTTCAATGGTAAAATGCGTTTTACTTTAGAATTACCGTTAGACATGAGCAAAGATGAAATTGAGAAAACAGTCATGGCACATGAAAAAACACAACAACAATTACAAGGAAGAGAGCCTAAAAAAGTAATTATAGTTCCAGGTAAAATTATCAATATTGTAGGATAAACTTACTTTATAATAACTACAAACCCCACAAACAATTAATTGTTTGTGGGGTTTTATTTTTAAACTATATTCGCGCCTGATGAAAAACAAATTAAAATTTAAACGAATGAAAAAGATTTTTAGAATTAGCTATGCGGTTTTAGTGTGTTTAACCCTAGTGATGAGTAGTTGTTCAGATAGTGATAATGATCCAGCTGGAATAGCAAACACAAAATTATCAGGAAAAATACATGGAACAAGTTTTACGGCTGAAGGAGGTAAAGCATTTATGACGGGAAATAATGAGCTTTCAGTACATATTACCAATATTCAAGCAGATTGTAGTTCTGATGTTCTTAATTACGAATTAAAAATTGCAACTTATGTGAAAGCAGAGTTAGGAGTTTATGACAATGTGAATGTAGTTTTTAACAAGAAAGGAGCGAATCCTTTAAACTACCTTCAAGGAGTTGTTGAGGTTGTAAGATTTACGAATAGTGAACTAACTTTAAAAATAAAAGCAAATTCAAGTGCTGATAATATGGTAGAAGGTTTTTTTACGGTTCCTTTTTGTGAGTAATAATAACAATAAACTATTTATTATTTGCTGCTTTTTTATTTTAGGTTATATTAGCGCCTCTAAAAAAATAATAAATATTTAATAAATGAAAAAGTTTTTCAAAATTAGTTATGTAGCTTTAGTATGTTTAACATTGGTAATGACTGGTTGTTCAGATGATGATAATACGGACAACGTAGATACCTCAATACCTAGTACTATTTTAAAAGGTAAAGTTTATGGAAAAGATTTTACTGCCAAAGGGGGAAAGTCATTTGCCTCAGGAAAAGATGGAGAAGTTTCAATTAATATTACAAACGAAGAGGTAGGTTGTGATTCAGATATTTTTGATTATAAGTTAGAAGTTTCTTTATTAGTAGAAGGTAAAGTAGGAACGTATAATGATGTAAATGTTGTTTTCAAAGATGGAGAAGGAAACTTACTTAATGTTTTGGGGTCAAATGTTGAAGTTGTAAGTATTTCAGATTCTAAAATTAATTTAAAAATAGAAGCTGAATCAATCGATAAACAAAATAAAGTATCTGGTTCATTTGAAGTAGAATACTGCAAATAGAGTTTTAAAATATAATTTAGAAAGACTTTTACATTTATGTAAAGGTCTTTTTTTATACGACAAAACCAAAAACTTTTCGCAAATTTGCTTTCCCAAAAAAATAAATATGAAAAAAGTATCCCTTAATAATACTTGGATTTTTGCAATAATCCCAATCGGGATTTTTATTTTCGTAGCGCTTCCACAGTTTCAAAATATGTATGAATCATTTCATAAGCGAGATTTAGAAGTACAGCAAAAAGCACAAGAATTAGACTCGTTACAACAACTTACAAGTCCTACAAGAAAAGATTTAAACAATATAAAACGTCTTGAAATTACCGTTCCAATCCATCAGTTAAGTATAAGTAAACAGCGATATACTTACTATAAAACAGGTGGTATGTTAGCCGTTTTAGCTTTTATGTTTATTGGTATGTTTGGTTCTAGCTATTGGGCAAAAAGAAAGAAAAACTCATCGAGCAATAGGCAAATAGAATTTTCTTTTGATGATTTTACAACTGATGCTATTGGGCAACATGTCTCTTGGAATGCGGTTAAAGGTTCAGGAAGCAATTTTTTAAGTGAACGTTTACGAAAAACAGCTTTTGGATACAAAATTACCTCTAGTGCTTATCTGAAATTTGTAGCTTGGAGTTTCCTTTTAATGGGCTTAAACTATGTAGTTTGGTCGTATATTGAGTTCTTTGAGTTTTCAAAAGAACCATTAACGTTTATGCATGGAGGGAAATTATTTTTTATTTCTGGAGGTCCCTTTGTATTAATAGGGATTTTCTTACTGTTTTCTTTTGGAGCTAAAGCAGTTTTAAACTCTCAAAAGAGAAAAATAGTAGTTGATGGTGAAATAATACCTTTTCAGCAAGTATATGCCTTACAAGTGTTATCAAAATTTGTTCAAGGAAATAAGTCAGGAGGTTATTACTGTTACGAGGTAAATTTAGTTACTCAAGGTGGAGAACGTCATAATTTATTAAACCACGGAGACAAAGAATATTTGTTGAGCGATATGGTAAAAATAAGTAGATTTTTAAAAGTACCTGTTTGGAATAATGGTGTCGTTTAAAACAATTAATAGAATAATTAATAAACTTTTACTAATTTACCACAAATACAAACCATAAACGCTGTTATTATTTTATCCTGTAGAAAAAAAATATCCAATATATGTTACTTTTCCTCAGTAAAAGACATACCAGAAAAGGTTTGGGAAGAGCTTGACTGTGTAGATAATTTATACTTTCAACCAGCGTATTTAGAAGCTTTAGAAAAGAATAATCAGCAAATACAGTTTTCTTATATTTTATTGTTTGATGAAAAAAAAGAAGCAATAGCCTTTGCTACTATTCAATTGGTAGATTTTTATTTAGAAAGTGTTCAAAACGATTTACAATCGGTTGTAGAATGGATACGATGTATGGGGAGGAAACTACATTTATTGTCTCCTCAAAAACCATTTAAAATACTTACATGTGGTAATACTTTTGTAAGTGGAGAGCACGGAATATTCATCAAACCAAATCAAGATAAAAAACAAATTGTAAAACAACTTGCTAAAGCTATTGTAGCCTTTGAAAAAGATATTTCAAAAGAAATAATAGATGCTTTTATGTTGAAAGATTTTGTAAATGAATCTCTTTTTATTACCGATGCATTACATAGCGTGGGGTATAATTCGTTTAATGTAGATCCAAATATGATGTTAACGTTAGATGATAATTGGAATACTTTTGATGATTATTTAGCAGTATTAAAAACAAAGTATAGGGTAAAGGCAAAAAAAGCGTTACAGAAGAGTAGAGACTTACGAACGGAAGAAGTAACTATTGATTCTTTGAAGCAATTATTGCCAAATATGACGTTACTGTATAAAAATGTATCAAACAAGGCGAGTTTTAATTTAGGATATTTTAATATAGAAACGTATATATCTTTAAAAGAAAATTTAAAAGATGACTATGTTATTAAGGTATATTGGTTAGGAGATAAGTTAGTTGGGTTTTTATCAGGAATAAAAAATCAAAACTCATTAGATGCCCATTTTGTAGGAATTGATTATACCGTTAATAAAAGCTATGCTATTTACCAACGAATGTTATACGATTATATATTATTGGGTATAGATAATAATATAAAAACTATAAATTTTGGAAGAACAGCTAGCGAAATAAAAAGTTCAGTAGGAGCAACACCACAGGACTTAACAATTTATTTGCGACATAGAAAAAGCATTCCAAATCGTATTTTAAGCTTATTTTTGAATAGAATTAAACCAACAGAATTCCGGTTAATAAAGCCTTTTAAAACAAAAAAAGTATAAAGAATTAAACCCCTTTTACTGTATTAACAAATGAAAAACACACAAGAATTATTAAATATACTTACCCTTGACGATTTAGGTGAAGGGAATTTTAACGGAGTAAGTAGAGATATAGGAAGTCCAAATGTTTTTGGAGGTCAAGTATTAGCGCAAGCACTAAATGCAGCGTATAGAACAACACCTAAAGAACGTATATTACATTCGTTACACTCGTATTTTTTAGAGGCAGGAAATTTAGAGTTGCCTATAACTTACAATGTGCAAACTATTCGTGATGGAGGTAGTTTCTCTACACGTAGAGTTACAGCACATCAAAAAGATAAAACGATTTTTATACTGTCTTGTTCTTTTCATAAAGAAGAAGAAGGATATGAGCATCAAATGCCTATAAAAAAAGATTTAAAACAACCTGAAGAGTTGTTGAGTTGGACAGATATGTTAGATCAATTTGGAGCTTTTTTACCAAAGAAAATGAAAGATTTTTTAAGTATTGAGCGACCTATTGATTTTAAACCAGTGCAGATCGTAAATCCGTTAGACCGAAAAGATTTACCTCCAGTAGTAGATGTTTGGTTTAAATTAAAAGGAGAAGCTTCTGATTTATCGTTAGGAATTAAACAACAAATATTAACGTATATATCAGACTATAATATTTTAACGGCTTGTTTAAACCCGAATGCAAGCGTAGCTAACTTTGGAAACACACAAATGGCAAGTTTAGACCATTCGATGTGGTTTTATCGTGATTTTGATTTTAATGATTGGATGTTGTTCTCGGTAGAAAGCCCTAATACGAATGGAGCTAGGGGGGTTGCTTGCGGAAATATTTATACAAGGGAAGGTAAACTGATTGCTTCGGTAGCACAAGAAGGTTTAATGCGTCCCATGAAAAAGAAGTAACAATTATAATTTATAAAAATAAAGAAATAAAAAAGCCGAGTTATTAACTCGGCTTTTGCTTGATTAAGCTTCTATTTCTGCTGATTTTGTACTAATATGAAACTCTTCGTAGGTTTCCAGTAAACTCATTAATCCAGAAACTAAATCTTGTGTTTCTATTAAAATACTAAAGTATAATGTAGTATTTTTTGGACTTGTTTCGTCTGTTCTAATACGATCTACTTGTTTTTCAATAGATTTAGATACATCCTTTAATAATTCTTTCTTTTCGTTAATAATATGCTCTAAATTATCGAAACTTCTATTTTCAAAAGTATCTCCAATATCAGCTAATAGTTTAGAAAGTGTATTGTCAATACTTTTAAGATCTTTAATTTGTCCCTTTTTAAGGTGTTTATGGTTGTTATTAACATGCTTGAATGTAGCTCTAGAAATATAGCTAATAGATTGTGCAACGTCTTGTAAATACCCTAAAATTAAAATATAAAATCTACTGGCTTGTACCGAAGTATCGTCTAATGACTTAATAAAGTAGAATACTCCGTCTTTTAAACTATCTATTTCATCGTTTAACTTAGTAACGTGCTTGTCAGTTTTACGCAGTTTTATTAAATCGTGAGTAGCAAGGTCTTTCACAACACTTGAGTATAATTTGTTAATACGATGAGCAACACCAGCAATATGATCTGAGCTTTCTTCAATCACACCATTAATAGTGATTAATTCTGCTCTTTCCATATGTACTTGTTTCTTTTCTTCTTTAGATTTTTTTCTGTGTTGTAAAGTATTTCTTGCAATTAAAAGAGCAACTACTAATAACAATACAGGAATCATTACCATATCCCAGCTAATTAAATAAGCTACTAAAGCAGCTGTTAAGAAAGCTGTAATGGCAGTTAAGAACCACCCACCAATAACATTAATTACACCAGCAACTCTATAAACAGCACTTTCACGTCCCCAAGCTCTATCAGCTAAGGAAGTACCCATTGCTACCATAAATGTTACATAAGTAGTTGATAAAGGCAGCTTCATTGAAGTTGCAATAGAAATTAAAATACCAGCAACAATTAAGTTTACAGATGCTCTTACTAAATCGAAGGCAGGCATTTCATACGTTTTGTCTTTAGGTAATTCAATTACAGGTTTTTGAAACTTAGAATCTATAAAGTTTAAAGCTTTTTTAGGTACAACAAAGCTAATACCAGCATTTATACCCATCGCTGTTCTAACAACAATTCTTGATAATGGATTTGGTTGAAATTTCTCATGCCCGTCTCCTTGACGAGATAAGTCAATACCAGTTTTAATTACGTTTCTTGCTTTACTAGAAGTCCATAAAGTAACCACCATAATGGCTCCTGCTAATAATAATAACCATACGTTAGAAGGTACTTTTTTAGCTAAAATACCCATAGAAAAAGCATCAGGAGCAACACCAGATACTTCCCAAGCTTGGTATGAGTTCCAAGCAGCAATTGGTACACCAATAAAGTTTACTAAATCGTTACCAGAGAACGCCATGGCTAACGAAAAAGTACCAATACCAATAATTAATTTTAATATATTAACTTTTAAAAACTGAATTAAAAGATGAGATACAACACTCCAAAAAATAAAACTCCCAGCTATGATAAGTATAGTGTTTCCTTCAATTAGGTGTTTTACATCACTATAAAAAGGAGTTCCTTTCATTCCTTTGATAATGATAAAATAAGTAATTGCTGTAATTGCAAAACCACCAAATAATGAGTTAATATATGTAGGTCTTTTTTCGAAATTAAATGAATAAATTAAACGAGAAAAGAATTGTACAATGGCTCCTACAGAAAAGGCTACAACTACGGAGAGTAGAATTCCGTTTATAATTTGAATAGCTTTTTGATGATTGATATAAGTCCAAATATCAGAAATAGAATGTGCATCGTTGGCAGCAATTTTAATTAACGAAATACACACTGCTGCACCTAATAATTCAAATACAATAGAAACCGTTGTTGAGGTTGGCATACCTAATGAATTAAAGATATCTAACAGTAAAATATCAGTAATCATAACTGCCATAAAAATAAACATGATATCTTGGAACATAAACATGTTAGGGTTAAAAATACCCTTACGTGCTACTTCCATCATACCGCTTGAGGTAACTGCTCCAAAAAACACCCCAACGCTCGCAATTATCATAATATTTCTTACTTTAATTGCTTTAGAACCGATTGCTGAATTTAAAAAGTTTACAGCATCGTTACTAACTCCCACAACCAAGTCGACAATAGCTAAAACAGCTAAAGCGACTAGCATCAAAATATATGGATCTCCCATTTTTTAGTTTTTAATTAAGTTTTGCAAATTTAGTTACACAAGAATGCTCTCGTGTTATGTTTATGTTATCATTTAAAGATGGATATCTACTTGTAATCTATACATTAATTGATTTGTAGCTGTGGCTACATCTAGGTAACTAATATCGGTTTGTACTTTTAATTTATGACCAACGATGTACTTTGATAATCCTAATGTGTATTGGTTTTCAGTTCCTTTTCCTGTGATGTTTTCGTCTAAAGAAATATTGGTAAAACGACCTGATATTTCCCAGTTTTTAGCAAACAAATATCCTGATTGAAGGTTTAAACCACTTCCTACTTGTACAATTTCACCTGTAGGTGTGCCATCTGAATTTTTTGCAATAGGATCTTTGGCGTCTCTATATGCATATTCGCCCATAAAAGAGAATCCTTTGTATTTAAACATAGCATCCATAAAAAAGGTTGAAATATTTGTTTGATAATATCCTTCATCATTAACCATATAGGTACCTTGATTACTTCTGGTTTTTACGGCATTGTTATTAAAGTCATAACTCATACCAATAGCAAGTTTAGGGGTTTGTTCTCTTTTTAAGTCTCCACCTGTATAATCACCTTTACCTTCAAATTTTCCAAAAGGTAAAAATTCAAGATGAGCAGTATACTGATGTCCTCCTAGGTTACCTACAGTAACATTTCTTCCTTCACCTTGTGAAAAAGCTAATGCTTCTCTTACAATAAACTTATCAGATAAATTAAAATGGTGTCTTAATTGTAGTCCCATATCTCTATCAATATTAAAACGACTGTTTAATAAAGAGCGATCTACTAATTGCATATTTGCAGAAGAAATAATACGTTCTCGGTTTCCTGGTAATTTAGTTTGTCCAAACCATAGCTCGAAGTTTTGATGGAAATTCCACTTTATAAAAGCATCTAAAATATACCTTGGAGCGTTTCCTGTATGTTCTGAAGCACCACTAATATCTCTATTAGATAACCCAAGTTCTATTTTATATTTTAATTTAGGAGAAAAAGCAAATCCATTAAATTTTAAACGAGCTCTTCTAACCAACATTGAAGACGATGGGTTGTATAAGCCGTCTTTGTTAGAATCCCATTCGGCAGTTGCTAAAAATTGCATTCTAGCTCCCATTTTCATAGACCAAGTACTATCTTTTCCTACTAGGTTAAATATACCTTTTCCAAATTTTGGTGCGCTTGTTTGTTGTGCATGTGTGTAAAGTAACACAAACATACTTACAGACGTAAGTATTGTTTTACAGTTCATTAGATGTTGTTTACTAGTTTTTGTCGCGGCAAATAACAAACCTTAATGTTAATTTAGTGTTAACCTAATATTAAAAAACTGCCTTGTTTTCAAGGCAGTATATAGTAAGTCAAATAAATAGTCGACAAAAACTAATAAATTTATAATGACTACTCCTCTTTAGAGGTGAATCAAAAGTATTCTCTTTTTTTAATGTAAATATTAAGTACAATTTAACAAACTGTTATGTGATGTGTGGTTTTGAGTTAATAAAAAGTTACGAAGTTAAATGTAGTTAGTTATTTTTTTAGGTCCTTCAAGAACTGTTCTTGTAATTTGCATGGTGCCATCTTTATTGGTTACTACGTGCCATTTAATAAGGGTTATTTCATTTTTTTCAATCTCTAAACCAGTAATACATCTTGGATGTACACAACTGCCATCATTAAAATGTGGAAGCTCGTTTTCTGATGGAAACCGAGGACGGTGCGTGTGTCCTGTAACAATCATTTGGTTGTTATTGTTTTTAATCCATTCTTCTAAATGTTTCTCTACCTTTATGAGTTCTTTAAAGTTTTGAGCGGGACTTGTAGGGTCTTTAATTCCATGTATTTGTAGTGGTCGCCATAAAACACGAACTAAAAATCTACTAAATTTCCAAAAAGTATAATTGAACCAATCAGCTTGATGACCGTGGAGTAAAAAAATAGACTTCCCATTTTCTTGTATCAATTTAATTGCTTCAGAAAAAGAGGCATTGGGCATTAATTCTTTTTTCTTTCCGTCAATAGTATCATAATAAGAATTAAAGTTTTTAGCAACATTTTTAGGTTTTCTGTAATTCATATCATGATTCCCCCAAATAAAATGTAGCTTGTTTTGTTGATGGAATTTTTGAAGTAATAAGTAGATGTCTTTATTTGCATTGAAAATATTCACGAATTTATTTTCCCAAAGTTCATCACCATCTCCTAATTCTATATAGGTAAATTCTTTTTGAAGGTATTGAGATAAGGCATAGTGATATATTTTTCGATTATGAGCAAAATCATCGGCAAAACTGTTATCACCTCTATGGCAATCAGAAAATAAAATGTATTTAGTATACTTGTTTAAAGGTAGTTTTTTTGCTTTTTTAAAAGCGTTGGTTATTCTATGTTTTGAAAACATTTATAGCGAAAGTTTGTGTACATATAAAGATGCAAAAAAAGGAATATACCACAAAACTTGTTGAGTGATAGAATGAATAAATTTTAGATTTAAGCTTATGGTTAAGTGATAATTAAAAATAATTTCACTCTATAATGTTAATTTTTAATAACTTACGTGAAATTTTAAATTAACATTAATACCCTTCAAAAATGAAAAAAAAGTATTTTCTACTTTCGTTACTATTGCTGTGCCTTAGTTTTTCTACTATTTACAGCCAAGAAAAAATGTTTTATGGTACTATTGAAACCAACGATGCTTTAAAACTACAAAAAGTTGCTCCTTCTGATATTAAAATTCTTTCCTCCACCAATGGTTTTAGTGCAGTAAAGTTAAGTCATCATGCAGCTGAGAAATTGCATCATATGATTTTAACTCATGGTCCTGGGTTTATTTATGAGCCTTCTGAAAAACAAGCTTTACAAACTATTCAGAAACTCCAGAGTAAAAAAAGGTATCAACAGAGAGCATCGTATACTATTAGTGAAGATCAAGTTGTAAATCAAAGTTTGGGCTTGGTGAATAATACAAATATTGCCAATCAAATAGTAGAGCTTGAAAACTATGGTACTAGATATCATACTACACAAAAGGCAAAAGATGCTGTTCAGGATTTAAAACAAAAATGGGAAACTATGGCTAGTGGTAGGTCTGATGTTAGTGTGAGAATAGTTAACCACAGTAGTACTACAATGCCTTCGGTTGTTATGACTATTCAAGGAAGTGATCTTCCTAATGAGTATGTAATTATAGGTGGACATATTGATTCTGTTAGCCCAGAAAGAGAAACGAATGCGCCTGGTGCTGATGATAATGCTTCTGGTATTGCTACAATTACTGAAATGGCTAGAGTACTTTTTGAAATGAATTTTGAACCAAAAAGAACTATAGAGCTTATGGCATTTGCTGCCGAAGAGGTTGGGTTAAGAGGCTCTAAAGAGATTGCTGAAGATTATAAAAATAGAAATGTTAATGTGTTGTCGTATGTGCAGTTTGATATGACGAATTATAAAGGGTCACCAAAGGATGTTTATATTTCTGATGATAGTTATAATAGTAGCACTCTTAATGCTTTTTTAGCTAGTCTTATGGATCATTATAATGCTTCAGGAAGTCATCAATTTACTTACGATTATACACGATGTAATTACGGTTGTTCCGATCATTATAGTTGGGCACAACAAGGATATGATGCTGCTTTTCCTTTTGAGGCTTCTTTTAATGATTCAAGCCCTTATATTCATACTGTAAATGATACATCTAGTAGGTTTCCAACTGCCAATGCTACGCACGCAGCAAAGTTTGCTAAACTTGGTTTAGAGTATTTAATTGAGGTAGCGAAAAGTAAAGGAAGTGTTAGTGTACCAACAACGTATTGTGAATCAAAAGGAAATAATGTAAATGATGAATATATTCAGAATGTAACACTTGGGGCTATTAATAATAATTCAGGAGCTTCTAATGGATATGAGGATTTTACTAGTATTTCTACTAATTTAGAGCAAGGTAGTTCTAATACTATTACTGTTACTCCTAAATGGACAGGTACTGTTTACAAAGAGGGATATGCTGTTTGGATTGATTATAATCAGGATTCTGATTTTGAAGATAGTGGAGAGCAAGTGTGGGTTAAAAGTGCTTCTTCTGATAGTTCTGTTAATGGTACGTTTACCGTACCTACTACTGCAAAACTAGGTAATACAAGAATGAGGGTGTCTATGCGATACAATAATACTCCTGCTTCTTGTGGTTCATTTGATTACGGTGAGGTTGAAGATTATACTATAACTATTATTGAGGGTGATGGAGGGACTACTACTAATATTTGTGATGGGGTGCCTGAATATGATTCTTCTCAAAATTACCAGGTTGGTGATAGGGTTGTTTATTTTAATGTTTTGTATGAGAGAACTTCAAATGGATGGAATAATATTGGAAATTGTGGTAGTGCTAAAGCCTCTAATTTAAATACGGAACGTGTTTTAGTAAATGATAAGGATGTAATTGTTTTTTCACCTAATCCTATTGAGGATAGTTTTATGGTTTTACAAGTAAATAATGAGCTGTGGAAAAATAGAGAGGTTGCTATTTATAATGCTAACGGAAGGTTGCTTACGAAAGTAAAAATGAGTTCTAGAAATAATAATGTAGATGTTTCAAAATTATCAGCAGGAATTTATTTTGTGTCTTTAGATGATACAGGGAAAAGGTATACTAAGCAATTAGTTAAAAAATAGGTTTTACAAAGTGTAAAAATAAAACTTTAAGTTAGTATAATTATTATTGCAACTTCTTTATCTATTATTTAAGTTTATAGTTTTATAAATGTTTGTGATAAAAATAACATTGTAGTAAGCTACAATATTAAAGAAGTTATAAAAAGTATAATTGAAGTATGTAAAATAATAAATTCAGTTAACTTAACTATTTTTACCATTCATAAAAAAAATACTGCAGTTGCACAAAGTGTAACTGCAGTTTGCTTTAATAATAAAGCTATTAGTTATTTTCTTATAACTTTAAATTCTAACCCACTTATTTGTTTGTATTTAGGGCTTTTGGTGCCGAATATACTTTTTACGTAAAGTTTTACTTCTTTTGATGTTTGTACTAAGCCTGTTAATGGATTGTATAGTGTGTTGTTTCTTTGAATCATTGCATTGCTGTACTGTGTATAGGCATTAATTAGCTTTGTGTTGTTTTCTTGTAACTGGTTAAGTTTAGCTTGTAATGAAGTTGTTTTTAGTTCTTCTTCGTTTGGGTTGTAAATGGTATTTTGTACTAAAATTTGTATGAGGTTTGCAAAGTGGTTGATTAACTGATCGTAAGATTGTTGTGAGGTGGAAATTGTTTTGTTTGTTGACTCTTCTATTGTTTTTTCTTTTTCTACTGTTGTTTTTTTTGACGACCCTTGTAGTTTTCTGTTAATTGTTTTTGCATTTTGAATAGCTAAGGCATCTGCGCCAGATACTATAAAACTATTAAGTGTTTTTGTTGCTAGTGTTTTTAAGTTTGCAAACGCATTTTTACGATTGTTCACTGCGTTACTATACGCTGCTTTTGCGGTGGCTACTTCTTCTAATTTTTCTGAGGCAGTGGTATATAGTTTTTCTAATTCAGTAATAGTTAACCGTGTATTTACTGGGTTATACGTTTCTGCATATCCTTTACAAAAAGATATTAGTTCTTGAAAGTTAGCTACATTTTTTGCATGACCTGTTTCTGAAATTGATGCCATAAGATTGTAATTTTAAGTTATTATATTGTTTTTTGCTTAACCTTATGGGTTATAAAGTATGTTAATTTTTATTGTATATAGCAATTTAAATACAAAAGCAATTTTTATAACTTCTTTTTGTTAAGCACTTTAAATATAGTAGTTTTTTTAAATTATTTTTCTATCTATTTTTTTGCTCTTATTTTATTTCTATTAAATTTGTTATCAATGTTTTTATGTAGAGGCTGTTAAGTTTCTGTATAACAGTATTTAGCTATAAAGAAAATTACTATGAATATAAAAGCCAAACTCTTTGTGTGCGGAGAGGAACGAGAATTAATTGCTACTAGTTTAAATTACATTCGCCTTACCGATTGGAATGGTAAACCTACATCAGCCCTAATGGGAGGTGCTTTTACGGTTACTTTTAAACCAGAAATGTACGATGATGCCTTTATTGAATGGATTATAGCCGATAGAAAGGACAATAAAAAAATACGTCATCCTTTTAATCTTTATTTATTAAGAGATGGAAAAGTGGTTTTTTATGAAGATGATTTTGATGGTGTAGAGCTATTCCAATACAATTTTCAAGACGGTGTACTTATAAATTACCATGAGATTTTTGATAATCAAAAAGGTATGCAGGTTACCTTAACCATATCGCCTGCAATGCAAGACTATCGTTTTTTTAACAATAGTACCGATTGGCGTAGAAAAAGTAAAACTCGTTATATAAAACCGTGGCAAGAGAGTTTTATACCACCTATAGAAGATACTCCTTATAAAGCGAAAGAGAATAATGAATCGATAAAGAAACCTCAAATAGTTGATTTCTATTATACGGATGAAAACAACAAGAAAGGAACAAAACTAACTTATGGAGAAAAAGCCTATTTAGTTTTAGAAAGTAAAAATATGGTTGGAGAAACTGTAGATTTAAAATTAAATGATAAGGTTATTGATTTCACCTATAATAACAAGAGAATTAAAAATAATACGATAGAAGGGTATAAAATAAAATCAGATACAGATAAAATCCCTGTATTTGTAATATCTGAAGATAACGAAGAATTAGATTAAAAAAGACTATGAAAGTATCAGAAAATAAAAATGAAACAAATATCATTCACATTAATGATAATAAAACTGTTTTAAATCAAATCAAACATGAATTTATTAATGTAGGGGAAACATTAGCACAAGTAAAATATAATACTTCGGTAAAGGTGTCGGAAAAAGGAACTGTTATAGTTAGTCAATTTAAGCAAGAAATATCCTCAAGAGGAGACGAAGTATTCTATTTTAGCAATGATACAGCAATTTTTGAAGGAGGTATAAAAGAAGCAAAAAGTGCTTTTGAAAAAGTTGATTTTGATAAATTAAATCTCTCATTAATTCAGCCTAGTTTTACTGTTGTAAAACCTTTAAAATGGGATAATAACAACAATTACGAGAGTAATGAACCTATTTCTTGGAGCGAGTGGGGTAGTGCTGTGGAAAAAGCATTAGATGAACTAAGTTTAAATCGAGAAGAGGATGTATTCTCTGAATGTATAGATAATGTTATTTTACTTGCTAGAGGAAAATATAAAAAGACAAATGAAAATAAATTGAAACGATTCTTCAACAATTTATTTAAATAAAGTGTTTAGAATATAAAATAAACAAGTTCAAAACATTATAGATAGAATAAAATGAGTGAAAATAAATTTCAAGTTATTTATAAAGGTAAAGTAGAAAAAGAAACTACTATCCCTGTTCAAGATATTGACAGAGAAATAAAAGACCAAAAAAAAGGAACAAACATTGTTAAAGTTAATGAAGAAGGAACTTCATTAATGCAAGTAAAACATGAGTTTGTTAATGTAGGTGAAAGTATTGCTCAGATTAAGTATAATACAGCTGCAACGGTAACTGAAAGAGGAACAATTGTGGTTAGTCAGTTTAAGCAAGAAGTAACTTCGAGAGGTGAAGAGGTTTGGTATTATAAAAACTCTAATGGAACTTTTGAAGGAACTTTAGCAGAGGCTAAAGTAGCTTTTCCAGATGTAGACTTTGGAGAATTAAAATTACCAGATAAACAATATGTAGACAATCCCGAATTTAGGAATAATTCAATTATACCAAGCTCTCAGCCTCTACAATGGGAGACCATTAATGAATATGATGGAGAAAAAGAAGGGAAACCAACCACTTGGGATAAATGGATGGATGCAACACAAACTGCTTTAGATATTGTGGGTATGATTCCTGCTGTTGGAGAAGTAGCAGATTGTATTAATGGAGTTATATCACTTGCTAGAGGAAACTATGCTGATGCTGCCTTAAGTTTTGCAGCAATGATTCCTTTTTTTGGAACTACTGCAACAGCAGCAAAAATTGTAAAAAAAGCAAAAGCTCTAAAAAAGATAACAAAAGCCGATGAAGCAAAAGGGGTATACGACTTGATTGTTAAAAATGGAGATGATATACAAGGGTATGTAGGACAGTCTGGTAATGTCTTTCAACGTTTTACTCAACATTTTAATCCAAAAAGAGGTAAATTACTGCATAACGTTGTTGAGAGCGGCTCTGTAATTCATAAAATGAAAGGTTCTACAAAGCTTGAAAGAGAAATTTATGAACAATACATTATTTTAGAGAAATATGGTGGAGATATAACTAAAAAAGGAAGTAGCGAACTACATAAACTTTTAAACAAAGTAAATCCAGTTGGTGGTAGATTTAAATTAAACACTGATGCTGGAAAAGAATTATTTAATGAAAAAGCGTTAGAAGTTGCAAAAAAATATAATTTACCAACAAAATTTGACCCAATAACTTTTTAAACTATGTATTTATCAGGATTTAAACACTCTCCATATTTAATGATTAAACCAGATTCGGATTTAGAAAATATAAATCCTGATTTTTTGAAAAACAAATATACTGTCAGACTTTCTGGTAAATTTGAGAATAAGTTTTTAAAAGAGTTTATAGAAAAATTTAAAACAGTTAAAAATTTAGATATTGGAAATAAATATGGTGGAAATAAAGACAACTCATTTGTTTATAAATTATCATGTTTAGAAGGACTAGTTATTCCCTTATACAAAGACACTGATTTTATTTTAGATTGTAAGAAATTACCAAAATCACTTTATTCATTGCATCTTCAAGTCTATTCAAAGAAAAAAATCATAAATATTGAAGCATTAAACAATACTAATTTACAACACTTAACCATTTCAGATTACGATGAAAAAGATTTAACTAAATTAAGTGCGTTAACCAATTTGAAAAGTCTAAGTTTTAAAACAGCAAAAATAAAGTCTTTAAAAGGTATTGAAACTTTAACCAATTTAAAGTGTGTGTCTTTTGGTGGTGTTAGAAGTTTAATAGACATTTCAGATATAACAACTTTACAAAAGTTAAAATATTTAGAATTTGATATTTGTTGGAAATTGCAAGACTTTAGCTCTATTGGAGAGTTAAAAGAATTAGAGGTTTTAAAACTTTTAGATTGTAAAAATTTAGCGTCTATTAAGTTTATTAAAGGTATGCCTAACTTAAGACAATTATATACTTTAGGAACGACTATTATAAACGATTTTGATACGACTCCTGCTGAAAATATGCCTGTATTTTTTGGAAGTCAATATAAAAAGTACAACAAACAATATCCTGAAAAAGAAATACAGGAAGGACAAAAATCTTGGAGTAGTTATTTATAGTTAGTGTTTAGTTTTAACTATTCATTATGTTGATACTCGAAAAAAAACTGCTACAGATGAAAAAGAATATAGATAAACAAATAGAGAAACTTATCAATCCATCTGTAGTTTTAAGAATAGATGGTTTAAGTAAATCAAACCCTGAGTATGATTTATATTTTTTTAGTACTCTACTGCTTTGTATATGGGAAAGTCTCTATAATAAAGATTTGAATCCCTCTTATCATATAAAAGATTCTGTTGGAAATATATATTTTAATGAAGAATTACGAATCAAGATAAATAATGGGGTTAATACAATTGTAAAAACAGCAAAAGGATTAAGGTTAGAAAAGAAGTCAAAGCCTTTTTTTATGAGCGTATATGATTATTTATATATAGAAGACTCAAGTAGTAATAAGTTATATTGTTATAGCAAAGAGCTTATGGGATCTGGTCTGTTTAACAGTAGTATGTTTTCAGTTGAATTAAAAAAGCCTATAGATGAATTAACGCAAGAGGATTATTATAGTTTTCTAGGGAAAAACTTTAAAGAGCTTGGTGGTCGATTAATAAAAGGCAAAGAAGAAAAAGTGTTTTTAACTTTACATAGTTATCATAAAAATAAAAACGTGTGGAAAACTCATCTACTTACATTTTGATAAATATTTTGTGATTATTTAATAAACTAAGAGTATAAATGTAGTGTGGTTTACCTAAAAAAACAACCCAAGTATTCAATACTTGGGTTGTTTTGTGTTTAGATATAGTAATTTAATTATCTTACTCCAGGTGTAAAGGCACCAGGAGCATCTTGAGGTGCATTTGTAGTACCTGCATCTCCTGTATCATTCCAAATATCCCATTCTGAGAATGTATATGTTGGGTTTCCTTGTGTTACTGAAGCTTTACGGTAAGCTCTACCATCTTCAAATTCATGATTTGTACCAGATCCATCTTCCCCAATAACTCCAAAGATATCAATTACAGTTCCGCTTGGATCTACCAATTCTAATTGGTCGTCTCCATTAGAATCAGCTGCAGCAGAAGTAGACTCCATATCAGCAGTAACACCATATATACTTGAGAGTTCTGCAGCATTTTTGGCAATTACAAAAGTACTAGTTCCAGCTATGGTTTTACCAGATAAGTCAATTGAAGAGGTTGATGAAGTTGCACCATTTGTATATCTTCTAATTGTCCAACCTGTTAAGTCTATTGCGTCAGTTCCTGAATTATATAATTCTATAAATCTTGCATTAGCATTGTTGTTAGGGTCTGCTAATTCAGAAAAGAAAATAGTATTGGTAGTAGTGCCACCTCCACAAGTAGTATAATTTTCAGTAAAATTAATATCAGCTTCGTTTCTTAAATAGATTTGAGGAGTACCTTCATAAACAGTCATAATACCTGTTATAGCTCCTTTTTTATCATTTACATTATTGTTAGCAAAAGTTGCCTCTTTTCTAACATAAGTGGTTAATGGAGTGCCATCACATTCAGCAATTAACTCATTGTTACCGTCATAAATTTTGGTATTGTCTTTGAATTGTACTCCATCAATTTGTACTAATTTACTTTCGTAATCACCAGTTAAAGCTTGAGCAAAAGTGATAGTCTCAGGAGTAGGTAAGGTACCAGCTGTTTGGCTTATGATACTTGATGGAGAAAGGTTTAGTTGTAATAAATCGTTATGCTCACTTAATTTAGCGCCTCCAACTGCGATTTCTACTTCGTCTCCTAAGTTTAAGTTGTGATCTCCACTAAAACGTAAAGCAATACCTGCAGTAGCATCTTGAGCAAAAGCACTTAATGAATGTAAGTTACCAGAAGCTAAATCAGAAGTAATAACTACTTTTATTTTTAAGTTTTTTGTAACTGTTGCTTCTCCACTACCTTTATAAAAGGTTTTAACTTCATTTAAAGTAGCATCAACAGGAGGTGTATTACAACCATATTCTTCAGTAAAGTTAACATCGTTAGTATCTCTAATAAATAATTGGTAATCGCTGCTGAACTTTCCTAAAATAGCAGTAATACTTCCTTTTTTATCTGGGATAGGGTATGATTTAAAAGTTGAGAAACCACTAGTTCTCATGATAATAGATTCAAAAGTTTCGCAACTTACGAAGTTTCTGTTAACTGAAGAAGTGTTGTTAGGGTCAGGGTCAGCATAGGTTAATCCTTTTTCTTGAGCTTGTACCCCATCAATTTTAATTAATGTATTGATGTGAGCATCAGTTAACTCTCCAATTGTTAAGTTGGTTGGTACTATTTCAGCAATTTCAGAAGATCTATCAATAAAGTCGATATAATCGTTTGCATCAATTCTATCCGTACTGTAACCATTTAAAACACCTATTTGAAAAGAAGCAAAGTATTTACTTAACGCAAGTCCTTTTAATTTAATGTATATTTTTCTACCCACATTATAACGAGCTCCTAGGTTAGTGTCATCTATTCTTACTTCTAAACCTACAGTTGGATTTTCTGGTTTATCTTGAATAATAATTGATTTAAAAAAATTACCTTCTCTATCGTCAGAAACTACATAACCATAAACAGTAACGTCTTCAGTAAACTCTACAGGATCGCCATTGTATTGTGCAATAATTTCGTCTAAAGACTTTAAGTTCTTGTATTCTTTATCTGGTCCTATTGTTGGTAACTCAAAGTCGTTGTTATCAACACATGAAGCAGAGATTGCAATAAAAAGTATTGCAAAAATCTTGTATAAATTTATTTTTTTCATTTTGAGTGTTTTTTTAGAATCTATAATTTAAGTTTAAGAAATAAGTAGTACCTCTACCGTACCAGTATTTATTTCCGAAGGTTGGTGTACCGTTAGCATTATCGTCGCGTAATTGGTGATAATTTGCATTTCTTCCTTGTTCGAAGCCACCTGTTTTATACTCTTGGTTGAATAGGTTACTAACACTAGCAAATAAACCAATGTATTTACCATCGCCTACTTTCCAAGATTTTCCACCGATAGCATTTACAACCATATAATCATCAAATTGCTCTTGAGTTAATAATTGTCTAGCTAACACTGGGTCGTAATCTGCAAAAGCAGCTCCGTCTGCATCACTTATAAAATTAGCAGTTCTTCTAATGGGAGAAACATCTACATAAGCTTCATCCATATAGTTTGCTGTAACACTAATAAACCAATAATCTGGATCTCTATACTCAAAACCAAAAGAGTATGCTTTGTGAGGTCCTGCAGCTAGTTTATAATCTTTAAGAGCAGCAGGTCCCATATCTCTTTTACCATCAACAAAGCCTTCTGTATTAGCGTTTTCAGTAGTAATTACAAGATTTGGATTGTTATTATAGGTGTACTGACCAATATTAGCTGCTCCCTTTAATTTAATTGTAGGAGTAACCTGCGCTTCAATTCCAAACTCAACACCAAAATGTCTTTTGTCTATATCAGTTAAGATTTCTTGGATAAATGCCGAAGTATCTCCTCCAATACCATCAGCAAAGAAGAATGAAATTTCAGTAGCATCTTTAATATCCGTGTAATAACCTGTAATTCTTGAAGTAATTAAAGGGCTTCTAAAAACATAGCTAACATCTCCAGATAATATTTTCTCACTATTTAACTCGGCAACATCCGCAACAGTATTATTGTTAGACCTTGAGTTGGCAAAAGAGTTACGCAGAGATGGTGCTTTTGTAATATAACCTCCGTTTACATCAATTAAGTGACGACCAGAAACTTTATAGGTTAATCCACCTTTAGCTCCGTAGTTAAAGAAATCTAACTTGTTCGATTTTCCATAAGAGTTAGTTGGGAAATATCCATTTTGGAACAAACCTTCTCTTTGGTGCGTAGTGTTGTTCGCTTGTCCTGCTACATAAAAATCAACTTTGTTGTATTTGAATTGTAACTGAGCAAAACCTCCATATACTTCAGAATTGAAGATATAATTGTATTTAAAGCGGTCTCCTAAACCAATTGTTCTATTAGGAGTTAAAAGGTTACTTTGTTGTTGGTCAAAAGTATCACCAAAAGTATTTACATCCAGATAGCCTGTAGCCCCAAGCATATCTATTGGAGAAGCAAAGTTTTCAGATTTTAACTTTCTGTACTCACCACTAGCTGTTAGTGTAATATTTTCGTTTAATTCAGAAGATAAAATCATATTAGCTGTTAATTGCTGATCATCGTTTCTATCTTCATATAAAATTACACGAGCATTTTCTGGGTTTCCTTGGTTTCCAATATATAATTCATCCCAATCAATTTGTCCATCATTTTGGAAACCAGTTAATGATTTATAGGCATTTTCATAATCTGGTCCATTAGGATCTGATAAATACCAGCTTGGTAACTTTCTGTAATACGTAGGATCAGGATTGTTAGCACCATTATAATCTAAACGACTATTACCGATTTCTCCAAATTGAAAACCAATATTAGTGTTTAATGTAGTGTTTTCAGAAAGGTTCCAATAGTGGTTCAACATAACAATTGGTTCGTATAATCTCTTAACTCTTGAGTTTCTGTTTTTGTCTCCTTGTTTTCCCCAATATGAGTTATAACGAATTCCTTTAATATCAAAAACTTCTTGAGTATTTGGTGAAGATTTTCCTCTTTCGTTTTCTGCAGCAATCACTGTTAAGTTTAAGCTGTGCGCATCGTTAATTTGTTTTTCAAGTGACAAAAAGATAGAGTTAGCATCGTAAAAAGTACCATCAACATACCCTTCATTACCAGCTCTTCTACTACCAGAAACAGTTATTGCCCATCCGTTTGCTAATAAACCAGTAGAGTATGTAGCCATTAAACGGTGACTATAACTTCTATTAGAAGAAGCGTAAGAAATACGTCCTCCTTCGCTATATTCTGAAGCTCTGGTATTAATGTTTGTAGAACCTAAAACACCACCAAAAGCGTAGTTTGAAGGAGTCAATCCATTACTAAATTCCTGATTACGTAATACATCGTTTAAACCTCCCCAATTACTCCATTGAGGTCTTCCGTTGTATAATTTGTTCATCTCAATTCCATTAATCAAAACTTTACCGTTTTCAGAATCTAAACCACGCACTCTGTAAAAAGAACCACTCCATTCAAAAGCAGCAGTACGTAAATAAACATCTCTAGAAGCTTGTAATAAACCAGAAATGTTATCAGCAGCACTTGTATCATCATTTAATTCATCGTCTGTAATAGTAATGGTGCTTAAATCTTGATCTTCAGATAAATCTTCATACATAAAGATTGTACCTAAATTTACTGTTTTTCTAGATAGTTCTACTGGAAAGTTTTGGGTTTCATACCCGTTTAATGATACCGTTACAATTTGTCTTCCGTTTGGTAAGCCATTTAGTGTAAAAGCACCACTAGCGTCTGTAGTACTGGAGACGTTAGCTTCTTTTACACTTACAGAAACACCTTGCATAGGTTTTTCGGAATCGCCGTTTATTACGATTCCCTTTACAATATTTTGCGCATTCAAGCCAAGCATGCCTGAAAGAAACAATAACATTGTTATCGTAAAATTTCTCATAAATAATTTTTTATAAAATATTTGAATATGTTAATTCCCATGGCCGAGAAATGCGGCAAAAGGGAAGCAAAACTACGAAAAATCTAATTATGTTAATATTAAGTTAATATTATGAAAGGTAACATTATATTAATTATGGGTTTTGGCTCGAAAATTGTTTTATTTTTGCCACCTAAAATTTATAAAATGAGAAACATAACTACTTTTTTAATGTTTATTTTTGTTGCATTTTCTATTTATGCACAACAAAATCAAAAAAAATATAAAATAAGAACGGTAGGTTTTTATAATTTAGAAAACCTTTTTGATACCAAGAATGATCCTGAAAAGAATGATGAAGCAAGTCCTATCATGGAAATGAAAGGAGATAAAGAAGAGGTTTATTGGGATAAAATTGACAAACTTGGAGAGGTAATCTCTCAATTAGGAGTGGAAAAGGCTAGAACTAGTCCAGCAATTTTAGGTGTAGCTGAGGTTGAGAATAAAAAAGTTTTAGAAGATTTGGTAGCATCTGAAAAATTAAAAAAGAAGCGTTATAGTATCATTCATTTTGATTCTCCAGATAAAAGAGGGATTGATGTGGGATTGTTATATCAATCACGTTATTTTAAGCCAATTCATTTCGAGGCATTCAACCCTAATATATATGACCAGAATTATAAAGTTTATACACGTGATATTTTGTTGGTATCAGGATATTTAGATGATGAATTGATACATATTATTGTTAATCACTGGCCATCTCGAAGAGGTGGGGAAGCAAAGAGTAGACCATTACGTGAAAAAGCGGCTTATAAAGTGAAGCAAATTATTGAAAAAATTAAACTGAATGACCCAAATCCGAAAGTGTTAATAATGGGTGACTTTAACGATGACCCTATCAATTCTAGCTTTAAATCTGTTTTACAAACTAAGAGTAAGAAGAAGAATGTAAAAGAGGGCGATATTTATAATCCGTACGAAGATATGTTTCGTCGTGGATTTAATACATTAGGGTATAGAGACAATATTAATTTGTTTGATCAAATAATGTTTACTTCTCAACTATTAGACAAAGGAGAAAAAGATTTTTCAACCTATAAAATGTTTAAGTCTGGGATTTTTAATAAACGTTTTTTAACTCAGAAGAGTGGTCGTTATAAAGGGTACCCTTTTAGGAGTTTTTCTTATGGAAAATATACCGGAGGGTATAGTGATCACTATCCAGTATATATGTACCTAATTAAAGAAGATTAGATTAAAAAGGCTTACAATTTTTGTGAGCCTTTTTAGTTTTTACATATGTCATTTAGATAATTATTCATTCTTAACTGGAATAAAGTTCCTTTTAAAAGATCGTCTATTTGCCATAATTCAACTGAAGAAACTGCTATGCTAACTTTATCTGAAGGAGTTTGTAGTAAAATAGACCTACAGTCTTTTCCTTTACTACAAGTAGCACAATTTTTTTGAAGCTTAGAGTCCGTTACCTTATCTAAAAATAATTCTATTTCTTGTTCTGTTAAATGAAATCCTGTATCTCTAAATATTAATTGAACTAAGTTTAAGTTGTTTTCTTTCCAGTGAAAAGAAATGCCTATGTTGTTGTCGTATATTTTAGTAATTCCGTCCATAACTATATTTATATCGATAACAAATATAAAAGTTTATTTGGAATTATTCTAAATAAAAAAATATAGGTCTTTTACTATTTTAAATCTTTTAACATTAACTGAATAGAAGTATGTCCATTCCAAGTGTTCTCATCTAACGTATAAGCAACGTCAAAATCATTTTGGGTAAGGTTTATTTTATTTCCTAAACCAAAACCTATAGCATTATATGTTTTTTGGTCTGAACCATAAATGAGATTCAATCTTAAATGACTCTTATCTGCGCCAACTTGTTTACCATAACCGTTATCTCTTACCGCTGAAGTAGTAAAAATGGGTTTCATATTTAGTGGGCCAAAAGGTGCCATTTGTTGAATAATACGGAAAAACTTAGGAGTAATTTCTGATAAGTCAATCTCAGTGTCAATCGTAATTTCTGGCGTTAATAAATTTTTGTCAATGGTGGAAGCAACCACTTCTTCAAATTTATTTTTAAAGTTTTCATATTGCTCGGGTAATAAAGTTAGTCCCGCTGCATATTTATGTCCACCAAATTGTTCAATGAACTCTGAACAATTTTCTAAAGCATTATACACGTCAAACCCTTTTACTGAACGAGCAGAGGCGGCTAATTTTTCTCCACTTTTAGTAAATACCAAAGTTGGTCTGTAATAGGTTTCGGTTAAACGAGAGGCTACAATACCAATAACCCCTTTGTGCCAATTTTCATCAAAAACTACTGTGGTGTATTTCTCTTGCTCGTTGTTATTTTCAATTTGAAGTAAGGCTTCTTGGGTAATTGCTTTATCCAGTTCCTTTCTGTCAGAATTGAATTTTTCAATAGCAGAAGCAAATTCTATTGCTGAATCAAAATCCATTTCGGTTAATAATTCAACGGCATAGTTTCCGTGTTTCATACGTCCAGCGGCATTTATCCGCGGAGCAATGATAAAAACTACATCGGTAATGGTAAGTTCTTTTTTTTGCAACTGATGGATGATGGCTTTGATGCCATTTCTAGGTTGTGAATTGATAACTTGTAGCCCGTGATACGCTAAGACTCTATTTTCACCAGTCATAGGAACTATATCAGCAGCAATGGCTGTAGCAACTAAATCTAAATAGGGGATTAAATCTTCAATCGTTTGATTTCTTTTTGAAGCTAATGCCTGAATTAATTTAAAGCCAACACCACAACCACATAATTCATCATACGGATAGTTACAGTCTATTTGCTTAGGGTTTAAAACAGCAACCGCTTTTGGAACTTCGTTCCCAGGTTTATGGTGATCACAAATAATAAAATCGATATTTTTTTCAGTAGCGTAGGCAACTTTATCAATAGCTTTAATTCCGCAGTCTAAAGCTACGATGAGTGAAAATCCGTTGTCTTCGGCAAAATCAATTCCTTGATAAGAAACACCATATCCTTCTTCATATCGATCAGGAATATAGGTTGCAATATTAGGATGTATTGTTTTTAGGTAAGAAGATAGTAAAGAAACAGCGGTAGTTCCGTCAACATCGTAATCGCCAAAAACTAAGATGTTTTCGTTGTTTATTATAGCTTTTTCTACACGTTGCACAGCGATTTCCATATCCTTCATTAAAAAAGGATCGTGTAAATCACTTAACGAAGGACGAAAAAAATGTTTAGCTTCATCAAAGGTTTCTATCCCACGTTGTACTAAGATTTTAGCCAAGGTTGTATCGATGGCTAGTTCTTTGGCTAATTGTTTTACTTTATTGGTGTCTGGTTGCGGTTTTAATGTCCAGCGCATAGCAATTTTATCGAAAATAGATTAGTTATTATGTAAGTGAATAGCAGTAGTTACATCAGCAAATTTTCTAAACATTTCCATAACACCACAGTATTTTTCTATCGATAAATCTACTGCTTTGTTAATTTTTTTCTCGTCTAAATCACTTCCGTAAAAATGATAATCAACTAATACTTTGTGGTAATATTTTGGATGCTCTTCGGTTAATTCACCAGTAACTACAATTTTAAAATCGTCAATCTTTACACGCATTTTTTCTAGCATAGGTACAATGTCTAAACCAGAACAACCTGCTAACGATGAAAGCATCATAGCTTTAGGTCGTAAACCAGTATTACTTCCTCCGTGCTCTTCAGAAGTATCAATAACTATTGAATGCCCACTTGGGTTATCACTTTCAAATTGCATGTTTTCTTTCCAAACGGTTGTAACTGTGTTTGTTGCCATATCTTGATAATTTTTTGTTTATTGCGTAAGTAAGTCGATGTGCGTTTCGACTTAATTGTCTAAATAGTAACACAAACTTACAGTAAAAAGTTAGTATTAAAAACTTAAAAAATAAATCTATGCCTTTAGTAACTCCTTTAGATCCAAATCATGATGCAGAAACGAAACAATTATCTGATTTTTATAATGAAACCTTAGGTTTTTGCCCGAATTCGGTATTAACTATGCAACGACGACCAGAAATTTCCAAAGCATTTATCAATTTAAACATAGCAGTAATGGCTAATCACGGTCGCGTAACTTCTGCTTTAAAACGGATGATTGCTTGGGTAAGTAGTAATGCTACAGGTTGTCGTTATTGTCAAGCTCATGCAATTCGTGCTGCCGAACGTTATGGAGCAGAACAAGAGCAATTAGATAATATTTGGGAGTATAAAATACACTCTGCTTTTTCTGATGCGGAACGCGCGGCGTTAGATTTTTCATTAGCAGCTTCAATGGTTCCAAATATGGTAGATGAAAAGATTAAAGAGGAATTATATAAGTATTGGAATGAAGGAGAAATTGTGGAAATGCTTGGAGTTATTTCTCTCTTCGGATATTTAAATCGTTGGAATGATTCTATGGGAACAAGTATTGAAGATGGTGCGGTTGAAAGTGGTGAACAATATTTAGGAAAACATGGTTGGGAGAAAGGAAAGCATGTGTAGATAGAATTATTAGAAATAGAAAAGCTCGCAATTGCGAGCTTTTTTGTTACATTTTTTTAAGAATTACTTTTTAAGTAAATCTCTAATTTCGGCTAATAATTCTTCTTGGCTAGGTCCTTTTGGAGTCTCTGGAGCCGGTTCTTCTTTTTTCTTCATTGCGTTTACCGCTTTTACTACCATAAACATAATAAAAGCTACAATAATAAAATCGATAACATTGGTTAAAAATTCACCATATAATATGGCAACTTCTCCTGTTATTTTACCTGCTTCATCAGCAACACCTTCTGAGATTATGTATTTTAAATCTTTAAAATCAGCGTTAAAAATTAGTCCAATTAAAGGAGAAACAATTCCTCCAGTGAAAGAAGTCACTACTTGCTTGAAAGCAGCCCCCATAACGAAACCTACTGCAATGTCTACTAAATTACCTTTCATCGCAAAGTCTTTAAACTCTTTGAGCATTCCCATATTTTTGATTTTTAATAGTTAATTGAACTGAAAAATATAAAAAAATTAGTTTTTAACCAATCTTTTTATACGTTGAGATAAGGCAGTAAGTATTTCATACGAAATAGTTTCACACTTATGAGCCATATATTCTACGTGTTGTTGATGGTTGAAAATAATAACCTCGTCACCTTCATTACAATCAATTTTGGTAACATCTACCATAATCATATCCATACAAACATTTCCAATGATAGGAGCTGGTTGATTATTAATGAACATAAATCCATTTTTATTTCCTAGTTTTCTTGATATACCATCTGCATGTCCTATAGGAATGGTTGCACTTCTTGTAGGTTGACTAGCAACAAAAGCTCTATTGTAACCAACTGTTTCACCTGGTTGAACTATATTGATTTGAGAAATTATAGATTTAAGTGTATGTGTATTTTTAAGTTGAGAGGTTTCTTGTTTATCATTTCCAAAACCGTATAATCCTATGCCTAAGCGAACCATGTCAAATTGAGCTTGAGGATAATTGATAATTCCAGAGGTGTTTAAAATATGTATCATGGGTTGATACCCTAAATGCTCATAAATTTGTTTTACGATGTAGGCAAAGTTATTTATTTGACCTATAGTGAAATTTTGTTCATTAGGATCTTCACTAGCAGCTAAATGAGAAAATATTGATTCAACTTTTATGTTGTTTGATTTCTTTAGCTCAGCAACAATAGAAGGAATATCAGTATGCCAAAAGCCTAATCGATTTAATCCCGTATTAAATTTTAGGTGTATAGGGTAATTCATTAAAGGCTCTTCATCAGCAAGCTTTAAAAAAGCATCAAAAATTTTAAAATTATATAGATTGGGTTCTAAACGATACTTAACAATATCTTTTAAGTTTTGAATTTGAGGGTTTAGAACTAAAATAGGAGTTGTAACCCCTGCTTCACGTAATATTATTCCTTCGTAGGAATAAGCAACCGCAAAATAATCAACTTGGTCTTGTACAATTTTAGCAATCTCTGTTGATTCGCTTCCGTAACCAAAAGCTTTAACAACTACTAATATTTTTGTGGTAGGTTGTAGCTTTTGTTTAAAATAGGCTAAATTGTGTAGTACAGCTTTAGGGTCAATTTCTAATACGGTAACGTGATTATTATTCATTTTTGCTTTCTTTTTTATTATGCGTTTTGTGCTCTTTCATAGCTTTGTAATAGGCAGCTCTACTTAGTGGCTCGTATTCTTGGGTTTCGCCTAAAAATACTAAATCCTCACTTTGAGCTTTTCTGTAGCTATAGTGGGCTAAGTTTCCTGTGCGAGTACAAACAGCATGTACCTTAGTAACGTATTCTGCAGTAGCCATTAAAGCAGGCATTGGTCCAAAAGGTTTTCCTTTAAAATCCATGTCTAAACCAGCTACAATAACACGAATTCCTCTATTAGCTAAATCGTTACAAACAGCTACAATTTCATCGTCAAAAAACTGTGCTTCGTCTATTCCGATAACATCAACATCATTAGCTAATAACCTAATATTTGAAGATGCAGGAACTGGTGTAGAACGAATCCTATTTTCATTGTGAGATACAACTTCCTCATCGTCATATCGAGTATCAACTGAAGGTTTAAAAATTTCAACACGTTGCTTAGCAAACTGAGCACGTTTAAGTCTACGGATTAATTCTTCGGTTTTTCCCGAAAACATTGAGCCACAAATTACCTCAATCCAACCAAATTGTTCTGTATGATTTACTGTATTTTCAAGAAACATTTTGTAATTTTAAGCTCTAAATTATTGATTTTTGTATTACTTTCGAATAAGGAACAAATTTATTAAAATTTAACAGCAAAAATTAAAATCAAACAACAACTTATGCACAAAAAACTAGCATCGGATTTAACCAGTTTAGCACACAGTATCTTACAGATGAAAAATAGGGAAGATGTGTTTGAGTTAAAGCAAAAGGCATATGAGGTTTACGAAAAACTATCGGTTTTAGCGTATGTAGAAGAATATATAAATAACACTCCTAATCCTACAAAAACTAAAGAGGAGTTGTTAAAAGATGTGTTGCTTGCTGAAGAAAAAAAGGAAGCAGAAGTTGTCGTAGAAGAAGTTACTTCTAAGGAAGAAAAGATAAGTGTTGAGTCTAAGGAGGAAGTTATAAGAGACTTGAAAGCTGAGGTAGAAAAAAAGGAAGAGTTAATTCAAGAAGAGATAAAAGTAGAGGAACCTGTAGAGGAAAAGATACAGGAGGGAGAACTTTTAGAGGAGAGAAAAGTACATCACTTAGAAGAAGATTTAAAAGAAGGTTTTGAGCAAGAAGCAGATGAAATAGCTGAGAAAGTAATTCAAGGGATTAATGAAGAAATAACTACTAACGATATCATTGAACAACCTTTTGGTGAATTAGAAGAGTTGCTACATGGCGATGCTGAAGATGTAAAGAATGATGTAAAAGATGTAGGAGAAAGGAAAATACCAACTTTAGAAGATGAGTTACAAGGTACGATTTCGGTAGATGTAATGACAGATTTATTTACCAAAGCAGAACCTAAGAAATCACTAAACGATCATTTTCAACAAACGATTCAGATAGATTTAAATGATAGAATTGCTTTTGTGAAACATTTATTTAACGGAGATCAAAACGATTTTAATAGAGTAATATCTCAGTTGAATACCATTAAAACAGAAAAAGAAGCAAAAAAGTTCATTAATAAAATGATTAAACCAGACTATGATTGGTCTGAAAAAGAAGAATATGAAAATAGACTGTTAGAAATTATTGAAAGAAGATTTGCTTAAAACATAATTAAGATTAATAACAAAAATATGGAGCAGAAGTATATTTTTTGCATGAAGTGGGGTACATTGTACGGAGCAGAATATGTAAACCGATTATATTCGATGGTGAAACGAAATTTAACCTATGATTTTAAAATGGTTTGTTTTACTGATGATAAAAAAGGAATTATTGAAGAGGTTGACTGTTATGAAATACCCGAAATGAATATTCGTACGGATATTCCAGAAAGGATGTGGAAGAAACTAACAACTTTAAAAGAAAATCTTTATGGTTTAAAAGGAACGGCTCTCTTTTTAGATTTAGATATAGTTATAGTTGATAACATAGATTGTTTTTTTGAAGTAGATGGAACTTTTAGAATAATTAAAGATCATAGTTGGAGAACATGGAGAATTACGGGGAATTCATCAGTATATAGATTTCAGATAGGGAAACATGGGTATGTCTTCGATGATTTTTTAGAGAAATTTGAAGAAATAAGAAAAGTACACAGGAACGAACAAGAATATTTAACTCACAGTATTAACGATAGAGGGCATTTGGAATATTGGCCAAAAGAATGGTGTCCAAGTTTTAAGTACGATTGTGTGTCTAGGTTTCCTTTGGCATTTTGGAAAACACCAGTTATACCTAAAGGGGCAAAAATTATTATTTTTCATGGGGAAATTAATCCACATAAAGCAATAAAGGGAGGAAGAGGAAAATGGTACCGATATGTAAAAGCAGCTCCTTGGGTAGAGAAATACTGGAAATAAAAAAGAAAAGTGCACTTAAATAGTGCACTTTTTTAAACTTTAAAAGTAAGCATTGGTCGTATTGCATTTTTTGATAGGTTTTTAGTAATACTTCCATTGAATATGTGAGATAAACCACTTCTTCCATGAGTGGCTAATGCAATAATATCTGCATCAATTTCAGTAGAGAAGTTTAAAATCCCTTTTTCGATAGAAGAATCATTATAAGCATTTATAGTGTAGTTTTTTAAACCATATTTATCGATGAATTTTTTAATACGTTGATTGGTTTCTTGAGTGTTTTCAAATTTTTGAGGAGTATTTATTTTTAATAAGTGAATTGTACTATCAAAACTTTTAGCAAAATCTAAAAACCGCTCAAAGGCTTGATTTTTATTAGGCTTAAAACTTGAAGCAAAAACAATGTTCTCAGGGTTAAAATCATCTCCATTTTTTTTGGTGACGATAACAGGGATATTAGAGTTTCTTACAACTTTCTCGGTGTTAGAGCCTATAAGAATTTCCTCTAAATTCGTGTGACCTTTGGCTCCCATAACAATAAGATCTGTTCCGTTTTTTTTAGAATAATCTTGAATTCCATCATAAGGGGTCTGAAATCGGATAGCATGTTTGATATTGTCGTTTTTAGGAAAAAACATTTTTTTGTAATCAAGCATCCTGTCGCGAACTTTTCTAATATACAACATGCTTTCTGGGATACTGAAATTAACTCCTGATCCCATATCTACAAATCCAGTAGGAAGTTCAACCATATGAAGTAGGTGAACTTCGCTGTTAGCTTTTTTAGCTATTGTCGAGGCTAACTTCGAAGCGTACTCAGAAGGTTTTGAAAAATCGATTGGTACTAGTATTTTTTTCATAATAAGAAGATTTAAAGAGAGATAGTCATTTAAATATACGAAAAAACAACTTAATGTAACAAGGAAAAGATATTTGTGTGTTAATGAATAACTTACTATATTTGCAGCAAATTTATTAATCAGATAGATGAAGGGGACGTGAGTCCCCTCTTTTTATACCTAAGATGAATCAAGAACGAGTTAAAGAATTATTACAAGAAGCCTTACAAGAAAATGAGTCGTTATATTTAATTGACTTACAGTTTTTGGCAGATAATAAAATAAAAGTAATAGTAGATGGTGATTCAGGTGTGCCACTAAGCGAATGTATTCGTATTAGTAGAAATATAGAACATAACTTGGATAGAGAAGAAGAAGACTTTTCGTTAGAAGTTACCACGCCAGATATTGCACATCCAATAGCTGTAAAGCGTCAGTATAAAAAGAATATCAATCGAATTCTAAAAGTTAAAACAGCAACTGAAGAATTTGAAGGAACATTAACTGAGGTAACAGAAGACACTATTACCTTATTTTGGAAAGCAAGAGAGCCTAAACCAGTAGGTAAAGGAAAGCATACGGTAGAGAAAACAAAAACACTAGCGTATCAAGATATTAAAGAAGCAAAAGTGAAGATCATATTTTAATTAGAGAATGAAATGGAAAATATTGCGTTAATTGAATCATTTTCGGAGTTTAAAGATAATAAAAGTATAGACAGAGTAACATTAATGTCTATCTTAGAAGAAGTATTTCGTGCAGCCTTAAAACGTAGGTTTGGGTCAGATGAGAACTTTGATATCATTATTAACCCAGATAAAGGAGATTTAGAGATTTGGAGAAACCGAGTGGTGGTAGCAGATGGAATGTCTGAAGACGATAATGAGGAAATTGAACTCTCAGAAGCAAGAAGAATTGAACCAGATTTTGAAATTGGAGAAGATGTTTCTGAAGAAGTAAAGCTAGTAGATTTAGGAAGACGTGCCATTTTAGCATTGCGTCAAAACCTAATTTCTAAAATTCACGAGCACGATAGTACAAACGTTTTTAAGCAATTTAAAGATTTAGAAGGAGAAATTTATAGTGCAGAAGTACACCATATTCGTCATAATGCTGTAATTTTGTTGGATGATGAAGGAAATGAGATTGTTTTACCAAAGAGTGAACAGATTCGTTCTGACTTCTTTAGAAAAGGAGATGCAGTTAGAGGAGTGATAAAATCAGTAGAGTTAAGAGGTAATAAGCCCGCTATTATTTTATCAAGAACTTCGCCAGCGTTCTTAGTGAAATTATTTGAACAAGAAATTCCTGAGGTTTTTGATGGTTTAATCACTATTGAAGGTGTTGCAAGAATTCCTGGAGATAAAGCAAAAATAGCAGTAGATTCTTATGATGATAGAATTGATCCTGTTGGAGCTTGTGTTGGTGTAAAAGGATCTCGTATTCATGGTATTGTACGTGAATTAGGAAACGAAAATATTGATGTAATCAATTACACTAAAAACGAACAGTTGTTTGTTTCTAGAGCATTAAGTCCTGCTAAAGTTACTTCTGTAGATATTCAGATGTACGAAGAAGAGAAGAATGGTAAAAAAGGACGTGTAAACGTTTTATTAAAGCCAGAAGAAGTATCAAAAGCAATTGGTAGAGCTGGTGTTAATATTCGTTTAGCAAGTGAATTAACAGGTTACGAAATAGATGTTCAAAGAGAAGGAATTGAAGAAGAAGATGTAGAGTTAACAGAATTCTCAGACGAAATCGAAGCTTGGGTAATTGTAGAGTTCAAGAAGATAGGTTTAGATACAGCAAAGAGTGTTTTAGAAAAAGACGTATCAATGCTAGTACAGAGAACTGATTTAGAAGAAGAAACAATATTAGATGTTCAACGAATTTTAAGAGAAGAATTCGAAGACTAAAATATATAAAGGAAGCTAGTTTCCTGTTTTTAATGCAAAATCTAGCAAAAAAGAGAAAAAAAGCATAACTATACTTAGCATGTATAAAGTGTGTTTTTTCAATAAAAAAGTATAAAATAATATATGGCTGAAGGCAAAAAATTAAGACTAAATAAGGTTTTAAGAGAACTAAACATTTCTTTAGATAGAGCTGTAGAACACCTAGCTAAAAATGGCTATGACATAGAAGCTCGCCCTACTACCAAAATATCAGATAAAGAATATCAAATTTTATTTGATGGTTTTCAAACTGATAAATCTAAAAAGGTGGCCTCTAAAGAAGTTAGCGAAGAAAAGAAAAAAGAGAAAGAGGCAATTCGTCAGCAATTAGAACAAGAGCAAGAAAAAAAGCGATTAGAAGAAGAAGCAAAAAAACAAGAAGTTTTAAAAGCCAAAGCTGAAAAGTTAGAACTTAAAACTGTAGGTAAAATAGATGTTGAAACTGGTAAAGCTGTTGAAGAAAAACCAAAACCAACTAAAAATGAGTCAACTAAAGTTGAACCAGTAAAAGTAGAGCCTGCAAAAAAAGAGGAGAAGGTAGAAGAACCTAAGAAAGAAGAGTCTGTTCAACCAGTTCAAGAAACAAAAAAAGTTGAAGAACCAGTAAAAGTTGAAGAGAAAAAGCCAGAGCCTCCAAAAACTGAAAAACCCAAAAAACAAACAGTTAATACTCCTAAAAAGGAAGTGAAAAAAGAACAGCCTAAAGAAGTAAAAAAGACTGTTGATAAAAAGGTTAAAGAGGTGAAGCAATCAGAAAAAGAGACTGAGGTTACTCCAGAAAATGCTGAGAAAATTAAAACTCAGTATAAGAAATTAGAAGGTCCTAATTTTACAGGTCAAAAGATTGATTTAAAACAATTTGAAAGACCAAAGAAGAAGAAACCAGAAGCTAAAACTGACGGAGATAAAAAGAAACGTAAAAGGATTAGTAAACCAGGTACCCCAAGTACAGGTACAGGAGCAAGACCTCAAGGAAATAATAGAGGAAGTGGTCCAAATCGAGGAGGCCAAAGAGGTGGAAACAGAGGAGGTCAAAGAGGTAGAAGACCAGCTACAGCTCCAAAAGAAGAATTAACAGAAGCACAAATCCAAAAACAAGTTAGAGAAACCTTAGAGAAACTTCAAGGTAAATCTAAAAAAGGAAAAGGTGCAAAATACCGTAGAGACAAAAGAGACGCACACCGTCAGCAAAGTGAGGCTGAATTACAAGCTGCACAAGCAGAAAGTAAAGTGTTAAAAGTAACAGAGTTTGTTACGGTAAGCGAAGTAGCTACGATGATGGATGTTCCTGTTACCCAGATTATTTCTAGCTGTATGATGTTAGGAATGATGGTAACAATGAACCAACGTTTAGATGCTGAAACATTACAAATTGTAGCAGAAGAGTTTAACTATACAGTTGAATTTGTAGGTGCTGAAGTAGAGGAATCTATAGAAGAAACTGAAGATAAGCCAGAAGATTTAGCCACTCGTGCACCAATTATTACAGTAATGGGACACGTAGATCACGGTAAAACTTCATTATTAGATTATATTCGTAAAGCGAATGTAATTGAAGGGGAATCAGGAGGTATTACGCAACACATTGGTGCTTATGCAGTAAATGTGGGAGATCAAAAAATAGCTTTCCTAGATACACCAGGTCACGAGGCCTTTACAGCAATGCGTGCACGTGGAGCTCAAGTTACCGATTTAGTAATTATTGTAGTAGCTGCCGATGATGATGTAATGCCACAAACAAAAGAGGCAATTTCTCATGCACAAGCAGCAGGAGTTCCAATTATTTTTGCAATAAATAAAATAGATAAGCCTAACGCGAATCCAGATAATATTAAGACGCAACTTTCTTCTATGAACTTATTAGTAGAAGACTGGGGAGGTAATATTCAATCACAAGAAATTTCTGCTAAAACAGGGCAAGGAGTTGATGAATTACTAGAAAAAGTATTATTAGAAGCAGAAGTATTAGAGTTAAAAGCTAACCCTGATAAGAATGCAAATGGAGCTGTTGTAGAAGCTTTATTAGATAAAGGTAGAGGATATGTATCTACAATTTTAGTACAAGCAGGTACCTTAAAAATTGGAGACTATATGTTAGCAGGAAAGCATAGTGGTAAAGTAAGAGCTATGTTTGATGATAAAGGAAGAAAAGTATTAGAAGCAGGACCTTCTACACCTGTATCAATTTTAGGGTTAGATGGAGCACCACAAGCAGGTGATAAATTTAATGTATTTGAAGATGAGCGTGAAGCTAAACAAATAGCAGCTAAACGTTCTCAGTTACAACGTGAGCAATCAGTTAGAACACAAAAAACATTAACGCTTGCAGAAATTGGTCGACGTATTGCATTAGGAGACTTCAAAGAATTAAACATCATCTTAAAAGGAGATGTAGACGGTTCAGTAGAAGCTTTAACAGATTCGTTCCAGAAACTATCTACAGAAGAAATCCAAGTAAATATTTTACATAAAGGAGTTGGAGCAATTACCGAGTCTGATGTATTATTAGCAACTGCTTCAGACGCGATTATAGTAGGATTTAACGTACGTCCACAAGGAAATGCACGTTCAGTAGCAGATAGAGAAGAGGTTGATATCAGAACATATTCAATTATCTACGATGCTATTAATGACTTGAAAGATGCCATGGAAGGAATGTTATCTCCAGAGATGAAAGAAGAGGTTCTTGGTAATGTAGAAATTAGAGAAGTTTATAAAATTTCTAAAGTTGGTAACATTGCAGGATGTATGGTGATGACAGGGAAAATTACAAGAGATTCTAAGGTTCGTGTAATTAGAGATGGAATTGTAGTTCATGATGGTGTATTAACGTCGTTAAAACGTTTTAAAGACGATGTTAAAGAAGTAACTAAAGGATACGATTGTGGTCTTCAAATAAAAGGATATAACGATATTAAAGAAGGAGATACACTAGAAGCTTATACTGAAGTTGCAGTTAAGAAAAAACTTAAGTAATCACTTACTTTAATATAGAACATAGAAGGCACCTAGTTGGGTGCCTTTTTTTGTATTTAGCATCTAAAATTGGATTTTTATATTTGTTTATTACTAGGTGTTTTAAAAAAAGATGTTATTGTCAATTATTGCTAGCAAGTGATGTTTAAAAGCCTTAAAATGCTACAGGAACTATTATTTTATGAATTATTGTGATGATAGCTGTATGTGTATGTTTACAGAAGGTCAAAAAAACTAGCAAGGATACAGTATTTGTGTTAGGAGGATTTAGAGCTACTATAGCAGATTAATTTATTTTAATACGAAATTCATATATTAAGACGTTCTTTATTTAAAAGAGCGTCTTAATATTATCATAAACTAAAAAAGTAAGAATAGATGAAATACCTAAAAATAATAGTTCCTGTAGTGTTTTTATTAATGATGAATTGTGTAGCACAGAATCAAACAAAAGAGTTTGACAAAATAGTTTATGAAGCTCAAACAAGAGGAAGTTTGGTGCAATTAACTGTTGAAGGAAATAAGTTATCGTACAAAACGTATGAAAAGGAAGGGGCTAAAGAAGTAACTAAAGAACAACTAGAAGAATTAAAGACTATAGTTAATGAGTTAAATTTAGAGGAAATAAGAGATCTAAAAGCACCAAGTGAAAAAAGAATAACTGATGGAGCCTTGCATGCGGTATTTACGATTAAAATAGCTGATAAGGAATATAAATCAAGCATATTCGATGCTGGTAATCCGCCAAAAGAATTAAAAAAACTAGAAGGTTTTTTCTATAACCTTTCAGGGTTAAAAGAATAAATAAAAAACCGAGCAATTTGCTCGGTTTTTTGTTAAAAGAAAGAATATTAATTCTTTTTATAAATTTTACTTTTTTTACCGTTTTTATCAATAAAATAGAAACCTTCAGGTAGGCTTTTAATAACATCAGTTTCTTCTGTTTTATTGTTGACTGTAGTTTCATTAATTTTATTCCCGTTTACATCATGAATAGTTAATTTAGTGGGGAGTTTAGCACTTTTTCTTTGGGTGTTGTAAAAGTATAAATTTCTAGAAGAGTAAGTGTTGTTTTGTTCTCCATCTGAGCCTTCGTCTACGTCATTATTTTTATCAATTTTTATATGTAAATAGGCTTGACCTGATATACCGTAAGTGCTTGTTAGTCCCCAATAAGATAAACTGTAACTTCTTGTTTGTGATGTTCCAGGGTTAACATTACTGAGATCATATACTTTAATCTCTTTAGCTTTATTTATATCATTCTCTGTAGATAAATAAACACCTATTTTACTGTTACCAGAACTAGTGTTACCTTCATTGTCAATTTGTAAATAGATTTGTAGTTCATCATTTGTGTATAGATAATGTGTAATGTTAGTAGAACTTAATGATTTTGTTGTTGTGCTTTCACCAGGTACACCAGTAGTTGAATTACTAGTATTGATAATTAAATCAGCATTTCCTACAGGGCATCCATTGTTAGAAGAAGGACCTGCTTGGTTAGGGCAGTTGTCTTGCCAGTTTTGTACTCCATCACCATCAGAATCTCTATTATCCTGTGAATCACAAACGTCACCTATACTATCATTATCCATATCGCTTTGATTACTATTTGAAATACTTATACAGTTATCTTGGCTATTCAAAACACCATCTCCATCATTATCTCCATCAGGAAATATATAGGTGAAGGTTTTAGTTAAACCAGCATATTTTACCACCAAAAAAACTTTTTATTTAGTTGGGTAGAGTAATCTATAAGAGAATTGTTCCACCAATTTTTTAAAGTATAAGAAGAGAATATTAAGTCAACATCATCCTCACGGTTCCAATAACTTCTGGCTATTTCATTTGAAGAGTTTACAGCGTCTTTGTAAACAATTACGTCTACTTGATGGTATCCATGTGTTCCATAGCTATAGTCACCTCTAATTTTAAATTCAAAATCAAATCTTGTGCCAGCAGGAAAGGCTAGTCCTTTTGTTTCATTTACCTTAAAGTCTATAACATCTATGGCCTGAGAAAAGCATGAGAAACTTAAAATGAATAATGTAATTAATGTAATTTTTTTCATAGTTTTTATATTTTATAAATTAATCGCTATAAAAATCAAGATTTTCCCTCGTTTATGAGTTAACCAGAGATTACTAAAAAGTAAATAAACTATAAAACAAAAAAACCGAGCAAATTGCTCGGTTTTTTGTTTTTGTTTGGAGATGTAAGTTTTTATTGTCTAGTCCATCCAGCTCCCCAAGTAGCATAGTCTGTACCAGTAGCAGTAGCATTTTCAGTAACGAAATCAGCATCAGCAAAAGCAACACCTGTATCATTTTTTATTTTTACTGTAACATCTTCAAATTTTACATCAGTAGCTTTTAAGTCACCAGAAGTAACACCATTACCAGTAGGGTTATCAGTAGCATCACCATCTAAATCAAATCCTTCAGCAAAACCTATTAACAAAACATTGTTAAAAATACCTTGAGTACCTGCTCTTAAACGGATAGCTTCATTTGCAGTTCCAGAACCTAACCCTTCAATAGTTAAGTTAGTTACTGTTGGTTTAGAGAAAAATTTAGGGTCAGATAAGTTTCCTATATCAGTGTTGTAACCATCGGCTTCAATTCCTTTATCATGGTCAGTACCATGCTTTACATAAGCGTCTGTAATAGTACCAGAGTATCCTTCAGTCCAGTCGATAGAGTCATCTTCAGCATTAACAATAGATACATTACTTACATTTACAGTTCCTCCGAAGAATTCTACACCATCATCTTTTCCTTCAAACATTTGAATATACTCTACAGTTGTACCATTACCAACTCCGTAGAAAGAAAACCCGTTGTTTTCAGATTGTCCATCTGCTTTACCTCCTGAGTATTCAACTCTTACATAACGTAAAGTACCTGAATTATCGTCAGCTACATTTCCACCATAAGGTAAGCTTGCAATTTCAGAAGTTGAAGTAGCTGTACCTCCAGTTACAGAGTTGATAGGAGCTTTACCTAATAAGATTAATCCTCCCCAGTCACCTGCATTAGGAGTAGTAGCGCTAGAAGTAAAAATAATAGGTTGACTAGAAGTTCCTTCTGCTATAATTTTTGCTCCTTGAGAGATAGCTAAATAAACATCAGCACCTGTTGCAGCAGCTTTAATAACTGTTCCAGCAGGAATTGTTAAAGTAGTACCATCTTCAAATATAGTTGGTCCTGTAATTGTGTATGCTTTAGAAGCATCTAATGTTAAATCAGTAGTGTAATTTCCTTTTAACTCGATTGCATCATTATTGTTTGATCCATCTCCGTTGTTATTTGTGTTATTTGTAACACTATTGTCATTAATAATAATATCTGCTGTATCATCATCCCCACATGAAGCAAATAAAGTAGCGGCTAAAGCTAATCCTAATAAAAAATTATTTTTCATTGTTTTAAAGTTTAATTGTATTTCTTTTATTGAGTTTATTTTTGTTAAAATTTGTATTTAAGTCCTAAGCTTATGTTAGTTCCTCTTTTGTATTCAGATAGAGTTACATCTCCAATTGAAGTGTTTTCTCTAACTCTTTTTATAGATGGATCTAATAAGTTCTTGGCTTTTAAGTCAACTTCCCAGTTTTCTCCGAATTTATTTTTCCAAACAAAATCGATACTAGGAACTCCTTTTTCAATAATATTACCTAATTCACCAGCTCCCAAAGCATCAATTCTATCAGAGAAGTAAGAGAATACTAAAGAGGTTATTGGTTTATAGTTTTTAAACTGAGTAGGTGTGTAGTTTAAGTTAGCATTGATTAAGAAAGGAGAAGCCCCTTGTAATTCATCACTATCTCTGTTAAATGTTGTAGCATACCCTGAAACTCCTTTAATTTCTTTTTTTAAGTCTTGATCAGTATGCATATAAGTGAAGTTAAAACCTGCAGACATAACAGTATCATCATCTTCGTCTTTAACTAAGTTTTTACGTACTTCAATTTCAACACCAGCTACAGTAGCTTTATCTCCAGTTCTGAAATAACGTTGGTTACCAGCGGCACTATTTGCAATTACTAAGTTTACTGGATCGTTGATTTGCTTACCAAAAGCTCCAATAGATAGTAATTCATCTCTTGAAATAAACCACTCGTATTTTAAATCTAAGTTGAAGATTTTTGAGAATGAAGGGTTGTCTAATAAATCTGGATTACCTCCAATTCTTTGCCCAATTCCTTCATAAATAAATGGTGCAACCTCTTTAAATTCAGGTACAGATATAGTCTGGCTAAAGTTGAAACGTAAATTTTGATCTTCGTTTACAGCATACTTTATATTTAAACTAGGTAAGAAAAATGTTTCAGATGCATTTCTAAAACCAGGGTCTTTAGGGTTAATGTTAATTACATCGTAAGAAATTTCTTGGTTAAAAGACTCTATTCTAATACCAGGAACAAATACCCATTTTTCACCAGATTTAATTTCTCCTGAAATATACCCTGCATGTATTTTTAATGTACCGTTATAGGTGTTTTCATATAAACCAGGTAAACTAGCAATATTGCTGTTTTCAAAACCAGGTAACTTTCTGAAAACATCTAGTTTAAATATTTTTCCTGTTTGGTTTTTAAATATTTGAGCATTGTTAATGTTGAAAATATTGTTAAAATTATTTACATCAGAAACTTCATATTTTGAATCTAAAATATCATAACCATATCTAATATTGTTAAAGTCTCTTTCTTTAATTCTTCCATTATACCCAAAATTGAATGTTAAGTTGTCAGTAGCTTGGTAAGCTAAATTAACTCGGCTATTTAGTTCTTCATCAATAATTTTTTGGAAGTAACGTTGGTTGTCAAATGAGTTATTTGTATAAAAAACTGCATTTGTATTCGGGTCATTATCTAAAGTGTTTTGAAAATTTTCTAAACTAATTCTTTTTCTGTCTGGTTCATGAGCAAATACATTGTTATAGCCAATTCCCCAGCTTACTTTAAGTTTGTTGTCTTCAAAGTTATGTTCTCCAGTTAATTGATTAACAAATACTAAATCTTGATTGTACTGAACATTCATCTGATAGAAACCTTCATCAGTATTATTTAAGGCATCTCTGTTTTTACCTAATCCTTTAAAACCGTAGTAACCTACTTCGTCACCTGAGTTATTTAAAAATAAAGATGTAAGCTTGACTTTATTATTATCATCAATTCTGTATAGAGCACTTAACATTGCTGTTGTTGAAGTAGAGTACTCGTATTCTTTAGCGTTAGGATATTCTTTTTTAAATACATTTGAAAAGTCTACGATAGGTCCTTCTCTGTATTCAAAACCTCTGCTAAATGATGCTGTACCAAAAAGACTTAATCTACTACCGTTTTCAAAATCGAATGATTTACCAGCGTTTAAGCCAATAGAATTGTTGATTGGGCTTCCTGCTTTTACAGGATCAACTCCATGAGAAAGAACTACTGCAAAAGGGTTGTGTTTAAAACGATTGTAATAACCGAAGTTTCCAGTTCCTTCGCTTTTTCTGAAGCCCTCTCCCATAGCTCTGGAATTAACACCTGAACCTATACTCACTTCTACAAAACCATTTCCTCTGTACTCTTTAGAAGAGATATTAATATTACCAGCGGCAAAGTCTCCGTAAAAGCTTGATGAATAAGCTTTGCTAATTGATACGTTTTGAATTATATCAGAAGGGAATAAATTCAGGTCTATATTTTTCTTGGCGATGTCATTAGAAGGTAATGAAAGACCGTTCATCGTTGTGTTTAAATATCTATCGCCTAAACCACGTACATATACATTACTTGATCCTTCTTGTTTAGAAACACCAGATATTTTTGAAACAGCGCCCGCAGCATTAGAAATACCTTTAGAGGAAAGCTCTTCTGCTCCGATACTTTCTTTGATAACTGTTGCCTTCTTTTGTTCTAATAATAAAGCACTTGCTTTATCCTTACTGGTAGAAGCTTTAATTTCAACTTCATCTAACGCAACCCCTTCATTTGCGGCTAACTCTTGATTAACTGTTGTTGTTTCGTTTGCTTTTACTAATATTGATTTTTCAACTGTTTGATAACCAACAAAACTAAAAACAATAGTTTGATTTCCTGTAGGCACACTAAGCGTGTACTTACCATCCATATCGGTTGTCCCCCCGATTGAAGTTCCCTTAATAAAGACATTAGCAAACGGTAATGCCTCACCACTCATCTCTTTGTCTGTCACAGTTCCTGTTACAGTACCTTTACTTTGCGAAAATGCAAAGTTGCAAAGGCTTAAAAGAGTAATAATAATTATTTTTTTCATTCTAACTAACTTGTGTTCTTAAATACCCTGCAAAAGTGATGTGGTATTGTAAACCTAATGTTAGTTAGAAATTACTATTGTATTATTAGAATGTTTCTTAAATGTTAACCAGAGAAATGTATGTTATCTAAATATTAATTACTAGAGAATTTTAACCCAATAACAAAGGTTCTCGGTGTAGCTGGACCGTAAATAAAATTACTATCACGCTCTTTACCTATATCAAACTTTGATTGATATGCATCAAAAATATTTTTAATTCCAGTAGCAAGCTCTAGGTTAGTGCTTAGTTTTTCTAAATTAAAATTATAACTAGTGTTAATTCCTAAGTTAAAAAAAGAAGGAGAGGTAAAGTACTCATCTGCTGTTAGATTTTGTGGAGAAGCTAAATGCAATACTTCCATATTTCCTGTATACACTAAATTTAAAGCTGTTTTAAATTTTTGGTTTGGAGTATAAGTCGCAGTAGCATACCCATAGGTATTAGGTGTACGTAAAAACTCTTTTTTTAAAGATAGTTCGTCTGAATTGTTAACGGCTGAGTTATACTTGCTTGACTGATAGGTAAAGCCCGCATCTAGTTGCAAGATACCATCATAATTTAATCGTGTTTCTAAAGTGATTCCTTTTACTACGGCACCATCACCATTTCTTTTTTCAAAAACTTCACCAAAAGCATCTTCTCCAATAGATTCTAAATAAAAAGCATCTTTTAAATTTGTGTAAAAACTCTCAAAGGTGAACCCGTAAATATAATGTTCGGTAGGTTTGTCGTAATTAAAGGATAAAGTATAACTGTTAGAACGTTCTCTTTTTAAATCATCCGCTAATAGTACTCGTGAAATCCCACCACCAGCAAAGGCAATATGCAAATCGGTGTCAAATGCTTGAGGTGCTCTAAACCCGGTTCCCCATGTTCCTCTAATTTGTGTGTTTTCAAAAGGTTTAAATAATAAAGATACTCGGGGGCTAGCTACATTGTTAACAATGGTTTTTTGAGTTCCGTCTTGTTTCAAAGCATTCAATTTATGATTGTCGTAACGAACACCCGTTAGTAGATTTAACTGTTTGTTTATTTCCCAATCACTTTGAAAAAAGAATCCGAAGTTTTGAGTTAATTGATCTACCTTGTATTCGTATGCTTCAATAACATCAAAAACATCGTCTTGTACAAATTCACCTCCTAAAGTAAGTACATTACTTCCGCCTAAAGATTTTTCCAATTGATGGTTGAATTGTAAGCCACCTTGAAAAGTAGTTGTAGTTGAGTTTCCATACGGAGGTTTTGCTAAATGATCTGTGTCTTGAGGAGTGCCAACATCTGGACGAATTCCTGTATAATGCTCTCTGTCGGTATATTGTGTGGCAAAATAAGAAATAATTGAACTTTTATCATCGTTAAAATTAATTTGATAATCAATATTTCCAACATAAACATCGTGTACACGTTCTTCAGATTGCATTGCAAAATGAGGCGCTTTATCAACCATTTCTCCACCATAACGATATTCATTCATTTTGCTAAAATTGACTTCTATTTTTTGATTGTCTGTCGGAAGGAAAAACAAATTAGTTCCAAATGAGTTATTTTTTAACTCAGGTAGCTCAGAAAAATTATCACCATTAGCATCATACAGTTCTCTTTTTCTGTTATTGATAAAAAATGAAGCACCAGCATTTCTGTCTTCATTTATAACAGTAGCATTTCCGGCAATAATATGATCTGAAGTACCTTTAATATTCTGATAGGTGTAACCTATACTGTAATTGTTTTTCTTCGGGATTTTGGTAATTACATTCACCGTACCACCAATAGCGCTAGAGCCATATAAGGCAGAGCCACCACCACGTACTACCTCAATGCGTTCAATCATGTTGGTAGGTACTTGTTCTAATCCGTACAATCCAGTTAACGGACTAAAAATAGGACGACCATTAATCAAAATCTGAGAGTATCCGCCAGCTAAACCATTCATTCGGAGTTGTGTATAATTACAAGTTTGACAATCGGTTTCTACACGTAAACCAGTTTGAAACTTTAATCCTTCCGATAAGTTACATGCTTGTACATCTGCCAAGGTTTGACTGTTGATAACATTTACAATAACAGGGCTATTGGTTCTACGTTTATCGGTACGAGTACCTGTAACAGTGACTTGATCTAAAATTTCAGTAGTTTCTGTTAATGTAAAATTGACTGTTTTTTCTTCTGAAGGATTTAGAGTGAAGGTTTTTCTTTCTGACAAAAAACCAACACTAGATGCAACTAAGACAAATTTGTTTTTTGTTGTCTCTAATCTATAGTTACCTAATTCATCTGTGGTAGTTCCGTCTTCTGTTCCTTTTATAAATACATTAGCAAACGGTATGGTTTCTCCTGAGGAAGAAGTAATTTTTCCTTTAATCGTTTGTCCATTTACAATGCTTGATACTAATATTAAAGCTAAGGCAATGTGATTTTTCATGTTGAAAATAGTTTCCTGTTAAACAGTTTTAAAATAAAATTTTACGCAAATATAAATTAATTTTTAGTCTAGACTAAAAATATGTTTAATTAAATCAAAAACTATATATTTGCATACCTAAAAAAATAGAGATGTTTAGTCAGTCTGAAGAAAATTATATAAAAACAATGTATCATTTGGCTGCTGATTATAAAAAAGGAATCAGTACGAATGCAATTGCAAAAAAACTAGATACAAAAGCATCTTCGGTAACAGATATGGTTAAAAAACTATCAGAAAAAAATGTGGTTAGTTATAAAAAGTATCAAGGAGTAACGTTAACCGATTTTGGGAAAAAAATAGCTGCAAATATTGTTCGTAAACATCGATTATGGGAAGTTTTCTTAGTAGATAAATTAAACTTTTCTTGGGATGAAGTGCACGAAGTTGCAGAGCAGCTAGAACATATTAAATCTCCCAAATTAATTAATGAACTAGATGCTTTTTTAGATTATCCAAAAAGAGACCCGCATGGAGACCCTATTCCAGATAAAGAAGGAAACTTGCAAATAATAGAAAAAAGTTTGTTATCCACTTTTAAAAAAGAAGAAATAGGAGTTTGTGTAGGGGTAGACGACAGCTCTTCAGAATTTTTACGTTTTTTAGATAAACAAGGAATCGCTTTAGGAAAACAAATAAAAATAATAGAAAAAGAACCTTTTGATGGTTCTTTAATAATAGAGATGGAAGGGAAAATACTTTCTGTGTCCAATAAAATAGCAAGTAATTTATATCTGCAAAAAACACATTAAAAAATTATATAAAAACATATGAATACATTTGATCAATTAGTAGCTTTTGGAAAAGAGCACCCAATTCAAGCAGCTTTATATGCATCCCTTTTTACATGGGGTTTGACCGCTTTAGGAGCAAGTTTAGTGTTCTTTTTCAAAAAAATGAACCGAGCTGTTTTAGATGGAATGCTAGGTTTTACAGGTGGAGTAATGGTAGCAGCAAGTTTTTGGAGTTTGCTGGCACCGGCAATAGATAACAGCCCAGGAGAAGGGTTTGTAAAGGTGTTTCCTTCAGCAATAGGTTTTGCTTTGGGGGCTGTAGCGTTGTTTGGTATGGATAAAATATTACCGCACTTACATATTAATTTTAAAGAGCATGAAGTTGAAGGTGTAAAAACAAGTTGGCACAAAACAACCTTATTAGTGTTGGCAATTACTTTACATAATATCCCAGAAGGTTTAGCAGTTGGAGTGTTGTTTGGAGCGGCTTCTACAATGGTAGGAGTAGAGCAAACCGAAATGATTATCGCTGCTATTTCATTAGCTATTGGTATTGGAATTCAAAATTTCCCAGAAGGATTTGCAGTTGCAATGCCTTTAAGAAGACAAGGAGTGGGGCGTTTTAAAAGTTTTTGGTACGGACAATTGTCAGCTATTGTGGAGCCTATGGCAGCTGTTTTAGGAGCTGTAGCAGTATCTTTTTTTACACCGATTTTACCTTACGCATTAGCGTTTGCAGCAGGAGCAATGATTTTTGTAGTAGTTGAAGAAGTAATTCCAGAAACACAACGAGATAAATATACTGATATCGCAACTCTAGGCTTCATTGGAGGGTTTATTGTAATGATGTCGTTGGATGTTGGTTTAGGATAGGAACTAAATAAGAATAAACTTAAAAAAGCTAAACAAATCCTGTTTAGCTTTTTGTATTTTGCATAAAATTTAACTAGTGCATAAACCATCCATTTTTCAAGTATACAATGCTTCTGCGGGAAGTGGTAAAACATTTACTCTGGTAAAGGAGTATCTGAAAGTTTTATTACAATCCGAAGATATTTTTCGCTTTCAAAAAATATTGGCAATTACATTTACCAATAAAGCTGCCGGAGAAATGAAAGAGCGTGTATTGGATAACTTACAAGCTTTTGCAGAAGGAGAAACAAACGATTTACTAGAGATTATTTTAGAAGAAACATTGCTTGATAGAACTGTTGTAAAAGATCGAAGTAAAAAAATACTGGATGAAATTCTTCGGAATTATTCTGCTTTTTCAATTACTACTATTGATAGTTTTACCCATAAAATTATTAAGAGTTTTGCTTATGATTTAGGACTACCACTTAATTTTGAAGTGGAAATGGATGCAGTTTCTTTGTTAAACGAAGCTGTAGATGTATTGATTTCTAAAATAGGAAGTGATGAAGCGTTAACTAAATTACTGATTGATTTTTCTTTAGATAAAGCTGATGATGATAAGTCATGGGATATTTCTCGTGAACTCAATGAATTTGCTAAAATTTTGCTGAATGAAGATGATACAAAACACTTTAAAAAACTAGCAGATAAGAAATTAAACGATTTTACTTCACTTAAAAATAAGTTACAAAAGCACCAAAAGCAAATTGTTGGTCGCTTTAAAGAGTTAGGAGAAGAAGGTTTACAGGTAATTGAAGCAGTACAGTTAGATCATAAAGATTTTTACCGATCGATGTTGCCAAATCATTTTGTAGCGTTGGCCCAAAACCCAGAAAAAGCAAAGTTTTTTGATCAAAGTAAATTAAGAGAACGAATTGAAGAGAGTAATTTTTATTCTAAGTCAAAATCAGAAGATATAAAAGCAGCGATTGAAGGAGTTTTACCAGATTTGTTGAGATTGTATACAGAATCAGAACAGTTATATCAACAGTTTTCAATGAACAAATTAGCATTGAAAAGTATTATTCCGTTAGCAGTTTTAAATAATATCAATCAAGAATTATCGCACTTAAAAGAAGAAAATAATTTACGGTTGAATGCTGAGTTTAATCATTTGATTTCGGATAATATTAAAGATCAGCCAGCACCATTTATTTATGAACGAATTGGGCAGCGGTTTATGCATTATTTTATTGATGAAATGCAAGATACATCAACCTTGCAGTGGCAAAACCTAATTCCATTAATTGATAATGCATTGGCGCAAGAAAATAGCAATCTATTATTGGTAGGTGATGGGAAACAAGCAATTTATCGTTGGCGTGGAGGGAAGTCAGAACAATTTATAGGATTAGGATCAGCAAAAGATAATCCGTTTCAAGTTACGAAGGAAATAAAAACTTTAGAAACCAATTTTAGGAGTTATGCTGAGGTAATTAATTTTAATAATCAGTTTTTTCAACACACAGCAACCTTTCTTCAAAACGAATCGTATAAACAATTGTTTATTGAAGGAAATAAACAATTAATAACCACTAAAAAAGGAGGTTTTGTATCACTATCTTTTCTAGAAAAAGAAGAAGATAAAGAGGAGGAAAAATTTAAATATCCGAAGAAAATTTTAGAGTTTGTTAAAGAATTAGAAACTGATTTTTCTTTGAATGAGATTTGTATTTTAGTTCGTAAAAAGAAAGACGGAATTGCTGTAGCTAATTATTTATCAGCACATGGAGTTGATATCATTTCTTCAGAAACATTATTGTTAGAAAACAGTTCAAAGGTTAATTTCATAGCAAACATTTTACAAGTAATTCAACATCCAAAAAATAAAGAAACCTGTTTAGAAGTTCTTTATTTTTTACATAATCACTTAAAAGTTGTAGAAGATAAACACTCGTTTATAGCTAAGTTGATTCATCAACCAAACGAAAAGCTTTTTCAAGAAATAAAAAGCTACGGAACGTCTTTTGAGTTATCGATGTTTCATCAGTTACCATTTTATGAAAAGATAGAAGAAATTATACGTGGATTTCAATTAATTGTTTCTTCAGATGCTTATGTGCAATTCTTTTTAGATGTAGTTTTAGAACAACAACGAAAAGGAACAAGTATTCAAGAGTTTTTAGATTTCTGGTCAGATAAAAAAGACAAACTAAGTATTGTAGCCCCAGAGAGCGGAAATGCAGTACAAGTTATGACTATTCATAAGTCAAAAGGACTGGAATTTCCTGTGGTTATTTTTCCATATGATTTAGATGTGTACCGACAAGTGAATCCAAAGGTTTGGTTAAATGAATTGCCAGAAAACTATGATGGCTTCAAAGAGTTATTGGTTCCTTTCAATAAAGACTTGAATTATGTAAACGACAGAGGTTTGGAAATTTATCAACAACAAAGAGAAGAGTTAGAGTTAGATAATTTTAACCTACTATATGTTACCCTTACTAGAGCAGTTGAGCAATTATATATAGTAACGGAAAAGAAGATTTCGTCTAAAGGAGAAGAAAACACCAATTTCTACTCTGGAGTTTTTATAAATTATTTAAAAAAAATAGATGAATGGAGTGATGATGCTTTAGAGTATTCCTTTGGAAATAAAGAAAGAGTAAGTGTTCGAGAAGAAAAAATATCACAAGTCCAAATACAACAAGGTTTTATATCTACACCTTGGAAAGAACATAATATACATATGTTAGCAAGTGCATCAAAATTGTGGGATACTGAGCAAGGAAAGGCTATTGAGTTTGGTAATTTGATTCATGAAATGATGGCAGAAATTATTACTAACGATGATGTGGAAAAGGTTGTTTATCGTTATGAGCAACAAGGAGTGTTGCCGCAAGAAAAATCATCCGAAGTAATAAAAGATATACAACGAATTGTAAATCATTCAGAGTTAAGAGAATACTTTTCTAAAGAAGTAACAGTGTTTAATGAAAGAGAAATTGTAGACGTTGATAATCAAATTATAATTCCAGACCGGTTGATTTTTAATCAAAAAAATGAAGTAGTGATTGTTGATTACAAAACAGGAAAGCCATCCAAAGCATACCATCAACAGCTGTTAAAATATGAACGAGTATTAAAGTCAATAAATATTGAAGTGTTAAAAAAAATACTAGTATATATTGACGAAGAAATTTTGGTTGAAGAAGTTTAACAACTAACTTTGGGCTTTTATAGCAAACAACTTTCAAACATAAATTATGTACGGAAAAATTAAAGAACAATTAGAACAAGAAATTCAGGATATAAAAGATGCTGGATTGTATAAATCAGAGCGTATTATTACTTCGTCACAAGATGCAGTTATTAAAATATCTACAGGAGAAGAAGTGATTAACTTTTGTGCCAATAATTATTTAGGATTGTCAAATCATCCAGAAGTAATTCAAGCAGCAAAAGACACCATGGATACGCATGGTTTTGGAATGTCTTCTGTACGATTTATCTGTGGGACACAAGATATTCATAAACAATTAGAGCAAAAGATAGCTGATTTTTATACAACAGAAGATACCATATTATATGCAGCAGCTTTTGATGCAAATGGAGGGGTTTTTGAACCTTTATTAACCAAAGAAGATGCTATTATTTCTGATAGTTTAAACCACGCATCTATTATTGATGGAGTTCGTTTGTGTAAAGCAGCACGTTACCGATATAATAATAATGACATGACTTCTTTAGAAGAGCAATTAATTGAGGCGAATAAACAAGGTCACCGATTTAAAATTATCGTAACTGATGGAGTGTTTTCTATGGATGGAATCGTAGCGAAACTAGATGAGATATGTGACTTAGCTGATAAATACGATGCTATGGTAATGGTTGATGAATGTCATGCCGCTGGATTTATTGGTAAAACAGGAAGAGGAACAGTAGAACTTAAAAATGTAATGGATCGTGTTGATATTGTTACAGGGACCTTAGGTAAAGCTCTTGGAGGAGCTATGGGGGGCTATACTACAGGAAAGAAGGAAATTATAGAGATTTTACGCCAACGTTCACGTCCATATTTATTCTCAAATTCATTAGCCCCAGCAATTGTAGGTGCTTCATTAAAAGTATTTGATTTATTATCAAATGATACAACATTACGTGATAAATTAGAATGGAATACAAATTATTTCCGTACTGAAATGGAAAAGGCAGGTTTCGATTTAGTTGGAGCTGATGCAGCAATAGTACCTGTTATGTTATATGATGCGAAGCTGTCTCAAGAAATGGCAAATAAGTTGTTAGAAGAAGGTATTTATGTAATAGGTTTTTTCTACCCAGTTGTACCGAAAGAGCAAGCAAGAATTCGAGTGCAGTTATCTGCAGCTCATGAAAAAGAACATTTAGACAGAGCAATAAAAGCTTTTAGTAAGGTTGGGAAAGAGCTAAAAGTGATATAAATATCTTGTGCAAAAACTTGCATTTATTGTAAGTTTTTGTAGATTTGTTTTTGTAAATAAGTTTGAACAACTTACATTTGCGTAATATATAAACGAACTTTTAATTTAAATTTTTAATAATGAAACAATTAAAATTAGCTGTGATGGCTTTATTTGCGTTTGCCGCAATAAACGTTAGCGCACAGGATTCAGACAACCCTTGGGCGGTTGGTTTCGGGGTTAACGCAGTAGACGTTAGGATCCCTACGGAATTTGGAGATTATGCTAAAGATTACATCGGTACTAGTGACTGGAATATCTTACCATCAATTTCAAGAGTAACTGTAGACAGATACTTAAATGATGGTTTTACATTACAATTAGCAGGATCGTTAAATAAAATCGAAACTTTCCGTGAAGAAGATGATATGGATGAGCTTTACTGGGCTATCGATGCTAACGTAAAGTATGACTTAAACAACTTATTTGGTCAAACAGGATGGTTTGATCCTTATGTATATGTTGGTGGAGGTTATACATCTTTAGCTGACGAAGGAGAAGGAATGTTAAATGCTGGTTTAGGATTTAATACTTGGTTTAACGATAATTTAGGGTTAAACTTCCAATCTGGAGGAAAGAAAGAATTTGCTGATAAAGTTCAAGATCATTTCCAACACTCAATTGGTTTAGTATTTAAATTTGGAGGAAAAGATACTGACGGAGACGGAGTATATGACAAAGATGATGCATGTCCAGAAGTTGCTGGATTAAAAGAATTCAACGGATGTCCTGATACTGACGGAGACGGAATCAAAGATTCTGACGATGCATGTCCAGAAGTTGCTGGTTTAGCTGCTTTAAATGGTTGTCCTGATGCTGATGGTGACGGTATTGCTGATAAAGATGATGCTTGTCCAACTGAAAAAGGAACTAAAGCTAATAACGGTTGTCCTGATGCTGATGGAGATGGTGTTGTAGACGGAAAAGATAAGTGTCCTAATACTGCTGGTCCAGCAGCTAACAACGGATGTCCTTGGCCAGATACTGACGGAGACGGAGTATTAGATAAAGACGACAAATGTCCTAAAGAAGCAGGTGTAGCATCTAACAACGGGTGTCCTGAGGTAGTAATTAAGGAAGAAGCTGTTAAGAAATTAAACGAGTTCGCAAGAGCTATCTACTTTAACTCAGGAAAAACCACTTTTAGAAAAGGAGTTACTGGTAAATTAGAATTAATCGCTGGAATTATGAAAGAATACCCTAAAGCTAACTTTAGCATCCAAGGGCATACAGATAGTTCAGGATCAAATAAACTAAACCAAAGATTATCTGAAAGAAGAGCAAAAGCTGTTCTAGATTACTTAATCACTAAAGGTGGAATTGATTCAAAAAGATTAACTTCTGCTGGGTTTGGTGAAGACTACCCAATTGCTGATAACAAAACAAGAGCTGGTAGAGCTGAAAACAGACGTGTTGAGATTAAATTAGTAAAGTAATTTAATTACAATCATAATATCAATAAAAGGCCTCACATTTGTGAGGCTTTTTTTTATAGAAAAATACTCCGAAAGGTTTTTTAAATTCCACTAAAAAAATTACCTTTGCACCTTGAAAAAATGAGTTAAAACTCATATAGTAAATAAAATAACTTTAATTACATATAGTAATGTCTACAATAACAGGTAAAGTTTCTCAAATTATTGGTCCAGTAATCGATGTTGAGTTTAATACAGGAAATGCTGAATTACCAAAGATCTATGACTCGTTAGAAATTAAAAAAGCTGATGGTTCTATCTTAGTTTTAGAAGTTCAACAACATATAGGTGAAAACACGGTACGTACAATATCTATGGATGCAACTGATGGATTAAGTAGAGGTACAGAAGTAATCGCTACAGGAAACCCAATTCAAATGCCAATAGGGAACGATATTTACGGTCGCTTATTTAATGTAACAGGTGAGGCAATTGATGGATTAGGAGATTTACCTAAAGTAGGTAAGGATGGTTTACCAATTCACCGTCAAGCACCAAAATTTGAAGAATTATCAACTTCTACCGAAGTGTTATTTACTGGAATTAAAGTAATTGATTTAATTGAGCCTTATGCAAAAGGAGGTAAAATTGGATTATTTGGAGGAGCAGGAGTAGGAAAAACAGTATTAATTCAGGAGTTAATTAACAACATTGCAAAAGGACACGGAGGTTTATCAGTATTTGCAGGAGTTGGAGAAAGAACTCGTGAAGGAAACGATTTATTGCGTGAGATGTTAGAGTCTGGAATTATCAAGTATGGTGATGATTTCATGCACTCTATGGAAGAAGGAGGATGGGATTTATCAAAAGTTGATAAGCCAGGAATGAGAGATTCAAAGGCAACTTTCGTATTCGGTCAGATGAATGAGCCACCTGGAGCACGTGCTCGTGTAGCTTTATCAGGATTAACAATTGCTGAGTATTTCCGTGATGGAGCAGGTGAAGCGCAGGGAAAAGACGTATTATTCTTTGTTGATAATATCTTCCGTTTTACACAAGCAGGTTCTGAGGTGTCAGCATTATTAGGTCGTATGCCATCGGCGGTAGGTTACCAACCAACATTAGCAACTGAAATGGGAGCTATGCAGGAGCGTATTACTTCTACTAAAAAAGGATCTATTACATCTGTACAAGCGGTTTACGTACCTGCAGATGATTTAACTGACCCTGCACCAGCAACAACGTTTGCTCACTTAGATGCAACTACTGTATTATCTCGTAAAATTGCAGAGTTAGGTATTTACCCAGCGGTAGATCCATTAGATTCTACTTCAAGAATTTTAACTGCTGATATTTTAGGAGATGAACACTATAACTGTGCACAAAGAGTAAAAGAAATTTTACAACGTTATAAAGAATTACAAGATATTATTGCAATTTTAGGTATGGAAGAATTATCTGAAGAAGATAAATTAGTAGTTCATAGAGCACGTCGTGTACAACGTTTCTTATCTCAACCATTCCACGTAGCTGAGCAGTTTACTGGTTTAAAAGGAGTGTTAGTAGATATTAAAGATACGATTAAAGGATTTAATATGATTATGGATGGTGAGTTAGATAAATACCCTGAAGCAGCATTTAACTTAAAAGGGTCAATTCAAGAAGCAATTGATGCTGGAGAGAAAATGTTAGTTGAAGCATAAACCCAGTAATAATATCTGAGAATTTAGAGGTGAGTACTTCTAAAAAACTCAATACTCAATACTATAAAACTATGTTTTTAGAAATCGTAACACCAGAAGCTATTTTATTCTCATCAGAAGTTGATTCTGTAGTAGTGCCAGGTGTGAATGGAGAATTCCAAATTTTAAATAATCACGCACCAGTGGTATCTATTTTAAATGAAGGAAAAGTAAAAGTACACGTACACACACAAGATCATTTAGTTTTTGATGATTTACATGGAAGCATTGAAAGGTTACCAGAAGATGATAAAGTTTTAACTTTAAAAATTAAATCTGGAACTATAGAAATGAAAGACAATAAAACAATTATTCTTGCAGATTAAGACGTTTTAAATTATAAAAATTAAGAGCCAAGCAAATATTGTTTGGCTTTTTTTTATTCAGTAAAGAATACCAGATTGAATTTAATTATCTTTGCAGTGATGAATGGAATATTTTTATTTATTGGAGGACCCGAGATTTTTGTAATCTTGTTAATTGTAGTCATGTTATTTGGAGCAGATAAGATTCCAGAAATAGCAAGAGGGCTAGGAAAAGGTATACGTCAAATTAAAGACGCTACTAATGATATTAAAAAAGAGATTAATGATAGTGCAAAAAATCAAGGTATAGACACAGACTTTGTAAGAGATATTAATAAAGAGGTAAACGAAGTAAAAGACAATATTGACGATTTTACTGGGCCTATAAAAAGAAGTCGTTAAGCTACAATAATAAGAAACGACACTATCCCATAAAGTGTGTCATTGTAAATAAACAAAAAGTAAATCCTAAGGTTTACTTTTTGTTTTAAATAACTCTACTAATAGTTAATCCGTCTCTTATAGGTAGTAATACGGTTTCTAAGCGACTATCTTCATTTAAAAGTCTATTGTATTCTAAAAGTATTTTAGTGTCAATATCTTTAGAGTCTAGCTCTTCAACGACTTTTCCACTCCATAAGACATTATCAGATAAAATAACGCCACCTTTATTCATTTTTTCAATGATTAAATGGAAGTAATTTACATAATTAGACTTGTCAGCGTCTATAAATACTAAATCGAATTTAGAATCAATAGTAGAAATAATATCTAAAGCATTACCAATGTATTGCGCTATTTGGTTCTTATATTCAGACTTTTGAAAATACTTGTATTGAAGTTCTTCTAACTCTTCATTTTTATCGACAGTATAAAGCATTCCTTCTTTTGATAACCCTTCAGCTAAACATAAAGCAGAATAGCCTGTATAAGTACCAATTTCTAAAATTGATTTAGGTTGAATTAATTTTGAAATCATAGATAAAACTCTTCCTTGAAAAGCTCCGCTTAACATGCGAGGGTTTAATACTTTTTGCCAAGTCTCTCTACTTAGTTCTTGTAGTATTTTGGGTTCAGCTTGAGAGTGTTTAACAACATAATTATCTAATTCTTCAGGTAAAAAGTGCATATAAGTCGTTTTTAGTGTGCAAAATTAAAAAAACGGAATTTATCACTATAATAAATTCCGTTTCAATCTAACAAAAAATCAAAAAATGGTTTTTTAAAAACCAAAATCGTCTAATTAAGTTTATTTAATTGTTCCTTTAAGTTTTCCTTATCTTTACTCGACAAGCAAGCAGTATGTTTTTTACAGTCTTTTGATTTTAATTTAAAAAGATCAGACATTTTTCTGTTTTGTTTCGTGTACAAAGCACAAATTTTACAAGTTAGTAAGTGCCAGTTAAGTTGTAATTTTTCATATACTGAAGCTTCTCCATATTGACTCTTGTCGCAAATGGTTGTGGCCTCATCACATGTAATTTTAAAAAATTTAAACATTATTTTTTTACTTATTAAACCAATTTTTTTCCATACAGTCTCTTAATTGTGTTCTGGCTCTATGAATGATAACCCATAGGTTTGACGGAGAAATATTTAGCTCCTTACAAATATCTTCAGTTTCAAACTGTTGTATGGTTTTCATTTTAAATACCATAGCATACTTTTCAGGGAGATTATCAATACACCAATCTAATTGGTTTTTCAATTCTTCATTTTCAATATCCTTGTCTGCATCGTTACCCCAGGTTTGTGGTACTCGTTCTTCAATCCAATCCCCTTCATTTTCACCACTATCATAAAAATTCATTCGCACTTCAGCTTGTCCTTTTTTTGAATTTATTTTTCGGTAGTAATCGATTATTTTTCTTTTTAAAATAGAAATTAACCATGTTCGTTCTGTAGACTTCCCTTCAAAATTCTTTGCTGATTTTAATCCTGCAAAAAATGTTTCTTGCACTAAATCTTTAGCAATATTTGAGTTATTTACACGTACAATAGCGTAATTAAACAAGTAGTCAGCATAATTGTCCACCCATTTATCAGGAAATAAAGTATTTGAAGGATTTGTTAGATTCATTAAATCAAAGATAAGTTATTTTTTATTGAAATAAGTAACGTAAACCCTACTTAGTCCGTTAGGATTATTTTGAATAAAATCAATTATTTCTTTAAAGTTTTTCTTTTCATTTAATTTATTTGAGATTTTACTTTTACTGGTTGTGTAGTAAATTTTATTATTTGCAAGATCTACAAAAGGACAATAATCTAGCTTTTTTGAATTGATATTAGTTAAGTGTTTCGCAGGTAACCATTCGTTATTATTCCCTTTTCTACTTATATACAAATCACCTCTACCTAAATCATCTTTTCTTCCGTACGAAGTAAAAATAATAAAACTTTCATCTGGAGCAACAAAAGCATTGAATTCATATTTCTCAGAGTTTACGCTTGAATCTAGAGGAGTAGGAGTTGTATATTTCCCATTAATAAATCTACTTACATAAATGTCTTCTTTTCCTTTAGAGTTTTTATATTCAGCGGTGAAAAATAAATCTCCTTTTTTTGTTACTGAAGGGTAAAACTCATTAGCAGAAGTATTAATTGTAGCACCTACATTTATAGGGTTAGACCAATTATCAGACAGAGACTTTCGCGATACATACCAAATATCCATGTCTTTTTTCACCTCGTTAGAGGTGTTGTTTTTTCTGTTAGAAGCAAAAAAAAGCTTCAATCCGTCAGGAGATAAAAAGGGTTCTAAGTCTTTATACTGACCAGAAAAACTAACAGCTTCAGGTTCTTGCCATTTCCCGTTAACTTTTTTCGAATAGGCTATAAAAGAATATTCTTTAGCATAACTTTCAACAGTAAAATAAAACTCATTTTGATTTTTACTCATTGAAAAATCTCTAACATTAGGCAACCCATTAAATAATTCAGGAAGAAATAATTCAGATTCTTGAGCAAAACTAAAACTAGAAATACATAAAAATAAAAAGTAAATTTTTTTCATAAAAATTATTATTTAATTGTTTTACAATTACTTCTACGTCTCATATCAACTAAGTATATAATTTCCCATTTTCCGTTATTATTAAAAAGTTGAAAAGAATTAGCACCACAATGGCTAAATTTTCCGTTTAAATAAAATTCATAAGGAGTCCAAACTGAGGCTAAATTCCCATCAATCTTGACGTCCCAAGACAAAAATTTTTCTAAATAGATATGTTCAGCTTTTTTATTAGCAATACCGGTTAGTAGTTTTGTTTTGCTTTCTGTAATCAATATTTTTTTACCTTCTTTATTAGTATGCGTAGTTTGGATATTAATTGTAGAATTAAGTGTAGAGCTTACTAAAGTACTGTCACCTTTGTGAAGTCCTTCAAAAAAAGTTTCAATAGTATTTTTAATTGCTTTTTTTTCTGGATTTTCTTGCGCATTTACCATTGTTGAAAGAGCAAAAATAATTAATAGAGTACATGTTTTTTGCATGTTAGTTTGGTTTAGTTAGGTAAAACTATTAAAAAAATGAATGGATAAAGTTTAATTAACAGAAGATTAACGAGGTTAAAAAGGTAAAAAACGAAACGCTTATAGGTTTATAATAAATAAAACCATTGAATAATTATGTATTTTTACAAACCATAAAATAAAAGAAATGTCAGTAGCAAAAAAACAATATAAAAGAATTACCACTAAATCTCTTGTTGAAATGAAAGCAAATGGAGAGAAGATTTCAATGCTTACAGCTTATGACTATACCATGGCTAAAATTGTTGATGGTGCAGGTATAGATGTGATTTTAGTAGGTGATTCAGCATCAAATGTAATGGCTGGTCATGAAACTACATTACCTATTACATTAGATCAAATGATTTATCATGCAAGCTCAGTGGTAAGAGGAGTTGATCGTTGTTTAGTAGTAGTCGATTTGCCTTTTGGGAGTTATCAATCAGACCCAAAAGAGGCATTACGTTCTGCAATTCGCATAATGAAAGAAAGTGGTGGGCATTCGATTAAATTAGAAGGAGGAAAAGAGATAAAAGATTCTATTAAACGAATTTTAAATGCAGGTATTCCTGTAATGGGGCACTTAGGATTAACACCACAATCTATTTATAAATTTGGAACTTATACCGTAAGAGCAAAAGAAGAAGAAGAGGCAGAAAAGTTAATGAAAGATGCTTTAATGTTAGAAAAATTAGGGTGCTTTGCTATCGTGTTAGAAAAAGTTCCAGCTAAGTTAGCACAAAAAGTATCGGAAGCTTTAACGATTCCAGTTATTGGAATTGGAGCAGGAGCAGGAGTAGATGGACAAGTATTGGTAACTCACGATATGTTAGGAATGACACACGAGTTTAACCCTCGTTTTTTACGTAGATACTTAGATTTATATACAGGAATGACAAATGCATTTGAACAGTATATTACAGATGTAAAGAGTCAAGACTTTCCAAACGAAGAAGAACAGTATTAGTTTTTCAATGTATCAATTTGATAATTTGAAAATGTAGTGATGAAAATTTTACATTTAGATACAAACCATTCTCTTTTAATTAACCAGTTAAAAGAGAGTGGCTTTGAAAATTATGAAGATTACACCTCTTCAAAACCAGAAATTGAAGACAAAATTCACGAGTATGACGGAATTGTCATCCGTAGTCGATTTACTATTGATAAATCATTTTTAGATAAAGCGACAAATCTTAAATTTATAGGACGCGTTGGAGCTGGGTTAGAAAATATTGACTGTGATTATGCTGAAAAGAAAGGAATAAACTTAATTTCAGCACCAGAAGGGAATAGAAACGCTGTAGGAGAACATGCGTTAGGAATGTTACTTTCTTTATTTAATAAGCTTAATAAGGCAGATAAAGAGGTGAGAGAAGGAAAGTGGTTTCGTGAAGAGAATAGAGGCGTTGAACTTGATGGAAAAACAGTTGGAATTATCGGTTATGGAAACATGGGGAAAGCCTTTGCTAAAAAACTCCAAGGTTTTGATGTGGAAGTAATTTGTTATGATATTAAACCAAATGTTGGCGACAAAAATTGTAAACAAGTTTCTTTAAAAGAATTACAAGAAAAAGTTGACGTGCTGAGTTTACATACCCCTCAAACTGAACGTACTTTAAATATGGTAAATGATAAGTTCATTAATAATTTTTCAAAACCTTTCTGGTTGTTAAATACAGCTAGAGGAAAATCAGTAGTAACAGAAGATTTGGTAACAGCGTTACAATCAAAGAAAATTTTAGGAGCAGGGTTAGATGTATTGGAGTATGAAAAAAAATCCTTCGAAAACCTATTTACAGATCAAGAAATGTCAGAAGCATTTAAGTATTTAATTCATGCTGAAAATGTGTTGCTTTCTCCTCATGTTGCAGGTTGGACTATAGAAAGTAAAGAAAAACTAGCGCAGACTATTGTAGATAAAATCAAAGTAAAATTTTGCTAATTTGTAGCTTTAAATTCATGAAACATGAAATACGAAGCATTTACAGTAGAAGAATACATTAGTCAATTACCAAATGAAAGGCAAGAAGTAGTAAAAAAACTACAGACAGTTATTCGTAAAAACTTACCTAAAGGGTTTGAAGAAGGAATCAATTATAATATGATTGGTTATTATGTTCCACACTCAAAGTACCCGAATGGTTATCATTGTGACCCAAAACTCCCCTTGCCTTTTATAAATTTTGCTTCACAAAAAAACTCAGTGAATCTTTATCATAGTGGAATTTATGCTAAAAAAGAGTTACACGATTGGTTTGTAGCAGAATATCCTAAACACTCTAAAAGAAAGCTAGATATGGGTAAAAGTTGTATCCGTTTTAAAAAGATGGATGATGTTCCGTATGAATTAGTTGCGAAACTATGTACAAAAATGTCCGTTGATGAATGGGTAAATATTTATGAATCCGTAATAAAAAAGAAATAGAATGAAGAAAAAAGGTAAAGTAATAGGAATTGGAGGAGTTTTTTTTAAAACTGAAGATACTAAAGCAACGAAAGATTGGTATAAAAACAACTTGGGCTTTAATACCGATGATTGGGGTTGTACTTTTTGGTGGAAAGACAATGAAGGTAAAAAAGCTTCAACACAATGGAGTCCGTTTAGTAAAGACACTAATTACTTTGAACCTTCTAAAAAAGACTTCATGTTTAACTATCGAGTAGAAAATTTAGTAGAATTACTAGAAGAACTAAAAGAAAAAGGAGTCACTGTTATGGACAAGGTAGAAGAGTACGATTATGGCAAGTTTGGATGGGTTGTAGATTTAGATGGAAATAAAATTGAACTATGGGAGCCAAAAGACGAAGCTTTTTTATAAATTTAGCACCGTCTAATAAATAAAAAAATAAAAAAATGAATGTAATTGATGAAAATGGGAATACTGTTCCTAATCAAGAAAGTAAACGTGTGTTAGCAGGTGTTTTAGGTTTGATTTTTGGATATTTGGGTGTACATAAATTTGTACTGGGATATACTAAAGAAGGAATCATACAACTTATAGCAACTTTTGTAACTTGTGGTTTTGCAAGTATTATACCTTTTATTGAAGGAATTATGTATTTAACAAAATCTGATGAAGAGTTTGTAGAAACATACCAAGTTAATAAAAAAGGTTGGTTCTAAACATTCTTTTTTTAATACTTTATATATGTCGGAAGATAAAAACACAAAGGACAACTTAGATAAAGCTAAAGAGGTTATGGATAACGTAACAGAAAAAGCAAGTGAGTTGGCTGGAGAAGTAAGTGAGCATTTAGTAGACATGGTAGAGGATGTAAAAGAAAAAGTTGAAGAAATTGTTTCTGATGAAAATATTCAAAAAGCTAAAGTTAAAACAAACGAATTAGCTGATGAAGCTAAAGAAGTGTTATCTGATTTAACAGAGAAAGCTTCTGAGGTTGTTGGAGAAGTTAGTGAACATGTAGTTGATTTTGCTGAAGAAGCAAAAGATGAAATTAAAGAAACAAAAACCAAAACGAAAAGTTTTTTTCAAAGACTCTTTGGAAAATAAGGATAAAAAAAAGCGCCAATCGGCGCTTTTTTTATGATGCAATATTATTTGCTTTATTTGTTCTAACAACAGCTTGTTCGTTTTTCCAGTCAATCCATTTTTGACCTTTAATACGGCGCATAACATTATCTATCGTACGCATAACAAAAACATTGTAAACGGCTTTTCCTAAGTTTTTTGGATTGCGAGCAATAGCACGTAAACTCATTGAAAAACCAGGAGTTATATAACGCATATAATGCCAATATCCTTCAGGCATGTACAATACATTACCATGCTCAAGTTCAGTAACATGACCTTCAGCGTTTTTAAGTGCAGGCCATTTTTCAAAATCAGGATCGTTAAAATCAATATCTTCACGAGTAATTAATGAATGTGGAATTTTATATAAGTGTTTGTTTTGTTTTTGGTCAAACAAAATACACTTCTTTTTTCCTTCAAAGTGAAAATGAAAAATATTTGCTAAATCGATATCGTAATGCATAAATGTATACGAATCACGCCCTCCAAAAAATAGCATTGGTAACCCTTTCATTAAACGTAAACCAAAATCTGGAAAAGTGAAATCTTTTTGTAGTTGTGGAACTTCTTTTAAAACATTCCATAAGAAAATTCTAAATTTAGTAGGCTCGCGCTTTAGTAAATCTACATATTCACTCATTTTCATGGTTGCATGAGGCTCATTAAACCCATCTTTATAGTCTACAGGTCTATTATCGTATAAAGGTACAGTTTTATCACCTGCTACTTCTTTCATATAATCTAAAGACCATTTAGAGTATGCTGGCCAGTCTTCAATAAAACGTTCAATAACCACAGGTTTTTGAGGTTTGAAGTATTTTTTTATGAAGTCTTCTTTAGTAATGGTTTCTACTCTGTCTATTTGTTGCAACTGTAATCCCATACATTCAATTTTTCGAGAAGCAAAGTTAATAAATTGTTACGACGTTTTATTCCTAAATTTGCGAGATAAAAGTTAAAATAGATGATAGAACTATCCGAGACGTTTTGGAACAATAAATACCTACATAATAAAACAGGATGGGATTTAGGAGAGATTTCAAATCCGTTAAAAGAATATTTTAACCAATTAGAAGATAAAAGTATTCGGATTTTAATACCAGGAGGAGGAAACTCATACGAAGCGGAATATTTATTTAATAAAGGATTCAATAATGTTTTTGTAGTTGATATTGCCGAAGAACCTTTAAAGAGAATACAAAATAGAGCCCCTAGCTTTCCAAAGGGAAATTTGATTCATGCTGATTTTTTTGAATTAGAAAATGTTTTTGATTTAATTATAGAACAAACTTTTTTCTGCGCTATTAACCCTAAACTACGACCAAAGTATGTGCAAAAAGTAAATGAATTATTAACCGACGAGGGAAAGTTAGTTGGTTTGCTATTTGATGCAGTACTAAATGAAGATCATCCGCCTTTTGGAGGAAGTAAAAAAGAATATGAAGGACACTTTATACCATATTTTAAAGGAAGTATGGAACCTTGTTACAATTCATCGGTAAGCAGACAAGGAATGGAACTATTTATTAAAATGACAAAAAAAACGTCAAATTAATTTGACGTTTTTTTTATTTAATTAGGCTCTTACTTCTTTAGCCTCTTGCTTTTTTTGTTCGTTACGTTCAATCTTATGATCTGGTCTCGTCCATTTTGGTTTTTCACCCAATGCTTCGTATTGAGAATTCTCTGCTTCAACAGATTCTCGTTGTTCGTGTTTAAAGAACGGTTTCTGAGTGTTTAACCCTAAATCTTCAAACATTTTCATGTCCTCGTTAATATCAGGGTTTGGAGTAGTTAATAATTTATCTCCTGCAAAAATTGAATTAGCTCCTGCAAAGAAACACATTGCTTGACCTTCTCTACTCATTTGTGTTCTACCTGCTGATAAACGTACTTGTGAATCTGGTAATACAATACGAGCCGTAGCTACCATACGAACCATTTCAAAAATGTTTACAGGAGGTTGTTCTTCTAATGGAGTCCCTTCCACAGCTACTAAAGCATTAATTGGTACAGATTCAGGATGTGGAGAGAAGCGAGTTAAAGTTTCAAGCATTCCCGCTCTATCTTCTAACGATTCTCCCATACCAATAATACCTCCAGAGCAAACGGTTACATTTGTTTTACGTACATTTTCAATAGTGTCTACTCTATCTTTAAAGGCACGAGTAGAAATTACATCATCGTAATAATCCTCCGAAGTATCAATATTGTGGTTATAAGCATACAACCCAGCTTCTGCCAAACGTTTTGCTTGGTTTTCGGTAACCATACCCAAGGTACAGCACACTTCCATATCAAGCTTGTTAATAGTACGCACCATTTCTAAGACTTGGTCAAATTCTGGTCCGTCTTTTACGTTTCTCCAAGCCGCACCCATACAAACTCTTGATGAACCACCTTCTCTGGCACGTAAAGCTTGTGCTTTAACTTGGTTAACAGTCATTAAATCATTTCCTTCAACATTAGTATGATAACGTGCTGCTTGCGGACAGTAACCACAATCTTCAGAACATCCACCAGTTTTGATAGAGATTAACGTACTTACCTGTACAGCATTTGGGTCGTGATATTTTCTATGCATAGTTGAAGCCTCGTACAAAAGCTCCATTAAAGGCTTATTGTATACTTCTAGAATTTCCTCTTTCGTCCAATCGTGTCTAATTTCAGTCATAAATTCGAGTTGTTTGTGGTGGTAAAAATAAAAAATTCCGCTTCGAAAGCGGAATTTTATGACTCTTATTTTTTTTTGGCAAGAGAATCTCTCTTATCGATTGTTTTTAAGTGTTCTTCGTTGTGATTAAAACAGAAACCGCATTTCCTCCAAAACCAACAGCGTTTACTAGTATTTTATTGAGTTTTTTTGGAGTGTGTTGAGGTTCAGCAAAGGGAACTTCAATAACTTGTTGGTGTTGTAGCATTAGTACGGCTAATTCTAAACTTAACAAACCAGAAGCACCAAAAGTATGACCGAGTTTCCATTTATTAGTAGTTAAAAACGGAGTTTTTTTACAAAATACTTTTTGAATCGCATTAATTTCTGATTGATCTCCTTTAATGGTTCCAGGGGCATGCATTATAATAGCGTCAATTTCATCTGGAGAAATTGTTCCTAAAGCCATTTTCATTGATTTTTGAAAACATTCTGCATCTGTTGTTACAGAAGTATTGTGTTTTAATACTTCAGTTGCATATCCAACCCCTTCAATAAAAGCGATGGCATTTTCTTTACTTCCACTCTCTAAACAAAACACAGAAGCACCTTCTCCCAATACCATGGTGTTTTTGGTTTTGTTGAGGTTAAAAGCTTTACATGGATATTCATCATTTTCTTTAGAATATACTTTTAATGCTTGCATTTGCGCGATGGTAAAATCAGTTAGTGAAGCTTCACTAGCGCCAATCATAAATTTTTCTGACATTCCCGATTGCAACCAAGCAACTCCATTCAATAAAGAATGTAATCCGGTTGAACAAGTTATAGAATGTGAAATTTCAGGTCCGTTACTCTGTAAATCATGTGCAATCCAAGAGGAAATATTTCCTAAAGTAGTAGTTGGAGAACTTAAGGTAGATGACTTACCTGTTGCTAAAAACTCCTTATGGTATTTTTCAAATAGAGAAGTTGCTCCGCGAGAAGAACCAATGTTAATTCCGAAGTTATCTTCAGGCTTCCAGTCTGTTTGTTCCATTGTTTTTCTGGCAACAAAGAGCGTATATAAAACGGAAGGATCTAAATTCTTATACTTATTGTCAGAGTTTCTAACACCTTCAATAGTACGTTTATCTTCATCAGTTAATTGTGCTACCCATGTTTTAGACTCTTTAAACTCTTTTAAGGTTAAAAAATGTTGGTTATCCAGGTAGTTCTCCCATATTTTTTCTGGAGTACTTCCCAAGGCTGAAACAGATGCAAAAGATGTTATTGAGATGAGTTCTTTCAATACGATAAAATTTCAGCAAAAATAAAGGTAAAATCAAGTATTCTAAAGAAAATAAAAATATTTATCTTGTGATAAAATTATTGAAGTTATGAGTGAGCAACATCAAAAAAGTTGGTTTAGTAGAAATTGGTTGTGGTTTATTCCATTAACAGGTTGTTTAGGGTTTATTTTATTGATTGTTTTAGGTGTAGGTGCAGCATTTTTTGGTGTGTCAAAAATAATGACAAGTTCAACTCCTGTTGAATATGCTATTGAGCAGGCATCTAAAAATAAGTTGGTTATTGAAAACTTAGGTCAACCTATTGAAAAATACGGAATTCCATCAGGAAATATTTCTCTTACCAATGATGATGGAAATGTAGATTTTTCTATTCCGATAAGAGGAGATAAAGGAGAAGGAACTCTTATTGTTAGAGGAATTAAGATAGATGGAGAATGGATTTATGAAGATTTATATGTGATAATAAAAGAAACCCAAGAAGAAATTAATTTACTAGAGAAAGAAAAGATTCTAGAGAGTATCTAGAACCTTTTCTATAGTTGTATATACTTTGTCAAGTTGTTTTTTAGTAATCACATAAGGCGGCTGAATGTAAATTGTGTTTCCTAGCGGACGTAAGAAAACTCCATCATTCATAAAAGATTTTAAAAGCTGGTCACGCAACGTTCCATAACGACCAGAATTGGTGTTTAAATCAATAGCTAAAATAACTCCTTTGACTCTTGTTGAATTTACTTTTGGATGATTTTCTGTTTTTTTGGCAAAAGTTTTATTAGACTTTTCAATAAACTGAATATTGTCCTGGATTTCTTGAGTTTTTAAAAGCTCAATACTAGCCAATGCAGCACTACAAGCTATAGGATTTGCAGAATAGGTATGGCAATGAAAAAAACCTTTGGCAATATCGTTATCTAAAAAAGCCCTATAAATTTCTTCGGTACATGAAGTAATTGACATAGGAACCAATCCAGCGGTCAATGCTTTGCTTAAGCATATAATGTCTGGTTTGGTAGCGACTTCATCAGAAGCAAAATGATTACCAGTTTTTCCAAAACCTGTCATTACTTCATCAGCAATAGTTAACACGTCATTTTCTTTACAAATAGCTAAGATACTATTCAAATTTTCGGCTTTGTGAATTTTCATTCCAGCAGCTCCTTGTACTAAAGGTTCGTAAATGAACCCGGCAACATTGTGTTCTGAAATAATCTGTTGTAATTTTTGTGCAATAGCCTCATTGTTTTCTCCATTTGGAACAGGAATTCGTTGAATATCCATTAAAAAATCTTCAAAAGGACCATTATACACAGATAAACCAGAAACAGACATGGCTCCAAACGTATCGCCATGAAATCCATCTTCAAAAGCAATGAAAGTGTTGCGCTTTTCACCCTTATTAAAATAGTATTGTAAAGCCATTTTAATACCTGCTTCTACAGCAGTAGATCCGTTATCATTAAAAAAGATTCTATTTTGATTTTTGGGTAGAATTTTAATCAACTCTTCAGATAATTTTACCGCAGGTTCATGGGTAAAATCGCTAAACATAATTTGATCTAAGGTTTGCATTTGTTGGTAAACACGATTGGTGATGAAATCGTTACAGTGACCAAACATGCAGGTGTACCAAGAGGAAATAGCATCGATATATTCATTTCCGTGTTCATCGGTTAGTACACATCCTTTTGCTTTTACAATACCCAAACTATTGGGGTGTGTTTGATGTTGTTTTAGTGGATGCCACAAATGTTTTTTATCGCGTTCTTGTAAGTTCATAGGTTTCGTTCTTTTGAAAAAGAGCTGTCAAATGTACAATAGAAATACATAAAACCACTCCGAAATAGGCAATAAACAATAACCACATAATAGGGGTTAAAAACAATTCAGAAAAAAAAGCGGGAGATACTAAAAACAGTTCAGATATAAGTAAGAAAAAAGTGTAAGAAATCCAGATGCTTTTATGAATGTTTTTATTTAATTCTATCCAAATAAAAGGGAGATACATTCCTAAAAAGAGTAGATGTAACCAAGCAATTAGCATAAACCTATTGGTTACAACTAAGTTTGAAAAGTAAGGGATGCTACCAAAACAGTTCAAAACTCCAATTAATAGTAGAATTCCAAAAAATAATTGGTATTGTAATTTTTGATGTAAGAATAAGTTTTTAAGTCTGAAAAGTATTATGATTAATATTCCTGCACCAATACCTCCTAGAATTTGAATAGCCAGATAACTGAAGCTGTATTTCAATGAGTGTGCATATAGTAATATCAAAGAAAAAACTATAAGTAGAATTTGATTTTTTGATAGTTTAATTGCTGTTTTTTGAAAGAATACGGCAAGCATCCAAAGAAAAAAGGAACCGAAATATTGAAAATGTAAATAGAAAAAAATAGCTTGTTGATACCAAGGAGAAGTTTGCATTTTCATAGCCATTAGCGGACCTAAAGCATAAGGACCAATTGATGAAATGAAATGAAAAACAATTCCTGTTTTAATTAATGTTACATCTGATTCTTTACCCTGCAAACGTTTCCATAATCGTAGTAGTAACCAATAGCTAATCCATAAGTGTAGGGTAGAAAAAATAATGGTTACCAAAGCATACCCTTGAATGATAAACCCAACTAATAAGATAGCTACACAAATTTGTAATGCAAGATAGAGTCGGTAAGAAATTTTATCAATTCCGTTGGTAAAACGTGTAAAGAGTAATACAATTAAAGCGTTGAAAACAAACCCTAATAACATAATGTGAGAATGGGAATGTAATACAAACTTAAAAGGAAATCCAGAAATACTACCAGTAAAAGCATACCGCAAGACTAATCCTATGATGGCTCCTAAAAAACCAAAAAGTAAAGGAAAAGACCAAAGATGTTTTACACTAACAGGTTTCATTTATAATTTGTCTTTAAGTAGTTCTGCGTATTCTTTAATCACATTTTTATCAAAATAAGGTTCTTCTTCAATACGACCAATTACAGGTGCTCCAGTCATTTTTTTAATAATATCTTCTGTTGTTTTATGTTCGTTTCCTGAAAAAATTAAGGAAACTTCAAACCCTTTTTCTTTTAGTAAGTTAACTGTTAATAAGGAGTGATTAATACTTCCTAAGTAATGACGAGAAACTACAATGACTTTATAGTTGGGATTGATAACATCTAACAAGGTGTTTTTATCATTTAAAGGAACGAGTAATCCGCCAGCTCCTTCGATAACTAAATGGTTTTTAGTAATAGGCTCTTTTATGTTGTCAATCTCAATGGTAATTCCATCAATTTCTGCGGATGCATGCGGACTCATTGGTGTTTGTAATGCATACGAGTTTGGATGAAAAACAGTTGTTGAGTTAGAAATTAATTTTTCAACTTTATGAGTGTCGGAATATTCTAAGTCACCCGATTGAATAGGTTTCCAATAATCGGCTTCCAAAGCTTCTGTGACAATAGCAGCAGCAACGGTTTTTCCTACTTCCGTAGAGATTCCTGTGATAAAATATTTTTTCATTTAAAAATTGTTTTACAATCGTTGCAGATGAATTTTTTGCTTTCAAAAAAAGGAAAGAGCATAAAAAAGATATTTTTACGTTGTAAATCGGCAACTAATATTTTTGTTGAATTACATTTAGGACAATGAGTGTTATTTCCGTTTTCATCTTTTGTGTACTCTCTTATTTCATTATAAATAGTAGCAGCTTTTTCTAAATCATTATTGTGTACCAGTAATTTTACTCCACCAATAGCTTGACTAATCAACGGGTCAGAATCAATTGTTTTTTCGTCCATTAACAGGGTCTTGATGTTTTCTGAATCTAACTTAGTCTTTACAACTTGTGCTTCGGTAGAGTATTCGAATACTGCTAAAATGGTGTGATTATCTTGCATTGTGTTTTTTTTTAACAAAAGTAGCAAGGTTCTCTAAAACATTGATGACTTCTTCTTTAGAATTATAAGAATGTAAGCAAAAACGTAAACGTTCTTGATTTGGAGGAACTGTAGGCGATAAAATTGGCTTTACGTCAAATCCTTTTTGTTGTAATTGTAAAGCGATGCTTTTTACGCGTTCATTTCCAGAAATAATACAACAATGAATGGCTGAGTTACTCTCAATAAAACTTAATTGTAGCCTGTTTGATTCCTTAATAAAGTGTTGAATGTTTTGTTGAAGTTGTTCTTTGGAATTACTAATAACTAATTCATCATAAGCAATTTTTATGGTGGCCAACGAATGAGGAGACAATCCAGTAGTGTAAATAAAACTGCGTGAAAAATTAATAAGATACTGTTGTAGTTGTTTGCTTCCCAAAATGGCTGCTCCATGGCATCCTAACCCTTTTCCGAAAGTAATAATTCGGGCAAAAACTACATCTTCTAAATGTAATTTTTGAACTAACCCAAAATCAAATACCCCCACAGCATGTGCTTCATCTATAACAAAATGTACATTCGTATGTTCTTGGATTATTTGTGACATTGCTGTTAAGTCAGGAGAATCTCCATCCATAGAAAAAACAGATTCTGTAACTATGTAAACTTCTGAATTATTGTCTTGGACAAAACGAATAATTTTTTTTTCTAAATCTTTTATGTCGTTATGTTTAAACTTAAAAGATTTTGCATTAGATAATTGAATTCCATCTCTTATAGAAGCATGAATAAGCTCATCATACAAAATAATATCACCACGTTGAGGTACAGAAGAAAAAAAGCCAACATTGGCATCATAGCCTGAATTAAAAATAAGAGCAGCTTCTGTATTATGGAGTTTAACTAGCTGCTTTTCAGCTGTTGTGTATAGTTTATGGTTTCCAGAAAGCAATCGAGAACCTGTTGCTCCATTAATTTTGAAGTTATTATTAATTAAGTATTGATGTGTTTTATTAAAAATAATTTCAGATTTAGCAAAACCTAAATAATCGTTAGAAGAAAAATCAATAAGTAAATTTTCTTTACCGAGTCTCCTCAAAGAGTTTTGGGTTATTCTTTGCGTAATTTTTTGTTGTAGTTTTTTAGGAAATTGCATGATGTAAAAATAAAAAAAAGACTTACGTAGTGTAAGTCTTTTTTTTGCTCCCCCTCTTGGACTCGAACCAAGGACCCTCTGATTAACAGTCAGATGCTCTAACCAACTGAGCTAAGGAGGAATGTTCTTTTAGAACAATATATGTATGTTGTAGAAATTATCGGCTTCTACGTTGCCTTTGCTCCCCCTCTTGGACTCGAACCAAGGACCCTCTGATTAACAGTCAGATGCTCTAACCAACTGAGCTAAGGAGGAAT